>JBHYFN010000035.1:0-39359 GCA_051859505.1 Paracoccaceae bacterium
GCCTGCCGCCGAAGCCGTGGCGGAAGAGACCCCCGCGCCCAAGCCGAAGCGGTCGCGCAGCCGCAAGACGCCAGCCCCCGAACCGGCAGCCGAGGCTGCTGCGGAAGGGGATGGCGTAGCGGCGCAAGAGGCCGAGACCGCGGTTGAAGCGACCGAGGAGGCTCCGCCACCCGCCGCCAAGCCCGCGGCCCGGCGCAGCCGCAAGCCCAAGGCCGCCGCACCTGCCGCCGAAGCGCCGGCCGACCCGGCACCCGAGGCAGAGGCGGAAGCGTCCCCCGAGGTGGTGGCCGAGACGGCTGCGGAAACAGCGGTGGCCGGGGCGAACGGGCAGGATGCGGCTCCGGTCGTCCTGCAGCAGCCAGAGGCGGCCGCACCCGCCGATGCTACCGAAGAGCCTGCCCCCGAAGCGCCGGCAGCGGCAGAGCCTGCCGCCGACAAGCCGCGCCGCAAGGGGTGGTGGTCGATCGGCCGATAGATCGCCTCAGCGCGCGGGGGCCATCCCTCGCGCGCTGTCAGACCGGGCATCAAGCCGCGCCTGCGGGCGCCCGATCATCCGGCGCTGGTTTCTCGCGCTGAGTCCGGCTCCACCGGCCCTTTCCGGATCAGGTGAACCTGCCAGCGGCCGGTTGCATCTTCGCTCTCCGTGACGCTCAGATGACTGTGGCCCGCCTCGGCGCAGAAATGGGGCAGGTCGATCCGGGCGATGGCATCATCGGCCAGAACCTCGAGCAGCGCACCCGTCGGCAGGGTGGACAGCGTCTTGCGGGCCTTGAGCACAGGAAGCGGGCACAAAAGGCCCCGTGCGTCCAGCCGTGCCTCTGCGCCCACGGACGCGGGGCTTGAGGCGGCGTCATCCATGCGGCTGGCCCCTGCCATCGGTGCGTGGCAGGTCGAACTCCGGCGGGGCAAGGTCGAAACCCTCGAACCGGAAGCCCGGGCTGACGGTGCAACTGACAAGCGTCCAGTCTCCGGTCGAGGTCGCCGCCTGCCACTGGCCGGCCGGCACGACGATCTGGGGTGACTGGGCGGGGCCGTGCTGGCCCAGCACATCGGGGCCCAGCACCCGGTCCTGCGCGGTCTCTGCGCCAAACGACAGGATCAGGGGGGCGCCGGCATGCCAGAGCCAGATCTCGTCGGCATCGACGCGGTGCCAGTGACTGCGCTCGCCGGCTTTCAGCAGGAAGAGGATCGCCGTCCCGCTCGCGCGAGACTCTGTCACCGTCTCTGGCCCGATCCAGGTCTGCCGATACCAGCCGCCCTCGGGATGGGGGGCCAGCGCCAGCGCCTCGATGATCCTGTCGGCCTCGGTCGGTGTCATGGCGCGCCTCTTTCTGATCCGGCCCGTGATAGCGCAAGGCCCGTTACGGCGGAAGCGGCCTTGCCGCAGCCTGCGGGAAGAGAGCATCCGATCCTCGTCGGGGCCGCTCTGGTCAAGCTACCGGACGGGGCGGTTCCGCCGATGCCGTCCTCGGCGCGCCGGCCGCCCCCGAAGCCGATTTCCGAACCGGAAATCGCCGCGGATTTCGTTTCGAAATCCGGCTCCGGCCCTAACCGCGCAGGATCGAACGGCCGGCATAGCTGGCGGCAGAGCCCAGCATCTCCTCGATCCGGATCAGCTGGTTGTATTTCGCCAGCCGGTCCGAGCGCGACAGCGATCCGGTCTTGATCTGCCCGCAATTCGTCGCCACCGCCAGATCGGCGATCGTGGCATCCTCGGTCTCGCCCGAGCGATGGCTCATCACGCAGGTGTAGCGCGCGCGATGCGCCATATCGACGGCCTGCAGCGTTTCGGTCAGCGTGCCGATCTGGTTGACCTTGACCAGAAGCGAATTGGCCGTGCCCGTCGCGATCCCGTCGGCCAGCCGCACCGGGTTGGTGACGAAGAGGTCGTCGCCCACCAGTTGCACCTTGTCGCCCAGAACCTCGGTCAGTTTCTTCCAGCCGTCCCAGTCATCCTCGGCCATGCCGTCCTCGACCGAGAAGATCGGGTAATCGGCCACCAGCGACGCAAGATAGGCGACATTCTCGTCCGCCGTCAGCGACAGCCCCTCGCCCGTCATCTCGTAGCGGCCGTCCCGGAAATACTCGGTCGCGGCACAATCGAGCGCCAGCACGATATCCTCGCCCGGCCTGTAGCCCGCCTTCTCGACCGAGCGCAGCACGAAATCCAGCGCCTCGCGCGTGCTCGAGATATTGGGGGCAAAGCCGCCCTCGTCGCCGATGCCGGTGGCAAGGCCCGCCGCACTCAGCTCCTTCTTCAGCGTGTGAAAGATCTCGGCCCCCATCCGCACCGCATCGCGCATCGTCTCGGCCGAGACGGGCATGATCATGAATTCCTGGATGTCGATCGGATTGTCGGCATGTTCGCCGCCGTTGATGATGTTCATCATCGGCACCGGCAGGACGCGGGCCGAAGTGCCGCCGACATAGCGATAAAGCGGCTGGCCGGTGTAGTCAGCCGCGGCCTTGGCCATGGCAAGGCTGACGCCAAGGATGGCATTGGCGCCAAGGCGGCCCTTGTTCTCGGTCCCGTCCATCTCGATCATCATCTGGTCAAGATCGACCTGCTCGGTCGCATCCATCCCGATCAGCGCCTCGGCGATCTCGCCATTGACGGCCGCCACCGCCTCGAGCACGCCCTTGCCCATGTAGCGCGCCTTGTCGCCGTCGCGCCGCTCCACCGCCTCGAAGGCCCCGGTCGAGGCGCCCGAGGGCACCGCGGCACGGCCCATCGTCCCGTCTTCGAGCGTGACATCGACCTCGACGGTCGGATTGCCGCGGCTGTCGAGGATCTCGCGGGCGTGGATGTCGATGATCGTGCTCATGGTCGGTCCTTCCGGGTATGTGGCGGTCTCTGGCGCCGCTATAGCCCGGCGGAGGCCTCAGGGAAAGCGGCGCGGCGCAGTCTCTGTTCGCGCCAGAAGGTGAAAAGGCCCGATCCCGCGATCACCGCAGCCCCCAGTAGCGTCATCAGGTCGGGGCGTTCACCGAAGACGGCGATGCCGAGGATCAGGGCAAAGACGATGCGGGTGTAGCGGAAGGGGGCGATCGCTCCGACCTCGCCCAGGCGCGTGGCGGCGACCAGCACGGCATACGAAATCCCGCCGATCCCCATGGCAAGGACCAGGCCCATCAGGACCGGCCCCTCGGGCCGCACCCAGCCGTCGCCCGCAACCAGCATCATCGCGGCCCCGGCCGGCACCAGCAGCACCAGCGCATAGGCCGAAAGCTGCATCGAACTGATTCGCGCGGGCACCATCCGGGTGCCCAGATCCCGCGTCGCAAGGCCGATCACCCCCACCACGGCGAAAAGCGACAGGGGCTCGAAGGCTGCCGTGCCGGGCCGGATCACCAGAAGCACCCCGCAGAACCCAACGGCAATGGCCGTCCAGCGCCGCCAGCCGACCCTTTCCCCCAGAAACAGCGCCGCCCCGAGCGTCACGGCCAGAGGCATCGCCTGCAGGATCGCCGAGGCGCTGGACAGGGGCGTGAGCGCAATCGCGGTGACAAAGCCGAGCGTGCCCACCACCTCGCCCAGATTGCGGATCAGCACGCCGCGATGCCACAGGTCGCGCGACCAGAGCCTGTCGCCCTGCCAGAGGGCTACGCCCCCGAAGACCAGCGCGCCCCCGCCGCCCAGGAACATCAGGATCTGGCCGACGGGCAGGGTGCCGGCGATCAGCTTGATGATCGCATCCTCGATGGCGAAAAGCGCCATGGCCAGAACCATCAGCAGGCTGCCGCGCAGATTGTCCCGCGCGACCTGCCCGCCCGCGCCGACAGCCGTGGGGCGCGTCGAGGTGGTCACGTGTCGGATTTCGGCCTGAGGGGAACGCCGTAAAGCTCGAGCCGGTGGTCCATCAGGCGATAGCCCAGCCGCGCGGCGATCCGTTCCTGCAGGGCCTCGATCTCGGGGTCGATGAACTCGATCACCTCGCCCGTATGCATGTCGATCAGGTGATCGTGGTGTTCCCGGTCGGCCGCCTCGTAGCGGGCGCGCCCGTCGCCGAATTCATGCTTGTCGAGGATGCCCGATTCCTCGAACAGCTTGACGGTGCGATAGACCGTGGCGATCGAGATCCGCGCATCTGCGGCAGCGGCGCGGGCGTGAAGTTCCTCGACATCGGGGTGATCCTGCGCCTCTTCGAGGATGCGCGCGATGATCCGGCGCTGATCGGTCATGCGCAGGCCCCGGGCCTCGCAACGGGAGAGGATCGATTCTGCCATTCGGGCGGTCCTGCTGTCCTGTGCAACCTCTGCCCCCGTCTTAGCCCCTCGGGCAGGCCGGGGCCAGTCCGGTGGGGCAGGGCGGAATTTGGCCAAATTCCGCCGCCCGAATTTTGCAAATTCGGGCCTCTCCGGCCCTCAGCCCCCCGGGGCGCTGACGATACCGCCGCCGACAGCGGCCCGCACGCCCGTGGTGCCGGGGCAGGAGGTCGCGAGCCCCCGCGCCACGCGCACCGCCAGATGGGCAAAGGCCTGCGCCTCGAGCATGTCGCCATCCAGCCCCGCCGCCTCGACCGGCTCGACCGGGCAATCCACGGCCGCCGCGATCATCGCCATCATGGTCCGGTTGTGACGCCCGCCCCCGGTGACAAGCAGCCGCTGCGGCGGTTCGGGGCAATATTCCATCGCCTTCATCACCGCCGCCGCCGCACAGGCGGTCAGCGTCGCCGCCGCATCGGCATCCGAAAGGCCCGCGACCTTTGCCGCAAGGGCTGCAAAGCTGTCGCGGTCCAGCGACTTGGGGGGCATCCGGTGAAACCAGCCCTCGGCCAGAAACCCCTCGAGCACGGAAGCCTCCACCTCGCCCGTGGCGGCCAGTTCCCCGCCCTCATCCCGGGGCCGGCCCAGACGCTGCAGCATCAGGTCGTCGATCGGCGCATTGGCCGGGCCGGTGTCGAAGGCCAGAAGCGCGCCTTCCGCTTCGGGGGCCTCACGGGCGGGGTCGATCCAGGTCAGGTTGCCGACCCCCCCAAGGTTGAGAAAGCACAAGGGATCGGCGACCTTTAGCCCCTTTGCCAGGGCAAAATGATAGAAAGGTGCAAGCGGCGCGCCCTCTCCGCCCAGCCGCACATCGGCGCTGCGAAAGTCCCAGACCACCGGAACACCCAGTTCCCGGGCCAGCCAGTCGCCCCGGCCCAGCTGCAGCGTGCCCCGGCCCCGGGGATCATGCGCCACGGTCTGGCCGTGAAAGCCGACCAGATCGACCGGCCCCTCGGCGCCCAGCAAACCGCCCAGCACCTCTGCATGGGCGGCTTCGACGATGCGGGTTGCCGCCTCGACCGCCTCCCCCTCCCACTGGCCGAGGGCCGCGCGCAGCACCGCGCGCTCTTCCTCGGAATAGGCCCGGTAGGCGCTGGGGCCGAAGCCGCTCACCTGCCGGCCGTCGGTTTCGATCACCGCCGCATCCACCCCGTCAAGCGATGTGCCCGACATCGCCCCCAGCGCCCGTATCGTCCCGCCCTTCAACATGACCTTTTCCTCGGACTGCCCGCGCCCTATAGACGTCCCGACCCGCAAGGCAGGACGTCCATGACCTATCACCCCAAATCCGATTTCATGGCAACCATCATGGCGCGCGGCTTTCTGGCCGATTGCACCGATTATCAGGCGCTGGACGAGGCTTTCGCCCGCGGCGTGGTGCCGGCCTATATCGGTTATGACGCAACGGCGAAATCGCTGCATGTGGGGCATCTGCTGAACATCATGCTGCTGCGCTGGCTGCAGAAGCTGGGCGGCAAGCCGATCACGCTGATGGGCGGTGGCACGACCAAGGTGGGCGATCCGTCCTTCCGGGCCGAGGAACGCCCGCTCCTGTCGCCGGCAGCGATCGACGGGAACATCGCCAACATGAGCCGCGTTTTCGCGCGCTACCTGAGCTATGGCGACGGGCCGCAGGATGCGATGATGCTCAACAATGCCGAATGGCTGGACGGGCTGAACTACCTCGATTTCCTGCGCGACATCGGCCGGCATTTCAGCGTCAACCGGATGCTGTCCTTTGAAAGCGTCAAGTCGCGGCTGGACCGGGAACAATCGCTCTCGTTCCTCGAATTCAACTACATGATCCTGCAGGCCTATGATTTCCTTGAGCTGAACCGCCGCTATGGCTGCCTTCTGCAGATGGGCGGGTCGGATCAATGGGGCAACATCGTCAACGGGATCGACCTCACGCGCCGCGTGCTCGATCACGAGATCTATGGCCTGACCACCCCGCTTCTGACCACCTCGGACGGGCGCAAGATGGGCAAGTCTGCGGGGGGCGCTGTCTGGCTGGATGGCGGAATGCTCTCGCCTTACGAGTTCTGGCAGTTCTGGCGCAACACGACCGATGCCGATGTCGGCCGGTTCCTGAAGCTTTACACCGAGTTGCCGCTGGACGAATGCGAGCGGCTGGGCGCGCTGGGCGGGTCCGAGATCAACGCGGCCAAGATCGTGCTGGCCAATGAGGTGACGGGGCTGCTGCACGGGCGCGAGGCGGCTGCGGCGGCCGAGGCAACGGCCCGCGAGGTGTTCGAAAAGGGCGGGCTGGGCGAGGATCTGCCGACCCTGACGCTGACACCCGAAGAGGTGGGCACCGGCATCTCGGTCGTGCAGCTGATCGTCCGCTCGGGCCTTGCCGCTTCGGGGAAAGAGGCCAAGCGCCTGATCGCCGACAACGGCGCGCGGATCAACGATGCGGCGTTAAGCGACGCGGGCCTGATCCTCACGCCCGAGGCACTGGCCACGCCGGTCAAGCTCTCGGCGGGGCGCAAGCGCCATGCCCTCGTGCGGCTGGACGGATAGCAAAAGCTCCGGCAGGTCCGAGGTGGGTCGGCGGGTTGCGGGACGGGCGCTCAGCCCTTGGACGAGGCCTGGCGCAACAGCTCCACGGCATCGGGCACCGAAAGCAGCGTCTCCTGCACCTCATAGGCCAGATGCGGGCGATAGCTGTGGCCCGCAGGGGCGACGGGGCGCGGCACGACGGCGCGGGTGCGCGGGTTGATCAGCAGCGATTCCGCCGCGATCCCCTCGGCATAGATGATCTGGTGATCGTCGAAGAGCAGCTGGAAATAATCCACATAGCCGCCGTCAAGCTGGATCACCGAGCTTCCGTTGATCAGGTGGCGCGCCTTGACCAGCACCTCGGCCCGGCCGGCCCCCAGCCTGTCCTGCCGCTGATAGACAAAGATGCGGTGATCGGGGCTGAGAACAAGGTCATGTTCATTGTGCAGCGTGCCGCGCCGGATCAGCACCGGGGCGAAGGCGCCCACCGCGCGCAGCGTCGTCTGCCCGATCCAGCGGATCGGCTGGGGCCCGTCGTCGCGGGTCAGCACGCGGTCGCCGACCTTCAGATCCTCGATCCGCACCTGCTGGCCCGAGGCCATCGTGATATGCGTCCCCCGCGTGAACGAGACGCAGGCGATCTCGGCAAAGCGGGTGGTGGCGGCATGGCGGTCAAGGCCGACAAGGCGGTAGTCCTTGTCCGGCACAAGCGGGGCGAGCGGCAGAAGAAAGACCTCGGCCACCGTGCCGTCGCCCGCGACCTCGACAAGGATCAGCGCTTCGGTGGTGGCCCCGTCAGGCGCCATGAAGGTCAGGCAGCAATCCAGATGGACGGCATTGCCGGGTGTTCCGAGGTCAGAGCCCTCGGCCACCGACATCGGCCCCTCTTCCCTCTGCGGCACCGAAAGCCCGAGCCGCCCCCGCTCTGCCCCCTTGGCGAGCTGATAGAGGTCGTCCATCACCAGTTCGTCGGCAAAGCTGATGGCATCGCCCGCGGCCACGCCTTCAGAGGCCACGAATTGCGCGGCCACAAAGACCGGCACGGTCTGTGTCGTCTGGAAAGCGCTGTCTTCCGTCATGTCCTGGTTCGGCTGTTGCTCCGGCGGCCTGGTCGGGCCGGGCAGGTTCGTGGATAGGCTGCCGGCCCCTTGCGGTCAACGGCGCATGGCGGGCGTTGTTGTCGCCGCTACGGGGTGCTAGACCCGGCGCGGCATCGCCAGCAGGCGGCAGAGGAGGCGGCAATGGATCTTGGGATTTCCGGCAAGCGGGCACTGGTCTGCGCAAGCTCGAAGGGTCTTGGGCGGGGCTGCGCCGAGGCGCTGGCCGCGGCCGGTGTCGATCTGGTCATCAACGCCCGCGGGGCCGAGGCGCTCGAGGCCACGGCCGAGGCGATCCGCCAGAGCCACGGCGTAAGCGTCACGGCCGTTGCGGCCGATGTCACCACCGAAGCCGGCCGGGCCGAGGTTCTGGCCGCCGCCGGGGCGGTCGACATCCTTGTCACCAATGCCGGCGGCCCGCCCCCCGGCCTCTGGTCGGACTGGGAGCGCGAGGATTTCATCAAGGCGCTTGACGGCAACATGCTGACGCCCATCGCGCTGATCAAGGCACTGGTGCCGGGCATGATGGAGCGGGGCTGGGGCCGGGTGGTCAACATCACCTCGACCTCGGTCAAGGGGCCGATCGCGGTTCTGGGCCTGTCCAATGCGGCGCGGGCGGGATTGACGGGCTATGTGGCCGGCACCGCGCGGCAGGTGGCCGGGCGCGGCGTGACGATCAACAACCTTCTGCCGGGGATCCATGACACCGACCGCGCCAGCGCGCTGGACGGTGCGGTGGTGGCCGCGCGCGGCATCACCCTTGACGAGGCGCGGGCCGAGAGGGCGGCGACGATCCCGGCCGGCCGCTATGGCACCTCCGGGGAATTCGGCGCCATGTGCGCCTTCCTCTGTTCGGCCCATGCCGGCTATATCGTCGGGCAGAACATCGTGCTGGACGGCGGCGCGCTTAACGTCACGATCTGACGGCCCCGCGCGCGCGCGCCGTCTCTCGCGGCCTTGCCTTTCGGGGGGGCGGTTGCTAGATGCGGAAAGCTGACAGCTTTGCTCGGGTATTCGACAGATGAGTTACGCATGACATCGGCCCCGACCGCGCCCTCACCCCCGGCCCCGACCACGCCCCCCCGGCTTGAACTGCGCGAGGTGAACCGGGTTCTGGCCGGCAGGCAGGTGGTCGAGGATGTGTCGCTGTCGCTCAGGCCCGGTCAGCTGACCTGCCTTCTTGGCCCCTCGGGCTGCGGCAAATCCACAACCCTGCGGATGATCGCGGGGCTCGATCGCCCCGACAGCGGCACGATCCTCTGTGACGGGGTGCCGATCTGTGACGACCGGCTGTTCCTGCCGCCCGAGAAGCGGGGGATCGGGCTGATCTTTCAGGATTACGCCCTGTTTCCGCATCTGAACGTCGGGCGCAACGTGGCCTTCGGGCTGAAGGGGCCGCGGGACGAGGTGCAGGCCCGGGTCGTGGATCAGCTCTCGAAGGTGGGGATGCTGCGCCACATCGACGCGATGCCGCATCAGCTTTCGGGGGGCGAGCAGCAGCGGGTGGCCCTTGCCCGCGCCCTGGCCCCGCGTCCGCATATCATGTTGATGGACGAACCCTTTTCCGGCCTTGACGACCGTCTGCGCGACGAGGTTCGGGACGAGACGCTGGCCCTGCTGAAAGAGGAGGGGGCGGCGGTCCTGCTGGTCACCCATGAACCGGCCGAGGCGCTGCGGATGGCCGACGAGATCGCCCTGATGCGGGATGGCCGGATCGTGCAATCCGGCGCGCCCTACAACATCTACAACAGCCCGGTGGACCTGCAGGCCGCCGCCTTCTTCAGCGATGTCAACGTGATCGGCGGCACGGTCCGGGGCGCGCTGACCGAAACGCCCTTCGGCCAGTTCCTTGCCCCCGGTTTCGCCGATGGGTCAGAGGTGGTCATCGCGATCCGCCCGCAGCACCTCAAGATCGATTTCGACAGGCAGGGCAGGGGGCCGAACCCCACCCCGCAGGACGGCACGCCGGCCCGCGGCGTGGTGGAACGCGCGCGCTTCATGGGCGCGGACAGCCTGGTCGAGTTCCGGATGGATTTCGACGGCTCGATCCTCAAGGCGCGGGTGCCCGCGGTCTTTCTGCCGCGCCCGGGCACGCCGCTCTGGCTGATGATCCGGCGCGACCGCTGCTTTGTCTTCCCCGCCGGCCCCGCTGCGGCCGCCCGGCCCGCCGGGATGCAGGCAGCGGCAGGCTAGACACAGGGTAACCACGGGCAAACCACGGGCGGGCTTTCCTGCCGCGACGGGAGGCCTCATTCGACCGAGGTTGTCATCCGCCACCGCACCGCAGTGACCGCAGGCTCGAGGCTCAGACGACCCACGATCTGTTCGAGCGCGCCCGGCGGGACACCTTCACCATTTACCGCGGCCGTCACCTCGACCCGGTCACTGCCTTCGATATTCTCGCCGGCGAGTGCGGTCAGATGCAGGCCTGACGTGGCGAAACCCTGAAGCATGAGGGTGCGGGCAAAGGCCTCCTCCGCACCGCGGCAGATGATCTCGACGGCGTAGTTGCGCAAGAGTTCCGTCGTCTGCAGCGGCCGGATCTGTTCCAACCGAAAGGCGGGCATGTGGTTCGCTCTTCCCGAACGGCTCGTAGAGTTCTGCGGTCCGCTCGGGTGGCCTAGGTGGCGGGCTGGCGTTGGGTTCGCCGGGGCTGGACCTCGACAGCGACATGGGCGCTGTGAATCTGGTCGATCTCGATCAGGCTCGCCTCGAGTGCTGCGCCGATGCTGGCGGCCTTCTTCTCGTCTTCTGCCCCGATGATGATGCGGGCGAATACGTCGTTGCCGCGTAGGCGACGGTGCAGACGCAGGATGGGGACTGCGATGGTCTGCGGATGCGCCTCGAGAACCTCAAGCGCGGCCATCGAGTTGGAAGGGTCGGCAATGTCCAGCAGCAGGATGGCTGCGCGCTTGCCGATGCGCCATGAGGTCCAGCTCAGGAAAGCCGCCAGTCCAAGAGTTGCCAGCGTATCGGCGATGGGCCAGCCCTTGTGGGCCATGAAGAGGCCGATAAGCACGATCAGAGAGCCCAGGGAATCGGTGCGGAAATGGGCGGCATTCGCCTCGAGAGCCAGGCTGTGGGTATTCCGCGCGACCCATCCGACGTAATGGGCGCGAAGCCCGTCCGCGACGATTGCGACAAGGACCACAGCCAGATGCCACGGTTCGATTTCGGCGACGTGGTGGCCGATGATCAGCTTCTGCGCGGCCAGATACCAGATGCACACGGCGATCACGGCAAGTACCGCGGCCTCGATCAATGCGGCAAGTGCCTCGAGCTTCTCGCGCCCGTTGGTCCAGGCTGCTGTGGCAGGCTGTGCGGCGCCGAGAATGAAGAGCACGGTGCACATCGTGATGATGACATCCATCAGGCCCTGCAACCCGTCTGCCATCAGCGCAAGCGAACCCGTGGCCATGCCAAGCCCAAGCTTCACGGCGGTCAGGACGATCGTCGTCAAGAACGATACGATCGCGACAAGCAGCTTGGATCGCGCAAGGCCGTCAAGGAAGGCCAGGCGTGCGCCCAGTGCGCTGGGGGGGCCGATGTCAGCCAACTCGTTTACCCTCATCTCTCGACAAGGTCTTGGCCTAGCGCCCGAATGTGGCAGGGATCTGGCCGGAAGTCGGTTTTTCCGGGTGCTGGGGCAGGCCCGGCCTTCACCAAGCCGCGCCTTGCCCGGAGAAGGCCCGGCGAGCTGTCAGAGGACGAAGTCCGAGGCCGCCAGCAAGGCTATGCCATTCACCGCGATCTGGAAATCCGCCTGGCCGTTGCCGTTGACATCACCCGAGACCACGCCGTTGGCAAAGCGCAGCTGACCGGCCGAGCCGGTGAAGCCCGCCGATCCGATGAAGCTGAAGGACTGGTTCCCGGCCTGACCAAGGTTCGCGTCGATCCCCGACAGATCGATCCGGTCCAACCCACGCTCGAAATCGGTGATCACGTCCCGCGTCGCGGCAGTGTTGCCCGCCTCGGCGATCGAGCGGAAGACAAAGACATCCGCCCCCGCTCCGCCCGTCAGGATATCGCGCCCGGTCCCGCCGATCAGCACATCGTCGCCCTCACCGCCGATCAGCCGGTCATTGCCCGCGCCCCCCTCGAGCCGGTCCTTGCCGAAGCCGCCGATCAGCACATCGTCACCGCCTCCGCCGATCAGCAGGTCATCCCCGCGGCCGCCGTCAAGCCGGTCATTGCCCGCGCCGCCAAGCAGGACGTCGTTGCCGGACTCGCCCAGCAGCGTATCGTTGCCCGCGCCACCCTCGAGCCGGTCATTGCCCGCGCCTCCGCGCAGAACGTCGTCGCCGCCAAGGCCCTGAAGCAGATCGTCCCCCGACCCGGCAAGAAGGCGGTTGTTTCCCGAATTGCCGATCAGGTGATTGTCCAGCACATTTCCCTGGCCATTGAGATCGTCCGATCCGGTCAGGACAAGGTTTTCAACGAAACGGACGCCGGCATAGGCATTCATGTTGAAATTCACCGAGGCGCGCACGGTATCAATGCCACCGGCATCCACCGCATTGCCGATTGCCGTGGTCTCATAAACCCGGTCGCCACGATTATCGACGATATAGGTATCGTTTCCGGCCCCGCCCATCATCGTGTCGGCCCCGGCGCCGCCGGCAAGCCAGTCATTGCCGCGATCACCGGAAAGGAAATCGTCGCCGCGGCCGCCGTACATTGTGTCATTGCCGCCGCCGCCGTACATCACGTCATTGCCGTCCTCGCCGCGCATGACATCCGCGCCGCCATTGCCGTACATGTAGTCCCGCAGGGCGCTGCCGACCATCACGTCGTTTTCGGCATCGCCCTCCATGACCTGCACCAGTTCCCTGATCTGCGCGCCAATGGAATCGTTCGAACCGGCATCTTGACGGCTGTCGCTCCAGGTCGTGATGAACCGCCCATCGAACATATGCGCGACAGAGGAATCCCGTTCTTCCGAGAACGATCCTCTGATCAGGAACGGGCTGGTGGTGCCGTTTACGCTGACCGGTTCGCCATCCGGCGTGAAGATCCGCCCCAGGATGTCACCGTCGCCCCAGAATCGATCGGTCCATGTGACCACGATCATGCCATTGGCCAGAACGGTGATGTCGGGCTCTGACTCGGGGGCCGGGCCGCCGTTCCAGGTGTCGACCTGCACGAGCGCGCTCAGCGGGAAGCCGGTCGGCGAGAAGATCTGCAGCGTAATGCCGCCATTGGTCCATCCTTCATCGGCATAGACCACGGCCCAGTTGCCATTCTGAAGCCCCACAACCGCTGGCTGGGTATTGCTGTTGTTGAGAGCGGCGATGCCGAAGCTGAAATCGTCGGTTCGAATGGTCCCGTCGGCATTCCTGATCTCGGCGTAAAGCCGCGAGAAACCGCCCGGATCGGCATTCACATAGACGACGACCCAACCCCCATCCGTCAGCGCGGCGACCGCCGGATCGGTATCGGCTCCAGCTACGCCGGTGCTTATCTGGCCACCAATCCGGGCGCCCGAGGGTGACATGATCTGCGAATAGATGTTGGGACCGTTCGTCATGGTCACGACCCAGTTTCCATTGCTCAGCAACGTCAATTCGGGGTCGGTGTCAGAAACAAAACCGGAAACGGTGAACTGGCTCGCGACGCGAAGGCCCGTCGCAGGGTCGAAGATCGACCCGAAGACCGAGCCCAGTCCACTGTCCCAGACCACGGCGACATTCCCGTTGGCAAGCTCGAGGATCCTCGGGGCACCGATCAGGTCGACCGCATTTGGCGCGCTGGTGTAGGGGACGGAATAGGTGCCGAACTCTCCATAAGGCACACCATTCGGAGTGAAGA
This sequence comes from Paracoccaceae bacterium, assembly GCA_051859505.1. GTDB lineage: Bacteria > Pseudomonadota > Alphaproteobacteria > Rhodobacterales > Rhodobacteraceae > JAFIEN01. The sequence continues at coordinate 13,674 of JBHYFN010000035.1, forward strand.
AGGTGACAAGAGGCAGACGGAAGGATCCCCCCAGCTGCGAGGAATAGACAACCGCATAGCCGCCATTGGTCAGGCCGATCACCTGAGAATCGGCCTCCTCCCAGACTTGCCAACCGTTGGCGAAGAAGTTGCTGCCAATGCTCTCAAGCTCGAATCGGGAGGTAACCGCCATGTTGTTTCTCCGGTAAATGGGGCGGGAATGGCCGCCTGCAAGAAGTTATCCAGGGCGTGCAAGTTCAATCCCCGCGCAAAACACCGCGCGGGCCTTGAATGCCGACAGTCAATCAGTGCGATGGAGGCCCGACAGGGCACCTTCGTTAACGTTAATCTCGTGAAAAACGCTAGGCGCGAAATTCGTGCCCGGTCAAGGACTATGTTGCAGGGGGTCGCGGTTGGCCCGGCCCCGCCCTTTTGCAAAGAACCCGATCCCGTCGCATCGGCAATGCCGATCCCTGCCAATGCCCGCCGATCCCCGCCGCCGCGCACCGGACAAGAGGGCGAGGCGCCGATGCCCGTGCCGTGCGACATTGCAGAACCGGTGCCCCCGGCAGCCGCGGGATCTGCATAGGGCGCCGAGTGAGGGTCGGCGCCTGCGATGGGCAGAGAGCGGTCATTCTCTGCTGGACGCGGCGCTGACCGCCTCACTGATCCATGGACTGACCCGACCACAGCTAAACCAACCAGCAGCCAACACCCCAGGGCCGAGAAGGATGCGCGCCACCGGGATGGTTGAGCGGCGCGGGTCTGGTCGGGGCGGAGCGCAACCAGCCATGTCCCTGCGGCATGCCGGGATCCCTCCCCAGAAGCCAAAAACTTTATCCAGATCAAAGCGCTGAGCGGTGCCCCCGCCCAATTCTCCTCGGGAATTGTGCATCGCCAAAGTGTTCGACGGGGCCTTGCAGGCCTTGATCTGGTGCGGGGCCCCGGCCCCCCGGCACAGGCGAGCAGAGCTATCGTGTCTTTGCCGCGTCGCGGTCTTCGGCCGAGGCGGCGATCACCTCTATGAGGAAGGCACATCCAACGCCGATCTTCCCGGCAAGACAAGATCGTAGCCCAACATCTGGACCGACTGGGAGGGCTACCTCGAAAGCGAGGCGGAGTTCAACCTTGCGGCCGCCGCGCTGGCGGAGGTGGCCGGGGATGGTCTGCCGGCCCTGCAAGAGGCCATCGGCCAGCTGGGCGGCACATGCAGGGCCTGCCACCAAAGCTATCGCGCCCAGGATTACTAGGACTTCGGGAGTGTATCGATGCAGAATGGTCAAGAGCGTGAACCGGTGGAGGTTCCGATCTGGGACGCCTTCGTCCGAGCGTTTCACTGGCTGTTGACACTTGCATTCGCCGGGGCCTGGCTCCTGGGAGAGTTCGGCCCCGGCATCATGACCTGGCACTTCTATTTCGGCTATGCCGTTCTGGGTCTGATCGCGTTGCGCCTGGTCTGGGGGTTTGTCGGCCCGAAAAGCGCACGGTTCCGCAGCTATTTCTATGCGCCGAAGGTGGTGGTTGGCTACCTGCGCCGCGTTCTGAAGCGGTCGCCAAGCTACTGGTCGGGCCACAATCCTGTCGGCGGTCTCTACATCCTGCTGCTTCTGGTCGTCGTCGGCGCGATCGCGGTGACGGGCCTTTTCGCTGACCCGGAAGACTGTCTCAACATCGGGCCATTGGCGAAGCATGTGAGCATCGAGACCTCGCGCAAGGCCATTGTGTGGCATGGGCGCCTGGCGAATCTGGCGCTGGCGATGGTGGTGTTTCACATCGCCGCCATCGCCTTCTACAAGATCTGGAAGCACGAAGATCTTGTGCGCCCCATGTTCACCGGCCGTAAACTCGTGCGCCCGGAGGATCCGTCGAAGCCCGGTGCAAAGGGCGTCCTTCTCGAGGAGTGAGCGGCTGGACCTTTCTCCGAGGTTCGCCCGTTCACCCGGATCGAGAGGCCCCTGTCCCTGAGCGCGCGACGCTGCTGCGATGGATCGCAAAGCGGCGGTCGGTCGGGCGGGTGGGCCGGCCCCCGGTCAACGAGGTCGCAAGACCCTGTCATCCCCAACCTGGCCTCTCTGACGCGCCGTCGGCCGTGCCCGGCAGCGCAGTACTCCGTTCCTTGCTTCAGCTGGCCCAATTGTCGGCGCAGGTCACGTCGCCAGGTGCGATCAAGACCTGAAACCCAAGGAAAACAAGGGTGAATTGAGCCAGATCAAGGCGCGGGACGGCAAATCTGCCTATAGTTATCCTTGTTCGAATCCATGCCCTTCCAGAGTGCAGGAGCCAACAATGCCAGAAATCATCAGACGAAAGCGCGAGTCGGTTGAACGCGCCGTTGAGGGATACCTTGCGGCCGGCGGAACCGACGAACACGGCATGCGCGCCAAGCTTCAGACTGCGCATGACGACGATATTTTCGCAGTGGGCGACGAAGTGATCTGCGCCCACGGTAGCCTTACGGGATATGTCGTGTCGATCAACGGCCCCGACGCGCTGATCTCGTGGAACTGTCGTGGCAAGTCGGTGCAGCATCTGACAGACCTCAGGCATGTTGCGCACGAGAGTTGAGGCGGCCATCACCTCGACGCTGCATCCGCCCGTTGGTGAAAAAGGAGGTTGGGGTCTGTAGGGGCCGCCAGATCCTTGCCGTCAAGGTTGGCGGCGAGGATCGCCAAACGGCGCTCGTCGGGGAAAGCCGCGCGCGGCGATGCCCGGTCGCCGGGGCATTTGCATGATGACGGGGCCTCGGGCCGCCGACGCTCCTGCCGATGCTACCTGCCGGTGCTGGCGGGGCGGCGTCCTGTCGCCTCTTCGTCAGGCCGGCGATGATGTGCTTTCTCCTGGAGGGGCATGCAATGGAAAGGCCGGAAGACAGGTTGGACGAGAGGGCCCAGGCCCGCGTTCCGCCGCAGGATCCCAAGGGCCCTGTTGCGCGCCATCGGCAGGCCATCGAGGCCCTCGCATCAGAAGCCGTGCGTCGGCTGGCCCGCACGGCGCCGATCGCCGCCCGCCCGGGCGATGTCGTCGTGGACGAAGACCTGCTCGAGGCCTTCTGCCGCGCGCTTGTCCAGCCAACCCCGTCCGCCGCGCACCAGTTCATCACCGAGCGCCAGGCCGAGGGCGTCACGCGCGATGCCCTGTATCTTGGCTGCATCTGCGGCGCGGCCCGGCGGCTGGGAGAGGCCTGGGACGAGGACCGGCTTGGGTTTCTGGATGTCACGATGGGAATCGGCCATCTTCACCACCTGATGCGGAGGCTCCGCACCGAAGGCCCGTCCGGCCGGATTGCGGTCGACGCCCGCCGCTCGGCGCTTTTCGCCACGGTCCCGGGCGAGGATCACAGCATCGGCATCACGGTCGCGGCCGACCTCTTCCGCGACAGCGGTTGGGACATCGAGTTGCGCCTCTCGACCGAACATGACGGCCTCGTCGCGCATGTCGACCGCGTGAAACCGTCGATAATCGGGCTGTCGCTCAGCACCGAACGCCGGTTCGACGACCTCTGCCGCCTTGTCGCTGCCCTCCGCGACGTCGTGCCGCTTTCCGTCATCGCAGTGGCGCCGGGCGCGGCTCTTGATGCCGATGCGATCTGCATGCGCGTCGACATCGACTTTGTCTTCCGGGATCTGCAAAGCGCCTATGTCGAACTGGAGCGCCTGATCCGCCTGCGCGGCTGCCCGACAGACCCGCAGCCCCCGGACCTTGGCGGCCAGGCTGGGGACGGGCCGGGACGGGCCGGGAACGGCCGGGCGCGTCGAGCCCGAGGGTGCCGTCACACCGGGCGGGCTGCCGGCCGATGAAGCCGCCGCCGCGGTGGCATCGCGGCATTGATCGGAAGCCGCCTGAAGGGGGGAGGCAAGGCGGGGGTGCCGTCTGCCGTCAGGCATCCCGCAAGAGCCTGTCCAGGGCTGCGCAAGGACGGGTGATGCCGCACCGACCAGCCGGAAGGGACAGGCATCTTCCGTGATTGCGGCCGCAGGACCGACCGAGAGGCGGGCTTGCCGCGACCCCGGCCGTCGCTTCTGCGCGCCCTATGTCCGCTTCTTCTTGCCGCGCTTGGTTGGCGCAGGGCCGGACGGCGGGCGGCGGTCCCGTTTGTTTCCTGTCGGCTTGCCGGGTCGGCGGGGCTTGGCGGCCGTCTTGGGCGCGTCGTCGGGCTGTGCAGGCGCCCGGGCCTTCTGGGCCTTCTGCCCCGGTTTCCAGCGCGGCTTGACGCGCGGCGTCTGGGTCGGGACCGGCGGCTCGGATGACCCCTCCGGGGGACTGGCGGGCGGCGCTTTGGCCGCGCGTTCCGGTGCGGGTGACGATGGGGGTGGCGATGCGGGTGACGATACGGGTGCGGGCTTGCCGGTGCGGCCAGGCTTGCCGGGTTTGCCGGGTTTGCCGGGTTTGCGTGAGGCAGGGGGGGCAGGGGGGGCAGGCCTGTCGTCGAGCGACGGTTCGCCCTGAAGCCGATGCATTGTCAGGCCCGGGGCGATCTCGAAGCTGGCGCCAAATTGCGGCGCCGCCTTCGCGGCGATCTGGACGAAGGTCACCTGGCCGCGCAGGCGGATCGCGCCGATGGACTCGCGGGTGATCCCGCCGGCTTCGCAAAGCTTCGGCAACAGCCAGCGCGCCTCTGCCCGGCCGTCACGGCCAAGCGGCAGTTCGAACCACACCGAAGCGCCGAAATCGCGCGTCGCGCGCGGCGCAGGCGTGCCCTGGGGCGGCGCGACCTCGGCCAGCTCTTCGGGGGGCGGACGGCCCTCGCGCCACAGGCGGATGAAGGCGGCGGCCACCTGCTCGGGCCCGACCCGCGCCAGCAGGTCGCGGGCGAGGGCCATGTCCTGCGGCGGTTCGGACAGCGCCGGATGCGCCAGCATCCGTATGTCGTCCTGCGCGCGCACCTCTTCGGCCGAGGGCGCCTCGCCCCATTCGGCCACCACCTTCGCCCCCTGCAGCAGACGCTGCGCCTTGCGATATTCGGACGGCGCGACGATCAGCGCCGAGACCCCCTTGGCGCCGGCCCGGCCGGTACGCCCCGAGCGGTGCAGCAGCGTCTCGGAATTGCTTGGCAGGTCGGCATGGATCACCAGCTCGAGCCCCGGAAGGTCGATGCCGCGGGCCGCGACATCGGTTGCGATGCACACCCGCGACCGGCCGTCGCGCAGGGCCTGCAGCGCGTGGGTCCGCTCCTGCTGCGACAGCTCGCCCGACAGCGCCACCGCGCGGAAGCCGCGGTTGTTCATCCGCGCCAGCAAGTGGTTCACATTTGCCCGCGTCTTGCAGAACACGATGGCGGTGCGCGCCTCGTGCAGCCGCAAGAGGTTGAAGATCGCATTCTCGCGGTCGCGCGGGGCGACGGAGAGCGCGCGATAGGTGATGTCGCCGTGCTGGCGCGCCTCGCCCATCGCCGCGAGGCGCAATCCGTCGCGTTGGAACTCGCGCGCCAGCTTTTCGATGGCCGCGGGCACGGTGGCGGAAAACATCAGCGTCCGGCGGTCTTGCGGCGCGCGCTGCAGGATGAACTCCAGATCCTCGCGAAAGCCGAGGTCGAGCATCTCGTCGGCCTCGTCCAGCACCGCGACGCGCAGCAGCGACAGGTCAAGCCCGCCGCGGTCGATATGGTCGCGCAACCGCCCGGGCGTGCCGACCACGATCTGCGCACCCCGCTCGAGCGCGCGACGCTCGGTGCGGTAGTCCATGCCGCCCACGCAGGTCGCGATGCGGGCGCCGGTGGCGGCGTAAAGCCAGCCCAGTTCCGCCGCCACCTGCAGCGCAAGCTCGCGCGTGGGCGCGATGGCCAGCGCGCGCGGCGCCGTCCCCGCCGTCAGCCACCCGTCGTCTTCCAGCAGATCGGGAGCGACCGCGATGCCGAAGGCGACGGTCTTGCCCGATCCCGTCTGCGCCGACACGAGCAGGTCGCGGCCCGTCGCCTCGGGGGCCAGCACGGCACGTTGCACCGAGGTCAGCGTCTCGTAACCGCGTTCACGCAGCGCAGCGGCGAGGGGCGCTGCGATTTCGGTTTCGGCTACTTTTTCGGTCAATGGGGTCTGCCTGATTGGGGGCTCTGGGCCAGGTTCACGGCTCCGTCACTGCGGCGCCAGGTGCCGCTTGGATCGCGATCAACCGATCCATTGCCCTAGCGCCCCCGGGGTCACTTTGTCAAAGGCTGTTCTGCCGCAGGTGTCCAACCGGCGCGCGCGGAGGCGCCATTGGCGAGGAGGTGCCTGCCAAGGGCGGAAGGCCGCATGCGCCATGGCGATAAGGGCTGGGCAGCCGGGAGATGGCCAGTGTCGCAGAGCGCGAGCCGCGCCGACCGTCGGGCCGGAGGCGGTTGCGTGCCCGCGTTGGGCCGCTCGCGACCAGTCTGCGGTGATGTCAGCGCACCCCAACCGCCACCAAAAATACCGCTCCACCCCCACTGCCTGCTCAAAGGCCCGTGCACCCTGCTGTGGGACCGGCGCGACATCGACCGCTGAAAGGCTTTCAAGCCTGTCCCCGAAACGCGTCAGACCCGATCCGACTGAGGACCGGACATGACCACAACAACCAACCATATCAGCTTGTTAAGTGGTGCCCGGGGGCGGAATCGAACCACCGACACGAGGATTTTCAATCCCAAATTGTGGATGGACGATCAGGCGGTTACGGGCGAAATTTCTGTCAAACCCACCACGGAAGATCAGGCACTTAGCGGCCGATTGTCAAACCATTTGCGGGCCCGAAAAGAGGCTTTTTGCGGATGGTGCGGCGGCGTTTTCCGTTCTGTCAAGCGGAATTATCCGCCGCCTTTGACGCGCTGGCGCTTCCCCTTCCCGGGGGCCTGCACATGAGCTGGAAGGTCGCCAATCTCTGCGCCGATCGCATCTTCGGCAGCGCCGCGCGCAAGCAGATCATAATGTTCCTGGCCGACAAGGCGAGCGATGACGGCTCGGGCATCTGGTGTTCCAAGGGCACGATCCAGCGGCACACCGAACTGGGTGAAAGCACGGTCAAGCGGACCATCATCGACTTCCTGCGCGAGGGCATCCTGATCGAGACCGGGCGGCGTCCCTGCAAGAACGGGTTCACCGTGATCTACCGGATCGTGTTGGACAGGGTCATGACCTTGGAAAGCTCCGCCGAACCCGACGAAGGAACGGGGTCCACAGTGGACCCCGTCCAGCGTGACCCCGGTAGGGGGTCCAGGGTGGACGGGGTACGGGGTCCACGGTGGACCCCAAACCACCCTGAAACCATCCTTAAATCACCTACGCGCAAGCGCGCGGAGGCGGCGGTGGATGAAAGGGTTGAAAGGATCTGGGCGGCCTACCCGAAGGACCGGCAGCGCGGAAAGGCGGCGAGCGTGAGCGCGATTGCCGAGGCGCTGGCCGATGGGGTCAACTCGGACGACCTGCTCCGCGCCGTGCAGGCATACGCGACCGAGAGCGCGGGCTTCACCCGCTCGAAGGTCTGTTTCTCGGACAACTGGTTCGCAAGCCGCCGCTGGCAGCGCTTCCTTGAGGTGATGGCCGAGGAACGGCAGGCGCAGAAGGCGCTGGCCGCTGATCACCACGCCCGGCTGGCCGCATGGGTCCGCGACCGCAGCCCGATGTGCAAACACATCACCGCCCCACAGGTGACGGCGCTGGTGGCTGCAGGGCTGGTGACCGATGGCCAGCTTCGTGCGGCGGGTTTGGCGGGATGAGCGGCGCGTTCTCTGCAAATTGCGCCGCGCGTAGCGTCCCGAGCCTCGCGCATTCTGGACCGCGCGCTCTGTACCGCGTCCCCTGCGCCGCGCCTTCCGCAGCGCGCATCGCGTCCTTTGCGCCGCGTTTCCGGCCCCGTGCTGTGCGCATCGCGTTTCCCGCATCGCGTCCCCTGCACCCCGTCCAACCAAGCAAACCGACCGAAACGGACTCCAAGCCCCTGATCCGCCTCCGCTGACGCTGGGAGGCGGGGGGCTTGGAGGAAGTTGGCAAGAAATAGGAACGTAAACTTCACATGCGCCACCATCGCAAACTGACCGATGACGAACGCCGCCAGATCATCGAGGCCCGCGCCGGGGGCACTTCAGCCTCCGCGCTGGCCCGCCGCTTCGGCGTCTCGACCCGGACGATCCACAACACGCTGAGCCGGGCCAAAGGCGCGCGGCCTGCTCTTACCAGAACAATCAGCACCCGCCTGAGCGCGCGCCAGCTGGCAGGGTTCCATGCCGCACTGGCACGTCGCGGCATCACCGATCAACCCGCCGCCCTGGGCCGCCTGATGGGGGCGGCCGATATCCTGCTGCGCCCGGCCGATCCGGTTGTGGTCGATCACCTGCAGGCCTGGGGGGCGCAGGTCGCCACCGAGGGCGCCGCAGTCAACCACATCGCCCGCAAGCTGAACGAAGCCAAGCTTCGCGGCCGCCCGATGCCTTTCACCCATGACGACATGACCACGATCCGCACCTTCGCCGGGGGCCTGGTCGAATTCGCCGAGGCGTTTCGCAGTCTGTGGGAAGCACAACTGGCCGCAAAGGCGCGCGAGGTCGACAAGGCGTTGGAGGGGTTGGCCGCAGATGCTCCGGAGCCCTAAAGCAGGTCCCGCATCTGCGCCGCCCGCTGTGTCGCATCGCTTGCGATCGGCTCGCTGACCGCCGCCGGGACCTGATCGCCCACCGCCAGAAGCGTCCGTTCCAGCGCAGGGCCCAGCCGATCTACCATGTCCTGCAGCAGCTCCAGGGCGCGGCCCTTGGGCAGACCCGCCGCGCGGCCTTCGGCCTCGAAATGCCGGGGCACGATCTCGTCGATGCCGTAATGGCCATCGATCGACATGGCGAGGCGGTAGCGCTTGCGCTGCAACCGGCCCGCGCGGACGACCGGGGCGACGCTCAGGATGTCATAGAGGGGCGCGAGCGTGAACCGCGCCCGGCGCCCCAGGCGCAGGCTGAAGTTCTTGGCGTGCCCGTCCGAGGCCCCGATCAGGAAGAAGAAGATCTGCGCCCGGAAGAACGTCTCCCGATCCTCGATGGGCGTGTCGGATTCCCGCAGAAGCTCCATGATCTGCGCGATACCGGGGCCGCCCAGCCTCTGGTATTTCATGGCAGAAGGATAGCCCAACGACTGGCAGATATCTTCCTGCGGCAGGCGTTTCAGGGTGTCGCCCTGCCAGACGCGGTCGAACCGTTCGACTGACAGAACGACCTGCCCGGACAGGGTGAGCTTCTCGACATGCGCGAAGGGCAGGCCGATTTCGCCAGCCAGGGTCATGCAGAACAACTCGTTCTCGACGCTGTCGCTCAGGTCGATCTGCTCGGGACCGGGAATGATGCCCATGGGCGTCTTGAAGATATGGCTGGTCGGCGTGATGCCCCGCGGCTTGGCCCACTGTCCGTGGATCCGCAGATAGGCCGTCTTCTCCTGCGCGCCGGCGATGGAAATCCGGAAATCCTCGTCTTCACCAAGGGCGAGCGGCGCGGTGGCGAGGTTCTTCAGGTCGGTAACCATTTCCTCTTCGGAAATGACGCGATACTGCATGTCCTGCTCGGACGGTGTTTCATCCACCGGCAGGAATTGCAGCGCACCAACACAGTCGCGCCCGAGCACGGACAACAGAGAGAACACATCCTTGCCTTGCGCCCCGACGCGCGCGGCGATCTTCTCGCGCAGCTCGCCTTCGGCATCGGGCAGGAGGTTGTCGAAGGCGGCGACAACGGGATCGCCCTGCCATTTGAGCCTGGTCAGCGGCAGGGCACTGGCAACCGGAAAAGCGGCCTCGGACGCCAGCCAGTCAGGATCGTAGGAGAAGGCGATGGCCCCATCGGTTGCGCGGGTCAGCGTGCCCACCCGCGCCCTTTCGTACCAGACGGCTGTCTTGCTTTGGCGTGTGCGTCGGCCCGCGCGGGCGATGCGTGCCATTTTATGGCTGCCCACGGTCGGCGATACGATCCGTCGCGGACAGTTCCGCACCTAGGGCCTCGAGAAGGCGCAGGTAGACGTCAAGGCTGACGGATACGACGCCGTTCTCGATGTCGGAAATGGTGGACTGCGCCGTTCCCGTCATCTCGCCAAGCTGCTTCTGGCTGATCTTCCGCGCCGCTCGCCGCGCCTTCAGCACGGCCCCAGCTTGGCGGAGGCTTCGGATGGGGTATGCGGGCAGGGTATCCATCGCATTTTGATAGCTCAAGGGCGTTATTTTGTCAATATAGCTCCGGAGATATAAATTCTACAGATAGCCCGTGAGCTAATTTTCGGCCTCTGCGCGTGGGTAAAACTCATGCCGACCGGCATCAAGCAGCCATGCCATACACGGTCGACGATCCACCACCACTCGCCCGGCAGAAGGCAAAGACGAACGAAGATGGAAAATGTCTTCGGGATCATAAATCGAGATTATTACCCACAGAACATATTGACTCCATATGATCCCCCGATCATCGTCATCGGGAAAGGATCACCCCGATGGATCAGATCGCCCGCACCACCAAGGACCTCGGCCAGACCCTGCGCGCCGCCCGCAAGGCCAAGGGTCTGACGCAGGCCGAGCTTGCCGCCCGCGCGGGCGTCTGGCAGCGCACGGTGTCGAACATCGAGACCGGCGCCAGCGGCGCCAAGGTGGACACGATCTTCGACCTGCTGGCAGCGCTCGACCTCGAACTGCGGATCGTGCCGCGCAGCAAGATGACCCCGCGTGATCTCGAGGACATCTTCTGATGGGGCGCAAGCGCGCCTATGCGCCGCTCGATGTCTACATGAACGGCCGCCGCGTGGGACAATATTTCCGCGCGCCGGACGGGGCCTTCGCCTTCACCTATGCGCCGGAATGGCTGGCCTGGGAAAACACGCTGCCCATCTCGCGCGCCCTGCCCCTGCGGCCCGAGCGCCACACCGGCCCGCCCGTGATCGCGGTTTTCGAGAACCTGTTGCCCGACAGCGACCTGATCCGCCGCCGTGTGGCTGAACGTGTGGGCGCGGATGGTGTGGACGCCTACAGCCTGCTCGCCCGGATCGGGCGCGACTGCGTGGGCGCGCTGCAATTCCTGCCCGAGGGAGAGGAGCCCGGCGACCCCCGTGCGCTGACCGGTGAGCCGTTGAGCGACGCCCAGATCGGCACCATGCTGCGGGATCTGCCGCAGACCCCGCTTGGCATCCGGGCCGAGCAGGATTTCCGCATCTCCGTCGCCGGTGCGCAGGAGAAAACGGCGCTTTTGTTCCATGACGGCCGATGGGTGCTGCCCACCGGCACAACACCGACGACCCATATCCTGAAGCCCGCCATCGGCCGCCTGCCCAACGGCATGGACCTGACCGACAGCATCGAGAACGAGCATTTCTGCCTGCGCCTGCTTGCAGGCTTTGGCCTGCCCGTGGCACGGACCGAGATCGCGGACTTCGCTGAGACGCGCGCGCTGGTCATCGAACGCTTCGACCGGCTGCGCGCCCGCGACGGCCGCCTGATCCGCCTGCCGCAGGAGGATTGCTGTCAGGCCCTGTCGGTGCCCCCGACACGCAAATACCAGAACGAGGGCGGCCCGGGGATCGTGGAGATCTGTGACCTGCTGACGGGCAGCGACGAGCCGCAGCGCGACCGGGCGGATTTCCTGAAGGCCGTGGTCCTGTTCTGGCTGATCGGGGCTACGGACGGGCACGCGAAGAACTTCAGCATCGCCCTGATGCCCGGCGGGCGCTTCCGCATGACCCCGATCTACGACGTGCTGACGGTGCAGCCCTCGCTGGATGCGGGGACGTTGCAGATCAAGGACATGAAGCTCGCCATGCGCGCGGGCCAGGGGCGGCATTACCGGGTCGCGGACATCCACGGGCGGCACTTTGTCGAGACGGCGCTGGCGGCGGGATTCTCGCGGGATCAGATTGCGGGGGTGTTCGAGGATATTCGGGGGCGGGCGGAGCGGGCATTTGACAAGGCCTTGGCGGAGATGCCGCCAGGGTTTCCCGAGGGGCTGGTGGCGTCTGTGAGGCGGGGTTTCGAGCAGAGGGTGACGCGGTTGGTCGCGGGGAACGACGGATGACGTGCAGGGCGGAAAGCGGTCGGTCGCTCATCTCGCCGCGGAACGCTCCCATCGTGAATGCAGACGCTGAGCTTTGGCAGGCGTGCCACGGTCTATCGTTCAGCCGTGTCGAGACCCAGGCGTTCGAGTCGCTTCTGCAGGAACTGCGCCTCGGCATCGGTGGGCGCGCGCGCAATGGCGTCGCGGTAGGCCTGCATGGCTTCGGCCCCCCTCCGGTTCGCTGCAAGGAGGGCCGCATAGGTCGCATGCCACGGCTGATAGTCGGACAGTTCGTCCTTCAGCCCCTCGGCCATCGCCAGGGCCTGAATCGGGTTGCCCGCCTCGGCGATGGCGACGGCGGCGTTGAGGCGGACCACGGGGGTGGGTTCGAAGCGCAGCAGCGCGCCGTAGAGGGCGGCGATCTGCGGCCAGTCGGGGGCGGGGTCGGCCATCTGGCAATCGGCGATGGCGGCCTTGATCTGGAAGGGGCCGGGACGGCGGCGGGCGACGGCGCGGGCCAGGATCGCGCGCCCTTCGGACAGGCGGGCGGCATCCCACAGAGCGCGGTCCTGTTCGGCGGGGGGCAGGCTGGCCCCGTCGGGCCCGATCCGTGCGGCGCGGCGGGCGGCGGTCAGCAGCATCATGGCCAGCGCGCCCTCGATCTCGGGGTCTTCAGGGCGGAGCCGGTCGATCAGCCGGATCAGGTACTCGGCCTCGCGGCACAGGTCGCGCGGCTCGTGCGGCCCGGCGACGTAGCCGGTGGTAAAGATCAGGTAGACGGTCGTCAGCACCGCATCGAGCCGCGCGGGCCAGTGTTCGGCATCCGGCACTGCGAAGGGGATGCCAGCGGCGGCGATCTTGGCCTTGGCGCGGGTGATGCGCTGGCCCATCGTCGGTTCGGCATCGAGGAAGGCGCGGGCGATTTCCGGCGTGGTCAGGCCGCAGACCGCGCGCAGCGTCAGGGCGACGCGCGATTTCGGCTCGAGCGCGGGGTGGCAGCAGGCGAAGATGAGGCGCAGCCGTTCGTCGGGGATCGCCTGCGGGTCGGACGCGGCCTCGTCGGTGGCCAGCACCGCCAGCGCCTGCCCCTTGCGGCTGTCGCGGGCCGCGCCGCGCAGCCGGTCGATGGCCTTGCGTCGTGCCACCTGCAACAGCCAGCCGGCGGGCTGGCTGGGCAGGCCCGCGCGGCCCCAATGCGCCAGCGCCGAGACCGCGGCCTCCTGCAACACCTCTTCGGCAAGCGACAGATCGCGCAGGCCCGCGGCAAGTACGGCCACAAGCCGCCCCCGGTCGGCCCGCATCACGCGGTCGAGTTCCTTCGAGACCGCGATGGCGCTTGCCAGGCCGGGGGCGGTGGTCATGGCCTTACCCCGCCGGGTTGTAGTTCATAAGCGGCCGCACCTCGACCGTGCCGTAGAGCGCGGCGGGAACCTGCGCGGCGTAGCGCAGTGCGGCATCCAGATCGGGCACGTCGATGACGTAGTAGCCGCCCAGATGCTCGCGCGTTTCGGCGAAGGGGCCGTCCATCGTCTCGACCTTGCCGCCCCGAACGCGCAAGGATGTCGCGGTCTCGATCCCTTGCAGCCCCTCGCCGCCCTTCAACACGCCATCATTTTTCAGCAGCGCGCTGAAATCGGCATAGCCCTTCATCATGGAATCGAACTCTGGTGTGCCGAAGGCGGGTTCCATGGCCGGATCGCCGTAAAGCAGAAGCATGTAATTCATGGGAGTTTTCCTTTCAAAGGCCGAAAATGTGGATGCCGATGCAGACCATCGCATTGAGCGCGGCCAGCAGGTTGGTGCCGTTGCCGACATAGCGCAGCGGGTGGCCGGCGTTGTCGGGCACCAGCCCGAAGGGGTGCGCGATGCGGCCGATGACCAGCAGCGCGCCCGAGATATGCAGCCAGGTCGCGGGCGTGCCCATGCCTTCGGCCAGCATCATCAGGATCAGCACGAAGGCCGACCATTCGGCGCAGTTGCCGTGCTGGCGGATGCGCTGCAGCAGGACCGGGTTGCCGCCGTCGCCGAAGGATATCTTGGCCTCCGACCGCACCGAGGACACCCTGAACCACAGGATCAGATAGATCGCCGCCACCGGCAGCGCATAGAGGGGGGTAATCGCGAAAACCATGGGAGCTCCTTTGCGTCTGAGGTTTCGATACCCCAAGGACGATTGACCTTTGCAGATTTCGACATCGCCACCAGAAAAAAATTACGCTCGCGTCCAGGGGGGCGAAAACGCCGCGCTGTGGGCGGTTGCCGGCGGGTCTCGCCCCTGCAGGACCGGCGACAGGGCGTCGGCCGGATGCAGCGGTGCCCAGCCGTGGCAGGCTCGCTCACTCCGTCGCATCTCCGAAGGCCATGCCGCCGCGGGCGACCTGACCGGCGGGGCTGTCGGGGTTGATGGCGTGGGGCGGGGTGATCAGGGTGAACTGGCGCCAGAGCGGCTCGGCGCGCGGGTTCTCGTGGTGGCGCATGCCTTGCCATTCGGCATAGAGGGCCCCGGCCACCGGCAGCGCGGCTTGCGCCGGGGTCAGGATGGACAGGTGGGGATCGGTCTCGGGCGGCATCGCCTCCATAAGGTCGGCATAGAGGCGGTCGCGCTCGGGCCCCACCAGGAAGCGGGCGGTCCCGGCGATCACGGCGCGGTGGGTGCGGGGGGCCATGAACTCGATCAGCGGGTGGTCATCGGTGTTGACGGGGGCATGGGCGAAGAGGCCCGAGGCGGCATTGCCGGCGTAGAATTTCAGCGCCCGGTCGACCAGCACCGCGTCGGGCGTGTCCTCGCCGGTCATCATCCGCCACTGCGCCGCCAGCGTTGCCGGGTCCAGCGGTGCGGGTTCGTTGCGGCCGACCAGCGCCAGGATCGAGCGTTCGGGATAGAGGTCCCCGCGCCACAGCGTCAGTTCGGGGAAGACCTGCGCCATGGTGTTCGCGATGATCTCGAACTCGGAGCGCGACACCTGATAAAGCGGCATCCATTGCACATAAGCCCCGCCGGGGTTCAGCCGGCTGGCGGCAAGGCGGTAGTGTTCCACCGTGTAGACATTGCCCACCCCCGCGCGCCACGGGGTGAACAGATCGGCGATGATCATGTCATAGGTGGCGGGGGAACGGGCCAGGCATTGCCGCCCATCCTCGCGGTGGATTGTCACGCGGGGGTCGGTGAACAACCCGTTCACATAGGGGCCGAACCAACTCTCCGCGAAATCCACCACATCGGGCAGCAACTCGCAGACCGTCACGCGGTCGGGGCCTGCGAACAGCCCTGCGCCTGCCGAAATGCCCGTGCCCATGCCCAGAAAGAAGACCTCGCGCGGGGCCGGATGGGTCAGCAGCGGGATCATGGTCTGGTTGCGTTCCGGGACCAGCGCACCGGAGCCGCCCAGAGTGTAGAAGTTGTTGACGCGTATGAATTTGGCGTCACCACGTTCGATCACCGAGACGGTGGCCGAGGGGCCTTCGCGAAAGGCCAGAAGCTCCTCGCCGGGGTTCAGGCGCGTGGCCTCAAGCCCCGGTTGGCCCGCCACCAGCGCCACCACGCCGGCGAGCGCCGCCAAGCGGGTGCTCCGCGCCGCCCCGCCGTCCGAGGGTTGCCAGAGCGCCACCACCAGCACCGCATAGACCGCGCCCATCAGCCACAGCCCCTGCCACATCCCCATGAGCGGCAAGATGACGAACCCTCCAGCCAGCGCCCCGAAAATCGCGCCGGTGGTGTTGACCGCGATCAGCCGGCCCAGCAGGGCGCCCGGCGCGCCGCCCCCTTCCAGCAGGCGCAAAAGGTAGGGCAGCACCGCGCCCAGAATCGTGCCGGGGATCAGCATGGTCAGCACGGCCACCCGCCCGACCTCCATCACATAGCCCGCGAAATCCGCACGCCCGCCAAGGTATCCCAAGCCGCCGGTCAGATGGTGGAACAGATGCGGGGTGGCGGCGATCACGGCGCATGAGGCCAGCAAGAGGCCGGTCAGGACGGTTTCGGGCCGCAAAGCCAGCCGGCTCAGCGCATTGGCGAGCGCCGCGCCGAGCGACAGCGCCAGCAGGAACACCGTCAGCACCAGCGCATAGGTATAGACCGAGTTTTGCAGCACTTGGGCGAAAGCGCGGGTCCAGATCACCTCGACCGCCAGCGTGGCAAAGCCCGAGGCAAAGGCGATGACCCAGAGCCGCGCGGGGATCATGGCGGGCGGGGCCTTGGCCTCAGGCACCATCGGCAGCGCGCGGCGGGCGAGCATCAGGGCCGAGGCGCCGACGAACAGATCGAACCCCACCGCCAGCAGATAGGCGCCCGAAAACCCCAGCCAGACCGGCAGGACAAACCCCGCCGCCAGCGCCCCCAGCGCCCCGCCAGCGGTGTTCAGCGCATAGAGCGCCGAGCCCATCCGGCCGAGCGAGTCCTGCGCGCGGATCACATGTTGGCCCATCAGGGGTAGCGTGCCGCCCATCAGGATGGCCGAGGGCAGAAGGATCGTCGCCGCCACCAGCGCCTTGAGCCCGATTTCCAGCACCGGCACCCCGCCGACCAGGGCGTAAAGCGTGGGGTAGAGGGCGAAATAGGCCGGGGACACCAGGAAATGCCCCAGCGCCGTGGCCGCGACCCCGACCTCGACCCAGCCGAAGGCCCTGAGCGGCCGCTGGAGTCGCGCCGCGAGCCGCCCGAACAGCCACCCCCCCAGCGCGATCCCGGCAAAGAAGATGGCGATCGTCAGCGCCGCCGCCTGAGCGGTGGAGCCGAACAACAAGCCCAATTCCCGCACCCAGAGCACCTGATAGATCAGCGCCGCCGCGCCCGAGAGCACGAACAAAGCGCCCAGAGCGGGTGTCTCGAAGCGGCGAGGCCTGGCGGTGTGGTCCATGGCAAGGGTCATGCGCGACTGTTATCTTGTACCATTCACGGCAACAACGCCATCTCGCCGCCGATCATCTCCTTGCGGAAATCGGTGATCAGGATGTCGGCCACCACGTCCAGCGGCCCTCCCGGCGGCAGGTGCACCGGACCGGCGCGCCATATCCCGTCGGCGTCCCGCTCGGCACGCAGTGCGATCCCCTCCAGCCCTTCGGCCGGGCGGCTGAAGACCAGCGTGATCTCGAGCGGGGTGAAGGGCTGGAAATCGGCGTCCAGCGGCACGATCTCGACCCGGTTCGGGCCGGGGCGGCCGGGGATCAGGGCGATGTCGGCCATCGTCTGGCGACCGTGCAGGTGCAACTCGGCCCGGGTCTCGGGCAGATCGGCCAGGGCGCGGGGCGGGGGGGTGAGGCGGAAACCGGCGGTCAGGGCCAGGATCGCAACCATCAGCACCAGTTCCACCCGCAACGAGCGGGCGAAGACGGGGCCTGCGTTCGGTGCGCCCTGTGTCAGTCGCGGGGTCAGGATCAGCCGGTGCCGGGCGGCCAGCGCCAGAACCAGCGCGACAAGCGCGAGCTTCGTAATCAGCACCCAGCCATAGGCGGTGCCTACCAGAGCGGCGGGGCTTTCGACCTGCCGCCAGGCCAGCGCCGCCCCGGTCAGGACCAGCACCGCCACCATCGGCACCGCGAGGCGCGAGAACCGGACCATCAGCGCCGCCGCATCGGGCGCGCGCAGGGCCACCACCAGCCCGGGCAGGGCACCGGCCCAGAAGATCAGCGCCCCCGCATGGGCGAACATCAGGGGTGCCATCAGCAAGGCGGGCTCGGCCCGTGCCGCATGACCGGCCGCGGCGAAGGACAGCGCCGCCAGCGCCCAGGCGGCCAGAACCGGCGGTTTGCGCCCGGTCGTGGCCAGCGCGGCGGCGATCACCGCCAGCCCGGCGGTCAGCGCAAAGGGCGAGGCCAGCGCCAGCCCCCAGGCGGCAGGATCGGCCAGGGCCTGCGCGCCGGCGCCGGTCAGGTCCATCGCCTGCGCGGCCATCAGCGCCAGCGCGGCGGGTGGAACCGCCCAGAGCGCCCGGCGGATCGGCCCCGGCGCTGGTCGCCCCGAAAGTACGGCCCAGACCATGCCGCCCACGCCCAGGACCAGCGCGAGCGTCAGCGCCCCGCGGGCGAGCGCCGCGAACCACGGCACCGGCTCGGGCGCGGCCTCGGGCGCGCCGGTCTCGAAACCGATGGAAAACACATGCGTTCCGCCGACCGGGTGGCCATCGTCCGAGACCACCCGCCAGGACAGCGCATGCGTGCCCTGTTGCAGGCCACCCGGCAAGGCGACGATCAGATCGGGGCCCTGGGCGCGGCTCTCGACATCCTGCACGCCGCCATCCGGCGCGAAGATCCGCGCCTGCAAGGGGGCGACGGGTTCGTTGAAGGTCAGGATCACCTCTGCGGGGGCCGTATCGAGGATCGCACCGGCAGGGGGCTCGGCGCCGCGCAGCTGCGCATGGGCCAGCGCCTGCATCGGCAGCAGCACCAGGAGGAAAGCAACAAGGCGCAGATACATCGACAGTGCTCCGGGAAAAGGCCCGCCGGGCCGGGTCGGTTGAGGACCGCGCCCGAACCCGGCGGGAAGTGTGCGTGCCGAAACGGGAACTGTTCCGGCACGCATCCTCCGTGCCCCGGGCCAAGGAAATCCGGCATTGGGGGCACGTTGAATACGTCAGTTTCCGTGGCTATGCTCATGCGAATGGTCATGCCCGCCGGGGGCCGTCACCAGCACTCCAGGTGCCGGATAGCTCAGATCGGCGGCCGACTGACCCTCGGCCGGAATCTCGATCCAGCGCTCTGCACCGGTGGCGCATTCCTGCACAACGGGGATATAGACGACCTCACCCGCAGGCAGGGCCTCGGTAAAGCGTGCGCGGAAGATGAACTCGTCATAGAATTCCGATGGCAACTCGCCTTCCCAGATGATCTCACGCACGCCTTCGGTGATTTCGGTCCCGTGGCTGTGGTAGGGTTCCGCCAGAGGGCCGATCACGGTGGACAGTTCCCAGCCTGCCTTGACCATGGGCTGCACGGCGTTGATCCCGTCGGGGATCGAGACGCGCAGGCGCAGGGTAGCCTCGGGCCCGCAGCCGTGGGGGATGCGGATCACCATCCGCTCGCGCGCGTTCTGGGTCACCTCGAGCTGCTCGAATGTGGCATGGGCAAAGGCGGCCGGGGCCGACAGGGCCAGGGCTGCCAGGGTCATCAGGGCTTTCTTCATGGTCTCTCTCTCCTGTTCATGAAGGATCTTCCGGCAGGGTTGCGTCCCTGCTGGTGGCCGGATGTCCCTCCGGCCAGGGGTTCGGGAGGTTCGGACAGGTGCGGAAGCGCTCGGCTGTCAGCTCTCGCGGCACGCTTTGCGGCCCATGCGGGCTGATGCGCCACGATGACGGGGCTTCCTGCCCGGCATGTCAGCACCTCGGGCTCGATGCCCCAGTGGTCCGCGATACAGCGGGTTGCAAGCAGCTCTGCCGGGGCATCATCAGCGGCAAGACCCCCATCGGCAAGCACCAGAAGCCGGTCGCAAAACCGCACCGCCAGGGTCAGGTCGTGTAATGCGCAGAGCACCGGCACTCCGGTTTGCCGCGCATGCATGCGCAGGGTTGCCAGAACTTCCAGCTGGTGGCGCAGATCAAGGGCCGAGGTGGCTTCGTCCAGCAAAAGCAGCCGTGGCTGGCGGAACAGCCGTTGCGCGATCATCACCCGTTGCTGCTGGCCGCCCGACAATGTGTTCAGTGGCCGGTCTGCCAGCGAACTGAGCCCGAGATCGTCAAGACAGGCCTGCGCCTGCCCCAACAGGGCGGGATCGATCCGCAGCCCGAGTTGTTCGCGGCGCCCCAACAGCACGGCATCCAGCACGGTCAAAGCCGAGCGCACCGCGAAATCCTGGGGCAGATACCCGATTTCCCCAGCCGGCACCGGCTGCCCGTTCAGCCGGATCGTTGCCTGCTGCGGGCCCAGTCCGGCGAGCGCCGACAGAAGTGTGCTCTTGCCAGAGCCGTTGGGGCCGACCAGGCCCAGCATCTGCCCGGCCTGAAATTCAAGGCGCATTGGCCTCAGGATGGCCAAGGCGCCGCGACGCAGTTCGGGGACGTCGATCACGAACACCGCTCTATCCCCCCTTGTGACGGATGATGACGACAAGCAGCATCGGAATGCCGGCAATCGCGGTGATGATGCCCACCGGAATGGCGGCACCCTGCGACAACAGCTTGCCGGCAACCGACGCCGAAACGAGGATGATGGCCCCCGCAAGCGCCGAAAGCGGCAGCGAGAGGCGATGATCCTCGCCGACCGCCGCACGCGCGACATGGGGCGCGATCAGGCCGACAAAGCCGATTGTCCCGGTAAAGCTGACCGCAGCGGCGGTGAGCGCGGCACAGATCAGGAATGCGCGCCGGCGCAGCCGCGCGACGTCCAGGCCAAGGCTCGCGGCATTCGCCTCGCCAAGGCGCAGCGTCGTCAGTGCCCATAGGTCGCGTGCAATGAAAGGCAGGCACGCCAGCAGGATGACTCCCGAGACCTGAACCGCGGTCCAGTTCGCCCGCAGCAGCGACCCGAACAGCCAGAAGACAATCTGCTGCAGAACCTCGGGCGAGGCCATGAACTGCACCAGCGCCTGAAGCGACTGGAAGAAGAACAGCACGGCAATGCCTGCCAGAACCAGAATTTCGGGATTTGTGCCCTTGGTCCGGGAAACCAGCCAGATGATGGCCGTGGCGATCAGCGTTCCGGCGAAGGCGGCAAGCGGGGTCAGCACCCATTGCGGCAGCGGCAGCGCCACGACCGAGGCGCCCAGGATGGACAAGGCCGCACCGAAACCGGCCGCCGCCGAGAACCCCAGTGTGAAGGGAGAGGCCAGAGGGTTTGCCAGGATCGTCTGCATCAGCAAACCGGCGAGCCCCAGACTGGCCCCGACGATCATCGCCATGGCCAGTTGCGGCATGCGGATCTGCCACAGGATGGTGGCGGCCACGCGGTCGGTGCCGCCGGGGCCTGCCAGCAGCGCGCGCCAGACCTCGGGCGGCGACATGCGTGACGGGCCGGTTCCCAGGTCTGCCAACGCCAGGAGCACCAGCAGCAGGGCCGCGGCAAGCACCGCGCCCCTGCGCCGGGCAGCCCGGCCGTGCCATCCCGCGATGGCAGGTGCAGGCCCCGTTCCTGTCATCTGAGCCCGACAACAAACACACCGTCGGCTGCCACCGGCAAGAACCGATCATAGAAGGCGGCCAGTTCTGCGGCCGGGTCCACATCGGCAAAGGCTTCGGGATAGATCGCCTTGGCAATCGCCCGCGCATAGACGAAATCCGACAGGGTGCGGTTGCCGCCGTGGTAGATGCCGTAAACATCCCCCGACTGGACGGCGGGCAGATCGGCCCAACCCGGGCGCGTGGTATAGGCGGCCATCCGCTCGCGGGCCAGCGCCGCATCCTGCCCGAAGCCCAGAAGCACGGCCTCGGGCCGGTTCAGCCATTCGGAACCCGCCAGCAGGATCACTTCGGGTTGCCGGGACAAAACATATTCGGGGTTGAGCGGTCCCCAGTTCTCGATCTGGCCGCGGGCGATGTTGTCCCCGCCCACAAGCTCGATCACCCCGGCCCACATCCCGCGCCCGTAGCTGTTGCCGACCTCGTCCGGGCCACGCTGCGCCAGCTCGACATAAACCCTGCGGTCCGAGGCCCCGGTCGCCGCGATGCGGGCCATCGTATCTTGCGTCATCGCCTCGTAGAAGGCCGCGAGTTCTTCCGCGCGGTCGGCATGACCCAGCAAGGTACCCAGAATCCGCGTGGACTCGAGGTGCCGCTCAAGGGTCTGGGCGTTGTAGTCGATCGCGACGACCGTGATCCCCGCAGCCTCGATCTGGGCCACGCCCGCAGCGCCGATCGCATCGGTTTGCCACGGCGCAAGAATTGCCACCTCTGGCTGCGTGGCGATAAGCGCCTCGACCGAAAAGCTGTTGTCGTCGGCATCGCCGAAATCAGGCAACGTTTCCAGCTGCGGGAACCGGACGGTATAGGCCTGCCACTGGCCCGGGCGCCAGTCGGCCCAGGGGCTGCGCGACAGGGAAACCACGCGATCCAGGCCCTCGGACCCCGTCACTGCCAGGTAATCTTCGTAGTAGAAGCCCAGCGCCACCCGCGCGGGCGGCTGTTCAAGCACGATCTGGCGCCCTTCGATATCGGTAAAGGCGATTTCCGCGAGTGCCGGTGCCGCAAGCCCAAGGGCCAGCACCGGGGCGACAAGTCTTGCAAAGGTCTGCTTCATCTCGTTTCTCTCTTGTTTCCTGAAGGGTCTTCCGGCGGGGTCGCGTCCCCGCCTGTGGCCGGATGTCCCTCCGGCCAGGGGTTCGCGAAGGCCGGATCGGTGAGGAAATCCTCATCCGTCAGGCTCTCCAGAAAGGCGATCAGATCGGCGATCTCGGCCTCGGTGATCTGAAAGCCGATGATGAGTGGGTCGCGCAGCGGGTCGGGTTGGCCAAGTCGTGCGGCCTCGCCGCCCGCTGCATAGTGGCGGATGACCTGTTCCAGCGTCTGGAACCGCCCGTCATGCATGTAGGGGGCGGTCATGGCGACATTGCGCAGGGTGGGGGTGCGGAAGCGGCCCCGGTCACGGGGGTTCAGGGTGAATTCGCTGGTCCCGCCCTCCGCCCCGAGGCCGGTGTTGTGAAACCCCGTCTCGGGCATGGCGCTGCGCGAGGTGATCAGATTGTTGGTGAAGTTCAGGCCCAGATGGCAGTGGTAGCATTCGGTCCGGTGGTCGAAGAACAGATCCATCCCGCGCATCGCCGCGTCAGAAATGGCTGTGCGGTCGCCCTCGTAGACGAAGCGGTCATAGGGGCTGCCGACGGAAATCAGGGTCCGCTGGAACGCGCCCAGCGCGCGGGTGATGGTGAACAGATCGGCCTGCGGGCGGTCGGGGAAGGCGGCGGCGAAGGCGTTCTGATAAAGCGCATCCTCCATCAGACGTGCGAACAGCGCTGATTCCTGCCCGGCATTGCCCATTTCCACCGGATCCTCGCCGAAGATCGGGATCAGGGCGTGGAATTCGAGGCTGTCCACCATCGGATTGGCCCAGGTCAGCGTGGGCAGATAGCCGACATTGGCCAGAGTCGGCGCATTGAACGCCCCGGCCTCTCCCGTGATGCCCACCGACACCGCGCGCCCATCCGTAAAGGCGCGCGCCTGCTCATGGCAGGATGCACAGGACATCGTGCCATCGACGGACAGCCGCTGGTCGTAGAACAGATGCCGGCCCAGATCGACCAGGGAATGGCCCAGTCATAGGCCAGTCCCGCGCTTGCCGCCCCGCTCAGCGCCGCGGCCAAGGCCACGGCGCGCATGGGTTCAGCGCATCGTTGCGAAACGTTGCTCGCCCGCCGCGATGTCGCGGAAGCCAAGCCCCAGCCGCGACATGACCGGGATGCAGTCATCGTCATCAGGGAAGGACATGCAGCCGGGGCTGGTTTCGGGTGTGTTGTAATCCACATTCGCCTCGGCCAGCACCGGGGCTACGTCGAAGATGACTGTGTTGGCGACAGGATCGAAGCTGTCGAAACGCACATCCACAAGGTTCGGATTGGCGCATTCGGCTTCCGGGGCCACCGTCCGGGCCTCGGAGGCGCAGCCGGTCGAACCCAGATGCAGCGCCCAGCCGCGGTTGGCGTCATGGGTGACAGGCAGGCCGGTCGAGGACAGTTCAACCTTGATGAACTTGTAGCCGCCCTGCCAGTTCCAGAACATCGCGGTCAGGTTCAGGGGCGAGGGTGCCAGCGTCGGGTCGCCGTGGTTCAGATCGAACGGCACGCCGATGTCGAAGGTGAGGCCCGTATAGTCCCCCGCAGGCACTGTGCCACGCAAGCTGGTGTTCATGTCGGGCGTGCCATTGACGCAGGTGCCGGTCGCATCCTCGAAATCCAGCAGCGCCACATCGGCGACCTGCCAGATCCCGTCCTGATCCAGCGCGATGGGGGTCTCGGCCCCATCCGCGCCGATCAGCCGGGCATTGGTGACGAAGACGCGGAAATCGGCCACCTCGACCGTCGAGGCGGTCGTTCCGATGCCTTCATAGGCCTGCGCGCAGGTGAAGGGGGTGCCTGCCATTTCAGCGGCGAAATTGATGGTGACGGGTTGGTCGGCCAGTGCAGGCGCGGCGAGAAGGGCAGCAAACGGGGCAGCAAACAGGGCGGCGGGGGCCGCAGCGGTCAGGTAACGCATGTGGGATCTCTCTCGAATGAAGGGCAACGGCCCGACCGCAGCGGCGGTCGGGCATTCAGGCTTCAGACAAGAGCGACCGGGGGGCCACGCGCCGGGGGCGCGCGGGGGGTGTGATGGCCGGCCAGCAGATGACCCGCGCGCGGAGGCTCGATCCGTGCGATGCGCAGCGACAGACCGGACTGGCCCGCCTCGGGCGAAAGCGCCATGGCCTGCGCCAGCGTGCAGACCGGGCAATCCTGCGCCATCCCTTGCGGGACGTCACCGCCTTCGATGCACAGATCGTCCAGCGATCCGCCCAACTGCATATACGCCGCCAGCATCGGATCAGCGGGCGCAGCCGGGGCATGCTGGTGACCGAAGCCCAGAACAGCGAGCGCCAGCGCCAGCAGCGCAGCGGTCAGGCGGGTCTGAATGGTCGGTCTCACACGCATGTGACCTGAGTACGTTCCGCCCCCGCTGTCGTCAATCGACAACGGCGGCCGCGCACACGCGTCGGTTCCAGAGAGCACGTGCCGATTACCAGGCAACCCGTTCAGCTATCGCCGCCACAGGCGCGAGTGTCCGCTCCGGGAAGGCACCCGGCTTCGCTTCAAGGTCCGCTCTGGGCCGGGTGCGAAGCCCTTTCCCTCAACTCATTTGGCCTTCCAACCGCCCCCGAGCATACCGCTCTACCCCGACCGCCAACACAAAGGCTGGAGCGCCAAGCATCAGCACAGCCGCAGACACTGCCGCAACGACCACCATCGCCCCGGCTCCAGCCCCCAGCACCATCACCACCGCCCAGCTCGCCAGATAGGCCACCCCGCACAGTCCTACCGCCCGGATCACCGGATGCGTCCAGCGCGCCAGATCCCTCTGCATCCGCTCCAACGTCGCCAGCTGGTGCCGTTGCCACACGTCGCTCTTCTCGATCTTCATCATCATTCTCTCAACAATTCGATCCAGGTGTGGACGTCGTCCATCGGGATTTCCTTCCCCTCCAGGAACGACCGGTACCAGCGCGCGACGATCGCGCCGCGCTTCTCGCTTTTCAGGCGGATGCTGGTCGCGCCCAAGTGACGGTCCAGCGCCGTCTCGAACCCTTCCAGCGCGGCCAGGTCATGGCCCGGGCGCACTGCTTCGACCCCCAGCAGGATCCAGTTCAGGTCCACGCCGAACTGGCGGTGCATGTCGACCAGCGCCTCCACCGGCATCGAGCGTTTGCCGGTCTCGTAGCTCTGATAGGCGCGCTGCGACATGCCGAGGGCTTCGGCCATCCGGGCCTGCGACAGGCCAAGCTCGTTGCGCGCGATCGCCATGCGCGCGCCGAGGCCGCCGAGGTAGGTATCCGGACGATTCACTATTCTTGACATCAATCAGCTTGCCGTGACGCATGAGCGCATATAAGCGCACGTTTGTGCGTTAACGCCAGCGTTTCACTATCGAAGCACGGCACGGCACCGCATTCAATGCGTTTTCGTCAATTTGCAGGAAAGGAGAGGGGTTTGTCACAGGAAAAGCTGCTGTCGCCCAAGGAACTTGGCGCTCGTGTGGGGCTCAGCACGGCGCAGATTCGTGCCTTGATGAACGATGGGCGGCTCGAATTCGTCGAGATCACGCCCAAGACCCGCCTGCTGACCATGACCGGCTGGGAACGGTTCCAGAAGC
>JBHYFN010000036.1:0-38003 GCA_051859505.1 Paracoccaceae bacterium
GACTGCACCCGCCCGCCGGGCACCGCCCCCGCCGCAAGCCGCAACGCCCCCGCCCCCTCGCCGATGACGATCTCCGAGGCTTCGGTGCGGGCGGGCAGGATGTTCATCGACGGGCTGCCGATGAACCCCGCCACGAAAAGATTGGCCGGGTTGTCATAGATCTCAAGCGGCGCGCCCACCTGCTCGATCCGCCCGTCGCGCATCACCACGATGCGGTCGGCCATGGTCATTGCCTCGATCTGGTCATGGGTGACATAGATCGTGGTCACGCCCAGCCTTTGATGCAGGGCGCGGATCTCGGTCCGCATCTGCACGCGCAGCTTGGCGTCAAGGTTCGACAAGGGCTCGTCGAACAGGAACACCTTGGGATCGCGCACGATGGCGCGCCCCATCGCCACCCGCTGCCGCTGCCCGCCCGAAAGCTCGCGCGGGCGCCGGGCAAGGTAGTCCTTCAGGTTCAGGATCCCCGCCGCCCCGCCGACGCGGCTGTCGATCTCGGATTTCGGCGTCTTCCGCAGCTTCAGCGAAAAGCCCATGTTCTCGGACACGCTCAGATGCGGGTAAAGCGCATAGGACTGGAACACCATCGCGATGTCGCGGTCCTTGGGCAGGATCTCGGTCATGTCCTCGCCGCCGATGGTGATGCGCCCGGCGCTCAGCGTCTCGAGCCCCGCGATGATCCGCAGCAGCGTGGACTTGCCACAGCCCGAGGGGCCGACAAGGGCCACGAATTCGCCCTCCTCGATCCCGAGGTCGACATCATGCAGAACCGTCAGCGCGCCAAAGCTCTTGCGGATCCCTGACAGCGTCACATCACCCATATCGTCCTCCCGACCCTCATTTGACGGCGCCCGAGGCAAGGCCGCCCTGCCAGAACCGCTGCAACAGCAGGAACATCGCCACCACCGGCAGAACCCCGATCAGCGCCCCGGTGATCACCAGCGAAAACAGCGCCTGCCCGCCGCTGCCGGCACTGGCCAGCTCGTTCCATTGCGCCAGGCCCACGGTCACGGGCATCAGCTTGGGATCGGTCACCATGACCAGCGGCAGGAAATAGTTGTTCCAGGTGCTGGTGAAGGCCAGAAGCATCACCGTCACGATCCCCGGCATCGCCAGCCGCACCACGATCCCGAAAAAGATCGAAAGCTCCGACGCCCCGTCGATCCGCGCCGCGTCGATCAGCTCGTCGGGGACGGCCTGGTCGATGTAGATCTTCATCAGATAGACACCCAGCGGAAACACCATCGACGGCAGGATGATCGCCCAGATCGTATCGGTCAGGCCGAAATTGGCGAACAGCAGGAACAGCGGGATCACCAGCGCCGTATTGGGCACCATCACCGTGCCGAGGATGATGGCGAATGTCAGGTTCCGGCCCCGGAAGGTGAATTTCGACAGGGCATAGCCCGCCGCCGTCGCCACCGCGGCAGCACCCACGCCGCCGGCCACCGAATACAGCGCGGAATTCGCCAGCCAGTTGGCAAAGACCCCGTTCTGCCGCTGGAACAGCGCCTCGATATTCGCGCGCAGGTTCAGATCACCCGCGAACCACAGGCCAAAGGTCGAGAACAGCTGCGTGTTCGTCTTGGTCGACGATATCACGAGGTAATACAGCGGCAGCAGCGTATAGATCAGGAACAGCCCCAGCACCGCATAGGCGATGGTCTTTTCCTTGACGAAATGGCCGCTCCGGCCGCGGGTCATTGCGATGGTCATGAGGTCGGCCCCGATCCCCGCGCGGCAAAGCGGATGAAGACGAACGAGATGATCGCCACGATCGTCGCCGTGATGAAGGACACGGCCGCGGCAAGGTTGATCTGCGCGCTCGTGAAGGTCAGCGAATAGGCATAAAGGTTCGGCGTGAAGTTCCGGCCGATCACGTTGCTGGCCATCGGCCGCAGGATCATCGGCTCGTTGAACAGCTGGAACGTCCCGATGATCGAGAAGATCGCGCAGAGCAGCAGCGCCGGCATGATCAGCGGCAGCTTGACATGCCAGGCGAACTGGAACGGCCCCGCCCCGTCCAGCGATGCCGCCTCCTCAAGGTCGCGCGGCACGGCCTGCAGGGCGGCGAAAAGGATCACCATGTTGTAGCCGACAAAGGTCCAGGTCACGATATTGGCGATGGACCAGAGGATCCAGCCATCGCTCAGGAACCTTGGCCGGGCCGTGCCGACCAGATCGGCAAGCTGGGTGAAGGGTCCGAAATTCGGCCCGTAAAGATAGCCCCAGACCAGCGCCGCGATCACCGTGGGCACGGCATAGGGCAGGTAAAAGGCGGTGCGAAAGAAGCTGCGCGCCTTGATCAGCGTCGAATCAAGGATCAGCGCCAGCACCAGCGCAAGGCCCAGCATGATCGGCACCTGAATGATCCCGAACAGGGCGACATTGCGCACCCCCTCCCAGAAGGCCGGATCGCCAAGCGCGGTCTGGTAGTTGCGGATCCCGACAAAGATCGTGCCGCCCACCAGCCGCTCCTGATAGAGCGAGAGGTAGAAGGCATAGAACATCGGCAGCACCAGCATCGTCACGAAGAGGAGGATGAAGGGCGCCAGAAACAGATAGGGCACCAGCGCCGACAGCCGGCTGCGCCGCTGTCGATGCGGTGACGGCATGGTGACGGGGCGCGCCGCTGCGCGCCCCGCCTCGGTCTCCGGTGGCGATTGAACCGCCATGCTCCGGTCAGTCCACCACCGTGAAGCCCTGCTCCTGGGCAAAGCTCACAAGCGTCGCCTGCGCCCGGTCAAGCGCGTCGACCAGGCTGGTGCCGTTGGCAGCCGCGCCGCCCAGCTCGCTTTCCAGCGTCTCATAGACGAAGTCCTGGAACGGGCTGAACTGGAAGTCGCGGTCGATCGTGTTCGAGGCATCGGCAAAGACGTGGTTGAAGCCCTGACCGCCATAGAAATCCATCGTGGCGTTCACGAATTCATCGCTTTCCAGGATGCTGTTGAGCACCGGGAACAGGAACTGACGCTCGTAGAACATCGTGGCCGCGTCAGTGTCATGGCCCAGGAAGATCGCCAGACGCGCCGCCGCTTCGGCCTCGGGCGTGCCCGCCACGACCGCGATGGAGGATCCGCCCCAGTTGCCCGCCGCCGGGTTGTCTTCGCCCCAGGTCGGCATCGGCATCGCGCGCCACTGGCCCGCGCTTTCCGAGGTGAAGCCCTCCATGAACACCGGACCCCAGCCCGCGATGATCCAGGAGGAAATCAGCCCCCGGTCAAGCGAGGTGTAGAAGTCGTTGTTCCAGGCCGGCTGCGGATCGACCAGATCGGCCTCGAGCAGCTCGGTCCAGTATTGCGCCACTTCACGGGCCGCATCGTCATTGACGTTGATACGGATCGTGGTCTGGTCGATCACCTCGAAGGGCCGCGACCCCGCTTGCCAGAACATCCCCGTCGACCAGCCGCCCGAGCTGAAGGTCGCGCTGGTGATGTATTTGTCGGGATGGGTCTCGCGGAACTGGGCGGCGGCCTCGCGGAAGTCTTCCCAGGTGGGGATCTCGGTGATCCCGGCCTCGTCGAACAGGTCGCCGCGATAGACGATGGCCATCGGGCCGCTGTCCCACGGAATGCCATAGACCGCACCGTCGGACGAGACCTGACCCCAGACCCAGTCCACGAAATCGCCCTGAAGCTCGGACGCCCCCAGCGGCCCGATATCCTCGAGCGCGCCGATCAGCTGAAAGGTCGACTGCATCTCGAGCGGGATCTGGATCACGTCCGGCGCGCCCCGGCCCGCGCGCAAAGCGTTGCGGAACTGCATGTGCTGGGCGCCGCCCTGGCCGGCATTGACCAGCTCGACGCTGATGTCGGGATTGCGCTCCATGAACAGGTCGATCTGTTCCTGCAGGTTCGGCACCCAGGACCACATCGTGATCTCGACCTGATCGGCCAGCGCATCCGATGGAACCGCGCTCAGCGCCGCCGCCACCACACCGCCCCCGACAAGGCCCAGAAGGCCGCGCCGACGCGTCTCGAACCGGCTGCCCGGCGCGTGATACTCAGTCTTCATGTATTCCTCCCTCCGAATTTCGCCTCGCCCTGTTTGCAGGGATCTCGATGGCAATGGTAAAGGAGACTGCCAGCAGGATTGCCAATCGGTCAAGGGTGATCCGCCTCGAAGGCGCAAAACCTGTCCAAAAACCCGAACCAAATGCCACGCAGGCCGAAAGCCATGTACCCATGACCAGACGGCATGCGATATCGTCCGATCCCGCACATCCGCGTGAGCACCCGAGACGCCATTATCACAGGTTTGCCACCGCCGGATCGCAGCATACCGAATCGGCTGGCGCACCCCGTCCCTCGATCCGAATCTTTGCTGCAGCGCAGAAAACAAGCGCCATCCGCGCCCCGATCCGCGCCTTCAACGGCCCAAGACCGCCTCAGGCCAACGCCGCCTGACCTTTCCGCACAAGACGGGGCAGACAATGGCAAGACGATATTGCATGCAGGCCGGACCCTACTGGATGGACCATCCTCCCACCCCCGGCATAAGCTACCGCGGCGGCAGACTGCCATTGCCGCAGCCACTGCCACAAACCGGACCATCTGGTTCCGGCTTTTGAACGAATTGCAACCACCGCCAATGCGGATGGAATTGCAATTCCCATGAATTGTGGAATCTGCTTTGCAGTTCACGGCAAAGCCGTTTCCGATGCAGCCACTGTCCGGAGGGCCCGAACGGATGACCGATCAGGAGCGCAAATCCGACGCGGCGCCCCTGTCCGCCCCCCTGATCGCGGGCATCATGCCGCAAGAGAACTCGGCCAACCGCGCCTTTCGCCGCGACGGCACCGACGACTGGCTGCTTGTCGCCACCTGCGCCGGCCAGGGTCAGGTCCGCGGTCGCGGCGGGCAGGAGTGGCCTCTCGCGCGCGGCGACCTGATGCTGATCCGGCCCTCCACGATCCATGACTACGGCCATGCCGGCGACAGGCTTGGCTGGCGCAACATCTGGGTGCATTTCCGCCCGCGCCCCACCTGGCTTGACTGGCTGTCCTGGCCCGAGGTGGAAAGCGGCATCAGCCTGCTTGCAACCGGCGAGGATTTCGCCGCGATCGAGGCCGAGTTCCTGCGCATCGTCGAAACCGTCCACGGCCCCAGCCGGCTGCGCGTCGATGCCGCAATGAATGCGCTGGAACGGGTGTTGATCCTGGCCGATTACTTCAACCCCCGCTTCGCCGCCTACGAGATGGACGAACGCATCCACCGCGCCCTTGTCCTGATCGGCGAACGGCTGTCCGAACGGCTCGACATCGGCGAACTCAGCCGCGAGGTCGGCCTCTCCCGCTCGCAATTCACCGCGCTTTTCACCCGGCAGGTGCAGCTTTCGCCGCAGGTCTATATCGAGAAGGAACGCCTGAACCGCGCCGCCCAGATGCTGCGCTCCTCGAACTGGAGCGTGTCGCAGGTCGCCGCCGCGAACGGCTTTTCCAGCCCGTTCTATTTCTCGTCCCGCTTCTCGCGCGAATTCCGCAGCGCGCCCTCCGCCTATCGACGCGCGCATCTGAAACGGCCCGAAGGGGCCGCAGAGCTGCCCCGCTCCCCGTCTCCCGACACATCTCCCGACACTTCCAGGAAAGCAAAGTCATGACCCGTCTGAACTGGGGCATCCTCGGCCCCGGCACCATCGCCCGCAATTTCGCCGATGGCATCGCCCTGTCGCCCCTGTCGCATCTCAAGGCCATCTCGAGCCGCGATGACGCCCGCCGCACCGCCTTTGGCGACAGCTACGGCATCGACCCCGCCCACCGCCATTCCAGCGCCGCGGCGCTTCTGGCCGATCCTGCTGTCGATGCCGTCTATATCGCCACCCCCCACCCGCCCCATGCCGAACTGGCGATCCAGGCGTTGCGTGCAGGCAAGCCGGTGCTGGTGGAAAAGCCCGGCGCGCTGAACCTGGCCGAGATGACGGCGATGGTCGAGGTTGCCCGTCAGGAAGACCTCTTCCTGATGGAGGCCTTCATGTATCGCTGCCACCCCCAGATCGCCCGGCTGGTCGACCTGCTGAAGGCGGGCATGATCGGCGAGGTCGTCCATATCCACGCCACCTTCGGGTTTGATGCCCGCGGATACCCGGACTCGCGCGTCTATCGCCACGATCTGGCGGGGGGCGGCATCCTCGATGTGGGCGGCTATCCCGTCTCGGCCGCGCGGATGATCGCCGGGGTGGCGACCGGCGCCCCCTTCGCCGATCCCGTCACCGTCAAGGGCGCGGGCCTGATCGGCAAGACCGGGGTGGACGAGGTGGCCTATGGTATCCTCACCTTCGCCAGCGGCATCACCGCCGAGGTCGCCTGCGCCACCAGCCGGATGATGGAGAACAAGCTCAGGATCGACGGCACCAAGGGCACGATCCTGCTCGACAATCCCTGGATGCCGGGGCGCAACGAAGGCCCGTCCGACTGCACCCTCCGCATCACGACGGACGGCGAGACGACGGTGGAAGAGATCCGCCACGACTGGCAGCTCTTCGCCTTCGAGGCCGAGCTTGCCGCCCGCGCGATCCTTGACGGGCGGAAGGAACCGCCCTTCCCCGCCATGTCGCATGCCGACAGCCTGGGCAATATCGCCACGCTCGATCGCTGGCGGGCCGAGGTCGGCTATGCGACCTTCGCCGAGGCGCCGGGGGTGGTGCGCAAGCTGCCCGGCACCCTGCCCAAGGGCCTGCCGGACATCCCGCGCCGCAGCATCGCGGGCGTCGATCTGCCGATGTCGCAGCTGGTCATGGGCTGCGACAACCGCGACACGCCGGCCGAAGGCGCCGTCATCTGGGATGCCTGGATGGAGGCGGGCGGCAACGCCTTCGACACCGCCTTCGTCTATGGCGGCGGACGGCACGAGGCGGTGCTGGGCCAGTGGATCGCCTCGCGCGGGGTGGCGAAAGAGGTGGTCGTGACCGTCAAGGGCGGCGTCACCCCCTTCTGCACGCCCGACGGGGTGCGGGCGCAGCTTGACATCTCGCTTGAAAGGCTGGGGCTCGACTTCGCGCCGATCTACATCCTGCACCGCGACAACCCGGATGTGCCGGTCGATGAATTCGTCGACCTGTTCGACCAGCTGCACCGGGCGGGCAAGGTCGGCATCTGGGGCGGATCGAACTGGGGGATCGACAGGTTCGGCGCGGCGATGGATGCGGCGGCCGCGCGGGGGCTGGCGGGGCCTGTGATCCTGAACAACAACCTGTCGCTCGCGGTGATGGAGCGGCCGATCTGGCCCGGCTGCATCGGGTCGAACAATCCCGAGACGCTGGCCTTCCTCGCCGCCCGCGGCGTCACCCATCTGAGCTGGTCCAGCCAGGCCCGCGGCTATTTCCTGCCCGAGGAGCTGCGCCACCGCCTGCCCGCCGACACCGCGCCCGAAACCTGCTACGGCAGCCCCCGCAACGCCGAACGCCGCCGCCGCGCCGAGGAAATCGCGGCCCGGCGCGGGGTCAGCGCGAACAATGTGGCGCTGGCCTGGGTGCTGGCCCAGCCCTTCGCCTCCTTCGCGCTGATCGGGCCGCGCTCGCCAGGGGAACTGGCCTCGACCCTGCCCGCCCTGGGGCTGACGCTGAGCGACGAAGAGCGGGACCGGCTCAACCTGACGGGCGAAAGCATCGCCACGGCGGCGGCCGAATGATCCCGCGCCCGTTCCGCGATGCGCGGCCCGTCCAGCGCAGGGGCAAGGGTGGGTTTCACCCACCCTACCGCGCCTTTCGTAGGGTGGGTGAAACCCACGCGCCTGCCCCGACCGTCCCACCCTGCCGGTAGGGTGGGTGAAACCCACCCCCCCGGAACACCACCCCACAACCACGGATTGACCCGATGTCCGCCATCACCGACCCCGACCTGACCACCCGCCTCCCGGCCCGCGACTATGGCCTGACCGGCGCAGGCGCCGACCGCGCAAAGGCGCTCGGCCTTGCCAACGCCGAATGGTATCAGACCGAGGTGCCCCGCAAGGTGATGAAAGACCTCATGCAGCGCAGCGACGGCCCCGCGATCCGTGACACCGCCCTCTGGTTCGCGCTCCTTGGCCTCACCGCCTGGGGCGGCATCGCGCTTTGGGGCAGCTGGTGGGCCCTGCCCTTCTGGATCGTCTACGGCCTGATGTACGGCTCCGTCTCGGACAGCCGCTGGCACGAGACCCAGCACGGCACCGCCTTCCGCACCCCCTGGATGAACCAGGCGATCTACCAGCTGTCCTCCTTCATGGTCGTCCGCAACCCCGTCATCTGGCACTGGAGCCATGTGCGCCACCACACCGACACGATCATCACCGGCCGCGACCCCGAGATCTCGTGCAAGCGCCCGCCCGACATGGTTCGCCTGATCCTCGCCTATGCCGGGGTCTATGACATGTTCAACTCGATGGCGGCCCTTGCCCGCCACGCCCGCGGCGTCCTGAACGCGGACGAGAAGGACTATACCCCCGAAAGCGAATGGCCCAAGGCGATCCTCGCCGCCCGCATCCATATGGCGATCCATGGGGGCACCCTGCTGGCCGTCCTCGTGATGCTGCTGCAGGGCTACGGCTGGGCCTCGGCCATCCCCGTGCTGCTGATCGGCGGGCCGCGCATCTATGGCTGCTGGCACCTCTTGATGACCGCGCTGATCCAGCATTGCGGCATGTCCGACAACGTGATCGACCACCGGCTGAACACCCGCACCGTCTACATGAACCCGATCAGCCGCTGGATCTACTGGAACATGAACTACCATGTCGAACATCACATGTTCCCCATGGTCCCCTATCACGCCCTGCCCCGCCTGCACGAGGCGATCAGGCACGACCTGCCCGCGCCCAACCCCTCGATCCTCGATGCCTATCGCGAGGCGCTTCCCGCCGTGTTGCGCAGCCTGCGCGACCCCGACTACGTGATCCGCAAACCCCTGCCGCCCACGGCACAGCCCTACCGCGACCTGCCGCAAGCCACCCGGCCGCAAGCCACCCCGCCCCAACCCGGCTAAGGCCCCCTCGCCTCAGGGCAGATTGTCCCAGGTCAGCTGCTTGGCCAGGATCCCGCCGTCGACGAACAGCATCTGCCCCGTCACATAGCGCGCGGCCGGCGAGGCGAGGAAGACCGCCACCTCGCCCAGATCCTCGGGTACGCTGATCCGGCCCAGCGGGATCTGCCGCACCAGCCGCTCGCGCACGCCGTCGCGGCCCAGCATCCCTTCGGTCAGCGGCGTCTCGACGATGCCCGGCCCGATGCCGTTCACCCGGATGCCCCGCCCGCCCAGCGATACCGCCAGCGACCGCACCATCATCAGCACCGCCCCTTTCGACGTGTCATAGGCCACGCTGTTATCCTCGGCCGCGACCGAATTGGTCGATCCGGTGCAGACGATGCTCGCGCCCTCCTGCCCCTCCTCGACCTGCGCCGCAAAGGCCTGCGCCGCAAAGAGATAGCCCTTGATGTTCAATGCGAAGGTGCGGTCGACCTGGTCCTCGGTCAGCTCGGCAAAGACCGGGTCGCAATGGGTGCCCGCATTGCAGACCAGCGTATCCAGCCGCCCCACCCGCGCCCGCGCCTCGGAAATCAGGTGCCGCGTCCCCGCCACGGTCGACAGGTCGGCCTGCACGAAATGGCACTCGCCAAGCGCGCCAAGTGCCGCCAGCGCGCCCCGGTCATCGGCCTCGTGCGAATTGATCACGACCCGCGCCCCCGCCCGCACAAAGGCCGTGGCGATGGCAAGGCCGATGCCTTGCGTGGATCCCGTGATGCAGACTGCCCTGCCCTTCATGCCGCCGTCCCTCCCCTGCCGCAAACCCGCGCCTCAGCCGCGGGCCGCCAAACGCTAACCGCAGGCGGCACCGGCGGCAAGCGCCCCCGGCAGGCCCATGGCCCCACCCCGCCCGGAACCGGGGATCTTGCATTTGTTCTTCCTTTGTTCTATATCTCTCTTCCCAGCAGAAACGGAGCATCGCCATGGATCCCCAACCGGACGACCGCATCCCCCACCTGCCCGCCACGCCCCGGCAGATCGACTACGCCCGCGCGCTCGCGCTGCGCAACCGGGTGCTCTTGCCGCCCGAGGTCGCACAGGACCGCCGCTCCCTCAGCGCATGGATCTCGGCCCAGGCGCGGTTGAAACCCGCCGCCGCGCTCGACAGCCGCCCCAGCGCGCGGCAGGTGGCCTTTGCCGAACGCCTCGCCCGGATCAAGCGCCGCAGCGTGCCCGAGGAATGCTTCCGCGACACCGGCCTCATGTCGAGATGGATCGACAGGAACCGCTAGGCCGCCCCTCGGCCCCGCCTGCCACGAAGGGCGGCGGCCCTGGCACGTCACGGACGCAAGTGGCGCGCCCAAGGCCGCACTGTCCTGCGAGGGGCGTCAATCCCCCTGCCCGCAGCGCCTTAAAGCCCGACGATCCGGTCCGACCAGCGCGCGGCAATCTCTTCCGCGCTCGGCCCTGCGCCATCGGCATTGGCGCTCACGTAAACATCCACCTGCCCACCGCCCGCGGCCACTTTCTCGGCCGCCTCGGCGACCAGCAGGTTCAGGATCCAGATCCCGATGATGGATGAGGTCGGCCCCATCCGCACCCCCAGCCCCGGCACCTCCAGCCCCGCATCCCCCGGCACGCCACCGTTGTCGATCACGATATCCGCCAGCTCGAACAGCCGCCGGCCCGAGGAATGCCGCGAGGTCACCTCCCCACTATGCGCCATCGAGGTCAGCGCGATGACCGTCGCCCCCCTCTCGCGCGCAAGGGCCGCCATCTCCACCGGATAGGCATTGCGCCCCGAGTTCGAGGCCACGACCACCACATCCCCCGGCTCGATCCGATACCGCTCCAGCGCCTGCGCCGCGCGGCCCTCCTCGCGCTCAAGCCGGGTCGAGCGCGCGGCGCCCTGATGCAGCATCAACCCTTCATCAAGGATCGCCTGCGCGGCGGCCAGCCCCCCGGCGCGGTAAAAGACCTCCTCGGCCAGCATATGCGAATGTCCGCTCCCCGCGACATGGAGGACATGCCCACCGGCAAGCGCCGTGGCAATGGCGTCGCGTGCGGCATCAAGGGCGCTGGTCTGATGGCTCAGGATGCGATCCATGATGCCGGCGATCTGATCCCGATAGTGATGGCGTAAAGGCATCCCTGGCCCTCCGGTCGCTGCGTTAACCCGGGCTACAGGCTTTTCGCGGCATTGTCTGCCCTTGGGCGGCAGTCCAGGGGTTCACAGCTGTGAACCACAGCGCCCTCAAGCCCGCCCCAATAGTTCACAGCTGTGAACATCACGCCGCCATCCGCCGGGCCGCCAGCGCCATGATCATCGGCCTGCAGGAGAACTCCCCCCGATGCGCCTTCCGCGTCAATGCCCGCAAATAGGCGCCGGCCGAGCGGATCTCGGAGAACCGCTGCAACAGAGCGACGACCACGACAGCCGCCCGCGCCGGCCCCATCACGGCCTGCGCCTCGGACCAGACGGTCGGACTGATGCCCATGGCGGCCCGAAGCCTCGACGCCGCGTCATGAAGCTGGTGCCAGTTTCGGACGGGTTCGGGATGAAAGCTCTCAAGCTCTGGGCAGGTTTCCAGGACCAGAGGCAGGGGAACCTCGGGCGGGTAGGGCGGGCTGGTAGGGGGTTCGGCGCTGTCTTGCCTCTGGCCCCTCACCTCCGGTTCCGGGTCAGGCGGTATGGTTGGGGCCTGGGCTACTCTCTCGCAGCAGTCTTCCTTTTCATAAGTTTCTTTATTGAACCTCTGATGGTGCTGCTCGATTTCGACGTCATTGATGCTCGAATCCGCTGTCATCTCGCGCCCCACCAGGTCTTTCCCGGCCTCGGCAAGCTCGGTCAGGGCCTGTCCCATCTCCTCCAGATCCGCCTCGCCAAGCTTGCGCCGCAACGCCCGGGCGGTAAGCTGGGCGGCGTCGCGGAGTTGGTCCCAAAGGCCAAGGCCGGGCTGCAGCTCCTCTCCAAGCGCGGCGAGGGCAAGGAGGTCGCGCCGCAGCAGGCTGACCGCTTCGCGCAGGCTGCGGACCCGTTCTTCGGCCTCAAGCACCAGCCGGGCGGCCTCGGCGATCTCGTCGGCGCGGCAGAGCAGGGGGGTCAGGTCAAGGCCATAGGCCACCCGCGTCTCGGCCGGGCCGCGGGCATAGCGTTTGCCGTTGGGGCTGTCGCGGCGCAGCAGCAGGCCCGCATCGACCAGCCGGGCCAGATGCCGCCGCATCGTCGAACAGGCCATGCCGTGCAGCCGTTCGCACAGCGCCTTGTTCGAGGCGAAGACGATCATCCCGGGCCCGTCGCCAAGGGCCTCTTTCGGGTGAAAGCTCAGAAGGCCCTGCAACACGGTCAGGTCACGGTCGGTCAGGCCGAAGGCGGCTTGCGCCTTCGACAGGTCGCGCAGGATCTGCCACTTGCTGACGGCCCGATCGGGCAGGGGTTTCGAGGCCGTTTCCACCAAGCGCAAATGCGCAGGCGTCAACGGTCGCTTGAACGGCGAAAGCGGACTGTAGGGCATGTTTTTCTTCACGAAGGGCAAAACAAAAGCGCCCCGCGAATCACATTGGACTTGCGGATTCCGCGCTGACCCCTTACCTTGAAAGTGCTAAGATCAAAGTCTGGGTCTCGTGAAGCGCGTGCTTTGCGGGACCTTTTCTTTAGCCTGTGCCGTGCCTCCTTTTCATTGCGGTTTCTGCTCGTCATCTTCCGACCGGCTGATCCAGCGGTCGTGAAGCTCTTGCACGACAAGGGAAGCCTCACGCTCCAGCCAGGTCGCGAAATCGGGGTCTATGTCGGCCAGGTCGATCCGCAGGCCACGGGCCGTCTGCTCCACCGCGCCCGCCGGTCGGCCGTCGATGAAGATCCGGGACCGCTGCCGCCGCGCCGTCCTGGCCAGCGCAGGCCCCGAGGCCTTGCGCAGATGCCGCGCCACGGCATCAAAGGCCTCGACCGAGGGGTCAACCGGCTCGACATCAGGGTCTATCTGCCCGAACAGAGCCTTTTGCCGCGCCTTGGCCGCGACCATCAGCAGATCGTCGCGCGCCGCCGGATGGGCGGCGATATCCTGGGCCAGCGCCTCCCACCGGGGGCGGCCGATGCCCTGGGCGGGGCCGATGGCCTGGGCGAGGTCGGCGCCGATGGTCCGGGCGATGGAAATCGCCATCGAGACCGAGGATTTCGTCGCGTTCAGCACTTCGGCGATCTGGTTCTGGGTGCCGAAGCCGCTTTCCTGCAGCGACAGGGCAAAAAGCGCGCGTTCGATATAGGTGAGGTCGCGTCGGGCGGTGTTTTCGGCCACCTGGGCCACGAGGGCCGCATCCTCGTCGATCGAGGTGATGAGGGCGCGGACCTTTTCGACCCGGTCGGAGTCGCGGATCGCGGCGAGACGGCGCGCTCCGTATACCAGAAGGTAACGGTCGGGCAGGGTGGGGTGGCGGCGGACGAGAATCGGCACGGTCTGGCCATTCGCCTCGATCGAGGCTTGCAGATCGCCCACATCGGTCAGGTCCAGCCGGTCGGCGGGCCGTTCGTCGATCACCTGATCGGGGTCAAGCTCCCAGACGTGATGGGCATCCACCGCATCGCGGGCCGAGCGCAGGGCGCGGTTCGTCGTCATCATGCTGGGCGCAGCCCCCGCCGCGCCGGCGGTGGCGATACTGTCAAGCATCGACATGCGTTTCTTCTTGCCGTCGGTCATCAGCGCCCCCAGGTTTTCTGAATGAGCTGTGCGATCTCGTCATTCACCGCGTTCAGGCTTTCCATCGCGCGGTCGTAGGTGGTGCGGGTAAAGGCGCTGCGATCGACCTCGTACAGGGTCTGTTTCGTCAGCCCCGCGTCGGAAATGGCGGTGGATTTCAGCATCGGCGCGTTCAGCACCTTGTCGCCATAGATCGTGCGCAGGAAGGCGACGATGCGGTTTTGCGGCGCGTCGGTGGGCTCGTAGCGGGTGAGCAGGTAGCGCATCCAGTCATGCGACATGTCGGCCCCGCTGTCGGCGATCACATCCATCAGATCGGCGGTCATGCGCAGGAATTGCGACATCGACATCACGTCAAGCATTTCGGGATGGATCGTCACCAGAACGCCGGTCGCCGCCGAAAGCGCCGACATGGTCAGAAAGCCAAGCTGCGGCGGACAGTCGATCACCACCACGTCATAACGGGCATCAACCTGGGCCAGCGCTTCGCGGACGCGGAAGAAGAACAGGCCGGCATTGCCGCGGGCGAGCGCCCGGGGGGTTTCGTGTTCGAACTCCATCAGCTCGAGATTGCCGGGGATCAGGTCGAGGCCGGGGATATAGCTGGGGCGGATCACCTCGGCGATGGGGACGGGATCCTCATAGCGGATCGCGTCATAAAGGGTGCCGCCATCGGGCAGGTCAAACTCGGGCTGGACCCCGTGCAAAGCGGTGAGCGAGGCTTGCGGATCGAGGTCGATGGCCAGCACGCGATAGCCCTTGAGGGCAAGGCGTTGCGCCAGATGGGCGGCGGAGGTTGTCTTGCCCGAGCCGCCCTTGAAATTCATCACGCCGATGACCTGCAGGTGATCGCCCTCGCGCCGGCCGGGCAGGTAGTCGCCGGGCCTGCGGGCGGTCTTTTCCAGCAGGATGCGCAGGCTCTGGATATCCTCGGCCGAGTAATGGCGGCGGTTGCCGGAGGTCAGTTCGGGCGAGGGGCCCTTGCCGTCGAGATGGAGCTTGCGCAGGTAGGAATCGTTGACACCCAGAAGGGCCGCGGCCTCGCCCGAGGTGAATTTGCGCATGGATTTGGAGGCGTCGGGCGGAAAGAGGCTTTCGCGCTGCGACTGCAGTTGAGCGGCCAGCACTTCGGCATGCTGGC
This sequence comes from Paracoccaceae bacterium, assembly GCA_051859505.1. Taxonomy (GTDB): domain Bacteria; phylum Pseudomonadota; class Alphaproteobacteria; order Rhodobacterales; family Rhodobacteraceae; genus JAFIEN01. The sequence continues at coordinate 14,771 of JBHYFN010000036.1, forward strand.
GGATCACGGCGTTGAGGTCTTCCTGCGTGTCGGCTCTGCTCATCTGCCCTGTCGTCCCTCGGGTGCGGCCGGGTTGCGGGCCGGCCCTGTCGGGCGGCGCCTGCTCCGGGTCTTTAGTGTCTTGGCCCGGTTCGTCGCTGGGCCTATCGTTCTTGTCGTCGGGGAGGGCCTCGTGCCCTGCGTACTGCAACCTCTGATGCGTGTTCACGCTTTCCGGCGTTTGGCCGACCTTTTCCGTGACTAATGCCGCAGGCAAGGGATTCGCGCAAGCCTTTTCAACATCTGGTGGGATGTGGGGGGAAGGCTACAAGGGCGGGTGAGGCGCCTTGGTGAGGGTTTTGCAGTTTGGGGGGCGGCGAGTAAACGGTCGATTGCAAACGGCTGCAAGGGGCGGTTCCCTGGTGGATCGGGGCGCGAGGGGCCTTGTTTGCTGGGCTTGAGCGTGGCCGGAGCCTGCAGGGGGGCGGCTCTGTGCAGGGCGCGCGGCTCTGTGCGGTGGGCGCGCGCGGGGATGGCCCGGTGCTGTGCAAAAGGGCGGAATTTTGCAGACAAGAGGGCGGGGGGTCAGTGCTGCAGGGCGGCTCTCAGCAAGCAAAAGGCGCCGGGCGGGGCCCGGCGCCTGTTCCGCGCGCGCGGTTTGGGTCAGGGGGTCAGGGGGTCAGCAGGTCGGCGATATGGACCGCGCGGCCGGTATCGGCGCTTTGCATCGCGGCGACGCCGGTCAGGACCGACATCGCCCCGGCCCGCGCGCCGGCGCGCTGGTGCATCGGATCGTCCGCCTCGGGCACGAAAAGCGCGCCGTGGAGCAGCGGATCGCCCCCAAAATGGCCGCCCGGACCGTGTTCGACGATGATCCGCTCGACCGAGCGGTCGGTGCCGAGGATCAGGATCTCGTCCTGCCCGTGGGGCGCGTCAAAGGCCTGGCGTTCGTACATGCGCACCTCGATCCGGCCCTTTGTGCCGTTGACGGCGAGGTGGAAGCCCTCGATCGGCATGAAGCAGTTGAGGGAATAGGAGACCTGGACGCCGTTCTCGTAGAGGATCGCGGCGGTCATCGTGTCGAAGATGTCGATATCCTCGCGGAAGACGCAGGCATCGCGGAGATAGCCGTCGGCCGCGGAGGGGCCTTCGTACAGCGCGTCAAGCGTCGGGTCGGCGCCGATGTCGAAGAAGAAGTCGCAGGTGTCGGCATGGGCGCAGCCCTTGCAGCGGGTGCCGCGGAAGGGGCCGTTGGCGCCGTAGCGGCGAAGCGATCCTTGGGCGAAGATGCGGGCGGGGTCGGCGTCGATCCACCAGTTGAGCAGGTCGAAATGGTGGGTGGACTTGTGCACGAAGAGCCCGCCGGAATGGCGGCGGTAGGCGTGCCAGCGGCGGAAGTAATCGGCGCCGTGGCGGGTATCGAGATACCAGTGGAAATCGACCTGCGTCACCTCTCCGATCCGGCCCGAGGCGATCAGCTCGCGGATCTTGCGGCTGGTGGGGGCGAAGCGGTAGTTGAAGGCGACGTCGACGCGCTGGCCGGTCTGCGCTTCGGCGGCGAGGATGCGGCGGCAATCCTCGGCGGTGGTGGCCATCGGTTTTTCCGTCACCACATCGAGGCCGGATTCCAGCGCCTTGACGATGAGATCGGCATGGGTGTCGTCGCGGGTGCAGACGACAAGCGTATGGGGCCGGGTGCGGGCGATCAGCGCGTCGAGATCGGTGTCGGCTTCGAGGGTGGTGCCTGTTTCACCTTCGAGAAAGGCATGGGCGGCGGCGAGGCGCAGGGGGTTGGTGTCGCTGACGCCGACGAGTTCCACCGTTTCGTCGCAATGGCGCATGGCGTCGCGCGCCCATGTGCCCGAGCCCCGGTGCCCCGTTCCCACCACCGCGATCCGCCGCCGGTTTCCTGCCATCGCTTCGGTTTCCCTTGCTTCATAAGTAACAAATCGGTTACTAAGCCTGAGGGCGTTACGTGTCAATTCTGTAGTGCGGGTCGGTAGTGGGGGTGTTTACTTGCCCGGGCCAGCATCAGCCAATGCCAGCATCAGCCAATGGCGGTACGAATGGACGTAAAGACAGACGACCGGGGCCAGCGTCCCCCGCGCGAGCGCAACCCGGAAAAGACGACGCATGACATTCTGGTCGCCGCGCGCGAGGAATTTGTCGATCACGGCCTTGATGGCGCGCGGATCGACCGGATCGCGGAGCGGGCCGGGGCCAACAAGCGGCTGATCTATCACTATGTGGGAAACAAGGAGGAGTTGTATTCCCGCGTTCTCATGGATGCCTATCGCGATGTGCGCGCGGGCGAGCGCAAGCTGCAGCTGACCGACCTGCCGCCGCGCGCGGCGATGGACCGGCTGGCGGGATTCACCTTCGACCATTTCGAGGCGAATCCCTGGTTCCTGCGGCTTCTGGCGAATGAGAACATCCACCGCGCGGCCTTTGTCTCGCAGATGCCGGAGGTGCGCGAGCTGACCTCGCCGATCATCGCGCAGCTGCGCGACGTGCTGGCCGCGGGCGAGGCGGAGGGGGTGTTCCGCAAGGGGGTGGACCCGATCCAGCTTTACATGTCGATCATCGGGCTAAGCTATTTCTTTTTCTCGAATATCCACACGCTGAGCGTGGTCTTTGGTCACCCTCTCGACACGCCCGAAAGCCGCGCCGCGCGGCGGGCGCATGTGATCGAGGTGGTGCGCGGATATCTGGCCGAACAACAGGGTTGATCGGAAATAACCGTTCTGTTACTTTTGCTCCTGCGGGCGGTTCAAACCGCCCTCAGACACGCGCGAGGGGGAGGAGGAAGCCGCTTCGCGCCCTAGGGAGGATCAGATGTCATACAGAATGAACCGCCGCCAGTTCGGCGGCGCGCTGGGTGGTGCCACCGCCTTGTCGCTGCTTGGAAGCCTTGGCGCGCGCGCGCAGGATGCCGCCCTCCAGTTGATCTGGTGGGGCAACCCCGACCGCGACCGCCGCACGCTTGAGGTGGTGGAGCTGTTCACAGAACGCACCGGCCGCGAGGTCATGCCCGAGACGCTGGGCTGGGGGGACTACTGGCAGAAGCTGGCGACCCAGGCCGCGGGCGGCAGCCTGCCCGACCTGATCCAGATGGATTCCGTTTCATCTTTGAATATGCCCGCCGGGGTCAGCTGGCCGCCCTTGACCCCTTCATGGGCGCGCAGCTGCAGCTGGCCGATTTCGACGCCAACCAGCTTGCCTCGGGCATGGTGGACGGCAACCTGTACGGCATCTCGATGGGGGCGAATTCGCATTCGCATATCTACAAGAAGGATGTGCTTGCAGAGGCGGGCGGCACGATGCCCGACATGACGACCTGGACGCATGAGGATTTCATGGCGCTGGGGATGTCGGTCAAGGACAACCTGCCCGCCGGCATGTTCTTCACTCAGAACATGGGCTTTATCGAGCCGCGGTTCGAAGGCTTCGTCCGCGCCCGCGGCAAGGCGCTTTACACCGAAGACGGCGAGATCGGCTTCGAGCTTCAGGACCTGAAGGATTACTTCGGCTACTGGAAGACGATGCAGGACGAGGGGCTGACGCCTCCGGCGGATGTGCAGGCGCAGGATGCGACGGGGCGGATGGAGGAATCCATGATCGTCTCGGGCCGGTCGCTGTTCGGCTTCATCCATTCCAACCAGCTTGTCGCCAACCAGAACCTTGTCACCGAAGAGCTTGAGATGGTGATGGTGCCGGGCGAGGCGGGCGGTGTGCCGGGTCAGTATCTGAAACCGTCGATGTTCATGTCGATGGCCGAAAGCTCGACCAACAAGGAGGCGGCGGCAGAGCTGCTCATCTTCTTCATCACCGATCTCGAGGCGAACGACATCCTGCAGATCGAGCGCGGCGTGACGGGCGATCCGAATGTCGCCGCCCGGCTGATGGACGCGCTGACCGAGACCGAGCGCAAGATCGTCGATTACCTTGCCGTGGTGTCGGACAATGTCAGCCCCTTGCCGCCGCCGCCGCCGCAGAATGCGGGCGAGGTGGATCGGGCGATGCGTCCGGCCTGGGATGCGGTGGCCTTTGGCATGATCTCGCCCGATGACGGCGCGACGGCCTTCTACGACGAGGCCAACACGATCCTGTCGCGTACCTGAGGACCAATCCTTGACCGAGGCTGTCACCACCAAGGGCGGGCAACATCCGTTGCCCGCCGCAGGATCCCTGTCGCCGTTCCGGCGGGCGCTGGCGCGCAATGCGCCGGGCTATCTGTTCCTGCTGCCCTGGCTTCTGGGGTTCTTCCTTCTGACGCTGGGGCCGGCGATGGCCTCGCTTTATCTGTCGTTCACGAAATACGACCTGCTGACCCCGCCGGTCTGGATCGGCCTCGACAATTACCAGTTCGCCGCCAACAGCGACCGGCGGCTGCGCAATGCGCTGGATGTGACCTTTACCTATGTGATCTGGTCGGTGCCGCTGAAACTGGCCGTGGCGCTGGCGCTGGCCATCGTGCTGGACAAGTCGGTGCGCGGCGTGTCGTTCTATCGCGCGACCTTTTACCTGCCGTCGCTGCTGGGGGCTTCGGTCGCCATCGCGGTGCTGTGGCGGCAGATCTTTGGCGCGGATGGTCTGGTGAACACGCTGCTTCTTCTGACGATCGGCTGGCAGGGGCCGTCCTGGGTGACGCATCCGAGCTATTCGCTGACGACGCTGATCGTGCTGGCGATCTGGCAGTTCGGATCACCGATGATCATCTTCCTTGCCGGTCTGCGGCAGATCCCGCAGGATCTGTATGAGGCGGCGTCGATGGACGGCGCCGGGCCCTTGCGGCAGTTCTTCAAGATCACGCTGCCGCTGCTGGCGCCGGTGGTGTTCTTCAACCTGGTCTTCCAGACGATCGAGGCGTTCAAGGCCTTTACCCCGGCCTATGTGGTTTCGGGCGGGCAGGGGGGGCCGATCGACTCCACCCTGTTCTATTCGCTCTACCTTTATACCGAGGCCTTCGCGAACCTGCGCATGGGCTATGCCTCGGCGCTGGCGTGGATCCTTCTGGTGATCATCGGGTTCTTTACGGCGATTGCCTTCGCGACCTCGAAATACTGGGTCTATTACGAGGATGAGGGGCGCTGATGTCGGAGAGACCCATCTCGCGCGGGCAGGCTTTGTGGCGCCATACGGTGCTGATCCTTGCCTCGATCATCATGCTTTATCCGCTTCTGTGGATGCTGATGTCGTCGTTCAAGCCGGACAACCTGATCTTTTCGGATCCGATGGGCCTGCCCGAGGCGATCAAGTGGGACAATTACGTCAACGGCTGGAACGCCCTGGCGGTGTCGTTCACGACGTTCTACAAGAACTCCTTCATCATCGCGATCCTTGCGGTGATCGGCAATGTGCTGGCCTGTTCGCTAACGGCCTTTGCCTTTGCCCGGCTGGAGTTCCGGGGGCGGAAGATCTGGTTCGCGCTGATGATGGGGACGCTGATGCTGCCCTATCACGTCACCCTCGTGCCGCAATATGTGCTGTTCCAGAACCTTGGCTGGGTGAACACCTTTCTGCCGCTGATCGTGCCCAAGTTCATGGCGGTGGATGCCTTCTTCATCTTCCTGATGGTGCAGTTCTTCCGCGGCATCCCGCGCGAGATCGACGAGGCGGCGGTGATGGATGGCTGCGGGCCGTGGCGGATCTACTGGAAGATCATGCTGCCGCTGTCGACGCCGGTTCTGGCCACGGCTGCGATCTTCAGCTTCATCTGGACCTATGACGATTTCCTTGGTCCGCTGATCTACCTCAACCGGATGCAGGATTACACGGTGCCGCTGGCGCTGCGGGCCTTCATCGACAGCTCGGGCGGCGAAAGCCTTTATGGCGCGATGTTCGCCATGTCGACGCTGTCGCTGGTGCCGGTTTTCATCGTCTTCCTCGCTTTCCAGAAACTTTTGATCCGTGGCGTGGCCATGGGTGCGCTGAAAAGGTGAACATGTCTGACCGTTCCTTCGATTTCGCCGTCATCGGCATCAACCACGGCCATATCTACGGCCAGGTGGACCAGATGCTGGGGGCCGGCTGCCGCCTGACGAAATTCCTCGCGCCCGAGGAGGATCTGGCGGCGGCGTTCTCCAGGACCTATCCGCAGGCCACCCGCGTGACAGAGGAGGCGGCGATCCTTGACGATGCGTCCGTGCGGCTGGTCGTGGGCGCGGGCATCCCGGCCGAGCGGGGGCCGATGGCGATCCGGGCGATGCGGGCGGGCAAGGATGTGATGCTGGACAAGCCCGGCGTCGTGAACCGCGCGCAGCTTGAGGCGCTGAAAGCGGCGCAGGCGGAAACCGGGCAGATCCTCTCGATCCTCTATTCCGAGCATTACACCCAGCGCGCCACCGTGAAGGCGGTCGAGATGGTGCGCGAGGGCGCCATCGGGCGGGTGATCCAGACGGTGGGGCTTGGGCCGCATCGGAAGGGGAATTACGGCCGGCCCGACTGGTTCTGGGATCCGGCGCGCAACGGCTCGATCCTGACGGATATCGCCAGCCACCAGTTCGAGCAGTTCCTGTCGATCACCGGCTCGACCGAGGCGCGGATCGTCTCGAGCGTGGAGGAGAATTTCGACACGCCCGACCATCCGGGTTTCTTCGATTACGGTCATGCGGTTGTCGCCTCGGACCATGCGACCGGGTTCATCCGGGTGGACTGGTTCACGCCTGATGGCTCGCCCGCATGGGGCGACGGGCGGCTCTTCGTGCTGGGGACAGAGGGCAATATCGAGTTGCGCAAATACATGGATACCGAAGGCCGCCCCGGCGGGGATCACCTGTTCCTGACCGATCACAAGGGCACGCGGCATATCGACTGCAGCGCCGTGCCTTTGACCTATGGCGCGCGGCTGCGTGACGATGTGCTGGACCGGACCGCGACCGCGATGCCGCAGGATCACTGCTTTCGCGCGGTCGAGCTTGCGATCACGGCGCATGAGGTCTCGGCCCGGCTGCCGGGCGCGCGGCCCAAGGGGGTGGCGGCATGAGCCGGCGGTTGCGGATCGGAGTCGTCGGTGCAGGCATCGGCGCGTCGCATATCGAGGGCTATCAGGCGCTGCCCGATATGTTCGAGGTCGTGTCGCTTTGCGACATCAATGACGCACGCCGGGACGGTGTGGCGTCAAAATACAACATTGCCGGGCAGGATGCGCGGTTCGAGGATCTGCTGGCGCGCGACCTTGATTTCGTGGATATCTGCACGCCCTCGGGCCTGCATCACGGGCAGGTGCTGCAGGCGATGCGCGCCGGTCATAACGTGGTGATCGAAAAGCCCGTGGGCAATTGCCTGGCACAGGTCGACGAGCAGATCGCGCTGGCGACGGAAACCGGGCGGCTGGCCTGCCCGATCTTCCAGTATCGCTTCGGCCTTGGCGTGCAGCGGCTGCATCATCTGATTGCCAAGGGCCTGGCCGGCCCCGCCAGCGTCGCCACGGCCGAGACGCATTGGTTTCGGGGGGCGGAATATTACGGCGCCGCCGCCTGGCGCGGCACCTTCGATGGCGAGCTGGGCGGCTGTCTGACCACCCATGCCATCCATATCCACGACATGATGTGCGAGCTTCTGGGCCCCATCGCCCGCGTCCATGCCCGCACCGCGCGGCGGGTGAACGGGAACGAGACCGAGGATATGGCCGTCCTGTCCCTGGCCTTCGAAAGCGGCGCCTTCGGCACCTCCTCTGTCACGCTGGGATCGCGGGAGGAAATGTCGCGCCTGCGCGTCTGTTTCCGCGATCTGGTGGGGGAAAGCGGGCGCGATCCCTACAACCCCGGGCACGAGCCCTGGACCTTTCCGCATGACGACCCGGCCGAGGCCGCGCGGATCGCCGCGGCGATGGAGGATTTCGTGCCGCTGCCCGAACGTTTCGCGGGCCAGTTCCATCGGCTCTATCACGCCGTGACCGAGGGCGGCCCGCTGCCCGTGACGCTTGGCGATGCGCGGCGGTCGGTCGAGCTTTTGACCGCGGCCTATTGGTCGGCCCGGACGGGCGAGGAGGTGGCCCTGCCGATCGGGCCGGATCATCCGTTCTACAACGGCTGGCTTGCGACGATGAAAGAGGATCACCAGAATGGCCGGGCTTGAGCTTCGCAAGGTCTACAAGCGCTTTGCCGCGGTCGAGGTGATCCACGGGATCGACCTCGAGGTGCAGCCGGGCGAGTTCGTCGTCTTCGTCGGGCCTTCGGGCTGCGGCAAGTCCACGCTTCTGCGGATGATCGCGGGGCTTGAGCCGATCTCGGACGGGCAGTTGCTGATCGGCGGGCAGGATGTGACCGATGTGCCGGCGGTCAAGCGCGGGCTGGCGATGGTGTTCCAGAGCTATGCGCTTTATCCGCATATGTCGGTGCGCAAGAACCTGTCCTTCGGGCTTGAGACCATCGGCGCCCCCAAGGCCGAGATCGCGCAGAAAGTGGCCGAGGCGGCCGAGATCCTGCAGATCACGCCGCTTCTGGACCGCAAGCCCGGGCAGTTGTCGGGCGGGCAGCGGCAGCGGGTGGCCATCGGCCGGGCCATCGTGCGCGAGCCGCGGATCTTCCTCTTTGACGAGCCGCTGTCGAACCTTGACGCCGAATTGCGGATGCAGATGCGGGTCGAGATCAACAAGCTGCACCGCCGCCTTGGCGCGACGATGATCTTCGTCACCCATGACCAGGTCGAGGCGATGACTTTGGCCGACCGGATCGTCGTGCTGCGCGCGGGCGTGGTAGAGCAGGTGGGCACGCCGCTGGACCTTTATAACCACCCCGCCAACACCTTTGTCGCGGGCTTCATCGGCAGCCCAAGGATGAACCTTCTGGCCGCCAGCGTCACCGCGCAAAGCGGGCAGGATGTGCAGGTGACGATCGAGGGGGGCAAGGCGGTGTCCTTGCGGCTGGAAAACCCGGTGCCGGTGGGCACGAAAGTCACGCTGGGCGTGCGGCCCGAGGCTCTGGTTCCGGTGGAAGAGGGGCACGGGCTGATGCGGGGCGAGGTGCAGATCACCGAGCAGATGGGGGGCGAAAGCTTTGTCTATGTGGGTCTGCCGAACGGGCGGACGGTGACGCTCGAGATTGCGGGGCAGCCGCAGATCACCCCGGGCGAGCAGATGGAGGTGGGCGTCGATGGCGGCCGGATCCATCTGTTCGGCCCCGATGAACAGGTATTGCGGCAGGTCTGAGACCGCCCGGAAGACAGGAGGCCCGACATGGCCGTGAAGAAACTTGGCATCATCATGCACGGCGTGACCGGGCGGATGGGGTATAATCAGCATCTTGTGCGCTCGGTCCTGGCGATCCGCGATCAGGGGGGGGTGACGCTTTCCGACGGGAGCCGGGTGCAGGTGGATCCGATCATCGTCGGCCGCGATGCGGAAAAGATCCGCGCGCTGGCCGAGAAGCATGGCATCGCGCGGCATACGACGGATCTGGCGGCGGCACTTGCCAACCCGGAGGATACGGTTTTCTTCGACGCGGCCTCTACCCGGCTGCGGCCCGCGCTGCTGCGGCAGGCGATTGATGCGGGGAAACATGTGTACTGCGAAAAGCCGGTCTCGGAGGGGCTGGACGAGGCGCTTGCCATCGCGCGGCATGCGCGCGCGAAGGGTGTGAAGAACGGGATCGTGCATGACAAGCTGTCGTTGCCGGGGCTGATGAAGCTCAAGCGGCTGCGGGACTCGGGGTTCTTCGGGCGCATCCTCTCGGTCAAGGGGGATTTCGGCTATTGGGTGTTCGAGGGCGACTGGATGCCCGCGCAGCGCCCCTCGTGGAACTATCGTGCGGCCGATGGCGGGGGGATCGTGTCGGACATGCTCTGCCACTGGCGCTATGTGCTGGATAACGTGGTGGCGCCGGTGCGGTCGGTTTCCTGCCACACGGCGGTGCATATCCCCGAGCGGTGGGACGAGAAGGGCCAGGCCTACAAGGCCGATGCGGATGACGCCGCCTATGCGACCTTCGAGCTTGAGGGCGGGATCATCGCGCAGATCAACTCGAGCTGGTGCACGCGGGTGCGGCGGGATGATCTGGTGACGTTCCAGATTGATGGCACGCTGGGATCGGCCGTGGCGGGGCTGCATCGCTGCTTCAGCCAGCACCGGGTGAACACGCCGAAACCGGTCTGGAACCCGGATCAGCCGCAGGCGCTCAACTTCTACGAGGGCTGGGAAGAGGTGCCCGACAACATGGTTTTCGACAACGGGTTCAAGGTGCAGTGGGAAGGCTTCCTGCGCCATGTCGTGGAAGATGCGCCGTGGAACTACACGCTCTTGGAAGGCGCGAAGGGCGTGCAGCTGGCGGAAGCCGGCTACCTTTCGGCCCGCGAGCGGCGTTGGGTCGATCTGGCCCCGCTCGAGATTTAGGCGATGGCGCGCCTGATCCTGCCCGGCCCGGATGGCCTGACCGACTATCGCCTTGGCCCGCCCGGCGATTTCACCCGGCCCGATGTGGTGCCCAACCGCGTGGCCTTTGCCGCCGTGCATGTGGTGGCCGATCCGCTGGCCGAGGCGGACCCCTGGCTTGACGTGGCGATCGACTGGGACGCGACGCTGGCCTTTCGCCATCACCTCTGGTCGCTGGGCTTTGCCGTGGCCGAGGCGATGGACACCGCGCAGCGCGGCATGGGGCTGGGCTGGGACCATGCGCTTGACCTGATCGGGCGGTCGGTGCGCGAGGCGGCGAGCGTGGGCGGCAGCGTCTTTTCCGGCGTGGGCACCGATCACATGGCCCCCGGCGCGCATCCGCTGGAGGCGATCCGCGCCGCCTATCTGGAGCAGCTGCACGCCGTGCAGGCATTGGGCGGGCGGGTGATCCTGATGGCGAGCCGGGCGCTGGCCGCCACGGCGCGGGGGCCCGACGAATACCTTGAGACTTATGCCAAGGTGCTGGCCGAGGCGGACCAGCCTGTGATCATCCACTGGCTGGGCGACATGTTCGACCCGGCGCTGGCGGGCTATTGGGGGTCCGAGGATACCGACCGCGCGATGGACACCTGCCTTGCGATGATCGCCGCGAATGCGGACAAGATCGACGGAATCAAGATCTCGCTTCTGTCGAAAGAGGCCGAGATCGCGATGCGCCGCCGCCTGCCTCCGGGCGTGCGGATGTATACGGGCGACGATTTCAACTATGCCGAGCTGATCGCGGGCGACGACCACGGCCATTCCGACGCGCTGCTGGGCATCTTCGACGCCATCGCCCCCGCCGCCGCCGCCGCCCTTGCCCATCTGGCCGCGGGCGACCGGGCGCGGTTCGATGCGATCCTGGCGCCCACCGTGCCTTTGTCGCGCCACATCTTTCGCGCGCCGACGCGGTTCTACAAGACAGGCGTGGTGTTTCTGGCCTGGCTCAATGGCCACCAGTCGCATTTCACCATGATCGGCGGGCAGGAGAGCGCCCGCTCCACCCTGCATTTCGCGGAACTGTTCCGGCTGGCCGATGGGGCGGGCCTCTTGTCCGACCCGGAGCGGTCCGCCGCGCGGATGGCGGATTTCCTCAAGCTGCGGGGGATCGGCTGATGCCCGAGACGGCGCAACTGTCGATCAACCTTGCCACGGTGCGCCAGCAATGGGGCCTGATCGAGGCGCTGGAGGGCGTGGCCCGCGCGGGCATTCCCGCCGTGGCCCCCTGGCGCGACCAGATCGCGGCGGCGGGTCTGAAACCGGCGGTGCAGCGGTTTCGTGACCTTGGGCTGGTCTGTTCGGGCCTGTGTCGGGGCGGCATGTTCCCGGCCGCAACGCCCGAGGGCCGCAGCAGGGCGCATGACGACAACCTCCGCGCGCTGGAGGAGGCGGTTGCCTTTGAGGCGGCCTGCCTTGTGCTGGTGGTGGGGGGGTTGCCCGAAGGCTCGCGCGATCTGGGCGACGCCCGGGCGCAGGTCGAGGACGGGATCGCGGCGCTTTTGGAACCGGCGCGCGCCGCCGGGATGCCGCTGGCGATCGAGCCCTTGCACCCGATGTATGCCGCCGACCGCGCCTGCGTGAACACGATGGCGCAGGCGCTCGATATCTGCGACAGGCTTGGCCCCGGCCTGGGGGTGGCCTGCGATGTCTATCACGTCTGGTGGGATCCCGACCTGCCCGCCCAGATCGCGCGGGCGGGGCGCGAGCGGCTTCTGGCCTTTCATATCTGCGACTGGCTGCGCGAGACGCGTGACCTGCTTCTGGATCGGGGCATGATGGGGGACGGGGTGATCGACATTCCGGCGATCCGGCATATGGTCGAGGCGGCGGGGTTTGCGGGGTTCCACGAGGTCGAGATATTCTCGGCCCGGGATTGGTGGACGCGGCCGCCCGAAGAGGTCTTGCAGACCTGTATCGAGCGGCACCGGACAGTCTGCTAGGGGATTGCCAGGGGGAAGAGATGCCAAGGCTTGACGACGACCGACTGTTCCCGCCCGATCCCGGCACACGGGCGATTGCGCGCGAGATCTATGGCGCGGTGCGGGATCTGCCGATCCTCAGCCCGCATGGCCATACCGACCCGCGCTGGTTTGCCGAGGATGCGCCCTTTGCCGATCCGGCCAGGCTCTTCGTGATCCCCGATCATTATGTCTTTCGGATGCTGCATTCGCAGGGGGTGGCGCTTGAGGATCTGGGGATCGCGCGGCTGGACGGCACCCCGGTCGAGGCCGATCCGCGCAGGATCTGGCACCTGTTCGCGCAGCATTTCCACCTGTTCCGGGGCACGCCCTCGCGCCTTTGGGTCGAGCATTCGTTGCAGGAGGTCTTTGGCATCACCGACCGGCTGTCGCCCGCCACGGCGGATGCGATCTATGACCGGATCGACGATTGCCTGCGCCAGCCCGCGTTTCGCCCCCGCGCCCTGTTCGAGCGGTTCAATATCGAGGCGATCGCCACCACCGAAGGCGCGCTCGACGATCTGCGCTGGCACCGGATGATCCGGGAAAGCGGCTGGGGGGGGAGGGTCATCACCGCCTATCGCCCCGATGCCGTGGTCGATCCCGAGGCGTCGGGCTTTGCCGACAACGTGGCGCAGCTGGGGGCGCTGACGGGCGAGGATACCGCGACCTGGGCGGGTTATCTGGCCGCCCACCGCATAAGGCGCGCGTTCTTCAAGGAACATGGCGCCACCTCTTCGGACCACGGGCATCTGACGGCGCGGACCGAGGATATGGCGCAGTCCGATGCCGCGGCCCTCTTCGACAAGGCGCTGCGGGGGGCCTGTTCGGCCGAGGAGGCGGATGCCTTCCGCGGGCAGATGCTGACCGAGATGGCAAGGATGAGCCTGGATGACGGGCTGGTGCTGCAGATCCATCCGGGGTCGTTCCGCAACCATTCGGCCCCGGTCATGGCCCGCCACGGGCGCGACATGGGCTATGACATCCCGATGCGCACCGATTACGTGACGGCGCTGCGGCCGCTTCTGAATGCGGTTGGCGGGCGGGCGGATCTGACGGTGATCCTCTTCACGCTGGACGAGACAAGCTATGCGCGCGAACTGGCGCCGCTGGCGGGCGTCTATCCGGCGCTGCGGCTGGGGCCGCCCTGGTGGTTTCATGACAGCTATGAGGGCATGATGCGGTTTCGGGAAATGGCGACCGAGACGGCGGGGTTCTATAACACCGTGGGGTTCAACGACGATACCCGCGCCTTCTGCTCGATCCCGGCGCGGCATGATGTGGCGCGGCGGGTGGATTGCGCTTTCCTTGCCACGCTGGTCGCCACCGGGCGGCTGGATCTGGAGGAGGCGCATGAGGTGGCGCATGACCTGACCTATGGCCTTGCGAAAGCCGCCTACCGACTTTGAGAGGATCTGCCCATGAGTGCCTTTCCCGTTGTCGCAGCAGCGCCCGGCGTTACCCGGCAGGTGCTGGCGGACAATCCGCAGTTGATGACCGTCGCCTTCACCTTTGAAGCCGGCGCCGAGGGCGCGCTGCATGACCATCCGCATCTGCAGGCGACCTATGTGGAAAGCGGGCGCTTTGCCTTCACCATCGCGGGCGAGGAGAGCGTCGTCGGCCCCGGCGACAGTTTCGTCATCCCCTCGGGCGCGAAGCATGGCTGCCGCTGCCTTGAAGCGGGGCGGATGATCGACAGCTTCACCCCCCGCCGGGACGATTTCCTGTGATGCCCGATCCCGAGATGCCCGATACCCCCCGCCTGACCCGCAGCACCGCCCCCCGGCCCGGCACCGGCATCGTCCATCTGGGGCTTGGCGCCTTCTACCGCGCCTTTGCGGCGCCGATGATCGCCGAGGCGATGGCGGCCTCGGGTGGCGACTGGGGGATCGTCGGCGTCTCGCTCAAGTCGCCGGGCACGCGGGATGCGCTGGCGCCGCAGGGCTGGGCCTACAGCTCGGTCACGCTGGGGCCGGAGGGGGCCGAGGCGCGGGTGGTCGAGGTGTTGAACGACGTGCTTGTCGCGCCCGAGGATCCGGCGAGCGTGCTGGCGGCGATGGCCGATCCGGGCGTGCGGATCGTGACGCTGACGGTGACGGAAAAGGGCTATTGCCACGAGCCTGCGACGGGCAGGCTCAACCCCGATCACCCCGATATCGCGCAGGATCTGGCCCATCCGCTGCCCGTCTCGGCGCCCGGTTATCTGGTGCGGGCGCTGGCCTTGCGCCATGCGGCGGGGATCGCGCCCTTCACGGTCCTGACCTGCGACAACCTGCCGGAAAACGGGCGGCTGGTGCGGGGGATCGTGCTGGACCTCGCGCGGTTGATCGACCCGGCGCTGGCGGACTGGATCGCGGCCGAGGGGCGGTTTCCCGCGACGATGGTGGACCGGATCACGCCCGCGACCACGGCCGAGGATATCGAGATGGTCGCGCGGCTGACCGGCCATCATGATGCCGCGCCCGTGTTGCACGAACCCTTCCGGCAATGGGCCGTCGAGGATGATTTCGTGGGCGGCGCGCGGCCCGATCTGGCGGCGGCGGGGGCCGAGATGGTGGCCGATGTCACCGCGCATGAGCATATGAAGCTGCGGATGCTGAACGGCACGCATTCCTCGCTTGCCTATCTGGGCTACCTCGCGGGGCATGAGACGATTGCCGAGGTGATGGCCGATCCCGCCTTCGCGGCCTTTGCCGACCGCCTCTGGTCCGAGATCATGCCGGCGGTCGAGGCGCCGCCCGGCGTGCGGCTGGCCGATTATGCCGCAGCACTGGCGGCGCGCTATGCCAACCCGGCGATCCGGCACCGGACCTGGCAGATCGCGATGGATGGCAGCCAGAAACTGCCGCAGCGGATCCTTGGCACGCTGGAGGCGGGTCTTGCCGCCGGGCGGCCTTCGCCGGGGCTGTGCCTCGCGCTGGCGGGGTGGATGCGCTATGTGGGCGGGGTGGATGAGGGCGGCCGGCCCATCGAGGTGAAAGACCCGCTGGCCGCGCGGCTGCGGGCGCTGGCCGATGCGACGCCGGACCCCGCCGACAGGGTCGCGGCGCTGTTGGGGCTGGGCGAGGTGTTTCCGCCGGCGCTGGCCCAGAGGCTGCAGGCCCCCGTCACCGAGGCGGCCGAGGCCCTGTGGCGACAGGGCGCCCGTGCCGCAGTCGGGCAGGTTGCGGGCGGCTGATTTCTCGGCGGTCTGCCCGAGTGCCGGACCGAAATTCTGCCCAGCTTTGAGGCAAGGCTGCCCTGCCGCAGGCGTGGTGGCCTGATCCCGGCGGCGCGCGGGTCAGATTTCGCCGAACCGTCATCATTGCGTCACCCGGATGTTACCTGCCGCGGCGAATAGGGCCCAAATGGCAGGGGGTGGCTATTGCTTGACGTTCAGAATGTAACCCGGGTCTTTGGCAGCAAGCGCGCCGTTGACGGGGTCAGCTTCTCGTTGAACGAGCCGGGCTTTGTCGGCATCATCGGCCGCTCGGGCGCTGGCAAATCCACCTTCCTGCGGATGATGAACCGCCTGACGGATGCGACCGAGGGGCGCATCCTGTTCGAGGGCGCGGATATCCTGGCCCTGCGCGGAGGGGCCGCGCGCAGTTGGCAAAGCCGCTGTGCGATGATCTTTCAGCAGTTCAACCTGGTGCCGCGCCTCGACGTTGTGTCGAACGTGCTGCACGGCAAGCTGAACGCGCAATCGACGCTGGCCACAATGTTCAACCTCTGGTCGCGGGACGACATCCTGCGCGCCATCGACATCCTTGACCGGCTGGGCATCGCCGAACAGGCCACCAAGCGCGCCGAGGCGCTGTCGGGCGGCCAGCAGCAGCGCGTGGCGATTGCCCGCGCGCTGATGCAGGATCCGGCGATCATCCTGGCGGACGAACCCATCGCCAGCCTTGACCCGATGAATGCGCAGATCGTGATGGACACGCTCAAGCGGATCAATGTCGAGGACGGGCGGATGGTGATCGCCAACCTGCACACGCTCGATACCGCGCGGCGCTACTGCGACCGGGTGATCGGGATGCGCGACGGGCGGATCGTCTTTGACGGGCTGCCCGCCGATCTGACCACCGATGTCGCGCGCGAGATCTATGGCGCGGACGAAAGCTTCAACGAGGACGCGACCTCGACCGCGATCCGGCCCGACCGGGATCTGCAACTGGCCGCGCAATAGCCTTTGACCCAACGACCCGGCCCGCCCGCATCCGGGGGGGCCCCTTTCGCAGATGGAGACCGCGAATGAAAAAGCTTGCTGCAACCCTTCTGGTTTCGACCGCTCTGGCCGCGCCTGCCATGGCCGAGGGCATCACCGAATTCAACATCGGCCTTCTGGGCGGCGAGAACGTGCAGGATCGCCTTGCCTCGAACGAATGCTTCCGCGCCTATGCGGAAGAGGCGCTTGGCGTGCCCGTGCGCCTGTTCACCCCGGCCGATTACAACGGCGTCATCCAGGGCCTGATCGGGGGCACGCTGGATCTGGCATGGCTGGGCGCCTCGGCCTATGCCGCGGTCTGGATCAACGATCCCGAGGCGGTCAGCCCGGTTCTGGTCAAGACCAACCTTGACGGCAGCTACATGTATTATTCGATCGGGATCGCGCGCACCGACAGCGGGATCACCTCGCTTGCGGATATGGAGGGCAAGAGCTTTGCCTTCGCCGATCCGAACTCGACCTCGGGCTATCTCGTGCCGTTGGTCGAGATCCCCGAAGAGGGATACTCGATGGAAGAGGGCGAGTATTTCAGCCGGGTCGCCTTTTCGGGCGGGCATGAGCAGACGATCATCGCCGTGGTGAATGGCGATTTCGATGCGGGCGTCGTCTGGGCCGATGGCCAGGGCGAATGGGAAGACGGCTTCAACTCGGGCGCGCTGCGTCGTGCGACGGATTCCGGCATCGTCGACATGAACGACATTGTCGAGATGTGGCGTTCGAAGCCGATCCCGGAAGGCCCGATCGTGCTCCGCAACGCCTTGCCCGAGGATGTGCGCGAGACGGTGATCGAGCTGATGGCCAATCTGCACGAAACCGACCCGGACTGCGCCTATGGCGTGGCCGCGGGCGAAACGGCCGGGTTCACCCCGATCTCGCATGACGCCTACGAGACGATCATCGCGGTGCGCAAGGCGCAGGCGAACTGATCCAAGGCGATCCGACAGGGCCGGAGACCGCCGCCGCGCGGCCTCCGGCCTCTCTCATCCTGGAATGAACATGGCCACTGTCCTGCCCGCCTCGGCCCATCTGACGGAGATCCGCGAGGATTACCTTGCGCTGACCCGCCGCCGCCGGATGTACAGCGGCATCCTGCTGATCGCCTTTGCCGTTACCTTCATCGCGGGGTTCCGCATCGCCGAAAGCCGCAATGCGGGCGGGTTCCGTGACGGCATTCACCGGATCTTCGATTTCCCGCGCGAGCTAATCGTCGAGGCCTGGGAGAAGGCCGGCAACCTGCCCGGCCATGCCGCCCGCGCCTTTCCCGCGCTGGTCGAGACGTTGAATATCGCCATGGTCTCGACGCTGCTGGGCTGTCTTCTGGGCACGGCGCTGGCGCTGGGGGGGACGCGGGGGCTGGCCTATTGGCCGCGGCTGATCCCGGTGATGCGGCGTATCTCGGACATCTGCCGCGCGGTGCCCGAGATCGTGATCGCGCTGGTGCTGATCTTCGTCATGGGCGGCGGCCCGATGCCCGCGATGATCGCCATCGCCATCCATACCGCCGGCGCGCAGGGCAAGCTGTTTTCCGAGGTCAACGAAAACGTGGACCTCAAGCCGTTCGAGGGGTTGGCCTCGGTCGGGGCGAACTGGTGGCAGCGGACCTGGCTGGGGGTCTTTCCGCAGGTCATGCCGAATTACCTGAGCTATTCGCTGCTGCGCCTCGAGGTGAATATCCGGGCCTCGGCGATCCTGGGCTTTGTCGGCGCGGGCGGCATCGGGACGGAGCTGCGCAACGCCATGACATTCGGCCAGGGCCGGTTCGACGAGGCGGCGGCGATCTTCCTGATGCTGTTCGTGACCATCGTGATCGTTGACCAGATCTCGAGCCTGATGCGCAACAGCCTGACCGAGGGGCACCGGACAGCATGACCGCCATCGCCATGACCTCCGACCCGCGCGAGGATGCGCTGCGGCTGATCGGCCGAAAGCGCCTGATCGCGATGGGCGTGCCTGCGCTGGTGCTGCTGTACCTGACCTATATCTTCTTCGCCTTCGACGTGCCGGGGCTGGCGCAGCGGGCGAAGATGGACAATGCGGTGATCCTTCTGTCGGATGCCGTGAGCTACAAGATCCACGTCACCCGCGACAATCGCGACGAGAGCCTTTCCGTCTCGGTCGAGGGGAGCCGGCGCGCGACCTTTGCCGAGGACCAGATCCCCGACTGGATCGTGACCGAGGGCAACCGGACGGTGATCGACCTGACGGACGGGCATGTCGTCACCTATGACGGGCCGCTGATCACCTATGACCTGCCCGATTTCGGCCCGATCGTGATCAGCATCGACGATTCCGTGGGCCTTGACCTGCCCGTGGCGGGCCCGGTGCCCGATTTCATCAACGCCTCCGACAGCCGCGTGGTCATCACCACCTCGGCCGGGCGGGTGACGGTGACGCGGTCGCGGGCCGATACCTTCCGCTATTTCTGGGGGTGGGAGCTCTTTTTCTTCGACCTGCAAAGCCCGTTCCACGGCTTCACGCCGGGCGAGGTGCTGCGGGCGGCCTTCTCGTCCGAGCGGGTCGATCCGGCGCTGCCCAACTGGCAGGCGATCATCCGCGATGTCTGGTACAACAGCATCTGGCGGCATGGCGATGTGGTCTGGGCGATTGGCGAAACGGCGCTGATGGCCTTCCTTGGCACCTTCGGGGCGGCGGTCATCGCGCTGCCGCTGGCCTTTGTCGCGGCCAAGAACTTTGCGCCGTCGCGCGCGGCGCGGTTCGGGGTAAGGCGGGTGTTCGATTTCGTGCGCGGGGTGGATGCGCTGATCTTCACCATCATCCTCAGCCGCGCCTTCGGACCCGGCCCGATGACCGGGGCGCTGGCGATCATGATCACGGATTCGGGGTCGTTCGGCAAACTCTTCTCCGAGGCGCTGGAGAATACCGACCGCAAGCAGATCGAGGGGATCCAGTCCACCGGCGCCAATGCGATCCAGCGCTACCGCTTTGGCGTGATCCCGCAGGTGATGCCGGTGCTGCTGAGCCAGGTGCTGTATTTCCTCGAATCGAACACCCGGTCGGCGACGATCATCGGGGCGATTGTCGGGGGCGGGATCGGGCTGATGCTGACCCAGGCGATCCAGACCACCAGCGACTGGGAGAAGGTCACCTATTACATGATCCTGATCGTGCTGCTGGTGATCGCGATGGATACGCTTTCGGGCTGGTTGCGGCGCAAGCTGATCAAGGGCGACGAGGCGGGGAGATAAAGGCCGACATGGCCCGCCTGTCCGCCCATCAGCCGCTGATCCACCCGGACTGCGAGATCACCGAGAGCAATTTCGGCGCGTGGTGCGAGGTCGGGCGCGGCAGCCGTGTGAGCCATAGCAGCTTTGGCGATTACGCCTATTGCGACCGCTATGCCGATATCGCCAATTGCAGCGTTGGCCGTTTCGCCAATATCGCGGCCTTCACAAGGATCGGTCCGACCGATCACCCGATGGCGCGGGCGGCGCAGCATCATTTCCTCTATCGCTCGGCCAGCTACTGGGACGATGCCGAGGATGACGCCGCCTTCTTTGCTGCCCGCCATGCGCGGCGCTGCAGCCTTGGGCATGATTGCTGGATCGGCCACGGGGCCATCGTGCGGCCCGAGGTGAGCGTGGGCATCGGCGCGGTCGTGGCCGCCGGCGCGGTGGTGACGCGCGATGTGGCGCCCTTCATGATCGTGGCCGGGGTGCCGGCCGTGCCGCTCCGCGCCCGCTTTGCCCCCGGGATCGCCGCGCGGCTGCTGGCGCTGGCCTGGTGGGACTGGCCGCATGAGCGGCTGCGCGCGGCGCTGGATGATTTCCGCTCGCTCGCCGTCGAGGCGTTTCTGGAGCGTTACGGCGGCTAGCGGGTCTATTCCGGGGCGATGGTCAGGGTGACGCGGCTGCCCGCGAAATGGGTGATGCCGTATTCCAGCGGCCGCCCCTCGGGATCAAGGTTCAGCGCCTCGGAGCGCATCACCGGCTCGCCCCGCCGCAGTTGCAGATGCCCGGCAAGCAGGCCGTCGGCGGGAACGGCGGTCAGGCGGGTCCAGGCGCGGGTATAGTCGGGGATGCCGCAGGCGGCGAGGGCGCGGGTCACGCCGCCCGCGCCGCCCGTGCCGCCTGTGCCTTGCGCCAGTTCGGCGGCAAGCCCCGGAATATCGGGAAAGACCGAGCGGAAATGGCCGATCAC
The DNA here is from genome assembly GCA_051859505.1 of Paracoccaceae bacterium. GTDB lineage: Bacteria > Pseudomonadota > Alphaproteobacteria > Rhodobacterales > Rhodobacteraceae > JAFIEN01. The sequence continues at coordinate 35,442 of JBHYFN010000036.1, forward strand.
CTGACCATCGGCCATCGTCAGCCCCTCGGCCCGGATCACGGGGGTGGCGGGGGGCAGGTTCAGCGCGGTGCAGTCGGGCGTGGCGCCGGGCAGGGTCTCGACGCTGAGGACCTTGCGCCCCGGCACCCGGCCCGAGACCGCCATCGCGGCGTGAAACCGGGTGCGGCGGCCGATGGGATAGTCGGTCGGCGGGGCGGTGACGGTCACGCCCGAGCCGCGCCGGGCGTGGACCAGACCGTCCTCGGCCAGGGCGGCCAGGGCGCGGCGCAGGGTGTGGCGGTTGACGCCGAAGCGGGCGGCGAGCCGCGCCTCGGACGGAAGGCGGTGGCCGGGCGGGAGGTCGGCGAGTTCGGCGCGCAGCACCTCGGTGATCTGGCGCCAGAGCGGCGGGTCGGAGGCGCGGGGACCAGTGGGGCGAGGATTGGCGGGGCGGGGATCGGCTGTCATGAAATCTTCACTCGCGTTGCAGAGGCGCCTCTGCTAGGATTTGTCTAGTTGTATACTACCCTGGACAAATCGGCAAGATGTCTACAGCCTCTCCTTCCGACCGCGCCCGCTGGATGGGCCTTCTGGCCCGCGCCCGGCCCGCGCGGCTGGCCGAACTGGCGCCCGATCTGCCCGAGCACGCCCTGTTGCGCGCGCCCGAGGTGGGGGCGGTGATGATGCAGGGCCGGCAGGGCGGGACGGGGGCGCCGTTCAACCTGGGCGAGATGACGGTGACGCGCTGTTCGGTGCGGCTGGGCTGCGGGGCGGTGGGTCATGCCTGGGTGCAGGGCCGCGACAAGGCCCATGCCCGCCGCGCGGCGGTGCTGGATGCGCTGATGCAGACCGAGCGCGCCGCCGCGCTTGAGGCGGCGGTCCTTGCGCCGCTGGCCGAGGAAGAGGCGGCCCGGCGGGCAGAGGCGGCGGCACGGGCCGGGGCGACGCGGGTGGAGTTCTTCACCATGGTCCGGGGAGAGGACAGATGAGCGGCCCCGCTGCAGAGGACGCGCTGACCGGCGGGTTCGAGGATCTGCCGGTGCAGGCCGCGCGGGGGTTTCGCAGGGTCCTCGATGCGATGGCGCGGCCGGGCAAGATCGTCCGGCTGGGCGGCGCCGCGCCGCCCGCGCCGCTGTCGCCGGCTGCCGGGGCGGTGGCGCTGGTGCTGCTGGACGGGACGACTCCGCTTTACCTCGCGCCCGGGCATGACACGCCCGACCTGCGCGCCTGGATCGCCTTTCACACCGGCGCGCCGCTTGCCCCGGCCGAGGCGGCGGCCTTTGCCATCGGCACTTGGGAGGCGCTGCAGCCCGTCGGCTGCTTTGCCCTGGGCACCCCGGATTACCCCGACCGCGCCGCAACCCTGATCGTCGAGACCGACCGGCTGGAGCCCACCGGCGCGCGGCTGCGGGGCCCCGGGATCGACGGAACGGCCCGATTGTCGCTGCCCGAGACGGCGGCCTTTCAGGCCAACCGCGCCCGCTTTCCCCTGGGCTTCGACACGCTGTTGACCTGCGGCGACCTTCTGGCCGGGTTGCCGCGCAGCACGGACGTGGAGGCGGGCTGATGTATGTGGCGGTGAAGGGCGGCGAGCGGGCGATCGACAATGCCCATGGCTGGCTGGCCGAGGCCCGGCGCGGCGATCCCGCGGTGCCCGAGCTGAGCGTGGCGCAGATCCGCGAGCAGATGGCGCTGGCGGTGGCGCGGGTGATGGCGGAAGGCTCGCTTCACGATCCCGATCTGGCGGCGCTGGCGATCAAGCAGGCGCGGGGCGATCTGATCGAGGCGATCTTCCTGATCCGGGCCTATCGCACGACCTTGCCCCGGTTCGGATCCTCGCGCCCGGTCGATACCGGGGCGATGGCGGCGATCCGGCGGATCTCGGCCACGTTCAAGGATCTGCCGGGGGGGCAGGTGCTGGGGCCGACCTTCGACTATACGCATCGCCTGCTGGATTTCGCGCTGGCGGCCGAGGGCGCGGTGCCGGAGGTTGCGACCGGGGCGGACCCCGGCCCGATGCCCCGTGTGAGCGCGCATCTGGACCGCGAGGGCCTGATCGAACCCGAACCCGCCAGCGACGCCCCGCCGCCCGACCTGACCCGCGCGCCGATGGAGCTGCCGGCCGACCGGGCGTTGCGGCTGCAGGCGCTGGCGCGGGGTGACGAGGGGTTCCTGCTGGGGCTGGCCTATTCAAGCCAGCGCGGCTTCGGGCGCACCCATCCTTTCGTGGGCGAATTGCGCATCGGCGAGGTGATGGTCGAGGTCGAGATCCCCGAGCTTGGCTTTGCCGTCGCCATCGGCGCGATCACCGTCACCGAATGCGAGACGGTCAACCAGTTCACCGGCTCGAAAACGCAACCGGCGCAATTCACGCGCGGCTATGGGCTGGTCCTTGGCCAGTCCGAGCGCAAGGCCATCGCCATGAGCCTTGTGGACCGGGCCCTGCGCTGGGAGGAGCTGGGCGAGGAGGATACCGGCGCGCCGGTGCAGGATGCGGAATTCGTCCTGATGCATGCCGACAATATTCAGGCGACGGGATTCCTCGAACATATCAAGCTGCCCCATTACGTCGATTTCCAGTCC
>JBHYFN010000037.1:0-36439 GCA_051859505.1 Paracoccaceae bacterium
GAAATTTGGCCAAATTTCCGGCGGCCCTACGGCTGGCGTCGGGAGAGGGGACGCGGAAATTCTGCAAATTTCCGCCCGCCCCTAGCGGCCCAGCCGTTCGAGCCTCGCCGCCCGCAGCCGGGCGAAATCATCGCCCGCATGATAGGACGACCGCGTCAGCGGCGTGGCCGAGACCATCAGGAACCCCTTGCCATAGGCCGCCGCCTCGAAGGCGGCGAATTCCTCGGGCGTCACGAAGCGATCCACGGCGTGATGCCGGGGCGTGGGCTGCAGATACTGCCCGATGGTCAGGAAATCCACATCCGCCGCCCGCAGATCGTCCATCACCTGCAGAACCGCCTGCCGATCCTCGCCCAGCCCGACCATGATGCCGGATTTGGTGAACATCGCCGGGTCGATCTCCTTCACCCGCTGCAACAGCCGCAACGAGGCGAAGTAGCGCGCGCCGGGGCGGACCTGCGGATAAAGGCCCGGCACGGTTTCAAGATTGTGGTTGAACACATCGGGCCGCGCCGCGACCACCTCTTCGACGACCGAAGGGGCGCATTTCAGGAAATCCGGCGTCAGGATCTCGATCGTGGTGCCGGGCGATTGCTGCCGGATGGCGCGGATCGTCTGGGCGAAATGCGCCGCCCCCCCATCTTCAAGGTCGTCGCGGTCGACGCTGGTGATGACCACATGGTTCAGCCCCAGCTTCTTGACCGCATCCGCCACCCGGCCCGGCTCGAACGGATCCAGAGCCTCGGGCCGCCCCGTGGCCACATTGCAGAAACTGCAGCCCCGCGTGCAGATCTCGCCCATGATCATCATGGTCGCGTGGCCCTGGCTCCAGCATTCGCCCACATTGGGGCAGCCGGCCTCTTCGCAGACCGTGACCAGGCGGTTCGCGCGCAGGATCTCGCGCGTGGTCCTGTAGCCTTCCGAGGTCGGCGCCTTCACCCGGATCCAGGACGGCTTTTTCGGCTGGGCCGTCTCTGGCCGATGTGCCTTTTCGGGATGCCGCTTCTCAGGAATTTTCAGATCGCGCAATTTTTCATCTCTCCCGCGGTTGGCGTGAATGTATATCACCAAGACGCGGGCGCAACTCCCGGAGCATGCGGCCCTGCCATGCGCGAGCCGCAATGCCCCGGGCAGCCCGAAACAACGAAAGGGCGAGCCTCATCCCGCCCTTTCTGTCCCAAAGTCGGCTTGCCGCAACCGCGGCAGCGGGGCTCAGTCCTTGGCCCGCTCCACATAGGAATTGTCCTCGGTATTGACGACGATCCGCGTGCCCACCCCGATATGCGGCGGCACCATCACCCGGATCCCGTTGTCGCAGGTCGCCGGCTTGTAGGAGGACGAGGCCGTCTGCCCCTTGACCACCGGCTCGGTCTCGACCACTTCGACCGTCACCTTCTGCGGCAGTTCGATGGCGATGGCGACCTCCTGATAGGTCTTGATGAAGACCCGGACGCCTTCCTTCAGAAAGACCTTCTGATCGCCCACGATGTCTTCGCCCACGGTGATCTGCTCATAGGTCTCGGGCTCCATGAAGTGATAGCCCTCACCATCCTCGTAAAGGAAATCATAGGCGCGTTCGTCCACATGGGCCCGCTCGACCTGCTCGGTCGTCTTGTAGCGCTCGCTCACCTTCACCCCGTCCGAGATGCGGCGCATGTCGATCTGGGTCGTGGGCGTGCCCTTGCCGGGGTGGAAATTCTCGGCCGTCAGCACGACATAAAGACGGCCCTCCACTTCGACGACATTTCCCTTGCGCAGGCTCGATGCGATGACTTTCACGGGGCGGGCTCCTTGAATTTCGGGGGGCCTGCGGGATAAGCAGGCGGGATTGGCGCTGCCCCTAGCCGATTTGCGCGCAAAGAGCCAGACGAAAGCCCCGGATAAAGGCCCCCATGCCCATCCCGCCATGCCTGCCCCCGTCATGCCGCCCCCTGCCCTGACGCCCCGCCCCTGGTGGCACCGGGATCGCCACGCCGACCGGCGCCCTGCCCTGCTTGCGCGCGCGCGGATCATGGCGGCGCTCCGGCGCTGGTTCGAGGCGCAGGCGTTCCTCGAGATCGACCCGGGCGCGGTGCAGCGCTCGCCCGGGAACGAGGTCCATCTGCATGCCTTCGCCACAAAGGCGATCCGGCCCGATGGCACGGCAGAGCCGCTCTACCTCCACACATCGCCCGAATTCGCGATGAAAAAGCTCCTCGCCGCGGGCGAGCCCCGGATCCATGCCTTCGCCCATGTCTGGCGCAACCGCGAACGCGGGGCCCTGCATGCGCCCGAATTCACCCTGCTGGAATGGTACCGCGCCGATACGGGCTACGAGGTGCTGATGCAGGATTGCGCCGAGATCCTCGCGGCGGCAGCGCGGGCCGCGGGAACCGAGGTTCTGCGCTACCGCGACAGAAGCTGCGACCCGTTCGTCCCCCCCGAACGCATCGACGTGACCGAGGCCTTCCAGCGCCATGCCGGGATCGACCTTGCCGCCACGATCCGCCCCGACGGCAGCACCGATGCCCCCGCCCTCGCCCGACAGCTTGAGGCGCAGGGCCTGCGGGTGGCGGCGGATGACAGCTGGTCCGACCTCTTCTCGCGCGCGCTGTCGGAACGGGTCGAGCCGCATCTGGGCCATGGCCGGCCGACGCTTCTGGACCGCTATCCGCTGGCCGAAGGCGCCCTCGCCCGGCCTTGCCCTGACGCGCCGCACCTGGCCGAAAGGTTCGAGCTTTATGCCTGCGGCGTGGAGCTGGCGAATGGCTTTGGCGAGTTGACCGATCCGGTCGAACAACGCCGCCGGTTCACGGCGGACATGGCCGAAAAGGTCCGCATTCATGGCGAAAGCTACCCGTTGGACGAGGATTTCCTCGCCGCCCTCGCCGAGATGCCGGCGGCCTCTGGCATCGCCCTTGGCCTTGACCGATTGGTGATGCTCGCCACGGCCGCGCCGCGGATCGACGATGTGATCTGGACCCCCTTTCCCTGATCCGGCCCCCCTCACCCTGCCCCGGCCTGCAGGCAGTCGCGCCACAGATCGACCACCGGACCCGCAAGTTCCGCCGAAAACCGCAAGAGAACCCGGCTTTCGCCCGCGATCACGATCACGGTCGCAAAGCGCGCGCTGCCGTCGTCGCCGGAAAGCAGCAGGATGAACCGGGCCGGCCCCCCGACCATGCCCGAGGCCAGAAGCCCCCCCTGCAGCGAGGCGGCGAAATCCACCAGCGGGCCAAGCGCCTCTTCCGCGCCATCGACCTGCACGACCTCCCCGCGCTCGAAGTGCAGAAGCGCGGCATCGCCCGGGTCGATGGCCGCGAGGAACTGCGACAGCACCTGCTCGGGATCCGCAGGCGGGCGGCGGTGCAACTCGGCCAGATGGGAGGCCGCAACGCCGGGCCCGCCCGGGGCCTCTCCCAGGGGCCGCCAAAGAAGCAGGACCGGGCCCGAGGCGATCCGGGCGAGGCTTGCCAGAACGGCCGGCGCCTCGTCACGGGTCACGGCCTGCAGGGGGCCTTCGGTGCCCGGCCCGATGGCCAGCACCCGGCCCCGGGCAATGTCGAGCGTCAGATCCCGCCCCCCTTCCCCCGTCAGGACAAGCCGGCGCGGCAGGATCGTGCCGGCGATCCTGTCCAGCAAGGCCCCGAGCGGATCGTCACCGGCGCCCCCCCCGCCCGGATCGGCCGACAGCGGATGCGGCCCCGGGCCGCGCGGCGCCGGTGCAAGACAGGCGCGCAGGGCCCGCTGAAAATCCTCGCGGCGGGTCGAGGCGTTCATGGGGCGTCTCCTGCCGCGCCGCTCTCGCCCTCCGCATCCTGCAACTCCGCAACGATCGGTGCCGAGGCGTCGATCAGCTCTTCAAGGGAAAGCGCCCCCCCGCCATGCGCGCAAAGCGCCTCGCTCGCCCCCGCCCGCAGAAAGACCTCGGTCTCCGCCCCGGAGAGGATCACCGCGGCGAACGTCGCGCTGTCGGGCCCCTCGGCCCGTGCCAGCGCCTGGGCAACCTCACCGACCAGCAGCAGCGCGGCGTTTTCGCCAAGTTGATCCATCTGCTCGCGCGGCACCCGGTCCGCGGTGGCCGCGCACAGCACCATCCGCGTGGCCAGGTCGACCAGCGCAAGGTTATCGCATCCCCGCAGCCTCTGGCGCAGCCGCGAAAGTTGGTTCTGCATCGACATGCCCGACCCCGGTTCTCCGGCCGCTCGACAGCCGGTTGCGGGGAGCATGACCCGAAATGGTGAATCCTTGGTGTCTTGCCGGGCGGTTCTCAGTCCTTTCTGTCGCGGATCAGCGATCGGAAGGCCAGGATCTGGGGATCCGCCTGATCTTCCGGGGGGCGCGTCCGGCCCGGCCCCCGCGACAGCGACAGCGAGACCCGACGCGGCACGACGGCCGCCTGGGCGGGGCCGCTCTCTCCCGTTCCCGATGCCGTGCCTGATCCCGCACCTTCCCGCGCGCCCGCCCCCGTTTCCGACCGGGCCGGCAGGTCAGCCCGGGGGGCATGGGCGGCGCGGGCCTCGCTTCGATCCGGGTCGTCATGGCCCCGGCTTTCCAGCCCGGCCAGCACCTCCTCCACCGCGCAAAAGAGATCGGCCCCCCCGCTCTCCTGCCAGTCGCGCGGCGTGTCGCGCCCCTCCTTGGCCCGGAGCAGCGAAACCGGGATCGGCGGACGCGCGAAACACTCCGCCGTTTCGGCGCCCAGCCGGCGCAAGAGCCGGACCCTGTCCTGAGCCGAGGCCACCTTGTCGATCCGCGTCACAAGCAGCAGGCTGCGGTCGCGCACGCTTTTCGCCACGGTTTCCCAGACCGCGGCCTCGCTCTGGCGCCAGGCCTGGGTGGCATGGGTGCACCACAGAACCGCATCCGCCTGGGGCAGGAGGTCCTGCCAGAAGGCGACCGGCATGTTGGGATCGGAAATCCCCGGCATGTCGATCAGGTCGCATCGCGCCAGGAACGGCACCGTCAGAGGCATCTTCACATAGGATGTCTCGGACAGGGGCAGCCGGTGCAGTTCAGCGGGATCGAGCCGGCTTTCGGCCCCCTCGCGGTCGACCCGGATCATCGGCCCCGTCCCATGCGTCAACCAGATCGGCGGCAGTTCGGTCGCCGTGACCTGAACCGGCAGGTGATCGATGCCCAGCAGCAGATTGGCAAGCGTGCTCTTGCCGGCGCTGAATTCCCCCATCAGTGCGATCCGGGGGCGGCGGGCAGCCTCTGTCCGGCCGCGGGCCTGGCCCGGATCCGCCGCGGGATCCTCTGCGGCATCCGGTGGGTCGTTCGGGCCGGAAGGCGCGCCCATCGCATCACCTGCACCTGAGGAAAATTGCACCCGTGTCATCCTGCAAACCTCTCGAACTCCGTGACCAGCCGGTCACGTTCCTCGCGGCGCCGCGTGGCCGCCGCCAATCCGGTCGCTTCGCGCAAGACCTCCGACCCCGCGGCGGGGGGCGCTTGCGCAAGGCTGACGATGGTCTCGCGCTGTTCCCGCAAAACCCCCTCCAACTGGGCGCGCAGGGCGGCGTTGAACTCGGGCAGCTGCTCTTTCTGGAGGCTGTCGAGCATCCGCATCGTCTCGGCGGCGATCAGCGCCTCGAACTTTTCGGCGAAGGCGCCATAGCCGCGGGCCCGGAACCAGAGGCTGCGCCACCAGCCGGCCTGAAGGTCAAGCGCGATGGTCTGGGCCAGGGTGACGGGCGGCGGCACCGGGGGCGGATCGGGGTAGTGGATCGCGGCCTTGTCGGTGCCCAGATCGACCAGCCGGCCCAGGATCCTGCCCATCCCCTCGGCCGCGCTGGTCTGGGCGGCCAGGAGCGCGCGCTGCAGATCCGCGCCGCATTTCAGATAGTTGGATCGCAGAAGGACGCGCAGACCATCGGCCCCATAGGTCCAGGGGCTGCGCTCTCCATACGCCTCGAGATGGGTGACGAGCGAGGCCGTGGCCCGGTCGAGGAAATGGCGATGCGCGCGGCCGATCCGTTCGGTGAAACGGTGCAGTGCCGCCTCGCTTTCGGAGTCGAAGGCGGCGAGGGCCGTTCGGCTAACCTCGTCACACTGCCGGGCGATCTCGGCGGGGGGCGGCGCATCGGAGCGGCGCCGCGCGACCGCAGCGTTGGGGCCAGAGGCCTCAATCCCCAGGCCCGTCAGAAGGTTGAGCGCCCCCCGGGCGACCTTCTGCAATGCCTCTTCGGCCTGACCCGCACGGATCCGCCGCGCAAGGCCCCGGCCAAGCGCCGCAATGCCCGACAATTCCCACACAAGATCAACCGTTTCCGAGGCGGCCGGGGCGTCGTCCTTGTCGTGCAACCGGGCATCGGCCCAGTTCAGAAGGGCCGCCGCGCTGTCGGGGGGCAGACGTTCGAAACCGCCGCCCAGACAGGCCTCGGCCCAAAGGGCGCTTCCGAAAATGACCTCGGCCTCGGCGGGGCCTTCATGATCGGCCAGCGTTTCGCGGATCCGGGCAAGGATCAACGGCACTTCCTTGCCCGGATCGGCAAGCTCGTCGATGCGGTTGACGAAGATGATCACATCCCGCGCCCGCACATTGGCGATCATCCGCACGAGGGCCAGATCCATCGCCGTCATGGCCTGCGGCGCGGAAAAGACCACGACGCAAAGCCGGCTGTCGCGGATCGCCGCGATGGTGATCTGTTCGCGCATCATGAAGGTGTCGTTCACGCCGGGGGTGTCGCGCAGGCAGAGGGCGACCGGGATCCCCGGTGTCGGCAGGGTGATGTCGGCGCTGCGCGTGATATCCGCGAACCGGCCCTGCCGGTCATCGGCCACGGCGCCAAGATCGGGATCGTCGCCCAGGCAGACATACCGCTCGATCAGCGCGGCATCGAGATGGTCATAGTCATGTTCCTGCCCCATCAGCAGCTCGAACCGGCGGCCGAGGCGCTTTCTTGACCGTTCGCGCATCCGGGTGATCTGGTCGCGGACCCGGGCCAGATCGTCATCGGCCCCGGCGCGGGCCGCCAGCTCTCCCAGCCGGCCGCCGCTTTCGATCAGCCGCTGCCATTCGCCTTCATCGAAGAACCGGAACCTTGCGCCGGCCCGCCGATCCGGCCCCGGCGGCCCGAGGTGAAGCGAGGTGACCACCGAGGTCCAGGGATTGACATCGGCCGGCAGAAGGCCGGGCCAACCGATCAAGGCGTTCAGCAGCGTCGTCTTGCCCGCCTTGACCTGCCCGATCAGCGTCACGTTGGGTTCAGAGAGGTCGATCTGGCGCATCAACCTGTCGGTGCTGCGCGCCATGCTTCGCCCGCCCAGATCCTCCAGATCCGTCAGGGCCTTGCGCAATTCGGCCCGTCGGTGGGCAAGCTGCCGCAACTCCTCGAGCCCGGCGCCGACGAGCCGCGCGCGCAGGCTGCTGCCGGGCGTTTCATGCGGGAAGATGGCCCCGGGGACGCTCATGCCCGCCCCCGCCCGAAAAGGGCCAGATGGGGGCGGCGGTGACGGGGCGCGCGGGCCGAGGATATCGGCCGCAGCGGGGCCCCGTTGATCCGGGCCTGATCGGGTGGCGTCATCGCGGTCATGCGCCGACCCCGCCAGGTGGGCACTGGCCCGCGACCTCAAGCCGGATCTGGTTGAGCAGGTCCAGCGCCTCTGTCGCCGCCGCGAGCCCGCCTTCGGCCTGCAGCAACCGGACCGTGTCCGCGAAGGCCTGCAGATCGCCAAGCAGCGGTGCCCCGACCTCTGGCGGGCAGCCGTCCGAGATCCGGTCGGCCGTGGCACAGATCTGACGGAAGGTGATCCGCGCCAGGGTGCGCTCATCGGCCGGGCCGACCCGGTCGAGCGCCGAGGTCAGCGCGGATATGTCGCCCTCGATCGAGTGCAGCAGGGCGGGCCAGGCCTCGGGCCCGGCGGTGACGGCGCCCTCGCCCGGCTCCGCCGGACGCTGGGTGCCCGGTTGCAGGGCTGGCGGCCCTGGCAGCTCGGCCTCGGCGGGTTCATCGGGGGGGGGCGGCGGTGCCGCTGCCTGACGGTCGGACTGGTCCCCCGGATACGACAGGGGCGCGCCTTGCCGGAGCAGCAGCATCATCGCCGCATCGGCAAGCGCATCACGCCCGAGCGCGATCAGTTTTTCAAGCCGATCAAGCAGCGCCTCTGCCCCGCTGGCGCGCAGGGCCCTGCGATCGCCCCGGCGCTGCGCCTCGGCGGCGCGGGCGGCGGCAAGGGGGAAGATGTCGATCGCCTGCTCGCCCAACTGGGCCGAGAGGGCGGCGATCGCGGGTTCGAGCCGGCCGGAGGCCGCGATCTCATCCGCAGATGTCAGGGCGCAGAGCGCATGGTCGAGCAGCGCATCCGGACAGGCGCCGAGGATGCCGGGCAGCCAGGCGGCGGGGGCGTCCGCGCAGATCAGAAGCAGGTCGGCAGCGGCCAGGGTTTCGGCCAAGCCGGCAACCGGCGGGGCGGGCAGCGCGGCCTGCAACGGCTCTGGCCCATCGGCATTCCGGCCGGATCGGTCCGGCGGGGGGCGATGGGGTTGCCCGGGGTCGGAAGGGTCCGGATCGGGCGCGCGGTGACGCTCCTGTGCCGTCGGGCAATTGATGGAGAGAGCCTCGACCCGGACAGGTGCAAGCCCCTCGACCAGTGAAAGAAGTGCGGCCATCTCCTCCCCCTGAGGGCCGAGCACCAGCAGCAGCGGCGGCTGGCGCAGCTTTCGGCACAAGGCCTCGGCCCCGGCCCTGCGGGTGGCCGGCAGGGACGCCGCGGCCCGTTCGAGGGCATCGGCAAGCTCCGGTTCGCGAGGCCGCTTCATGAGGCCCGCCGGAACCGGCGCAGCGCCCCGGTCAGAAGGGACCGGCGCGGCAGGACACGGATCACCGCGCAGGACGCATTGTCCTGATCGGGGTCTGCCATGCGCTCGATCTCGCCCAGGAGGGCGGCTGTCAATCGGAAGGCGGGATCGCGCAGATGGGCGGCGCAGATCGCCGCGAGGCGATCCTCGTCAATGCTCTGTATGCCATCGCTGGCCACGATCAGGATGTCGCCGGGCTTGAGGCGCAGCGGCGCCTCGGGGCAATCGATCCGCGCGATCCGCTGGCCATGGAGAACCGAGGTCAGGACATTGCGGTCGGGATGCCTGCGGCCGACATCCGGCGAAATCAACCCGCGCTGGATCATCAGATCGATCTGCGGCGCCAGCGAGTGATCCTCGTTCAGCTGCGAGAGGCGGCGATCCCGGTAGAGATAGAGCGGCGAATCGCCGATCGAGATCCACCAGAGCGCGCCGTCGCGGATCAGCGGAACGACAAGCGTGGCCCCCATCCCCAGCGTATCGGGCGCGCCGGCCACATGGGCCGCAAGGCACTGGTCGGCAAGGCCCGCCGTCTCGCGCAGCACGGCGGGAAGATCCGCCTCCGGCAGCTCGGGGTCGCCGGAGCGGAGCAGGAGATCGCTGAACACTTCGGTCAGGACGATCCGTGCGGCGACATCCCCCGCGGCATGCCCGCCCATGCCATCGGCCAGGACCGCGAAACCGCCGGTCGTCCCTTGCGGGAAATGGGCGATGATCGCATCTTCCTGCAACGCGCGCTGCCCAAGGGACTGCGCGGTGGCGGCATCATACCAGAGCCCGGCTGCCTGCATTGCGTCACCCTCCGGCACGTCCGCGACCTGAATTGACCGGATCAGGCATCGCGATCCTCCCCGCGCCAGTCGAAGCCGGCGCCGCAGAGCGCCACGAAAAGCAGCGTCGTCTCGCCGATCCGGATCCGGTCGCGATCTTCCAGAGGTTCGGTTGCAAGGACGGGCCGATCGTTACGGCGCACGAGGTTGGCCTTGCCGCCGTGGCCGATGAAGAACTGTCGCGTTTCCTCGTCATAGGCGATGGCGGCGTGGTTGCTGCGCGAGATGCTGGCATCGCCGAAGTCAAGGCGGATGGCCTGATCATCGCCGCGGCCGATCTGCGCAACACCGGCGGCGACCGCGAAGGCGGCGCCGCGTCCCGGCCCGTCGATCACCACGATCCAGCCGGTGGGGAACGTGGGCTGCGCCGGAGCGGTGGATGCGGATCCCGCGGCCGGGCGGGCCGGACCCGTGGCCGCGATCGGATCGGACACCACGGGTGCTGCGCCGGCAAAGCCCAGCAGGCGGGTGCGGACCCGCCCGCCGCTGACGGGCGCGCGTGCCTGCAGCGCGGCGGCCATGGCCGAAAGGTCAACCTCGTCCTCGTTCCTCGCAGGAGATCCGTGCGACGCGGGCATATCGGCCGCGACCGGGGGCCGAGGTGTCGGGGGCGATGACACCGGGGGCGAAGACTTCGGGGGCCGCCCGTCCGATATCTCCCCGGTGACGGGGGAAACCGGCGGGGTCGGCGCGGCATTGCGCGGCGTCGGCGAGGGTGCGCCCCGGGGATCGGGCGCGGCGCCGGTGGCGGGAGCGGGCGCAGGACCAGCCGCAGGACCGCCTGCCGCGGGGGCGGCCGCGGCACGGGCCAGGGCGGCGCGCCCGTCTTCGTCGGAGGTTGCTTCGTCGGAGGCTGCCCCCTCGGCCCGGGTGGCGCCGTCAGGGCCGGGGGCGGCGCCAGGATCCACTTGGCCCGTCAGACGGCGCAGACCCTTTGTCACGCGGTCTTCTGCCGGGGGGACGGCCTCTGCCGCCGTCCCGGCATCATCGGCCGGGGGCTGTGTTCTGGTCTTGCCATTGAAGAGTCCGTCGAGATTGATCATCCCTGCCCCGTTCATTCGCCTTTCCCGGCGCGGCGACTGCTGGATCGGCCCTGGATCCGGGTGGCCGGTGCAGTCGAAGCGCTTGCCCCACCATCGCGGCAAAGAATGAAGAACCGGTTGACGTCAGCCCGAACCGAAGCGGTCGAGCCCGGTTCTGAGTGTCTGGGCCAGATCCGTCAGGCGATCCCGGATCCCGACAAGGCCAGCCCCATCCCAGAATCCGTCCAGAGATGCGGCAATCTGCGGCCAAAGCATCGGCCAGAGGATCGCGGCCATGGCGAGCGCGACCACCGCCATGGCGAAGCGGCGCAGCCGGGTCAGGAGGCGGCCGCCTTTCGTGCCGATCCGGGCGGTGCCCGCCTTGCGCGCGATCTCGGCGGCCCTGTTGCGGGCCGGCTTGGGCTGCCCTTGCCGGCGGCCCTTGGCAGCGGGCCCGAATTGCCCGGCCTTCCCGCCCCGCCCGGGCCTTGACCAGCGCGCGCCCGCCGCGCCGCGCCCTTTCCTGCGCCGCTTCGGCGCAGCCTCCCCGGGCGCGGGCTGATCCTGATCCACCGCCTCATCGGGCGGCGTCGAGGCGCCGTGATCCCCTTCGTCCTCGTCGTCGAAACCGATATACTCGATCACGCGCGGCGGCGGCGCGGCGGTGTCTGGATCGGGGCCCTCCTCCTCCTGCGGATCGGGAGCGGCCGTCTCCGGTTCGGTCACCTCGCAAAGCAGCTGGGTCACGCGCGCCTCGATCGACCTGTCATGCTCGATCTCGGCCAGGATCGAGGCGCGGCGGCGTTCGGGATCGGCGATGGTGAGCCATTCCTGCGTGCTCTGGATGCGGTCGGCGGGAAAGACGCTCATCGCCTTGTCGATGGCGGCGAGGAAGGGCGGATCATAGCCCAGCACCCGCCCCGTCAGCGGGCGGCAGGGATCGGGCGCGCCGGCGGCGATGGCGGCCAGCCGGGTCTGGCTGTCGGGCGGGGCCGCGCCGGTGATCATGTGATAGATCGTGGCCCCCAGCGCATAAAGATCGCTGCAGGGCGTCTGCTTGCTGCCGGCGATGTAGAATTCCTGCGGCGAATAGCCGTCCTTGACCATCAGAAGCCCGGTCAGCGCGCGGCTGGCCTTGGTCGCCTCTTCGCGGGCGGAACCGAAGTCGATCAGCACAGGTTCGCCGCGGGTATTCAGCAGGATGTTGTCGGGCGAGATGTCGCGGTGCAGGATGTCGCAGCCATGCATGAAATCGACCGCGTCGAGGATCTTGACCAGCAGTTCCTGCACCATGGCCGGCGTGATGCGGACGCGCACATCCTCGATGATATCCAGCAGATCCCGCCCCTCGATCAGGTCGAGCGCCATATAGGCGGTGTCGTTGTCTTCAAAGACCTGATGCACGCCCACGATATTGGGATGCTTGAGCCGCGCGAGGTTGCGCGCCTCGCGCAGGAAGAGGTTCACCATCGCGCGGAATTCGCTCTCATGCGCGCGGGACCGGGCGCGGACGCGCGTGGCCGAGCGATGGCAGAGGGCGCCGGCGAAACACTCCTTGATGACCACGGGCCGGTCGAGGCTGTCACGCGCGAGGTAGGTGATGCCGAAACCGCCGGAGTTCAGATAGCGCTCGATCCGGTATTGCCCGTGCAGGAGGACAAAGCCCTCGGGCAGCGCGTCGCGGACGCGTTCGGGCTGCCAGTCGGCAGGCCAGTCGGGCTCGCTCCGGATCGCGGCAGGCTGCTGCATCATCCCCCTCGTTGCCCGCAGGCAGCGGGCGCGAGATCAGGGAAGCCGGGGGAATGGGGCCGGATTTGGGCAAGGGTTTGGGGCCGGATGCCCGAGGTGTGAAGGGAGGGTTAAGGATCGGCTGCGGGATGGTTTTTGTCATTTACAGGCAGTGTCTTGCAAGCCGTTCTTCAAGTGGCTTTCAGATGGCGCAAATGTCTCAAGAGCGGTCGAAAAATCTTTCAAATTAAATGAAAATCCCCGCGAGCGGCGCCCGCGGGGATGTTTTCTGCCGGTTGGGGCCGGATTCGGGGTCAGCTACACCCGCTCGTCCCGCCGCAGGTGTTGCACTTCATGCAGGTGCCGTTGCGCACCAGCGTGTAGTTGCCGCATTCGCCGCAGGGATCGCCCTCGTAGCCCTGCATCCGGGCCTTGTCGCGGGCCGAGAGGCTGACCGTGCCCGAGGCGATCGCGGTCGAGGCGATGGCCGTCGTGGCGCCGCTCAGCATCGTCGGTTCCTGCCGGCCCGCCGCGCTGTTGCCCGGCATCAGGGTCTGCAGCGCTTGCGCCGCCCCTTCCCCGCTGCCAAAGGCGGTGGCGCCCATTCCGAGGGACTGCATCTCGGCATCGCCCTTGCCTTGCCCGCCCCGCAGAACCACCAGTTCCTGCGGCATCCGGTTGCGCAGATAGCCGGTCGAGGAGATCTGCTTGAGCACCTCGAGCGACCGGGTCGCGGCGGACTCTCCCACCGGGGTGATGTTGCTGATGCCCTCGGCCTCGCCCCGGCCGATATCGTCGAAGGTGGCGCCTTCGGGCTTCACATGGGCCAGGTCGGTGCGGTCAAGATAGCTGATCGCCAGCTCGCGGAAGATGTAGTCGAGGATCGAGGTCGCCTGCTTGATCGCCTCGTTGCCCTGCACCATGCCGGCGGGTTCGAACTTGGTGAAGGTGAAGGCGTCGACGAATTCCTCAAGCGGAACACCGTATTGCAGGCCGACGCTGACGGCGATGGCAAAGTTGTTCATCATCGCCCGGAAGCCCGCGCCTTCCTTGTGCATGTCGATGAAGATCTCGCCCAAGGAGCCGTCTTCGTATTCGCCGGTGCGCAAGTAAACCTTGTGACCGCCGACAATGGCCTTCTGGGTATAGCCCTTGCGACGCTGCGGCATCTTGAGCCGTTCGCGGTTGCGGATCTCCTTGACGATGATCTTCTCGACGATCTTTTCCGCCAGGACCGTGGCCTTTTCCTGGGGGCTGCCCGAGGCCAGCACCTCGGCCGCCTCCTCGTCTTCCTCGATCAGGGCGGCGGCCAGCGGCTGCGACAGTTTCGATCCGTCGCGATAGAGCGCATTGGCCTTGAGGGCGAGCGACCAGGACAGCTCATAGGCCTTCTGGCAATCCTCGATCGTGGCGTCATTGGGCATGTTGATCGTTTTCGAGATCGCGCCCGAGATGAAGCTTTGCGCCGCGGCCATCATGGTGATGTGGCTTGCGACCGACAGGAACCGCTTGCCGGTCTTGCCGCAGGGGTTGGCGCAGTCGAAAACGGGCAGATGTTCCGCCTTCAGATGCGGCGCGCCTTCCAGCGTCATCGTCCCGCAAACGTGGTCATTGGCGGCGTCGATCTGGGCCTTGGTAAAGCCGAGGTGGCGCAGCATGTCGAAGCTGGGGTCGTTCAGCTTGTCCGCCGGGATGCCCAGCGTGCCGGTGCAGAAATCCGCCCCCAGCGTCCACTGGTTGAAGACAAAGCGGATGTCGAAGGCCTGCGGCAGCGCCTCTTCGATCTTTTCGATCTCGGCCGCGCCGAAGCCGTGGCCGATCAGCGCGGTGTGGTTGATGCCGGGCGCATTGCCCAGCGTCTTGTGGCCGACCGCGTGCGAGATGATCTCTTCGATCTGGGCCGAGCCATAGCCGAGTTTCGTCAGCGCGGCCGGGACGCTCTGGTTGATGATCTTGAAATAGCCGCCGCCGGCCAGTTTCTTGAACTTCACCAGCGCGAAATCGGGCTCGATCCCGGTCGTGTCGCAATCCATCACAAGGCCGATGGTCCCGGTCGGCGCGATCACCGTCGCCTGCGCGTTGCGGAAGCCATGCGCTTCGCCCAGGGCCAGCGCCTCGTTCCAGCAGGAGATGGCAACCTCGCCCAGACGCGCATCGGGGATGTTGGCGTGGTCAAGGGCCACGGGGGCGATGGCCAGCTTCTCATAGGCGTCGCGCCCGCCGGTCGCCGCATTGCGGTGGTTGCGGATGACGCGGAGCATATGCTCGCGGTTCTTCGCATAGCCCGGGAAGGGGCCAAGCTCCGCCGCCATCTCGGCCGAGGTGGCGTAGGACACGCCGGTCATGATCGCGGTCAGCGCCCCGCAAAGCGCGCGGCCCTGGTCCGAGTCATAGCCCAGCCCCATGTTCATCAAGAGGCCGCCGATATTGGCGTAGCCCAGGCCCAGCGTGCGGAAATCATACGACCTTTGCGCGATCTCCTTCGAGGGGAACTGCGCCATCATCACGCTGATCTCGAGCGTCACCGTCCAGAGGCGGCTTGCGTGCATATAGGCCTGCACCTGGAACTGCCCGTCCTCGTAGAACTTCAGCAGGTTCATCGAGGCGAGGTTGCAGGCGGTATCGTCCAGGAACATGTATTCCGAACAGGGGTTCGAACCCCGGATCGCCCCATCCTCGGGGCAGGTGTGCCAGTCGTTGACCGTGTCGTGATACTGGATGCCGGGATCGGCGCAGGCCCAGGCGGCATGCCCGATCTGATCCCAGAGGTCGCGCGCCTTGACCGTCTTGGCAACCGTACCGTCCTTGCGGTTCACCAGCTCCCAATCGCCATCCGCCTCGACCGCCTTGAGGAAAGCGTCGGTCACGCGGATCGAGTTGTTCGAGTTCTGGCCCGAGACCGATGCATAGGCCTCGCTGTCCCAGTCGGTGTCATAGGTGGGAAACTCGATGCTGGTATAGCCCTGGCGGGCATAGTCCAGCACGCGCTTGGTATAGGTGTCGGGGATGGCCACCTTCTTGGCCGCCTTGACCGCCTCTTTCAGCGCGGGGTTTACCTTGGGGTCATAGGCATCCTCGGGCTTGCCGTCCCAGGCCTTGATCGCGGCGAAGATGGCGTTCAGCTTCTCGGAATGCATCTTGGAGCCGGCGACGATGCTGGCGACCTTCTGTTCCTCGATGACCTTCCAGTTGATGAAATCCTCGATATCGGGGTGGTCGGCATCGACGATCACCATCTTGGCCGCCCGCCGCGTGGTGCCGCCCGACTTGATCGCCCCCGCCGCGCGGTCGCCGATCTTGAGGAAGCCCATCAGCCCCGAGGACTTGCCGCCGCCCGAAAGCTTTTCCCCCTCGCCGCGCAGCATCGAGAAGTTGGTGCCGGTGCCCGAGCCGTATTTGAACAGCCGCGCCTCGCGGACCCAGAGGTCCATGATGCCGCCGTCGTTCACAAGATCGTCAGCGACGGACTGGATGAAGCAGGCGTGCGGCTGGGGATGTTCATAGGCGCTGTCGGATTTGGTCAGCTTTCCGCTCTGCCAGTCGACATAGAAATGCCCCTGCGCAGGTCCGTCGATCCCATAGGCCCAATGCAGGCCGGTGTTGAACCACTGGGGCGAGTTCGGCGCGGCCATCTGGCGGGCCAGCATGACGCGCATCTCGTCGTAATAGGCGCGGGCATCGGCCTCGGTGGTGAAATAGCCGCCCTTCCAGCCCCAATAGGCCCAGGCGCCGGCCAGACGGTCGAAGACCTGCTTGGCGCTCGTCTCGCCGCCGAAGGTCGCGCCTTCGGCCGGCACGCCGCGCCACAGGAATTCGGGCACGCCCTTTTCCTTCACGCGCTTGATCTTCGAGGGCACGCCCGCCTTGCGGAAATACTTCTGCGCGATCACATCGGCCGCGACCTGGCTCCAGCCCGCGGGAACCTCGCAATTGTCCAGTTTGAAGACGACCGTCCCGTCCGGGTTGCGAATCTCGGAGGTGGTCATGCGAAACGAAACTGATGAATACGCGTCCTGCCCTTCGGTGGTGAAATTCCGTTCGATCCTCATCGCGACGTGCCCCTCGTTGCAGCCGTTTGAAACGGCGTTCTTGGTTGCGCGCCACCCATATGGGGCGGCGGTCCGGCGAACGGCTCGGGCAAACAGAGAGAGGACGTGCCCGACCAAAGGTCAGGACATCTCCAAAACGACCGGGTACCGCTGCTGCGATGAACCTGCTTGTCTGTCTGTCTGTCTGCCCCCGGCCCCACCATATCTAGTGGTTGTTCCGCCAGCCCGCACAACCTGTCTCATCTAGCAGTGGTGGGTCAACGCCAATTTTGCACAAGATGATGGAATTTTCCGATTGACCCCCGACGCCCGATTCCGGGTGGTCGCCCCGGCCCGATTCATGCACAGCCTTGTCCACATTCACCGCCCTCCCCGCCACCTTCCCCGACGTCACCGGGGCGGCGCGGGAAAAACCTGCGGCAGGGCGCATCTTAGGGCGGGGCGCTCAGGAACGACTCGAACACGAAGCGGTGAGCGGGCGCGGGCCCCGGTGCTCACGACACTGCGATTGGCGCTCTGGCACCTCCCCTTTCCGTCGAAACGCAGCTATGGCAGCTTGGCAACAGACAAGACGAGGATGTCGATGCGACTCTGTGCTCGGGCCCGCAGCATTTTCCTGGCCCCCCTCCTCTTGCTTCTTGTCGGCTGCGGCATCGTCCCACGCGCCGAAGGCACCGTGCCCGACGGCGCCATCACCCTTCTGGATCCGGCCATCGCGGCGGATGCCGGCCGCCAGCAGGCGTTTTTCCGCAGCTATCCCGAGGTTCTGCTTTCCGCCGCCGTCGCGGCCTGCTCCAGCCCCGGCCAGCGGCCCGTCCAGCCCGCCCCCGGCCAGGTGCGCTGCGAAAGCCTGCCCACGCCCGAGGCGGCGGCGAGCCTGATCCTGGCCTATGACGGCACGGTCGAGGCGCTGCCCCTCTTCATCGTGGCCTTCGCCACCGAACCTGCGGCGGGCGGCTATCTTGTGACGGCCGACAACTATATCTCGGTGCCCCAGCGCAGCGGCGCGATCCGCGAGGTGCGCCTGGCCGATACCGCACTGGATGCCAACATGCGCGCCCTGCTCGAGGCCGCCGGAGGAGAGGCGCTTGCCCGCTGACCGGGGCGGGAAGGCCGATTCCCCTCTTCACCTTTCGGCCGATACGGCTAGGGTGTCACCGATCGGGGGGGCCGTCGTTGCCCGGCCCTTAGCCTGGAGGAAAGCAGACGATGGCCAATACCGCAGTGACACCGAACCAGACCGCACCCGCCGCAACCGGGCGGTCCAACCTTGTGGCCGGGGCGCGGGTGACGGGCGATATCACCGTGCCGGGCCTGCTTGAGCTGATGGGCCATATCGACGGGCGGGTCGCGGCCGATTCCGTCACCATCGAGGAACCCGGCTCGATCAATGGCGAGGTGACGGCGGTGAATGTGGCCGTCAAGGGCGTCTTCGGCGGGCGCATCAGCGGCGGCGCGGTCAAGCTGATGAGCACGGCCCGCGTGACCGGCGAGATCCATTACGACACGCTAATGATCGAGAGCGGCGCCGAGGTGGACGCGAGCTTTTCCCAGCGCCGGGCGAAACCCGTCGAAGAGCCGGCCCCCGCCGCGCCGGCGGCCAAAGGCCCGGCAACTGGCACGGCGACCGGAACGGCCTCAGCGGCCCCTGCCGCAGGAACCGCGGCCCCTGCCCCGGCGGCGCCCGCGCCCGAGAAATCCACCAAGAGCTGAACACAGGCCGGTCTGCGGCCGAATCTGCCGGACCGGACCGACCCCCGGGCGCCCCTGCGCGCCGGGCCAAGGCCCTTCGCCCCCGTCCCCGCAACCCGGCTCCCGGCCGCGGTGCAACCCCGATCGGGCTCCTGCGCCCGGCCTGCAACCGGAAGGCAGGCCTCTCCCCCCGACAAGGCCCTCGCGGTGCGGCTCTCCGGCCCTCTGGCGCAGTGGATTGTATTTCCTTGGGAATTCCTTTCGGCGCCGAGGCGCTTGACAGGATTTGCAGATCCGCAGTCAAGAGATTGACTCAATTTTCATTCCGCACAAATGACTTACCCCATCTTTGACAGCATCGCTAAACTGTGATCGTCAATGATCAGGCGCGTGGGGATGGCGCGCGGATCAGGGGGTGGCCCCGAGAGGCCACCGAGGAGGAGGAAGACCATGTCAGACGCGGTTCAACCGCAGGGGGCCATTGCGGCTCCTGCCGATTTCATCGCCACCGCCCATATCGACGCTGCCGCCTATGACCGGCTCTACGAGGTCTCGGTCAAGGATCCCGAGGGCTTCTGGGAGGCGCAGGCGCAGCGGATCGACTGGATCCGCGATTTCACCAAGGTCAAGAACACCGATTTCACGCTTGGGCAGGTCTCGATCAAGTGGTTCGAGGACGGCACGCTGAACGTCAGCGCCAATTGCATCGACCGCCACATGACCAAGCGCGCGAACCAGACCGCGATCATCTGGGAGCCCGATGATCCGAACACGCCCGCGCGCCACATCACCTATGCCGAGCTGCTGGAACAGACCTCGCGCATGGCCAATGTGCTCAAGGCCCATGGCGTGACCAAGGGCGACCGGGTCGTCCTTTACCTGCCGATGATCCCCGAGGCGGCCTATGCGATGCTGGCCTGCACGCGGATCGGCGCGATCCATTCCATCGTCTTCGCCGGCTTCTCGCCCGATGCCCTGGCCAGCCGGATCAACGACAGCGAGGCGAAGCTGGTCATCACCGCCGATTTCGCCCCCCGCGGCGGCAAGAAGACGGCGCTGAAATCCAACACCGACAAGGCGCTCCTGGATTGCAACGACCGGGTGAAATGCATGGTCGTCAAGCATACCGGCGACCAGACGACCTGGGTAGAGGGCCGCGACATCGACCTTCTGGCCGAAATGGCCGATGCCAAGCCCTACTGCCCCTATACCGAAATGGGCGCCGAGGATCCGCTTTTCATCCTTTATACCTCCGGCTCGACCGGGCGGCCCAAGGGGGTGGTGCATACGACGGGCGGCTACCTTGTCTATGCCGCGATGACGCATCAGCTGACCTTCGACTATCACGACGGCGATGTCTTCTGGTGCACGGCCGATGTGGGCTGGGTCACGGGGCACAGCTATATCGTCTATGGGCCGCTGGCCAACGGCGCGACCACCGTGATGTTCGAGGGCGTGCCCACCTATCCCGATGCCGGCCGCTTCTGGGAGGTCTGCGCCAAGCACAGGGTCAACCAGTTCTACACCGCGCCCACGGCGATCCGGTCGCTCATGGGGCTGGGGCATGAATGGGTTGAAAAGCACGACCTGTCGTCGCTCAAGCTTCTGGGCTCGGTCGGCGAACCGATCAACCCCGAGGCCTGGAACTGGTACAACACCCATGTCGGCAAGGGGAAATGCCCCATCGTCGACACCTTCTGGCAGACCGAGACGGGCGGCCATATCATCACGCCCCTGCCCGGCGCCATCCCGCAGAAACCCGGCGCGGCGACCAAGCCCTTCTTCGGGGTCAAGCCCGTCGTCCTCGACCCCGCGACCGCCAAGGTGCAGGAGGAGACCGCGACCGAAGGCGTGCTTTGCATCACCGACAGCTGGCCGGGGCAGATGCGCACCCTCTGGGGCGATCATGCGCGGTTCGAAGAGGCCTATTTCAGCCAGTATCCCGGTTACTACTTCACCGGCGACGGCTGCCGGCGCGACGGGGATGGCTATTACTGGATCACCGGCCGGGTCGATGACGTGATCAACGTCTCGGGCCACCGGATGGGCACGG
Source organism: Paracoccaceae bacterium (assembly GCA_051859505.1). Lineage (GTDB taxonomy): Bacteria > Pseudomonadota > Alphaproteobacteria > Rhodobacterales > Rhodobacteraceae > JAFIEN01. The sequence continues at coordinate 20,157 of JBHYFN010000037.1, forward strand.
CCGAGGTCGAATCGGCGCTCGTCGCGCATGAGAAGGTGGCCGAGGCGGCGGTCGTCGGATATCCCCATGATATCAAGGGCCAAGGCATCTATGCTTATGTGACCCTGATGAACGGGGTCGAGCCGACCGACAGCCTGCGCAAGGAGCTTGAGGCCTGGGTCCGGGCCGAGATCGGGCCGATCGCCAAGCCCGACCTGATCCAGTGGGCGCCCGGCCTGCCCAAGACCCGCTCGGGCAAGATCATGCGCCGCATCCTGCGCAAGATCGCCGAGAATGACTATGGCGCGCTTGGCGACACCTCGACCCTGGCCGATCCGGCGGTGGTCGATGACCTGATCGACAACCGCATGAACCGGGGTTGAGGGAAATGGCCCCCCCCGTCTTCATCCTTCTTGGCCCCCCCGGCGCGGGCAAGGGCACGCAGGCGCGGATGCTGGAGCAGGATTTCGGCCTGGTCCAGCTCTCGACCGGAGACCTGCTGCGCGCCGCCGTCGCCCAGGGCACCGAGGCCGGCCAGAAGGCCCGCGCGGTGATGGACGCGGGCGGCCTCGTGTCGGACGAGATCGTGCTGGCCATCCTCGAAGACCGGCTGGCCGCGCCCGACCTCGGGAACGGCATCATCCTCGACGGCTTTCCCCGCACCACGGTCCAGGCCGAAGCGCTGGACGCCCTTCTTGCCCGGCGCGGGCAGCGGGTGACGGCGGCGATCAGCCTCGAGGTGGATGACGCCGCCATGATCGAGCGCATCTCGGGCCGCTACACCTGCGCGGCCTGCGGTGAAGGCTATCACGACAGGCACAAACGTCCGGCACGGGCCGGCACCTGCGACAATTGCGGAGGCACGGAGTTCAGGCGCCGTGCCGACGACAAGGCCGAGACGGTGCGCGACAGGCTGACCGCCTATCACGCCCAGACGGCTCCGCTGATCGCCCATTACGACGGGCGCGGCATCCTCGAACGGATCGACGCGATGGCCTCCATCGCCGAGATCCGCTCTACCCTCGCCGAAAAGGTGGCGGGCGTCTCGGCCTGACGGGAGGAGCGTGGTCCGCGCCGACATGCGCGGGGCACAACAATGACATCGCGATAGGGAGTAAACGCATGACGGAGCGTTCGTCATCGAATGAATACTGGCGGGCCAATATCAGGATCATCCTGATATCGCTCGCCGTCTGGTTTCTCTGTTCCTTCGGCATGGGCATCATCCTGCGCCCTGCCCTCATGGGGATCTCGGTCGGCGGCGCCGATCTGGGGTTCTGGATGGCCCAGAACGGGTCGATCTACGTCTTCCTGATCCTGATCTTCGCCTATGCCTGGCGGATGAACAAACTGGACCGGGAATACGGCGTAGACGAATAATCAGGGGAACGGGGACATGGATCAATTCACCCTCAACCTGATCGTGGTTGGCTTCACCTTTGCCATCTACATCGGGATCGCGATCTGGGCCCGGGCGGGCTCGACCGCGGAATTCTATGCCGCGGGGCAAGGGGTCAACCCCGTGCTGAACGGCATGGCAACCGGCGCGGACTGGATGTCGGCGGCCTCCTTCATCTCGATGGCCGGGATCATCGCGCTGGCACCGGCCGGCGGCTATCAGCAGTCGGCCTTCCTCATGGGCTGGACCGGGGGCTATGTGCTTCTGGCGCTTCTGCTCGCACCCTATCTGCGCAAGTTCGGCCGCTTCACCGTGCCCGAATTCATCGGCGACCGGTTCTATTCGGGCGGCGCGCGCCTTGTGGGCGTGATCTGCCTCATCGTCATCTCGGTCACTTACGTGATCGGGCAGATGCGCGGCGTGGGCGTGACCTTTGCCCGCTTCCTCGAGGTCTCGACCGATATGGGCCTTTATATCGGGGCGGCGATCGTCTTCGTCTATGCGGTCTTCGGCGGCATGAAGGGCATCACCTATACGCAGGTGGCGCAATATGTCGTGCTGATCATCGCCTATACGATCCCGGCGATCTTCATCTCGATCGCGCTGACCGGCTCGGTCCTGCCGCAACTGGGGCTGATCGGCTCCTACGCGCCCTCGGGCGGGGATGTGGCCTTCCTTGCCAAGCTGGACGAAGTGGTGATGGAACTGGGTTTCACCCAGTATACCGCAGACACGACCAACATGCTCAACATGGTTCTGTTCACCATGGCGCTGATGATCGGCACCGCGGGTCTTCCGCATGTCATCATCCGCTTCTTCACCGTGCCCAAGGTCGCCGATGCGCGGTCCTCGGCGGGTTGGGCGCTGGTCTTCATCGCGCTGCTCTACACGGTCGCCCCGGCGGTCGGATCGATGGCGCGTCTGAACCTGACCACGACCTTCTGGCCCGAGGCCGTCACCGGCAATGCGCTCGACGGCGAGGCGATGGTCTATGAAGAGCGTCCGGCCTGGATGGCGACCTGGCAGCAGACCGGTCTGCTCCGCTTCTCGCCCGACTTCACCAGCGGCAATGCCGAAGCGCGCGAAGCGGCCCTTGGTGCCATCGTCACGGCGCTGACGGCCCATGAGGCAGCGGTGCTGCACATGACCACCGACGCAGAGGCGATCACCGTCATGGCCGAGGGACGCGAGGCAGACGAGATCCGCACCGCGCTTCTGGCGCTGGCCAGCGAAGGCGGCTTCAAGCCCACCTTCCTTGACCGCAACGGCGACGGCCGGGTGCAGTACTATGCTGCCAACGACCGCACCGCCGCCATCGCGGAAGAGCGGGGCTGGGCCGGCAACGAGGTCCATGCCATCGACAACGACATGATGGTGCTGGCCAATCCCGAGATCGCGGCCCTTCCCGGCTGGGTCATCGCCCTTGTGGCGGCGGGTGGTCTGGCGGCGGCGCTGTCGACGGCGGCGGGGCTTCTGCTGGCGATCTCCTCGGCGGTGTCGCACGACCTGATCAAGAGCTCGATCAATCCCAACATCTCGGAAAAGGGCGAGCTTCTGGCGGCCCGGATCTCGATGGCGGGGGCGATCCTGGTCGCGGTCTACCTTGGCCTCAACCCGCCCGGCTTTGCCGCGCAGGTGGTGGCGCTGGCCTTCGGGTTGGCGGCGGCGACGATCTTCCCGGTCCTGATGATGGGCATCTTCTCGAAGCGCATCAACAAGGAAGGCGCCATCGTCGGCATGCTGGTCGGGCTGGTCTTCACCTCGGTCTACATCTTCCTCTATCTGGGCTGGTTCTTCATCCCCGGTACGAACATGTTCCCGAACACGCCCGACTATCACCTCTTCGGCATCTCGCCCCTGTCGATCGGTACGATCGGTGCGGTCCTGAACTTCGCCTCGGCCTATGTTGTCTCGATGATGACCAAGGCCCCGCCGCAGGAGGTGACCGACCTGGTCGAATCGATCCGCATCCCCCGCGGCGCGGGTGCGGCCCAGTCTCATTGATGTGTCGCATTGATGTGCCGCATTGATATGGGCCGATTGACCTGACACCACTGGCACCTCCGGACCTTGTCCGGGGGTGCCCCCTTCCCGCAAGGATCTGTCATGGACCAGCAAACCGCCACGATCATCGGCTTTCTGGAAACGGTCCATCCCTATGACAGCCTGCCGCAGGACGAGCTGGCGCGGGTCGCCGGTTCCTTCAGCCGCAGGGAATATGCCGCCGGAGAAGAGATCTACCACGCGGGCGAGCCGCTGCGCGGGCTGTACCTGATCAAGCGCGGCTCGGTCGAGGTGCTCGAGCCTTCGGGCGGGCTTGTCTCGCTGCTGGGGCCGCGCAACACCTTTGGCGAACGGGGCCTGTTGCGCGACGGGCAGGCGGTGACGACCGCGCGCGTGACCGAGGATGCGGTTGTCCTGCGCCTGCCCACCGACGAGTTCCGCCGCCTGATCGCGCATTACCCCGCCTTCGAGCGGTTCTTTCACCGCGGCCGCCCCGCCGAGGCGCGCGAAAGCGATCTGACCACGCGCAAGGTGGCCGATCTGATGGCCCGCAAGCCCGTCACGGTCGAACGGGCCGAGACGATCCGCACCGCGGCCGAGCGGATGCGCGACAATGGCGTCTCGAGCCTTGGCGTGCTGGACGGCGGGGCCTTCGTCGGCATCGTCACCGCCCGCGACCTGACCTACAAGGCGCTGGCCGGTGGTCTGGCGCCCGACAGCCCGGTGGGCGAGGTGATGACCGCCGATCCCGCCACGCTGTCGCCCGGCTCGCTGGGGTCCGACATCCTGCACATGATGCTCGAGATGCGGATCGGCCATCTGCCGGTGGTCGAGGGCGGCCGGCTTGTCGGCATGATCACCCAGACCGACCTCACGCGATTTCAGGCGGTGTCCTCGGCGGGCCTCGTGCGCGATGCGGCCACGGCCGAAACGGTGGCCGACCTGGCCCGCATCACCGCGCGCATTCCCAAGCTTCTGGTCCAGCTGGTCGGCGGCAACAGCGCGCATGAGGTGGTGACGCGGCTGATCACCGATATCGCCGATACCGTCACCCGCCGCCTGCTGACGCTGGCCGAGGCCGAGCTGGGCCCCGCCCCCTGCCCCTGGCTCTGGCTCGCCTGCGGCAGTCAGGGACGGCAGGAACAGACCGGGGTCAGCGATCAGGACAATTGCCTGATCCTCGACGATGCCGTGACCGAAGAGGACATGGCCTATTTCCACCGCCTTGCCCGGTTCGTCTCGGACGGACTGGATGCCTGCGGCTATGTCTATTGCCCCGGCGACATGATGGCCACCAATCCCCGCTGGTGCCAGCCGGTGCGCGTCTGGCGCGACTATTTCCGCCGCTGGATCGCCACGCCCGATCCGATGGCCCAGATGCTGGCCTCGGTCATGTTCGACCTGCGCCCCATCGGCGGCGCGGCCAGCCTGTTTCGCGATCTGCAGGCCGAGACGCTGCAAGCGGCCTCGCGCAATTCGATCTTCGTGGCCCATATGATCCAGAACAGCCTGAAACATGCGCCGCCCCTTGGCCTCTTGCGCGGTTTCGCCACGATCCGCTCGGGCGAGCACAAGAACCAGATCGACCTGAAGCTGGGCGGGGTGATCCCGGTGACGGACCTTGGCCGGGTCTATGCGCTGATCGGCCGGCTCGAGCCGGTGAACACCCGCGCCCGGCTGCAGGCGGCCGAGGCGGCGGGGGTGATCTCGCCCTCGGGCGCGCGCGACCTGATCGAGGCCTATGACCTGATCGCCCAGACCCGGCTTGAAAACCAGGCCCGCCTTGTCCGCGCCGGTCAGCCGCCGCGCAACTTCATGGCGCCCTCGGATCTGTCGGATTTCGAACGCTCGCACCTGCGCGACGCCTTTGTCGTCGTGCGCACCATGCAATCCGCCGTGGGCCAGACCCGCGGTGCAAGATCCTGAAAGGGCGCCGGAGATGGGCCTTGAACTGATCGCCGCCCTGATCGCGGGCTTCACCATTGGCGGCCTCGCCTGGATCATCCGCCGCTGGACCGGCGAGCGGCTGCCGAAATGGTCCGTTCCGCTGGCCGCGGGGCTGGGCCTGATCGCGTTCACCGTCTGGAGCGAATACGACTGGTTCGGCCGCGTCTCGGCGCAATTGCCCGATGGGGTCGAGGTGGTCTGGGCCGAACCGCAAAGCATGCCGCTGCGCCCCTGGACCTTCGCCCGCCCGATCGTGACGCAATTCGTGGCCTTCGACACGCGCGAGACGATCCGCCATCCTTTGCGCGACGAGCTTGTCACCGGCAAGCTCTACAGCTTTCGCCGCTGGGGCGGCAGCCAGACCGCGCTGGTCGTCGTCGATTGCGCGGCGGGCCGGCAGGTCATGGTGACCGATACCGTGCAGATCGACGATGACGGCATTCTGACCGGGGGTGACTGGGCCACCCCCCTGTCGGGCGACACGACCCAACAGGTGGCCTGCCAAGAGGTGTGACCATGGCCGAAGACGACCGCAAGCACCGCATCCTCGTGGTCGAGGACGAAGACAATATCGCCATCGCGCTGGACTACATCATGACGCGCGAAGGCTATGATCATGACCGTATCGCCAGCGGCGCCGGCGCCGTAGACCGTATCCGCGCCACCCACCCCGACCTCGTGCTGCTCGACGTGATGCTGCCCGAGGTCTCGGGCTACGAGATCTGCCAGGACGTGCGCCTTGATCCGGCGCTGTCGGATGTGAAGATCCTGATGATGACGGCGCAAGGATCCGCCATCGGGCGCAAGAAGGGGCTGGCGCTGGGGGCCGACGGGTTCATCTCCAAACCCTTCGAGCTCAAGGAGTTGCGGGACGAAGTGCGCAGGCTTCTCGGCAGCGGCACCGAAAGCGGCACCGAGGGCGGCACCGAAAGCGGCACCGCGACCGGCCCGGCATGAGTGCCCCCGCCCGCAGCTCGGCCCCCGAAGGCCGCACGCCCCTCCCCGTTCCGGCCCCCGGCCCGACCCCGGGCCAGTCGCCCGACGCGTCGCCCGAGCCCACGGGGCGCCCGGCAGGCCTCCTGGCACTCGGTCTCAGGCTGCGGATGTTCCTGTTCTTCGCGGCCCTGGCCCTCGGCGCGCTGGTCGCGCTCGTGGCGGGGCTGATGCTGGGCTACAACCGGCTTGGCGCGCCCGAGGTGCTGTCCGCCTTCATCCAGGGCGGGATCGTCGCGGGCTTCGTGATCCTGGGGCTGATCACCTGGGTCTGGTATCTGTTCGACACCCATGTCGCCAAGCCGATCGACAGCCTCGCCGGCGATCTGCGGGCGCATGCCGATATCTCGCCCGACACCCGCGCCGCCATCGCCCGCTACCTTGGCGATCTGGCCCCCGCCGCCGATGCCGCCGCCCGCAGCCTGACGGAAACCCGCAATGCGCTTGCCGAATCGGTCGCCCGCGAAACCCTGCGCCTTTCGGCGGAAAAGGCCCGGCTCGAGGCGCTCTTGTCGGATGTGACGCTGGGCGTCGTGCTCTGTTCGGGCGATCACAAGATCGTCTTCTACAACAGCCCCGCCCTCGATCTTCTGGGCGCCGAGCCGGGCAGCGCCGGCACGCTCGGCCTTGACCGGCGGATCACCGATCACCTGCGCGAGGGGCCGATCCTGCACGCCCATGACCGCCTGACTGCCGCGGGCGATCCCGAGGCCGCCTCCGACCTCCTCTGCGCCACCACCTCCAGCGCGCGCGTCCTCTCGGTCCGGATGCGGCTTCTGCCAGAGGAAGGCGCGACGCGGCCCGGCTATGTGCTCACCTTGCGGGATGTGACGGCCGATCTGGCCGCCCATGCCCGCACCGAAGCCTTCCTGACCGAGATCTTCGACCGTGTCCGCCGCCCCGCCGCCAATCTCGTGACCCTGATGGCCGCCCTGCCCGAGGCCACCGACAAGGACGACAGCGACGCCCCCCTCGACACCGCGATCCGGGCCGAGGTGGCGGCCCTTTCCACCGCCGTCACCGATCTCGGCCGCCGCCATGACGAGGGGCGCAGCGAGGGCTGGCCGCTCGCCATGACCCGCGCCTCCGACCTGGCCGACGGCCTGCGCGCCCGGATCGAGGCCGAAGGCCTTGTCGCCGAGGCCGAGGTCGCCCCCCTGCTTCTGCGCTGCAACGGCTTCGAGGTGATCGGCCTCCTCGCCGGCCTCGCCCTTGCCCTGCGCGCCGAGGGCCTGACCCAGGCCCTGCGCATCCGCATCGAAGAGGAAGACAGCGGCGCGATGATCCGGCTGATCTGGACCGGCGCGCCCCTTTCGGTGGGCCGGCTCGACCGCTGGCTGTCCGAGCCGCTGGAACCGGCCTTCCCCGAGATCAGCCGCGCCGGCGTCCTGGCCAGCCATGCCACCGAAAGCTGGCCCGAAACGCTGGGCCAGGGCGACCAGGCGATCTGCCTGCCGATCCGCGAAGCCCGCCGCACCGGCCCGCGCCCCGCCCCGCTGGTGCGCAGCGTGGTCTATGATTTCGACCTCCTCTCCAAGGCGCGGACCGACAAGCTGGGCCAGAGCCTTTTGCGCGACCTGACCTATGTGGTCTTCGATACCGAAACCACCGGCCTCCTGCCGGCCCAGGGCGACCGCATCGTCCAGATCGCGGCGCTGCGCATCGTCAACGGCCGCCGCGTCGAGGGCGAGGTCTTCGACAGCCTCGTCAATCCGGGCCGCCCGATCCCCGCGGTTTCGACCGAGGTGCACGGGATCACCGATGCGATGGTGGCCGATGCGCCGCCCCTCACCGATGTGCTGCGCCGCTTCCACGGCTTTGCCGAAGGCGCGGTGCTCGTCGCCCATAACGCGCCCTTCGACATGGAATTCCTGCGCCGCGCCGAACCGGATCTGGGCCTGCGCTTCGACATGGCGGTCCTCGACACGGTGCTTCTCTCGGCGGTGATCTATGGCCAGCACGACAGCCACAGCCTCGATGCGCTGACCCACCGCCTCGGCATCACCATCCCCGAGGAAGCCCGCCACACCGCCCTTGGCGACACGATCGCCACGGCGGATGCGCTGCTCAAGCTCCTGCCGATGCTCGAAGGCCGCGGCATCGCCACCTTCGACCAGGTGCTGACCGAAGTGCGCCGCCACGGCCGGCTGCTGAAGGATCTCAACGCCTGAAGCGGCCGTCCTGCTGCTTCTTTTGTTCGAAAATATCCCGGGGGGAGGCCGAAGGCCGGGGGGCAGAGCCCCCCGCAGAAATTTGGCCAAATTTCTGCCCCCCGCTCTGCCCCCCGCTCAGCGCCCCGCCCGGCAGAACTGGGGCCAAATTTCTGCGCCGCTCACCGCCGCAGCACCTCCTCCAGAAGCTCCAGGACCGCCGCGCGCGGCACCTCCTGGGTCACGAAAGCCGCGCCGATCCGGCGCGCCAGAACGAAACGCAACTCCCCGTCGACCACCTTCTTGTCCTGCCCCATCAGCGTCACCAACGCCTCGGCACCCGGCAGCGGCCCCGGGATCTCGGACAGATCCACCCGCATCCCCATCGCCCGCAGATGCGCCCGCACCCGTCCCGGCTCTTCCTGCGGACACAGGCCCAGCCGCGCCGACAGCTCGAAGGCCAGCGCGCAGCCGATCGCCACGCCTTCGCCATGCAGCAGCCGCGTGTCATAACCCGTCGCCGCCTCCAGCGCATGGCAGAAGGTATGGCCAAGGTTCAACAGCGCCCGCTCACCCTGTTCGGTCTCGTCACGCGCAACGATCCCCGCCTTCATCTCGCAGGATCGGCGCACCGCGTGAATCCGGGCCGCCCGGTCGCCCGCCGCGAGCCTCGGCCCTTCGGCCTCGAGCCAGTCGAAGAACTCCGCATCCCCCAGAAGCCCGTATTTCACCACCTCGCCATAGCCTGCGAGGAAATCCCGCTCGGGCAGGCTGTCCAGGAGCGCAATATCGGCCAGCACCAGCGCCGGCTGGTGAAAGGCGCCGATCAGGTTCTTGCCCTGGCGCGTGTTGATCCCGGTCTTGCCGCCCACCGAACTGTCGACCTGCGCCAGAAGCGTAGTGGGCAGCTGCACGAAGCGCACGCCGCGGCGCAGGATCGCGGCGGCAAAGCCTGCCAGATCCCCGATCACGCCGCCCCCGAAGGCCAGCACCAGATCGCCCCGCTCGATCCTCTGCTCGAGCAGCCAGTCGCAGCACTGCTCCAGCGCCGGCCAGCCCTTGGTCGCCTCGCCCGGCGGCAGGATCAGCGCCTCGGACGCGATCCCCTCGGCCGTCAGCCCCTCGCGCAAGGCCACCAGATGCAGCGCCGCGACGCGCTCTTCGGTGATGATCGCGACGCGCGGCCGGCGCATCAGCGGCGCGATCCGCCGCCCCGCCTGCGCCAGAAGCCCCGCCCCGATCAGGATGTCATAGGCGCGCCCCGGCAGGTCCACATGGACGGTCTCGACCCGATCCTCCATCGCTCAGCCCCTTTCCAGAACATCGGGCCGCGTCAGCAGCGCCTCGATCACCCGCGCGGTCGTCTGCTCGATCGAGAACCCCGCCTCGGCCGTCACCCGCAGATCCGCCAGCCGATAAAGCGGCACGCGTTCGGCGTAAAGCGCGGCCAGCGTGCCCTGCGGATCGGCGGTGCGCAGAAGCGGCCGCGTATCCTTCGACCTGACCCGCGCCCAAAGCAGGTCAAGCGGCACGTCGAGCCAGACCGAGACCCCGGCCCCCGAGATCGACGCCCGGTTGCGCGGCTGGATGAAGGCGCCGCCGCCCGTCGACAGAATCACCGGCGGGCCCGAGAGCAGGCGGTTGATCACCTCGGCCTCGCGGTCGCGGAAGAAGGCCTCGCCGTCGCGGGCAAAGATCTCGGCGATCGTGGCATGGGCGGCCTCTTCGATGGCGCTGTCGCTGTCGAGGAAATCGACCCCCAGTTCGGCGGCCAGCGCCCGGCCGATCGCCGTCTTGCCCGACCCCATCATGCCCACAAGCGCGACCGTCCGATGCAGCCGCCATCCGCGTTTTCCGGTCGCGGCCCTGTGGTCCCTCGCTCGCCTCGCCATCCCCGACCCGCGCAAAGTTGATCGCACCATACCCCGAACGCCGGGCGCAGTGCATTGAATGGCGTGATCTTTGCGAAAAGACCATATATAAAGCACCCAAACCCGGAGCGCAGGGCAACAAGCGCGAAACACGGGATGGCAGGCAACCGCATGGTGCGGACGGCAAACAGGCAATGGACGGGCAAAGATGTGGCGACTGATCAAGTTCCTGATCTATCTGGCGATCCTCGCCGCGATCGTGCTGGTTCTCTATGCCTATGTCGGGCCGATCCTGCTGCCTGACCATTTCGCGCCCCCGACCGGCGAGGTGGTCACACCCGTCGATCTGGATCTGGACTGATGCCGCCCCGGCTCTGGACCCGGCTGTGGACCCGGCTCTGGCCCCGGCCCAGTCCTAGGCCCCGGCCCACGCCCCGGCCCACGCTTGTCGCGGCCGCATGTCTTGCGCTCTGCGCGGGCGGCCTTGCGGCGCAGGAGGCCGAGGACGACGGCCCGCTTTCGGCCATCGACTGGCTGTCGCAAAGCGTCGATACGCCCGCATCCGCCAGCGGCGCCGGGCCTGCAAACGGCACCGTCATCACCCTGCCGCCCCCGGTGGATGAACCGCCCGTCGCCTCGGACGCCTCGACGCCCGAGATCGTCGTCACCTCGCTTGATCGCCCCTCGACCGACGGGGTCGGGCTTCTGGCGCCTTCGGTCACGGGCCTGCCGCGCGATCTTTGGGCGCATAGCCCGGAAGAGGTGCTGACCACGCTGATCCGGGCCGAGCGCGTCGATACCCTGCCCGCGATCCGGGATCTGCTGGTCACGCTGATGCTGGCCGAGGCCGATCCGCCGATGGGCGCAGACCAGAACGCGCGGCTGTTTCTGGCGCGGGTGGACAAGCTTCTGGACATGGGCGCGCTCGAGGCGGCGCAGGCGCTTCTGGAACAGACCGACCGGGATCAGGCCGAGGTGTTCCGGCGCTGGTTCGACATCTCGCTTCTGACCGGGACCGAGGATGACGCCTGCGACATGCTGCGGGCGAAACCCGCCCTCTCGCCCACCTATCCCGCCCGCATCTTCTGCCTTGCGCGAACGGGCGACTGGACTGCGGCGGCGCTGACTCTGAACACCGCCCGCGCGCTGGGGGACATGAGCGAAGAGGACGAGGCGCTTCTGTCGCGCTTCCTTGACCCCGAGCTTTACGAGGATGAGGGCAGCCTGCCCGCCCCCTCGCGGGTCAGCCCGCTGGTCTTTCGGCTGCGCGAGGCGATCGGCGAGCCGATCCCCGTCTCGGGCCTGCCGCGCGCCTTTGCCCATGCCGATCTGCGCAGCACCGCGCCCTGGCGCAACCGGATCGAGGCGGCCGAGCGGCTGTCGCGCTATGGCGCGGTCTCGGAGAACCTGCTGCTGGGGCTTTACACCGAACGCCGCCCCGCCGCCTCGGGCGGGGTCTGGGACAGGGCGGCGGCGATGCAGGCCTTCGAAGGGGCCTTGGCCAATGCCGATCTGGATGCGGTGGCCGACCGTTTGCCCGCCGCCTGGGAGGTGGCCCGCGCGATGCGCCTTGAAGTGCCCTTCGCGCGGCTCTTCGGCGCGGCGCTGCTCGAGATGGATCCCGATCTGACGATCCTCGGAGAGACGGCCTTTCGCGTGGCCCTGCTGTCGCCGCAATATGAACAGGCGGCCCTGGTCCATCAGCCCGCCAATGCGTCCGAACGGCTCTGGATCGCCCTTGCCCGCGGCGATGTGGAAGGGCTCGACTCCTCCCGCCCGAACGAGGCGGCGGTGATCGCCGGCTTTACCGACGCCCCCCTGCCCGAACCGATGGCCAGCCAGATCGAGGAAGGCCGGCTGGGCGAGGCGCTGTTGCGCGCGGTTTCGGCCTTTCATCAGGGGCTGGACGGGGATGCCGGCGCGATCACCGACGCGCTTCTTGTGCTGCGCCATGTCGGGATGGAGGAGGTGGCCCGCAAGGCGGCGCTGCAATACCTGATCCTCGACCGCCCCTCATGACGGGGGATGCGGCCAACCGCCCCATGGCGCATTGGGTCGAGGCCTATCTTTCGGCCGCCGCCGCCGAACAGGATGCCGCGACCAACACGCAGCTGGCCTATGCGCGGGATCTGAGGGATTTCATCGACTTCCTTGACGCAAGGGGCCTGCATTTCGCCACCGCCGGGCAGGCCGACATCAGCGCCTACCTGATCCGCTGCGAGGCCGAGGGCCTTGCCTCCTCGACCCGCGCCCGGCGGCTGTCGGCGATCCGCCAGCTGTTTCGCTTTGCCTTCGAAGAGGGCTGGCGCGGCGACAATCCCGCGATCCGCCTGAGGGGGCCGGGGCGCGACGGGAAACTGCCCGGCACGCTGGAGCGCGACGAGGTGGAGCGGCTGTTGCAGGCCGCGCGCAGATCCCCGCGCGATGCGATCCGCAACACCTGCCTGATGGAACTGCTCTATGCCACGGGGATGCGGGTCAGCGAACTTGTCGGCCTTCCGGTGGCGGCGGCGCGGGGGGATCCGCAGATGCTTCTGGTGCGCGGCAAGGGCGGCAAGGAGCGGCTCGTCCCCCTTTCGCCCCCGGCGCGGGCGGCGCTGGCCGAATGGCTGAAAACCCGCGACGCGGATCAGGAGGCGGCGCGCGGATCGGGCCGGCCGGCCTCGAAATTCCTGTTTCCCTCGCGCGGCAAGGAAGGCCACCTCACGCGGCACCGCTTCTATTCGCTGATCAAGGAGCTGGCCGTCGCGGGCGGGGTTTCGCCCGACAAGGTCACGCCACACCGGCTGCGCCATGCCTTTGCCACCCATCTTCTGGCCGGGGGCGCGGATCTGCGGTCGATCCAGATGATGCTGGGCCATGCCGATCTGGCCACGACCGAGATCTATACACATGTCCTTGACGAACATCTGCGCACTCTGGTGCTGACGCATCACCCGCTCGCGCGATCGGGGCGCGACGAACAAGGGGGTTGAAGGCCAGAGCCCAAGCCCCAATATGCAAGGGCTGCCGCCATAGCGGCGATTAGGGACGTGTGAACCAGCGCAATGGATGCCGCATTCTGGCTGACCGCCGGGGCCATTTTGGGCCTTATCCTGATTTCTGCCTTCTTCTCGGGTTCGGAAACCGCCCTGACCGGCGCCTCGCGGGGCAAGCTGCGCAGCCAGGCTGACCGCGGGTCACGCGGGGCGACGACCGCGCTGAACGTGACCGAGGATTCCGAGCGGATGATCGGCGCGATCCTTCTGGGCAACAATGTCGTCAACATCCTTGCCGCCTCGCTGGCCACCGCGCTTCTGACGCGGGCCTTCGGCGATTCGGGCGTGGCTCTGGCCACGCTTGGCATGACGATGCTGGTCCTGGTCTTTGGCGAGGTGCTGCCCAAGACCATCGCCATCACCTATCCCGAAGCGGTGGCCGCTCGCGTGGCCCCGGTGATCCGGCTGATGATCCTGGTCTTTTCGCCCATCGTCATGGTGGTGCGCAGCCTCGTGCGCGGGGTTCTGCGGCTGTTCGGCGTGCGCACCGATCCCGACACCAACATCCTTGCCGTCCGCGAAGAGATCGTCGGCGCCCTGTCGCTGGGCCATGCCGAAGGCCTGGTCGAGAAGGAGGACCGCGACCGCATCATCGGCGCGCTCGACCTGGCCGACCGGATGGTCGAAGAGATCATGCTGCATCGCTCGAACATCCAGATGATCGACGTCAGCCTGCCGGTGATGGAGATCCTGCAACATGTCCTTGACAGTCCGCACACCCGCCTGCCGCTGTATCGGGACGAGCCCGAGAACATCGTCGGCGTGCTCCATGCCAAGGATTTCCTGCGCGGCATGAAGGCGATGCTGCGCGATGGCCAGATGAATGCCGAAGAGCTGGCCGCCTTCGACGTGCTTTCGGTGGCGCGCGAGCCCTATTTCATCCCCGAGACGACGGCGCTGGACGATCAGATGCGCCAGTTCCTCAAACGTCGGGCGCATTTCGCGCTGGTGGTGGATGAATATGGCGCGCTGCAGGGGCTGATCACGCTCGAGGACATCATCGAAGAGATCGTGGGCGAGATTGCCGACGAATTCGACGCCGATCCCGAAGCGGCGACGGCCCGGGCGCCGGACGGATCCTATGTGGTCGACGGGGCGATGACGATCCGCGACCTGAACCGGATGCACGACTGGACCCTGCCCGATGACGAGGCCAACACGATCGCGGGCCTTGTGATCCACGAGGCGCAGATGATCCCCGTCGTGGGGCAGGTCTTCAGCTTTCACGGATTCCTGTTCGAAGTGCTTGAAAAGGAAGAGAACCGGATCGCGCGGCTGAAGGTCAAACCGCTCTGAGGCGGGGGGCGGCCGTCAGGCCGGGGTTATGCGCGGATGGCCTGTAAGCCGGATTCTGTCCTCCGGGGTTGCCCCCGGATGGATGATCATTCCTCTCGACCCGCCGTTACCGACGGGCCTGAAGCTGCCAACCCGGGCCTCTCGGGTTGAAGCGTCCCTGCGGGGATATCGTTTCCGATCACACCCGCGCGAGGCCCCTATTCGGCATTGCTCCCGGTGGGGCTTGCCGTGCCGGTCCTGTTACCAGTCCCGCGGTGGGCTTTTACCCCACCGTTTCACCCTTGCCGCCGGCGAACCGGAGGCGGTCTCTTCTCTGTGGCGCTTTCCCTCGGGTTACCCCGGCCGGGCGTTACCCGGCACCGTGCTTTCCGGAGTCCGGACTTTCCTCGTGGGCCATGCGACCCCCGCGATCATCCAGCCATCCGCGCCCGACCCAGCTATGATGTGCCAGGCGTCGCGTCAACTGGTCCCGTCAGCTGTTCCCGACAACCGACACCGGTTCCGCTGCGGGGGTGACGGCCGCGGGCCAGCGCCGGGCAAGATCCTGCGCGAGGGCAAGGTCGGTCGCGTCCAGCGGCCCCCGGGCCTGGGGCCGGAACCGCAGGCGAAAGGCCTTGAGGCGCAGGTCCGGTGTCAGCTCGGGATCATGGCCGAAAACCGCAAGGGCCGCGGCAAAGGCTGCGGCGTCTTCGTCCAGCGCCGGCGCATCCCCCTGCCCTGCCCGCGCCTCGGGCCAGACCGAAAGCCCCGAAAGCGCCAGCCGCCGCCAGTCGAAGCGCGGACCGGGATCGGATTTGCGTGACGGCGCCATGTCGGAATGCGCGATCACCCCTTCGGGAGGGATCGACCAGCGCGCCAGGATCCCGGCCAACAGGTCTTCGAGGGCGCGCATCTGGGCGGCGGCAAAGGGTGCGGTGCCGGGATTGGCCAGTTCGATGCCGATCGAGCGGGAATTCACATCGCCCTGCCCGGCCCAGACCCCCGCACCCGCATGCCAGGCGCGCCGCTCTTCGGGCACGAGGGCGGCAACCTCGCCCTGTTCCGAGATCAGGTAATGCGCCGAAACCCCGGCCTCGACCGAGCAAAGCCGCTCAAGCGCCGCCGCGCAGCTTTGCATCTCGGTCGCGTGAAGCACGACCAGCGAAGGCCGCGCGCCGTTGCGTCGCGGTCCGTGATTGGGAGAGGTGGTCGCCGTCAGTTGCGGCCCACGGCGGCGCGGAAGGGCGCCGGATCCCAGCCGCAGGCAAAGCCGTCGCCATCGGGATCGATCCCGAGGGGATCACGCTCCGGCCCGCCGCGCGACAGGAAATCGCGCTGCGCCTCGTCGGGCGAACGGTAGCGCAGGCAGTTGCGCTCGAACCGGGCCTGGGACGAGAAGATCGACCGGCTGTACCATTCCTGACCGCGCCGGTTGGGGGCGTTCAGCGCATATTCCACGATATTCGGGCCGGTGCTTGCGGGCGCCGAGGGCAAGGCCGTGGGGGCGATGACCTGATATTGCGCGGCCTGCTGCTGCCGGCGGATCGCGTCGCTTTCGATGCTCTCGCGGCTGGCGACGGCGTCGAAATCCTGCTCGTCCGAGATCCCGGTGCTGCTGCCGCTGGCA
>JBHYFN010000038.1:0-9230 GCA_051859505.1 Paracoccaceae bacterium
GCGGCGGGGGGGGGGGGGGGGGGGCCCCCCCCACTCCCCCCGGGCGGGGGGGGGGCGCCCCCCCCCCCCGGGCCCTTGCGGGCCTCCCCCCGCGATATTTGGGAACAAAAGAAGAGCCATGCGGGGCGGCAGTGTCCCGGTGCGCCCCTCCGGGCGGCGAGGGGGGGCGCGTTCAGGCGCTGGCGGATGTGTCACGATGACCGAGGGGGTCGGGGTCGCGGGGGGCGAGGCCTCTGGCCATGGCCTGCCAGTCGAGCGCCTGGCGCAGGAGCACGTTGCGGCCGATGCAGAGGATCGCCGGCGGCTCGATCCCGCTTGTGGCAATATCGGCGGCGAGGCGGGCGAGGGTGGTTTCGAGCACCTGTTGCGCGGGCGTCGTGGCCTGGGCCACGACGGCCACGGGCTCGGCCCCCGGGCGGCCCGCGCCGATCAGGCTTTCGGCGATCTGGCCTGCATGTTTCATGCCCATGTAGATCACGATCACCTCGCTCGCGCGGGCGATGGCGTGCCAGTCGAGCGTGCCGGGGGTCTGGCCGGTCTGGTCATGGCCGGTGACGAAGGTGACGGACTGGTTGACGTCGCGGTGGGTGACGG
The DNA here is from genome assembly GCA_051859505.1 of Paracoccaceae bacterium. Classification (GTDB taxonomy): domain Bacteria; phylum Pseudomonadota; class Alphaproteobacteria; order Rhodobacterales; family Rhodobacteraceae; genus JAFIEN01. The sequence continues at coordinate 595 of JBHYFN010000038.1, forward strand.
GGATGCCGGCATAGGCCAGCCCGCCGATCCCGGCCGAGATGCCCGGAATGATGCGGATCGGCACCTGGGCCGTCACCAGCGTCTGCGCCTCTTCGCCGCCGCGGCCGAAGACGAAGGGATCGCCGCCCTTCAGCCGCAGCACGCGCCGCCCCGCCCGGGCCAGTTCGATCAGCCGGAGCGAGATGTCGCGCTGCAGTGGCGAGGGTTTGCCGCCGCGTTTGCCGGCGTGGATCCGTTCGGCCTGGGGCGCCCAGTCGAGGATGCGGGGTTCGACCAGCGCGTCATGGACCACCACATCGGCCTGTCGCAGCGCGTTGAGCGCATGGAGCGTCACCAGCCCCGGGTCGCCCGGCCCCGCGCCGCAGAGCCAGACCCATCCGGGATCGAACCGGGGCCAGTCGCCGGGGGGAAGGGGGATCGAGTCGCTCATCCTCCCGTTATGGCGCGGTGGCCGGGGGGCGAAAAGAGGCGATGCGACCGATGCTTGCCCATTGGCGGCATGGGCGGCGGGCGCTATCGTCGCGCCGATGGGACGCGAGGCCGAGAGGGAGTTGCGGCGCGGATGGACGACCGGGGCCTGCGCCACGGCCGCGGTGAAGGCGTCGCTCGGCGCCCTTTGGGGTGCGGGGTTCCTTGATCCGGTGACGATCCGCCTGCCGCGGGGCGAGGAGCCGTCCTTCCCGCTGGCCTATCGCGCCGCGGGGCAGGGATGGGCCGAGGCGGGGATCGTCAAGGATGCGGGCGATGATCCCGATGTGACGCATGGCGCGCTGATCGTCGCGCGGGTGGAGGCCTCGGGTGGCGGGCTGGTGTTTCGCGCGGGCGAGGGGGTGGGGATCGTGACCCGGCCGGGCCTGCCCGTTGCGGTGGGCGAGCCTGCGATCAACCCGGTGCCGCGCGCGATGATCGACGAGGTGGTGGCCGAGATGGCGGCGCGGTTCGCCGCGGCGCCGGATATCGTCGTCACCCTCTCGGTGCCCGGGGGGGCGGAGATCGCGAAGAAGACCTGGAACCCGCGCCTCGGGATCGAGGGGGGCCTGTCGATCCTTGGCACGACCGGCGTGGTGCGGCCGTTTTCCTGTGCGGCCTGGATCGCCTCGATCCATCGCGGCATCGACGTGGCCCGCGCTGCCGGCCTGCCGCATGTGGCGGGCTGCACGGGGGCCACCAGCGAACGTGCGGTGCAGGCGCTGCACGGGCTGCCCGATCATGCGATGCTGGACATGGGCGATTTCTTCGGCGGGCTGATCAAGTATCTGCGCCGCCATCCGGTGCCGCGGCTGACCATCGGGGGCGGCATCGGCAAGCTGGCAAAGCTCGCGCAGGGGGCGATGGATCTGCATTCTGGGCGCTCTCAGGTGGATCTGGCGGAGCTGGCCCGCTGGATGGGCGATCCGCGGCTGGCAGGGGCCAATACCGCGCTTGGGGCGTTGGAGATCGCGGGGCCGGCGCTGGCGGAGGAGGTGGCGCGCCGGGCGCTGGAGCGGATCCGGGCCGAGGTCGGGGAGGCAGGGATCGAGGCGGATGTGGTGGTCATCGACCGGGCGGGGGGGATCCTGGCGCGGGCGGGCGCGGGGACGGGACCGGGGGCGGGGGCGTGACCCTGCTGCTGCTGGCGGGGACGGGCGAGGCGCGGGTTCTCGCGGATCGGCTGGCGGAGGAGGGGGTTGCGGCTCTGGCCTCGCTCGCCGGTGCGGTGCGGGCGCCGAAAGCGCTGCCGCTGCGGACCCGGATCGGCGGGTTCGGCGGGGCCGAGGGGTTTCGCGCGGTGCTGCGCGACGAAGGCATCACGGCGGTGATCGACGCGACCCATCCTTTCGCCGACCGGATCACCGCCCGCAGCTTTGCCCTGTGCCGCGCGGCCGGGATCCCCTTTCTGCGGCTGGAGCGGCCGGGCTGGGCGGCCGAACCCGGCTGGATCACCGTCGGGATGGAGGCGGCGGCGGCAGAGCTTGCCGCCCGCGCAGCACCCGGTGCCGGGGTGTTCCTGGCCACGGGGCGGCAGTCGATGCCGCAATTCGCGGGGCTTGCGGGATATCGCCTTTTCGTCCGGGTCGTCGATCCGCCTGTCGGACCCTGCCCGCTTTCGGGCGGGGAATGGGTCGTGGGGCGGCCGCCCTTCGATCTGGCCAGCGAATGCGCCCTGTTCGAGCGGCTGGGGATCGACTGGCTGGTGGTCAAGGATTCGGGCGGGCGTGAGAACCGCGCCAAGCTTGAGGCCGCGCGCCAGAGGGGGGCTGCGGTCCTGATGATCCGCCGCCCGCCCGCGCCCGAGGGGATGGAGCGGGTCGGGGAGGTCGAGGCGGCGCTCGCATGGCTGCGGGGCAGGGGGTTTCTGCCATGAGGCCGGGATGAGCGTCGGGCGGATCATCCGGGGCGAGGCCTGTCTGGCCGAGGGCGCGGACTGGCTGGTCGCGCGCGAGCCGCGCTTTGCGCCGGTGCTGGCCTCGGGGCGGCCGATCCCGTTGCGCCTGCGCCCCGATGGCTTTGCCGAGCTTCTCTGGGCGATCGTCGGCCAGCAGGTCAGCATTGCGTCTGCCGCGGCGATCCGGGCGCGGCTCGAGGCGGCCGGGATGGTCAGCGAGGCGGCGATCGGGGCCGCGGACGAGGCCGAGCTGCGCGCGCTGGGCCTGTCGCGGCAGAAGGCGCGCTATGCCGCGGCGCTGGCCGCCGCGCGGATCGACTATGCCGCCCTGCGCGACCTGCCCGATGCCGAGGTGGTGGCCCGCCTTGTCGCGGTGCCCGGGATCGGGCCCTGGACGGCCGAGGTCTATGCCATGTTCAGCCTGGGCCGGGCCGATGTCTTTGCCCCCGGCGATCTGGCCCTGCAGGAGGCCGCCCGGCGCCTGTTCGACCTGCCCGAGCGCCCGCCCGAGCGGGCCTTGCGCGCCATGGCGGCGGAATGGTCGCCCTGGCGGGCGGTGGCGGCGCGGATGCTTTGGGTCTGGTACCGGGTCGAGGCGGGGCGCGAGGGGGTTGGATGAGGCCCGGTTCGACGAGGGATGAGGCCGGAGGCCGGTCAGAGCGGGGGCAGGGCGTGGATCACAAGACCTTTCTGGCGCAGGTGCCGGCGGCGGATCGCGCCGCGCTGACCGCGCGCAGCGACGGGCCGGCGCTTTGGCATCTGGCTGGGCATCTGGGGGCGATCGGCCTTTGCAGCGCCGGGATCGCCGCGCAGGTGCCGTTCTGGGGGCTGCTTCTGCCGGTGCAGGGGGTGCTGATCGTGTTCCTCTTCACGCTGGAACATGAATGCACCCATCAGACGCCCTTCGCCTCCACCCGGCTGAACGAGGCGCTGGGCCATCTGACGGGTTTCCTTCTGCTTCTGCCCTTCCTCTGGTTTCGCTATTTCCACCTTGCCCATCATCGCCACACCAACCTGCCCGGCCTCGACCCCGAGCTTGACGCGCCCAAGCCTGCGACCCTTCGCCAGTGGCTTTGGCATGTGTCGGGGCTGCCCTACTGGGCCGGGCAGGCGGCGCTGATCTGGCGGCTTGCGCGCGGGCACGAGCGGCCGGACTGGCTGCCCGAGGGTGCGCGGGCGCGTGCGATGCGCGAGGCGCGGGGGATGCTCGTGCTTTACGCGCTGGCCGGGATCGGCCTGCTTGCCTCGCCGCTGCTGCTCTGGCTCTGGATCCTGCCGGTGCTTCTGGGGCAGCCCGCCTTGCGGCTTTACCTTCTGGCCGAACACGGCGATTGTCCGGCGGTGGCCGACATGTTCCTCAACACCCGCACGACCTTTACCACCCGGCTGATGCGGGCGCTGGCCTGGAACATGCCCTATCACACCGAACACCACGTCTGGCCCGCCGTGCCCTTTCACCGCCTGCCGGCGCTGCATCTGCGGATGCGGGCACATCTGGGGGTGACGGCCGAAGGCTATGGCGCCTTCACGCGGGCCTATCTCTCGCGCCTTGCCGCGCCTGGGCAAAGCGCGCCCCCTGCAGAAAGGACTGATACATGACCCGCGCACTCGTCACCGACCGCCGCGAGCCCGCCTCGGGCGAGACGCGCTCTGCCGTCGTCTTTCTGCATGGCTATGGGGCGAATGGCGCCGATCTTCTGGGCCTGGCCGAGCCGCTGGCCCCGCATCTGCCCGATACGCTGTTTCTGGCCCCCGATGCGCCCGAACATTGCGCCGGCGCGCCGATGGGGTTCCAGTGGTTCCCGATCCCCTGGATCGACGGCTCCTCGCCCGAAGAGCAGGAGGCGGGGCTTCTGCGCGCGGCCGAGGATCTGCAGGCCTTCCTTGACGGGGTGATGGTCGACGAGGATCTTCTGCCCGAACAGGTGGCGCTCTTCGGCTTCAGCCAGGGCACGATGATGGCGCTGCATGTCGCCCCCCGGCGCGAGGATCCGGTCGCCGCCGTGGTGGCCTTTTCGGGCCGCCTCCTGATGCCCGAGGCGCTGGGCGAGGCGACGCTTTGCCGCCCGCCCGTTCTTTTCGTGCATGGCGATGCCGATGATGTGGTTCCGGTGCAGTCGCTGCCCGAGGCGGCCGAGGCGCTGCAGGAGGCGGGCTGGTCCGAGGTCTATGCCCATGTGATGAAGGGCACCGGCCACGGCATCGCGCCCGACGGGCTTTCCGTGGCGCTGGCCTTTCTGCGCGAAAGGCTGGGGGCGGCCTGAGGGGGGACTGAGGGCGGCCTGAGGGCCTCTGGGCGGCCGGGTCCGGCGGTCGCCGCAGGGCTGGCCGAGGGCTGTCCAACCCCCGTTGCCTCTCCTCTCCTCCCCCGTCACTCCCTCCTGTCACGCCCCTGTCATGCCGGCGCGCTAGCCCTGCGACAAACGCAACAGGATGTTGGGCTTGTCAGGGAAAAACCGCCATATATAGTCCCTGCCAAGGGGATGGCAGGTCCGCCCTGCGCCCCCGACCGGACTGCCTGACGGCAAGAGAGCGAAGGAGCGGCCGATGGAGATGGATTTCAGAACGGGGTTCGTGCGCGATCCTGCGGGGCTGCGGCAGAATCCGGCGCTGGTCCTGAATGCCGATTACCGGCCGCTGTCCTATTATCCGCTCTCGCTCTGGCCCTGGCAGGAGGCGGTCAAGGCGGTCTGGCTCGACCGGGTGGATATCGTGGCCGAATATGACGAGGTGGCCCGAAGTCCCTCGACCACGATCCGGATCCCTTCGGTGGTCGTGCTCAAGGATTACGTCAAACCCCAGAAGCGCGTGGCCTTCACGCGCTTCAATCTTTTTCTGCGCGACGAATTCGCGTGCCAGTATTGCGGCGCAAAGGGCGATCTGACCTTCGATCACGTCGTGCCGCGGGCGCGCGGCGGCATCACCTCGTGGGAGAATGTGGTCGCGGCCTGTTCCTCGTGCAATCTGCACAAGGGCTCGCGGTCGCTGCGCCAGTCGGGCCTGTCGCTGCGCCGCGCGCCGCGCCGGCCGGGGGCCGAGGAGCTGCGCAACATGGGGCGGCGCTTTCCGCCCAACCATCTGCATGAAAGCTGGGTCGATTATCTCTACTGGGATGCCGAGCTTGACGCCTGAGGCGTTAGGAGGATCTTCACGGAGCCCGGTCCAGTCTTTGCCGACCACGGCAAGGGCGAATCGGACATGGGCGAACTGGGCGAATTCTTCACCGAGGCGGGCGCGGCGGGGGGCGACATCGTCGATACCGCGCTGGAAACGGTGCGGCGGCATCTAGGGATGGACGTGGCCTATCTGTCCGAGATCGTCGGCGAGGAGTCGGTCTTTCGCGCGGTCTCTGCCCCCGGATTCGAGGCGCTGGTCAAGCCGGGCGATGTGATGCCGCTCGACTATGTCTATTGCCGGCACATCCTTGAAGGCCGCCTGCCGAAGCTGATCCGGGATACGGCCGAGGATCCCTTCGCCCTGACGCTTCCGGTCACCCGCGATGTGCCGATCGGCAGCCATGTCTCGGTCCCGGTGCGGCGGGCGGACGGGTCGGTCTATGGCATGTTCTGCTGCCTCTCGCCCCGCCCCAATCCCACATTGACCGACCGCGACCTCGAGGTGATGGAACTTTTCGCCAGCATTTCCGCGCGCGAGGTGAATTCGGGCCTGGCCGCCCGCGCCCGACGCGAACGGATCCTGACCGAGATCCGCTCGGTACTGGAAACCGGCGCCTTCCGGCTGGTGCTGCAACCGATCTGCGATCTTGCCTCGCGCCGCGTGACCGGGTTCGAGGTGCTGACCCGCTTTGACGCCACGCCCTATCGCACGCCCGACATCTGGTTCGCCGAAGCGGCCGAGGTGGGCCTTGGAGAGGATCTCGAATGCGCGGTGCTGGCGCGGGCGGTGGGGCTGCTCGACCGGCTGCCGGGGGATGTCTATCTCTCGCTCAACGCCTCGCCCGCGACCGTCGCCAGCGGCGGGTTCGCCCGCGCGATCGAGGGGGCCGACAGCCGCAGGCTGCTTCTGGAGGTGACGGAACAGGCCATGGTCGAGGATCATGACCGCATGACCTTTGCCATCGACAGCCTGCGCGAGGCGGGGGTGCGGATCGCGGTGGACGATGCCGGGGCGGGCTATGCCGGCCTGCAGCAGATCCTGCGCCTGCGCCCCGATGTCATCAAGCTCGACATGTCGCTGACCCGCGACATCCATATCGACGCGGCCCGCGCCTCTCTCGCGCAGGCGCTGTCCTTCTTTGCGGGGCGGACCCGGGCGGTGATCGTGGCCGAGGGGATCGAGCGCGAAGAGGAACTGGTCGTGCTGCGCGACCTTGGCGTGGAACTGGGGCAGGGCTGGCTTCTGGGCAAGCCCGAACCGATAGAGACCGCGGAAGAGCGGATCGGCCCGCGCCAGTCGCCCGACCCGGTCAAGGAGGCCGGCTAGGGCGGGCTGTTCGGGCGGACTGGTCGGGCGGATTCTGCGGGGTGGATCGTTCGGGTGGACTGAGCGGCCGGGCAGGGTGGCCTGAGCGGTCAGGCGGAGCTGGCGGACTGAGCTTTCAGGCGGGGGGGCAGGCTGAGCGGGCGGGGTGGCGCCGGGTCGTCGGCTGTTGCTTCGGGCTTTGCGGATCGGCCGAATCCGGTCAGGCTGCGTCAGGCGCGCGCTCCGTCAGGCTGGACTTTCGCCGGGCGGGTCGATACGACCGCGCTGATAGCGCTAACAGTCACCGGCGGTTCCTCATGGCCTCTCGCGTCATTCCAGTCGAGCCTTTCGACCTCGTGATCTTCGGCGGCACCGGCGATCTTGCGCGTCGCAAGATCCTGCCGGGATTGTTCCGCCGTTACCTCTCGGGGCAGATGCCGCCCGAGGCCCGGATCATCGGCGCCGCCCGGGCGGATCTGACGCCCGAGGCCTATCGCGCGATGATCTCGGCCTCGATCGCGGAATTCGGCGGGGCCGAGAAATCCGACGCAGCGCTGGGCGCCTTCCTCGAACGGCTGGATTATGTGGCCATCGATGCCACCGGCGACGGCGGCTGGGAACGGCTCGAGACGATGATGCGCCCGAATGTGGTGCGCGCCTTCTATTTCTCGGTCGCGCCCGCGCTGTTCGGCGCGCTGGCCGAACGTCTGGTCGGCTATCGCATCGCCGACCGGGACGCGCGCATCGTGGTCGAGAAACCCTTTGGCCGGGATCTTGAAACGGCCCGCGCGCTGAATGCCACGCTGGCGCAGCATTTCGACGAGGGGCAGATCTACCGGATCGACCATTACCTGGGCAAGGAAACGGTCCAGAACCTGATGGCGATCCGCTTCGGCAATGTCCTGTTCGAGCCGCTGTGGAACAACCATTACATCGACCATATCCAGATCACGGTGGCCGAAACCGTGGGCGTGGGCGGGCGCGGCGGCTATTATGACAAGTCGGGCGCGATGCGCGACATGGTGCAGAATCACCTGATGCAGCTGCTGTGCCTGATCGCGATGGAGCCGCCCAACCAGTTCGACGCCGATGCCGTGCGCGACGAAAAGCTGAAGGTGATCCGCGCCCTGCAACCGGTCGAGCCGCATCACATCGTGCGCGGCCAGTATGACGCGACGGTCGAGGCGCCCAGCTATCGCGAGGATGCCGAAAACCCGCGCAGCTTTACCGAAAGCTTCGTCGCCCTGAAATGCCATATCGCCAACTGGCGCTGGGCCGGCGTGCCCTTCTACCTGCGCACCGGCAAGAAGATGAAGGCCCGCTCGTCGGAGATTGCGGTGGTGTTCCAGGATCTGGGGCACACGATCTTCGAAGGCGATACGGCGCGGCACCGCAACATCCTGTCGATCCGGCTGCAGCCGAACGAGGGGATCGACCTGCAGGTGACGATCAAGGAACCGGGCCCCGGCGGCATGCGCCTGATCGACGTGCCGCTGGACCTGACTTTTGCCGATGCCCTGGGCGAGGATCACGAAGAGATCCCGGACGCTTATGAGCGGCTGATCATGGATGTGATCCGCGGCAACCAGACGCTCTTCATGCGGGGCGACGAGGTCGAGGCCGCCTGGGCCTGGACCGATCCCTTGATCGCGGGCTGGGAAAAGCGCAACGAAGTGCCCAAGCTTTATGAAGCGGGATCCAGCGGCCCGGAGGATTCGCTGATGCTGATGCATCGCGACGGCCGCCGCTGGCGCGAGATCAAGGCGTGAGTGGCGGTAGGGTGGGGGGCCCCCACCCCCCCCCCAAGACAGGGCGGCGGGGGGGGGGCCCCCCAAACACCCCCCCCCCC
>JBHYFN010000038.1:9240-19546 GCA_051859505.1 Paracoccaceae bacterium
GGCGGCCCCCACCCTACGCAACCGGACCGGAGGGCATGACATGAACCGGATCGACTATCCCGATGCCGAGATCATGATGATGGACATCGCCAATCGCATCGCGGGCGAGTTGCGACAGGCGCTTGCCGGTGGCGAGAGGGCCAGCCTCGCCGTGCCCGGCGGCACCACCCCGGGGCCGATCTTCGATTCGCTCTGTGCCGCCGATCTGGACTGGTCGCGGGTCGATGTGCTGCTGACCGACGAACGCTGGGTGCCCGAGAGCCATGAACGCTCGAACACGCGCCTCTTGCGCGAGCGACTTCTGACCAGCCGGGCCGCGGCCGCGCGCTATCAGCCGCTTTATGGCGGCACCGCCGCGCCCGAGGAAAGCCTCGAGAGGCTCGAGGCCGAGGTGCAGGCGCTGCTGCCGCTATCCGTCGTGCTTCTGGGGATGGGGGCGGACATGCATACCGCCTCGATCTTTCCCGGCGCCGACCGTCTGGACGAGGCGCTGCACGGACCGGCCGCACTGGTGCCGATGCGGGCCCCCGGCGCGCCCGAGCCGCGCATCACCCTCTCGGCCCGCGCCCTCAACACCGGGATCCGGCGTCATCTTGTCATCACCGGCGCGGTCAAGCGGGCCTCGCTGGAAAAGGCGCTCGAGCTTGGCCCCGAAGGTGCGCCAGTCGCGGCGATCCTGAAGGAGACCACGGTTCACTGGGCGGAGGCCTGAGCCATGTTCGCAGCCCTGCAGGCCCATCACGACCGGCACCGCGACCGCCGCATCCTCGATCTGTTCGACGCCGGCAGGGCGCGGGATTTCTCGGTGCGGATGGGCGATCTGCTGCTGGATTACTCCAAGACGACCCTCGATGCCGAGGCCCGCGCGCTGCTGATCGCGCTTCTTGACGCCCGGCAGGTGGCCGAGCGGCGCGAGGCGATGTTCGGCGGCGCCCGGATCAACGAGACGGAGGGCCGCGCCGTCCTGCATACGGCGCTGCGCAACCTCGATGGCGGGCCGGTGATCGTGGAGGGCCGCGATGTCATGCCCGGTGTCCGCGAGACGCTTGCGCGGATGGAGGTCTTTGCCACCGATCTGCGCGAGGGGCGCTTTGCGGGGCAGGGGGGGGCGATCACCGATGTGATCAACATCGGGATCGGCGGTTCCGACCTTGGCCCCGCCATGGCCACCCGCGCCCTTGCCCCCTGGCATGACGGGCCGCGCTGTCACTTCGTTTCGAATGTGGATCCGTCCGATATCGCCGATGCGCTGCGCGCCTGCGATCCGGCCCGGACGCTGGTGATCGTGGCCTCCAAGACCTTCACCACGATCGAGACGATGACCAATGCGCGCACCGCGCGGGCCTGGATGGGGCAGGCGGTGGCCGATCCGGCGGCGCAGTTCGTCGCACTTTCCAGCGATCTGGAGCGGACCGGCGCCTTCGGAATCGCGCCCGAGCGGGTCTTCGGTTTCGAGGATTGGGTCGGCGGGCGCTATTCCGTCTGGGGGCCGATCGGCCTGTCGCTGATGCTGGCCATCGGGCCAGAGGCCTTCCGCGCCTTCCTGCGCGGGGCCCAGGCGATGGACCGCCATTTCCAGAGCGCCGCGTGGCACGAGAATATGCCGGCCCTGCTGGCGCTTGTGGGGATCTGGCACAATCAGGTCTGCGGCCATGCGACCCGCGCCGTTCTGCCCTATGACAACCGGCTGGCGCGGCTGCCGGCCTATCTGCAGCAGCTCGAGATGGAGAGCAACGGCAAGCGGGTCAGCATGGACGGGCGCGACCTGCCCTGGCCCTCGGGCCCCGTGGTCTGGGGCGAGCCCGGCACCAACGGCCAGCACGCCTTCTATCAGCTGATCCACCAGGGCACCCGGATCGTGCCTTGCGAATTCCTGATCGCCGCGCGCGGCCATGAGGAGGATCTGCACCATCAGCACCAGCTTCTGATCGCCAATTGCCTGGCCCAGTCCGAGGCGCTGATGAAGGGCCGCTCGCTCTCCGAGGCGCGCGCGCTTCTGGCCGCCAGGGGCCTTGCGGGAGACGAGCTGGAGCGTCAGGCCCGCCATCGGGTGTTTCCGGGCGACCGTCCTTCGGTGACCCTGGCCTATCCGCAACTCACGCCCGAGATCCTGGGCCAGATCATCGCGCTTTACGAACACCGCGTCTTTGTCGAGGGGGTGGTGCTCGGCATCAATTCCTATGACCAATGGGGCGTGGAACTGGGCAAGGAACTGGCCACCGCCCTTGGCCCGGTCGTCGCAGGGCAGGAGGACGGCGCCGAAAAGGATGCCTCGACCCGTGGCCTTGTCGGCTTCCTGCGGGCCAACGGCGCCTGATCAGGCGGGCGGGCGCGCAGGCCCTGCCAGATCGCGCGCCGTGCTGGCGGGGAAGGGCACAAGGCGGCCCCGTTCTTCGTCCCAGAGCTTGAGCCCGAAGCTGCGGATCGCCGCAGGCCAGTCGATCGTCGGCAGGTCGAACCTCTCGCGCAGCGCGCGGTGGCAGCGACGCAGCCGGTAGGAGGGGATCCGGGGGTTGAAATGATGCAGGTCGTGATAGGCGATATTGCCGGTCGCCAGATCGAACCACCAGCCCAGGTCCAGCGCCGAAGAGCCATGCAGCGAGGCGTCGCGGACCGAATAATCCGGGCGGCGGTCCCAGTAGGTCTCTTCGAAATTGTGCTGCAGATAGACGCAGAACACCCCCACCGTGCCCGCCACCAGCACGGTCGCGGCATAGATCCAGAGGCCCCGCTCTCCGGCCACGGCCCAGATCGACACAAGCCACAGGGCAAGGCCGAGGTTGTGCAGCAGAACCCCCCGAACCCCCACCTTGCGCGCATTCTTGGGCCAGCGGTAGCGGATCGCATAGGTCAGGATGCCGCCCAGCGGCAGCATAAGAAGGGGGTTGCGATAAAGGCGATAGCTGAGGCGCTGCAGCGGCGTTGCCTCCTGCCATTCGCGCAGGGTCATGGTGTGGATCTCGCCCGTCTCGCGCCCGTCGAGATCGCCGATATGGGCGTGGTGGCGGTTGTGGTTGTATTGCATCGTCCGGTAGGGCGTCAGGGTAAAGACCGACAGGCCATGCCCGGCAAGATCGTTCGTGCCGCGCCGGGAAAACAGCGAATGATGCCCGCAATCATGCTGCAGCACGTAAAGCCGCACCCCCGACAGCCCGTTCAGCACCACCAGGGCCGTCAGCACTGCCCAATGCGGCGCGGCGAAGAGGGCCAGGGCGAGGGTTGCGAAATAGAAGGCGAAGGTGCCGAAATAGCTGGCGGCGGCGATACGGTCGTCGCGGTCGCACCAGTCCTGGGTCGCCGCCATGATGTCTTTCATGTCCTGCCCCGTCGTCAAGCGCTGCCTGTGGCCAAGGCGGCCACCGGACCAACGCTCTCGAAGATAGGGCAGGAGCTTTTTCGTTTCCAGAGCCTTGCGGCCCCGGATCCGTGGCTTGGATCCGTGGCTTGGATCCCTGGCTTGGACCCCCGGCTTGGACCCTTGGCCGGGAAGCCTTTGTCAGACCACCGCCGTCACGATGATCTCGACCGTGTAATCCGGCGTGGCCAGCTTCGCCTCGCCCGTCCAGCGGGCGGGGGTGTGGCCGGGGGAGACCCAGGCGTCCCAGACGGCATTCATCTCGGCGAAGGTGGCGATATCGGCCAGCCAGATCTGCGCGGTCAGAAGCCTGGTCTTGTCGGTGCCGGCGGCGGCGAGCAGGCGGTCGATCTCGGCCAGGACATCCTTGGTCTGCTGGGTCACGCTGGCGCCGGGCGTGCCGACCTGCCCCGAAAGATAGGCGATGCCGTTATGGACGACGGCGCCGCTCATGCGGGGGCCGGGTTCGATGCGGGTGATCTCGGACATGGTCGCTCCTGCTGGTGTGGTCTCGGTGCAAGAGCGGCTGGAGCGGGTAACGGGAATCGAACCCGTAACTGAAGCTTGGGAAGCTTTCGTGATACCTTTTCACCATACCCGCACTCGCGTCGGTGGATTAGCCGCGGGGGCGGGTGGGGTCAAGCGGGATTGCGGGGGGGCCGAAATACGGAGGGCCGAAATACGGGGGGGCGGATATGCGGGGGCCCGGAAATGGGGGCCCGGACTGGATTCCCGCCCCGATCCCTTATACCGATCCCCATACCGGGCCTCAGACCCAAAGCCCCCGCCCGCCCGAGGATCTTCCGATGCACGCGCCCTTTGCCTGTCTGCCCGAAGCCAGCCGCGGCCGGCTTTACCCCGAGGAGGAAAGCCATTTCCGCTCGCCCTACCAGCGCGACCGCGACCGGATCATCCATGCCAGCGCCTTCCGCCGGCTCAAGCACAAGACGCAAGTGTTCATCGAACATGAGGGCGATTATTTCCGCACCCGCCTAACCCATTCGATCGAGGTGGCGCAGGTGGCGCGCACCGTGGCCGCGGCCCTTGGCCTGAACACCGACCTGACCGAGGCGGTGGCCCTGGCCCATGACCTCGGCCATCCGCCCTTCGGCCATACCGGCGAAGAGGCGCTCGATGCGCTGATGGCGCCGCATGGCGGGTTCGACCACAATGCCCAGGCGATCCGCATCGTCACCTCGCTCGAGCGGCATTATGCCAATTGGGACGGGCTGAACCTGACCTGGGAAACGCTGGAGGGCATCGCCAAGCACAACGGCCCGGTGGCCGAGCCGCGCCCCTATGCGCTGGCCGAATATGACGCGCGCCATGACCTTGGGCTGAGCACCCATGCCAGCGCCGAGGCGCAGGTGGCAGCCCTGGCCGATGATATCGCCTATTCGCATCACGATCTGCATGACGGGCTGCGGGCCGAGCTGTTCTCGACCGACGAACTGGCCGAGCTTCCGGTTCTGGGCGGCTGTTTCGCCGAGGTGGACCGGCTCTATCCGGGCCTCAACTACTACCGCCGCCGGCACGAGGCGCTGCGGCGCTTTTTCGGCATCCTGGTCGAGGATGTGATCGTGCTGGCGCGCCGGACGCTGGCGGATCTTGCCCCCTCCAGCGTCGACGAGATCCGCCACGCCGGGCGCATGGTGATCCGGTTTTCCGATCCGCTCTGGGCCGATCTCAAGGTGATCCGCGCCTTCCTGTTCACCCGGATGTATCGCGCGCCCAAGGTCGTCGAGATGCGCCAGATCGTGACCGCGGCGATCAACGACCTCTTCCCGCTGTACATGGCCGCGCCCGAGAACCTTCCCAGGCAATGGCGCAAGGATGTGGCCGAGGCCGAAGGCGATACAGCGCTGGCGCGGATCGTGGCCGATTACATCGCGGGCATGACCGACCGTTTCGCGATCCAGGAACATGCCCGCCTGACCGGGTCGGATATCGTCGAACAGGTGCGCGCGGCACAGGTCGTCTAGCCGCGTGGCGACCGCAGCCCGGGCATCGGGAGACTTGCCAGCGGGGCAGGAGGTCGGCTAACCTCCAGCCGCGGCGTGATATTTGCCGCGATGCATGTTCAGGAGAGTTTGCACATGATGCGTTTCATCGTAACCGTCGGCATGGCCGGCCTTCTTGCCGGTTCGGCCCTTGCGCAGGATTTCGACGGCGTTTTCGACTACGGCTTCTGCGCCCCCGGCACCGAGGCCGACATGGCCGCCCTGCGCATTTCGGGGACCGAGCTTCTGTTCTACGAGTCGGTCTGCGAGCTGAGCGACCCGGCAGAGGTGGCCGATCCCGAAGGCGGCGTCAGCTTCACGCTGACCTGCGAGGAATTCGGCTCGACCACCGAACGCGAGATCGTTCTGGTCGCGACGGAAAAGGGCCTCGCCCTGCATGACCGGGATATGATCGACAACTTCGAACGCTGCGAGTAAGCGGTGGCGGGGCGGCGCCCAACCGCCGCCCCTTTGCCGGTTCTGTGCCGGTTCTGCCGGCCCGGCGGACGAATCCCTCTGGACAATCGGGCGGCAAGCGCCTAACGCAACGCCACTTCGCAGGCGAAGGCGGGCCATGGGCGGGGAGAAATCCCGTCCGGTCCACCGGTTGGGGCATATGCCCCTCATCCTTCGCCGAGGCATAAACCGGAAAGGAAAGATTGCATGGCTCTTCCCGAGTTCACCATGCGCCAGCTGCTGGAAGCAGGCGTTCACTTCGGCCACCAGACCGCACGCTGGAACCCCCGCATGCAGAGCTATATCTACGGCTCGCGCAACGGGATCCACATCATCGACCTGACGCAGACGGTTCCGCTTCTGGACCAGGCGCTGCTTGTCATCCGCGACACGGTTGCCCGTGGCGGCCGCGTGCTCTTTGTCGGCACCAAGCGTCAGGCGCAGAAATCCGTCGCCGAAGCGGCCGAGAAATCGGCGCAGTATTACATGAACCACCGCTGGCTGGGCGGCACGCTGACCAACTGGAAGACGGTTTCGCAATCCATCGCCCGTCTGCGCCAGATCGACGAGGCGGCCGAGCGCGGCTTCGAAGGCCTGACAAAGAAAGAGCGTCTGGGCATGGAGCGCGAGCAGGGCAAACTGCAGGCCTCGCTTGGCGGGATCCGCGAGATGGGCGGCCTGCCCGATCTTCTGTTCGTGATCGACGTCAACAAGGAGGATCTGGCGATCCTCGAGGCCAGGAAGCTGGGCATTCCGGTCGTGGCCGTGGTCGATACCAACTGCTCGCCCGAAGGCGTGGACTACATCATCCCCGGCAATGACGACGCCGCCCGCGCCATCGCGCTTTACTGCGATCTGGCCGCCCGCGCCGCCCTTGACGGGATGAGCGCGCAGCTGGGTGCCGCCGGTGTCGACATGGGCGAGATGGAGCAGCTTGCCGAAGAGACCCTCGCCGAAGAAGCGGCCGCCGCCGATGCCGCAGCCGCCAGCGCGGCCGCCGAGACCGAGACCGCCTCGGCCTGATCGGTCCGACTGTCGCAAATATGATACCGGGCGGGGTCATGTCCTGCCCGGGCACACCCGTTTGAAATGGAGAGAAGCATGTCGATCACGGCAAGCATGGTCAAGGAACTGCGCGAAGCGACCGGCGCAGGCATGATGGACGCCAAGAAGGCGCTGACCGAAACCAATGGCGACATGGAGGCCGCGGTCGACTGGCTGCGCACCAAGGGCCTGGCCAAGGCCGCCAAGAAATCGGGCCGCACCGCGGCCGAGGGCCTTGTCGCCGTCGCCGTCGAAGGCGGCAAGGGCGTCGCGGTCGAGGTGAACTCGGAAACCGACTTCGTTGCCAAGAATGCCGAATTTCAGGGCATGGTCGGCAGCATCGCAAAGGTGGCGCTTGGCGCGGCCGATCTTGACGCGCTGAAGGCCGCCCAGATCGACGGCACCGCGGTCGAAACCGTCGTGACCAATGCCATCGCCAAGATCGGCGAGAACATGACCCTGCGCCGGATGGCGGCGATCTCGGGCGAGACGGTGGTGGCCTATGTCCACAACGCCGCCACCGACGGGATGGGCAAGATCGGCGTTCTGGTCGCGCTGTCGGGCGCCGATA
This sequence comes from Paracoccaceae bacterium, assembly GCA_051859505.1. Classification (GTDB taxonomy): domain Bacteria; phylum Pseudomonadota; class Alphaproteobacteria; order Rhodobacterales; family Rhodobacteraceae; genus JAFIEN01. The sequence continues at coordinate 16,667 of JBHYFN010000038.1, forward strand.
CCGGCATCGGCCGTCAGATCGCGATGCATGTGGCCGCGGCCAATCCGCTGGCGCTGTCGGAAGCCGATCTCGACCAGGCCGTGCTGGCCAAGGAGCTTGAGATCCAGACCGCCAAGGCACTGGAAGAAAACGCGACCGCCGCCAAGCCCAAGCCCGAGCAGGTGATCCACAACAACATCATCCCGGGCCGGATGAAGAAGTTCGTGGCGGAATCGACGCTGATGGGCCAGGCCTTCGTCGTCAATCCCGACCTCACGGTCGAAGCCGCCGCGAAAGAGGCGGGCGTCACCATCACCGGCTTTGTCCGGCTGGAAGTGGGCGACGGGATCGAAAAGGTCGAGGAAGACTTTGCCGCCGAAGTGGCGAAAGTCGCGCAGGGTTAAGATCGCCCCGCAAGCACATGACCTGAATAATAAAATACGAAACGCCGCCCCGGAACCGGGCGGCGTTTCGCGTTCGGGCGGTGTCGCGTGAACCTGCGCGACACCGCCCTGATGTGCATCCGGGGACAACGCAATGCACATCAACTTTGCTGACGCCAGTGAAAAATCTGGCGGACCAGCCTCCGGGCACACCGGAAGAACGAGGCGCAGGGCCTTGAAATTGCAAGGTTACGGATCGTTGTTCCCTCAGGAAACCGATACAGGGCGGGAACAGGGATCTTGTCGCATGCGGGGCCTGACCCTGACAGTCAGGTTTCCCTTACCTTGGGGAAACTCGGTCTTGGGGAAACTCGGGCCTTGGGGAAAGTCGGTCTTGCGGAAACCGGCGGCCGTTCAGGCGTCCAGAATGAACATCTGGTTGTAGAAGGCCGCCTTCAGCACCGCCTGCGCCGTCGTCTCCACGTCAAGCGCCTCGCGCGCAAGGCGCAGGTGCTTTTCCACCGTGGCCGGCGTCAGCCCGATCAACAGCGCGATATCCTGGGTCGTCTTGCCGTCGCCGACCCATTGCAGAACCTCGCGCTGGCGCTTGGTCAGGTTGCGCGTGCCGGAATAGGGCAGGGTCAGCAGCTTGAGATGCACGACATTGTTCAGCACGACGATATCATCGCCATGGCGCGCCCAGACCTGTTCCACCTGATCCTGCGTCATGTTGCGCCGCGCGGTCAGCGCGATCGCGCCCTTGCTGCGCGCCGAGATCGACCGGAAGCTGACCGTGTAACCCGCCGTCACGCCCATTTTCCGATTGAACTCAACGACTTTGAGCTCGGACTGGGTAAAGGCGTCGCGCCGCTGCATATCCTCCATCCAGCGCCAGGAACAGGCGCCGTCATTCTCGAGCGCCCAGCGCACCATCGGCGCATGAAACAGCAGGCCACCTTCGATGAAGGGCTTCATGTAGCTTTCGGGCTGGTTGGTCAGGACGACCCAGTCCTGCGGATCGCCCAGCGAACTGCCGGAACGGTAGCGCGTGAAACCATAGATCAGCCGGTCGAAGCCGTATTCGGCCATGGTTTCAAGATGCAACGCCCAGAGCGCCTCGATGGACGAGGCATTCGTCACGGCTTCAAGGATCCGGGTAAGCTGGGCCATGTCGGCTGTCTAGCATTGCAGATCGTTGAAAAGAAGGGTCTTTGTCTGTCCTGCGCCTATCCACATATTTAACATAATACTTATTATGCGACTTATAGATACGGGCGCCCGCAGACCTGCCCCCCAGACCGGCCCATCCCGTCACACCGGCAGGATCACGCAGAACCGGCTTCCCCGCCCCAGCTCGCTTTCGATCCGCAGCCGTCCGCGATGTCGATTGACGATATGCTTGACGATGGCCAGACCCAAGCCCGTGCCGCCGACCGCGCGCGACCGGTGGCTGTCGATCCGGTAGAACCGCTCGGTCAGCCGCGGGATGTGATGCGCCGCGATCCCGTCGCCATCGTCACTGACGACGATGCGCATGCCGGTGCCGCGCAAGGACGGTTCCTCGGAGGGTCCGGTCAGCGTGATGCCGACATTGCCCCCCGGCCCCCCGTATTTGATCGCATTCTCGATCAGGTTGTTGAGAACCTGTCGCAACTGTCCGGCATCGCCGGGGATCGTCGGCACGGCCTCCGGGGCGCTGGTGGTCAGCGTCACGTCGGACTGCCGCGCCACCGGCTCGAAGCTGCTGACAACCTCGCCCAGCAGGGTCTTGAGGTTGATCGGCGTCATCGGCCGCACCCTCTCATCCGCCTCGACCCGGCTGAGCGACAGAAGGTCATCGACAAGGCGCGCCATCCGCTCGGCCTCGTGGCGCATGATGCCGAGGAACCTTTCGCGGGCCTGAGGGTCGTCCCGGGCCGCACCGGAGAGCGTCTCGATGAAGCCCAGAAGCGCGGTCAGCGGCGTGCGCAGCTCGTGGCTGACATTGGCCACGAAATCGCGCCGCATCTGGGCGGCATCCTCAAGCGCGGTCATATCCTCGAAACAGGCCAGCACCAGCCGCCCGGTTTCGCCGGGAAAGCCGTCGACCGTGACCCGCCAGGTCGTATCGCGGCTGCCCTCGGTGCCCAGGTAGCGGGCCTCGCGGAACTGGCCGTCGCGCATCGTCTGTTCGATGATGTCGAAAACCGCCGGTTGGCGCAGCACGGTGATGTAATGCCGCCCCGTCGCATCCAGGCCGAAAAGCGCCCGCGCCCGCGGATTGAGGGCAACGATCCGCTCATCCTGATCAATCACCACGACGGGCAAGGGAAAAGCGGTTATGATCGGGGTGAGGCGCGTCGGCATTCTGGTCTGTCCGTTTGCTGGTCTGTTGATTTCGTCGCATCGCGGTCGCGCCGCCTCTGAACGACTGATGGTCGGTTTCCTATGTGTCGGTTTCCCGGTTTACGGCCATTGGCTGCGTTGCATGGCGCTCTATAACGTGATCTGGGCGCGGAGGAACGACATGATGCAAAGA
>JBHYFN010000038.1:19556-34977 GCA_051859505.1 Paracoccaceae bacterium
AGCGCTGGTGCCTTGGCCGATACAGTGATGTCCCGCCGCAGCCGGACGGAGATCGTCTTTCTGGTTGTCGGCCATAAAAGGTCCGTCCGTCAGATTGATGACAGCGGGACGGCGATCGACGGGTTCTGTTTCATTTCCTTCGACCAGATCTCGGCCGAGATCCTGAATTGCGTGGCGCCGCAGGTGGTGCTCTCGCCGCTGTTCTCGCGCGGTTTCGATGCGATCGACCTGGCGCGCCGGCTGTCCTTCCTGGGGTTCGACGGCGCCTACCGCCCCGTCACGCGCAGCCTGCCCAACCCCTCGGCTGTGCTTGCCGAGATCCGGGCCGCCGCCCCGACGCTTGACATAGATCTGTGCCTGATGGCCGATCTGCAGCGGCGCTAGCGCCCCTCGTCATCCTGCGGGCCGGTAGTTGCGGTGGCGATGGCCGCGGTGATCCGGGCGATCAGCGTTTCGGCCTCCTCGACCCCGACCGAGACGCGGAAGAACCCCTCGCTGATGCCCATGGCCGCGCGCGCCTCGGGCGACAGCGCCCGGTGCGAGGAGGAGGCGGGGTGCGACAGCGTGGTGCCGATATCGCCCAGCGTGGGGGCGAAGGCGATATCCGGGCAGGCGCGGACAAAGGCATTGGCGGCGGCCCGCCCGCCCCGCAATTCAAAGCTGAGCATGTTGCCCCCCTGCCCGCCCAGAACCGCCTTGGCGCGATTGTGGTCGGGATGATCGCCCCGGCCCGGATAGAACACCCGCGCCACGCCCGGGCATTCCGCCAGCGCCTCGGCCAGACGGCCGGCATTGTCTTGCGCGCGTTCGAAGCGCAGGTCGAAGGACAGAAGGCCCCGCTCGGCCAGCCAGCAGTCGAACGGGCTGGGCGTGAGGCCCCAGCTGACATTCGCGGTGGCGATGGCCTGGGCGATCTCGGGATCGCGCGCGGCGACATAGCCCAGCGTCGCATCGGAATGCCCCGAAAGAAGTTTCGTCACCGAATGGATGACGATATCGGCCCCCTCGGCCAGCGGGCGGTAAAGCCTTGGCGTGGTAAAGGTGTTGTCCACCGCCAGCAGCACGCCCGCTTCTTGCGCCAGCGCGGTGATCCCGGCCATGTCGGCCAGCCGCATCGTGGGGTTTGACAGCACCTCGACAAGGATCAGCCGTGTGTTGGGGCGCAAGGCCGCGCGCATCGCGCCCGCATCGGTCGGATCGGCGAGTGAGGTTTCGATCCCCAGCCGCGGCAGATCCTCGTTCAAAAGCCGCAGGCTCCGGCCATAAAGCTGATCGCCGCCCAGAACGTGATCGCCCGCCTTCAGGCATCCCAAGAGCACCGCCCCGATCGCCGACATGCCCGAGCCGGTGACGATCCCGCCGCTGGCCCCTTCCAGCGCGTCGATCCTGCGGGCCAGCACATCGGCATTGGGATGGCCCTCGCGGGCATAGGTATAGCCCGCGCCACCGGCATATTGCGCGTCCAGCGCATCGGGATCGTCCGAGACATAGACCACCGAGGGCTGCAAGGGCGTGACCAGGGGCCGCGCCCCCGTGGCCGGCCAGGGGCTGCGGCGCGGGTTCGGGATCGACGGGGGCCGGTCGTCCATCTCAGATCGCCTTCAGCCCGGCCGCAAAGCGGCGCGCGTTTTCCCGGTAGCCCTGGGCCGAGGCGCGCAGCCCCGCGATGGCCTCTGCGTCAAGCGCGCGCACCACCTTGCCCGGCGCGCCCATCACGAGGCTGCCGTCGGGGATCACCTTGCGCTCGGTGATCAGCGCCCCTGCCCCGATCAGGCAATCCCGCCCGATCACCGCGCCGTTCAGGATCGTGGCGCCCATGCCGATCAGGCTGTTTTCGCCGATGGTGCAGCCATGCAGCGTGACCTTGTGCCCGATCGTGCAGCCCGGTCCGATCATCAGCGGATAGCCCATATCGGTGTGCAACACGCTGTTTTCCTGAATGTTCACCCCCTCGCCCAGGGTGATCCATTCATTGTCGCCGCGCAGCACCGCGCCGAACCAGACCGAGGCCCCTGCCCCGATCCGCACCTTGCCGATCACCTGAGCGCCCGGCGCGATCCAGGCCTCGGGGTCAAGGTCCGGTGCAATCCCGTCAAGTTGCCAGATCATGCCATTCCCCCCGGGCTGCCTCAACCCTCGTATTCCGCATTCAGTCCCCGGACGAAGTCATTGAGCCAGGGCTGCCGTTCCCGCCGCAGCCGTTCGGCCGTCAGGATGGCGCGCAGCGCCGCTTCGCAGGTGTCGGGATCGTCATTGACCAGCACATAGTCATATTCGGCCCAATGGCTGACCTCGGACAGGCTTTTCGCCATCCGCCCCGCGATCACCGCGTCGCTGTCCTGCCCCCGGTCGCGCAGGCGGCGTTCCAGCTCGCGCATCGAGGGCGGCAGGATGAAGATCGAGACCACATCCTTGCCAAGGGCCGAGTTGCGGATCTGCTGCCCGCCCTGCCAGTCGATATCGAAAAGGGTGTCATTGCCGGCCGCCATCGCCGCCTCGACCGGCGCGCGGGGGCTGCCGTAGCGGTTGCCGAAAACCTCGGCATGTTCCAGCATCTCGCCCGCCGCGACCATGGCGGCAAAATCCTGCGGACTGCGGAAATGGTAGTCGCGGCCGTCAACCTCGCCGGGCCGGGGCGCGCGCGTGGTGGCCGAGACGGAAAAGCGGATCGAGCCGTCCCAGTCGCGCAGCCGCCGGGCCATGGTCGATTTGCCCGCCCCCGAAGGCGATGACAGGATGATCAGAAGTCCGCGACGGTTGCGTTCCATATCAATGCCTTACTCGACGTTCTGGACCTGTTCGCGCATCTGGTCGATCACCGCCTTCAGATCCAGCCCGACCTGCGTCAGCGGCACCGAATGGGATTTCGCGCAAAGCGTGTTGGCCTCGCGGTTGAACTCCTGCGCGAGGAAATCAAGGCGGCGGCCCTGGGCCACATCCTCGGCCAGGATCCCCCGCGCCGCCGCGACATGGGCCTGCAGGCGGTCGATCTCTTCGGTGACATCGGTCTTGACGGCGATCACCGCCAGCTCCTGCGCCAGCCGGGCGGGATCGGCCTCGCCCACATCGGCCAGCACCCGCGCCATCGCCGCGCGCAGCCCCTCGCGCTGTTCGGCTTCACGCTCATGGGCCAGCTGCGCGGCCCGCGCGACAAGCGCTTCGATCCGGTTCAGCTGTTCGGCCAGCACCCCGGCCAGCGCCGTTCCTTCGGTCGTGCGCATTGCGCAGAAGGCGTCGAGCAGCCGCTCCGCCTCCTCCAGCAGGACAGTGTCCGGCACCGCCTCGGCCATATCCTCGCCCGCGCCCCGCAGGATCACGCCCCGCTGGCCCAGAACATCCGCCGCCGTCGGCTGGCCAAGGGTGATGCCCATCGCCATGGCGCGGTTCTGCACCTGATCGAGGGCGGCAAGCACCCGGTCCAGCTGCGCCGGATCCAGCACGAGGGGTTGGCCCGCATCGGTCTGGGTGGTTTTGAGCGTCACGCCCACATTGCCCCGCGTCAGCCGCGCCGCGATCCGGCCGCGCAGGGCCGCTTCAAGCGCCGGGTTGCCCTCGGGCAGGCGCAGCCGGATATCAAGGCCGCGCGCATTGACCCCGCGCATCTCCCACTGCCGGGTCTGTCCTGCCGATTCGGCGGTCAGGCTTGCGAAGGCGGTCATGGATCGGATCATCTGGGGCTCCGGCGGCGCTGCGTTCCGACTGCTAATCGCAAATGAACGGCCGGGGCAAGTCGGGTGGGGGATCGGTCTGCCGGTCCGGGGGCGCGCGACGAGGCCGGGCCGCCGGCGGATACCCGCCTTCGGGATTAACCCGTTTACGATTTGGTAAGAGATTTGGCGACAAGACGGCGCTACATTAATATCAAGTTAAGGAATGACCCGGGTTCGGACCGGCAATCCAGCGATGGGTCATCCTCGGTTTCGAAAGTCTCCGCAGGGCAGAACGCCCGGATCCACCAAAGGATCAGCGGACCAGCCAACAGAAAGAAGACCCCGATGGAGCATTCGCCGGAAACCTTGGGCACGCCCTCGACCGCACGGCCGTCGCACAGCCACGATGACGCAAGCCGCCCGACCCAATATGGCATGCTCGAGGATCTCGAGGCCTACTGGCGTGCGCTGCGGGGCAAGAACCGCCTGCCGGTGCGCACCGAGGTGAACCCGGCGCGGATCGACAATGCCCTGCCCCATTCCTTCATCGCCGAACGCGTCGCACCCGGCGTGCTGCGGTTCCGCGTCGCGGGCCAGCAGTTGGCGACCTATCTGGGGATGGATGCGCGCGGCATGCCGCTTTCGGTCTTTTTCCGCCCCGAATCACGCGACCGGCTCGCCGAAGAGATGGAGCGCGTGTTTCAGGATCCGGCCATCGTCGCCATTGACCTTTTCACCCCACGCAGCCTGCTGCGCCGCTCGGTCCGGGGGCGGCTTCTGGTCCTGCCGCTGATGGGCGGGGATGGCAGCGTGTCGCGCGCGCTCGGGGCGATCGAGCTGGAGGACGGTCGCCACGGCGATTCGGTGCGCCGGTTCGACATCTGCCCCGACCGGCCGGTCCGGCACGAACGGATCCTTGGCGAATCGCAGGGCTCTGCCCGTCCCCGCCTTGCCGCGCTGCCGGGCCATGGGCTTTTGGCCGGGATGCCGGGCGTGGCGCGGAGCGCGCGGTCCTGCAGGCTGCGGCTGGTCGTTTCGAACGATTGAGAGGCCCCGCTCGGCTGAGAGACAAAGGCCCCCGCGGTGTCGCGGGGGCCTTTCGTCTTTGCAAGCTGCGCCCTGTGGCGCCCTGAGGCGGCTCAGACCGCCTCGGCCTGCCCCAGACGGCTGCGCCGGCCGGAAAGCTCTTCCGCCACGAGGAAGGCCAGCTCGAGCGATTGCGAGGCATTGAGCCGCGGATCGCAGGCCGTGTGATACCGGCTCGACAGATCCTCGTCCGTCACGGCCCGCACCCCGCCGGTGCATTCGGTCACATCCGCGCCCGTCATCTCGAAATGCACACCGCCGGGGATCGTGCCTTCGCCGTTGTGGATGGCAAAGAACTCGCGCACCTCGCGCAGGACGGAATCGAAAGGCCGCGTCTTGTAGCCCGAGGAGGATTTGATCGTATTGCCATGCATCGGGTCGCAGACCCAGGCGACATTGGCCCCTTCCTCCTGCACCGCACGGATCAGGCGCGGCAGATGCTCGCCCACCGTGCCCGCGCCGAACCGCGCGATAAGCGTCAGGCGGCCGGCCTCGTTGCGCGGGTTGAGCCGCGCCATCAGCGCCTTGAGATGGCCCGAGGTCATCGAGGGGCCGCATTTCAGGCCAATCGGGTTCTGCACGCCGCGGGCGAATTCCACATGCGCCCCGTCCGGCTGGCGCGTGCGGTCGCCGATCCAGATCATGTGGCCCGAACCTGCAAGCCATTGGCCGGTGGTCGAATCCACCCGCGTCAGCGCCTCTTCATACTCAAGAAGCAGCGCCTCGTGGCTGGTGAAAAACTCGACCGTCTGCAGCGTATGCGCGGCCTCGTCGCGGATGCCCATGGCCTCCATGAATTCCAGCGTGTCGCTGATCCGGCCGGCGATCTCGCGGTATTTCTCGGCTTCCGGCGCATGGGTGAAGCCCAGCGTCCAGGCGTGCACCTTGTGCACATCGGCATAACCGCCGGTCGAGAAGGCGCGCAGAAGGTTCAGGCTGGCCGCCGCCTGCAGATAGCCCTGCAGCATCCGGTCGGGATCGGGGATGCGGGCCTCGGGCGTGGGGTCGAAACCGTTGATGATATCGCCGCGGTAGCTGGGAAGCTCCACCCCGTCGACCACCTCGGTCGGCGCCGAGCGCGGCTTGGCGAACTGGCCCGCCATCCGCCCCACCTTCACCACCGGCACCTTGGCGCCATAGGTCAGGACCATGGCCATCTGCAGCATGACCTTGAACGTGTCGCGGATCGTGTCGGCGTTGAAGGCGGCGAAACTCTCGGCGCAATCGCCGCCCTGCAGCAGGAAGGCCTCGCCCTGGCTGACCTGGGCCATCAGCGATTTCAGCCGCCGCGCCTCGCCCGCAAAGACGAGCGGCGGATAAGAGGCAAGGCGCGCCTCGACGCCTTTCAGCTTTGCCTCGTCCGTATAGTCGGGCATCTGCACCCGGGGCTTGGCGCGCCAGTCGGATTTGTGCCACTCGCTCATCTTGCGTCTCCACGTCTCTCTGGTTCCGGCCCGCCCCTCCGACAGGCCACGGGGGCTTATAGAGGCTGGGGGCTGGCGGGCCAACCGCAAAACGGGCGCGCCGCACCGACCGGCCCTTCAGGCGTAACGCCCGTCACGGATAACGCCGTCAAGGATAACGCAGTCAAGGAGCCGGAGAAACCACCGCCTCCGGTTCCCGAGCTTCAGTCCTTGCCGCTGTCCAGCTTCTTGACGACACGCAACCCCGATCCCGGGATCCCGGCACTGGCCCGTACGCCGGTTTTGCCCACCGTCAGGGCGGCGCCTTGCGGCCCCACGCTTACGCTTGGCCCCGATTTGGAAATGTTCAGCTTCACACCCGGGGCAAGCTTGACCCGCTTGAAGAAACGTAAGGCCATGTCGCCTCCTTCGGTTGCACTTTTCCTGTTCATCCCGACCGCCTCGTGGCAAGATCGGGGCCGGCCGACGATCGGGCCAAGGGCGCTGGAATGATGTTCCCACAGAGCGCGCGGTCGATCAACACGTATCCCGGTACCGACCTCGCATGCCGGTTTTGATTGCGCTTGCCCGGGTCTGGTGGTTGGTGGCATCAGAGGCGATGCAACGGCGCGCTCGAACCGCCATCACGGTGAGTCATGGACACCAGGAAGACCCCCGCCCCGGCACAGGCCGCGCCCCGCCAGCGCAAGCGCTTTGTCTTTGTGCTTCTGGACAATTTCACCATGCTGTCCTTCGCCTGCGCGGTCGAGGCGCTGCGGATCGCCAATCGCATGGCCGGCCAGCCGCTTTATTCCTGGGTGCTCATGGGCGAGGGCGGCGACACGATCACCAGCTCCAACGGCGCCGCCTTCAAGCTTGACAGCGATCTTGAAGAGCTGTCGCGCGACGATATCGTCATGGTCTGCGGCGGGATCGACGTGCATGCCGCGACCACGCGCAAGATCCTCAACTGGCTGCGGCGCGAGGCGCGGCGCGGTGTGACGATGGGCGGGCTGTGCACCGCCGGCTACACGCTGGCCAAGGCGGGCCTTCTGGACGGCAAGAAGGCCACGATCCACTGGGAAAACCAGGACAGTTTCACCGAGGAATTCGAGGATGTGACCCTGACCCGCTCGATCTTCGTGATCGACGGCAACCGGATCACCACCGCCGGCGGCACCGCCAGTATCGACCTCATGCTCAAGCTGATCGCCGATGACCATGGCGAGGATCTGGCCAGTTCGGTGGCCGATCAGCTGATCTATACCGCGATCCGCACCGATCAGGATACCCAGCGCCTTTCGGTGCCGACCCGGATCGGCGTGCGCCATCCCAAGCTGAGCCGCGTCATCCAGATCATGGAGCAATCCATCGAGGAACCGATCAGCCCCGCCACGCTCGCGCGCGATGTGGGGATGTCGACGCGGCAGCTGGAGCGGCTGTTCCGCCGCTACCTCAACCGCAGCCCGAAACGCTATTACATGGAACTGCGGCTGTCGAAGGCGCGCAACCTCTTGATGCAGACCGACATGAGCGTGATCAACGTGGCGCTGGCCTGCGGCTTTGCCTCGCCCTCGCATTTCTCGAAATGCTACCGGGCGCATTACAACACCACCCCCTATCGCGAGCGCGGCACGCAAGGCACGAGGCTCTCGATCTGATGCGCCTCATCGCCATCGGTGCCGGTCTGGCCGTCCTGGCCGTTCTGGTGCTGGGGCTGTCCTTTGTCTTTGACTGGCGCGCTCTGCTTGGTCCGAAGAGGGTCCAGCCGGACCCCCTGCCCCTGCCCAGCGAACGGATCGCCGCCCTGCTCTGGCCCGATCAGACACCGCGCGGGATGGTCGTCTTTCACGACGGCGCCGACGGCTGGTTCGCCATCGACGATACCGGGGCGCTGGCCGATATCGAGATCGGCTTTTTCGGCCGCAGGCTGGGCGAGGCGCTGGTCGGGGCGAACCGCCACCTGCCGATCTATTGCGGCGGGGATGCGCAGACGGAAAAGATCGTCTGGGCCATCGAGGACGGGCAGATCGGCCGGCAACTGGCCTTCTGCAGCGCCGAGCGGATGGACCTGAGCCCCCTGCGCCCCCTCGCCCGCCCGGTCACGATGCATCACACCAGCCTCACCCGGCCCGAGGTCATCGCCCTGACCGACCGGATCGCCGCCGACCCCGCGCTTGACGCCCTCTCTCTGCCGCAGGATTTCGCGCCCTTCGATCAGGTCCGGATGCTGACCCTGCCGGCCTATTGGTATCGCTGGGGGGATGGGACCGCCTCGGGCGGGCGGGTCGATGCGGCGCTCGGGGCGGCCCTCGCGGCGCATATGGAGGGGCATGCGGGCGATTACGCGGCGCGGTCGCGCGATCTTTCCGCTCAGGAACTGACCCGGTTCGACGCCGAGGGCCCGCAGGACACCGGCCCCGCCCTTGATCTGAATGGTGCGACCGTGATCCTGACCGGGGTGAACTGGATCACCCTGCCCCGCTTCGAGGTCGGCTGCCGCAATGCCGCCTGCGACGCGCTCGAGGGGTTCGATCCGCGCGCGGCGCTCGCCCCCGTGCGTGACCTGGCCCTGCTGGAGCGGGCCCTGGCCGATCCGGTGCCGCTGGATCGCGCGCCGGGGCCAGAGATGTTCACCCCCGAAGATCTGCGCCGCGAGGACGTCACGCTTGGTCCGGTGACGCCGGTCACCTATGATGTGCGGTGGATCGCGGCCCGCTGAGGCGGGGTGCCGCGGCCAGAGTGTAACGAGTGGAGGGGTCGTCTTGCGCAATATCGGTATCACACTTGCCGCCATCGCGGGGGTCGCCTGCGCCGGGCCGGCCCCGGCCAGCGCGCAATCGGGTGCCGAGGCGGACCCATCCGCCCTGCCCCGCGTCACCCTGGCAGAGCTTTTGCCCGAGGGAGCCGACCCGCCCGAGGCCTGGTTGGTGCAGGATGGCGCGGCCGGCTGGACCCTGATCGAGGATGCCACCGCCGCCGCCGAAGCCAGGCTCGGCCCGTCACCCTTCCTGCTGCCCCCCTTCGGACCGGCGCCGGGCAGCGCCGTGGTGCCGATCCTGTGCCGGGACGGCATGACCCTCATCGCGCTGAGCGGCGAGGGCGCGCAGACGGTTCTGCAGGATTGCACCAGCCCCGCCTCTGCCCGTCCCGACCTCTCCGCCCTCACCGCCCTTGGCCGTCCGGTCGAGCTTTACCGGACGCGCCTGGCCTCACCGGCCGATCTGGAGGCCTTTGAGCCGGATCTCGACCCCGCCTTTCTGCGCCTCCATCGGCTCGAGGATGCGCCCACTGCTGTGTGGGGGGTCCGGCAGGAACTGGCCCTGTCGCTGCCATGGGTCTGGCACCCTTTCCTGTCGAGCAAGCCAGAGCCCCGCACCCGGTTGCCCCAACTTGCGGCAAGGCTCGAAGACCTGGGGCTTGGCCTCATCGAGATCCGGATCGAAACCGCGGTGGAGCATCCGCGACGGGCGGGTGCAGCGCATTCGGATACTGTCCCCGTCATCGCGACGGACACGGGCTTTCTGGCGCTGGACGGCCTGTCCCGGGTCGAGCGCTTTCACCTGCTGTTCACCTGCGTGCCGCGGCTTTGTGACGGGGTCAACGACGATGCCATCGCCGCCCTTCTGCCCGTCGGCCGCGACCTGGCGCTTCTGGATGAGGCCATCGCGGCGGGGCGGCCGGTGATGGTCCCGCGCTCGCAAACCGGCGGGCGGCCGCCGCATCTGCAGGATCTGCTGGAACCCGGGCCGCGTTCGGGGACGCTGCGCCCCCCGGGCACGACGTTCATTCTGATCTACGCGCCCGATCCGTGATCGCGGCAGTGGCGCGCCCCTTGGGGAAAGGCGGCACCTGTTTGATACAGGCTTTTCTTTCCCGATTCTTCTGATTAGCCTCGCGACATCACAAGAAACGTCAGGGAGACGAATATGAAAAGATTTCTAATGGCAACCGCGGCCGCCGCGCTGATGGCCGGGCCCGCGCTTGCACAGGACGAGGTCAAGATCGGGATCATCCTGGGCTTTACCGGCCCGCTGGAATCGATCACGCCGACGATGGCGGCCGGCGCCGAACTGGCGATGGAAGAGATCAATGCCGCCGGCACCTTCCTTGACGGCGCTACCGTCACCTCGACCCGCGCCGATTCGACCTGCACCGACGCCGCGGCCGCCACCGCCGCCGCCGAACGCCTGATCACCTCGGAAGGCGTGCATGCGATCATGGGGGCCGATTGTTCGGGCGTGACCATGGCGATCCTGCAGAACGTGGCGATGCCGAACGGGATCCTGATGATCTCGCCCTCGGCCACCTCGCCCGGCTTCTCGACCACCGACAGCAACGGCCTGTTCCTGCGCACCGCGCCTTCGGATGCCCGTCAGGGCGTCGTGATGACCGACGTGCTGATGGATCGCGGCATCACCACCGTCGCGCTGACCTATACCAACAACGATTATGGCAAGGGCCTGGCCGACAGCTTCGAGGCCGCCTTCACCGCCGCCGGCGGCACGGTCACGATCAACGCCGCCCATGAAGACGGCAAGGCCGACTATTCGGCCGAGGTCGCGGCTCTGGCTTCGGCCGGGGGCGAGGTTCTGGTCGTCGCCGGCTATACCGATCAGGGCGGCAAGGGCATCATCCAGGCCAGCCTCGACACCGGCGCCTTCGACACCTTCGTCCTGCCCGACGGCATGGTCGGCCAGCAGCTGGTCGATGATATCGGCGCGGGCCTGACCGGGTCGTTCGGCCAGTATCCGGGCACCGATTCGGCCGGGGCCGAAATGTTCCAGGCTCTGGCCGAGGCCGCGGGCTTTGACGGCACCTCCGCCTTCTCGCCGGAAAGCTACGATGCCATGGCGCTGATCCTGCTGGCGATGCACAAGGCCGGCTCGACCAGCTCGGAAGACTTCAAGGGCTATGTGATGGACATTGCCAACGAGCCCGGCGAAGAGATCTTCCCCGGCGAGCTGGCCAAGGCGCTTGAACTGCTGAGCGAAGGGGCCGACATCAACTATATCGGCGCCACCGCCGTGGCCCTGATCGAGCCCGGCGAATCGGCCGGCAACTACCGCGAGATCGAGATCCAGGACGGCGAGATCGTCACGGTCCGGTTCCGCTGATCGCCGCCTGAGACAATAGACAACGGCCCGGAGGCATTCCTCCGGGCCGTTGCATAAGAACTAAGGCCAAGCGGCCGGTCACAAGACCGGAAACGCGCGGCCAACAGGGAGTGACGGATGATCGTCGTCGAAGATCTGCACAAGCATTTCGGCGGGTTCCACGCTGTTGACGGGGCATCGCTTCGGATCGAGACCGGCTCGATCACCGGGCTGATCGGCCCCAACGGCGCGGGAAAGACCACGCTGTTCAATGTGATCGCCGGTCGCCTGCCGCCCACTTCGGGCCGGGTGACGATGGATGGCGAGGATATCACCGGGCTGAGCCCGCACGAGCTTTTCCACAAGGGCCTGCTGCGCACCTTCCAGATCGCGCATGAATTCTCGTCGATGACGGTGCGCGAGAACCTGATGATGGTGCCCGGCGGCCAGTCGGGAGAGCGGCTCTGGAACGCCTGGTTCGCCCGCGCCCGGATCCGCGAGGAAGAGGCGGCCCTTCTGAAGAAAGCCGACGAGGTTCTTGAATTCCTGACGATTTCGCATCTGAAGGACGAAAAGGCCGGGAAACTGTCGGGCGGGCAGAAGAAGCTTCTGGAACTGGGCCGGACGATGATGGTCGATGCCAAGATCGTCTTTCTCGACGAGGTCGGCGCCGGGGTGAACCGCACGCTTCTGAACACGATCGGCGATGCCATCGTGCGGCTGAACAAGGAACGCGGCTATACCTTCTGCGTGATCGAGCATGACATGGATTTCATCGGCCGCCTCTGCGATCCGGTGATCGTCATGGCCGAGGGCAAGGTGCTAGCCGAAGGCTCGGCCAAGGACATCATGCAGAACGAGGCGGTGATCGAGGCCTATCTGGGCACCGGCCTCAAGAACAAGGCCAAGACGGCATGAGCGCGGCTTTCGGGCGGGCCAGGGGCCGGAGGGACGCGGCATGAGCGACAATCCCTATCGGGACAACCGGGGCAACAAGGATGCCTCGATCACCAACCGGGCCGGACAGGGCCAGATCGAATACCGCCCCGAAGGCAAGGCCCGGCCCGCAGGTCCCGGCCCCTTCCTGATCGGCGAGGCGATGACCGGCGGCTATGGCACCGGGGCCAATATCCTCAACGATTGCACCATCTCGGTCGAAAAGGGCGAGATCGCGGTGATCGTCGGGCCGAACGGCGCAGGCAAATCCACCGCGATGAAGGCGATCTTCGGGATGCTGAACCTGCGCGGCGGGTCGGTCAGGATCGACGGCGAGGATATCACCACCCTTTCCCCGCAGGCGCGCGTGCCCAAGGGCATGGCCTTCGTGCCCCAGACCAGCAACATCTTCACCTCGATGACGGTCGAGGAAAACCTCGAGATGGGCGCCTTCCTGCGCCGCGACGATATCTCGGGCACGATGAACCAGGTCTATGACCTCTTTCCCATCCTGCGCGACAAGCGCCGCCAGGCCGCCGGAGAGCTTTCGGGCGGCCAGCGTCAGCAGGTCGCCGTGGGCCGCGCGCTGATGACGCAACCCAAGGTCCTGATGCTCGACGAGCCCACCGCGGGCGTCAGCCCCATCGTGATGGACGAACTTTTCGACCGGATCATCGAGGTCGCCCGCGCGGGCATCACCATCCTGATGGTCGAACAGAACGCGCGCCAGGCGCTCGAGATCGCGGACAAGGGCTATGTGCTGGTGCAGGGCGCCAATGCCTATACCGGCACCGGGGCCGAGCTTCTGGCTGATCCCGAAGTCCGCCGCACCTTCCTGGGAGGCTAAGGCATGGATATCCTCAACGCCATTGTCGTCTTCCTCAACTTCGTCTTCGTGCCGGGGCTTGCCTATGGCGCGCAGCTGGCGCTTGGCGCGCTGGGGGTGACGCTGATCTACGGGATCCTGCGGTTCTCGAACTTTGCCCATGGCGATACGATGGCCTTCGGCACGATGGCCACGATCCTGGCCACCTGGGGCCTGCAGTCGATGGGGGTCAGCTTCGGCGTCCTGCCCACGGCGCTTCTGGCCCTGCCGGTGGGCATTCTGGCAACCGGCCTGCTGCTTCTGGGCACCGACCGGGCGGTCTATCGCTTTTACCGCCGGCAGAAGGCCGATCCGGTGATCCTGGTGATCGTGTCGATGGGCGTGATGTTCATCATGAACGGCATCGTGCGCTTCGTCATCGGGGTCGAGGACATCAACTTTGCCGATGGCGGCCGCTTCATCATCACCGCCGGCGAATTCCGCGAGCTGACCGGCCTGCAGGAGGGGCTGGCGATCCGCACCACGCAGGTCCTGACCGTGGTGACGGCGGCGATCGCGGTGGCGCTTCTGTTCTGGTTCCTCAACAAGACGCGCACCGGAAAATCCATGCGCGCCTTTTCGGACAACGAGGATCTGGCGCTCCTGTCGGGCATCAACCCCGAACGCGTGGTGGCCGTGACCTGGCTGATCGTGGCGGCGCTGGCCGCGACGGCGGGCACGCTTTACGGTCTGGACAAGAGCTTCAAGGCCTTCACCTATTTCCAGCTTCTTTTGCCGATCTTCGCGGCGGCCATCGTGGGCGGCCTCGGCAACCCGCTGGGCGCCATCGCGGGCGGCTTCATCATCGCCTTTTCCGAGGTGATCGTGACCTATGCCTGGCGCAGGGTGCTGACCCATATCCTGCCCGAAGAGCTGATGCCCGCCGGCCTCGTGCAGCTGATGTCGACCGATTACAAATTCGCGGTCAGCTTCACCATCCTGATCATCGTCCTGCTGTTCCGCCCGACGGGCCTGTTCAAGGGGAAATCGGTATGACGCTTCCACCTGTCAGAAACCTCGTTCTCTTCGGCCTGATGGCGCTTCTGATCGCCGTGACGGGCATGGTGCAGGGCTGGAACCTTGCGCTGACCATCGTGAACATGGGGCTGATCTCGGCGATCATGGCGCTGGGGGTGAACCTGCAATGGGGCTTTGCGGGGCTGTTCAACGTGGGCGTCATGGGCTTTGTCGCCCTGGGGGCGCTGGCGGCGGTGCTGGTCTCGATGCCGCCCGAGATGGAGACCCGGCTCTGGACCGTCGTCCCGGTGATGGAGGCCGAGGACGGCACGATGCTGGTCACCTTCGCCATGCCGCTTGCCATGCGGATCCTGATCTCGCTGCTTCTGGGGGCAGGCACGATCCTGCTCGCGATCTTTGTCTGGAGCAGCATGAAGGCGGGCCGCAGCCGCGCCGTGGTGATGACGGGCGTCCTGGTGGCGGGCTTCTTCTTCTTCCGCTCGGTCTTTGACCCGGCCGTGAGCGCGGTCGAGGCGATCAACCCCACGCTGACGGGCTATCTGGGCGGGCTTGACCTGCCGGTGCTGCTGTCCTGGCCCGTGGGCGGGCTTCTGGCGGCGGGGGCGGCCTGGGTCATCGGCAAGGTGGCGCTGGGGCTGCGGTCGGATTACCTTGCCATCGCAACGCTGGGCATTGCCGAGATCATCATCGCCATCCTCAAGCACGAGGACTGGCTGTCGCGTGGCGTCAAGAACGTGAGCGGCATCCCCCGGCCGGTGCCGCTCGAGGTCGAACTGCAGCGCGACCCGGCCTTTGTCGAGCGCGCAGCGGCTTGGGGGCTCGAGCCGGTCCTGGCCTCGACCCTCTTTGTGAAACTGGCCTATTCCGGCCTCTTCCTTGTCGTGCTGCTGATCCTGCTGTGGCTGGCGCAGCAGGCGCTCAATTCGCCCTGGGGGCGGATGATGCGCGCGATCCGCGACAATGAAATCGCGGCCGAGGCGATGGGCAAGGATGTGAAGGGGCGGCATCTGCAGATCTTCATCCTCGGCTCGGCGATCTGCGGCGTGGCGGGGGCAATGATGGCCACGCTGGACGGCCAGTTGACGCCCTCGAGCTATCAGCCGCTGCGCTTCACCTTCCTCGTCTGGGTCATGGTGATCGTGGGCGGATCGGGCAACAATTTCGGCGCGGTTCTGGGGGGGATGCTGATCTGGTGGCTCTGGGTCATGGTCGAGCCGATGGGGCTCTGGCTCATGGCGACGATCACCTCCGGCATGGCCGATGGTTCCTGGCTGAAGCTGCACCTGACGGATGCGGCGGCGCATATGCGGCTTCTGACGATGGGGGTGATCCTGCTGGTCGTCCTGCGGTTCAGCCCGCGCGGCCTGATCCCCGAGCGCTAGGCCGGGGCACGGGGGGCCGGAAATT
>JBHYFN010000039.1:0-33659 GCA_051859505.1 Paracoccaceae bacterium
GGGGCTCCCCCCGGGATATTTTTGAACAAAAGAAGCAGGCTGGCTTGCCCGAGGGGGCGGCGCCCGGGCGGGGGCGGCGGTTTGGCGGGGAGCATTCGCCAGAGGCCCCGGTGGCGCGGACCTTTTACGGGATGGAGGTGACGGATTTCATCCTGGGCGGGCTGACGGCGCGGTTGCTCGAGACGAGCGGCTATGCGGCGCGGCGGGCGGCGATTGCCGAGTGGAATGGGGCGAACCCGGTCTTGAAGCGGGGGATCGCCTTTTCGCCGGTGCAGTTCGGGATCTCGTTCACGCTGACGCATCTGAACCAGGCGGGGGCGCTGGTGCATGTCTATCAGGACGGTTCCATCGCGCTGAACCATGGCGGGACGGAGATGGGGCAAGGCCTGTTCCGCAAGGTGGCGCAGGTGGCCGCGAGCCGGTTCGGGATCGGGGCCGAGGCGGTGCGGATCACGGCGACGGATACCGGCAAGGTGCCCAATACCTCGGCCACGGCGGCCTCCTCGGGGACGGATCTGAACGGGATGGCGGTGCAGGCGGCCTGTGATGCGATCCGGGAACGGATGGCCGCTTGCATCGCGGGGCTGCATCAGGCCGACCCTGCATCCGTGGTCTTCGAGGGGGGCGAGGTGCGGCTGGGCGAGGTGGTGATGCCTTTCGCCGAGGCCGCGCGGCTTTGCTATATGAACCGGGTCAGCCTTTCGGCCACCGGGTTCTACCGCACGCCCGAGATCGTCTGGGACCGGATCAAGGGGCAGGGGCGGCCGTTCTACTATTTCGCCTATGGGGCGGCGGTCACGGAGGTGGTGATCGACACGCTGACCGGCGAGAACCGGATCCTGCGGGCCGATATCCTGCATGATTGCGGGGCATCGCTGAACCCCGCGCTGGATATCGGGCAGATCGAGGGGGGCTATGTTCAGGGCGCGGGCTGGCTGACGATGGAGGAGCTGGTCTGGGACGCGCAGGGGCGGCTTCGGACCCATGCGCCCTCGACCTACAAGATCCCCGCGGCGACGGATACGCCGGAGGTGTTCAAAGTCGCACTTTGGGAGGGCGAGAACCGGGTGCCGACGGTCTATCGGTCCAAGGCCGTGGGCGAGCCGCCGTTGATGCTGGGGATCTCGGCCTTTCTGGCGCTGTCGGATGCGGTGGCGGCCTGTGGGCCGCATTATCCGGCGCTCGATGCGCCTGCGACGCCCGAGCGGGTGTTGGCCGCGGTGGCAAGGGCAAAGGCGTGAGCTTTGATCTGCCCGGCTTGCGGGCCGCCGTGGCCGCGCGGGGCGTGGTGGTGCGGGTCGTGATCGCGAAGGCGGCCGGGTCGTCCCCGCGCGAGGCGGGGGCGGCGATGCTGGTCTGGGAGGGCGGTGCCAGCGGGACGATCGGGGGCGGCGCGCTGGAGTTCCAGGCGATGGAGGCGGCGCGGGGGATGCTGGCGGGCGGGCCCGCACGGCGGATGCAGGCGGTGCCGCTGGGGCCGGCGCTGGGGCAGTGCTGCGGCGGGGCGGTGACGCTGGTGTGGGAGCGGTTTGGGGCCGAGAGCCTGCCGGCCGCCCTGCCCTTTCTGCGCCGGATCGATGGCGACGGGGCGCCACCTGCCCGGATGGCCGAGCGGGCGGCGGGGGCCGCGCCGCGGCTGCAGGGCGGGTGGCTTGTGGAGGCCGCGCCCGCGGCCCGCCGGGCGCTCTGGATCTGGGGGGCGGGGCATGTGGGGCGGGCGCTGGTGGGGGTGCTGGCGCCCTTGCCGGATTTCGCCATCACCTGGGTCGATACCGGGGCGGCGCGGTTTCCCGAGAGCCGGCCCGAGGGGGTGGAGGCGCGCATCGCCGCCGATCCGGTGACGCTTGTGCCCGAGGCGCCGGAGGGGGCGGAACATCTGGTCCTGACCTATTCGCATGAGCTGGACCTCGCGCTGTGCCATGGCCTGCTGCGGCGGGGCTTTGGCGGGGCGGGGCTGATCGGGTCGGCGACGAAATGGGCGCGGTTCCGGTCGCGGCTGCAGGCGCTGGGGCACCGGCCGGAAGAGATCGCGCGGATCGCCTGTCCGATCGGCGACCCGGCGCTGGGCAAGCATCCGCAGGCCGTGGCCCTTGGCGTGGCTCTGGCGCTGCTGTCGGCGGGGCGGCGGGACGCGGTGCAGGCGGGTTAGCTGGTCCCGGCCGGGGCGAAGCTGCGCCAGCCCAGCGCGCGGTCCTTGTCGCGGATGCGGCCGCGGGCCTGGACGGGCCAGAGGTCATAGGCCCCCTCGCCCGGATCAAGCGCGTGATGGGCGTGGACCGGCCAGTTCGGATCCTCGAGCGCGCCACGGGCAAGCGCCACAAGATCGGCCTGCCCTTCCGCCAGGATCGCCTCGGCCGCCTCGGGTTCCTGGATCAGGCCGACGGCGATGACGGGCAGACCCTCGGCGCGCAGGGCCTGCGCGAGGTCCACCTGATATCCCGGCGCGGGCGTGATCGCCGCCCCCGCGAAGCCGCCGGAGGAGCAATCGATCAGATCCACGCCCCGCCGGGCCAGTTCGCGCACGAGGACAAGGCTGTCGGACACGTCCCAGCCGCCGGCGATGGCGTCGCGGACCGAGAGGCGCACGGCAAGCGGTTTGGACGCGGGCCAGACCTCGCGCACCGCCTCGGTCACTTCGAGAAGGAAGCGCATCCGGTTTTCGCGGCTGCCGCCATAGGCATCGGTGCGATGGTTCGCCACCGGCGAGAGGAACTGGTTGACGAGATAGCCGTGGGCGCCGTGGATCTCGATCATGTCGAAACCGGCGCGCCCGGCGCGGTCTGCGGCTTTGGCGAAGGCCTCGACGATCCGGGTTATTCCGGCCGGATCAAGCGCTTCGGGGCGCTGGAAGTCACCGCCTTCGGCATGGATCAGGGCCGAAGGGGCAAGAGGCACCCAGGTCTCGTATCCGTTCCGGGCCTTCTCTTCCTCGGTCTCGTTGAAGCTGCCCCGCCACCAGAGCGGGGTTGCCGCCTTGCGCCCGGCATGGCCCAGCTGGATCGCCGCCGCCGCCCCCTGCGCCTTGAGGAAGTCCGCGATGCGCGCAAGGCCCGGGATCTGGTCATCGTCCCAAAGCCCCAGATCGCCGTAGGAGATCCGCCCCTCGGGCGTGACCCCCGTGGCCTCGACGATCACGAGGCCGAAGCCGCCCAGCGCGAAGCGGCCCAGTTGCACGAGGTGCCAGTCGTTCGCCAGACCGCCCCGGGCCGAATACTGGCACATCGGCGCAACCACCGTGCGGTTGCGCAGGGTCAGGTCGCGCAAGGTCAGGGGTGAAAACAGATGCGACATGATCGGCCCTCCGTGGCTTCGGGAACGGGGCCGTTGATGCCCGCGCGACCCGGGAATGTCGATGCCCCTTTCCCTTGCGCGGGCCGCGTGGCATGGCTTGGGGATGACGCAGAATTCCGACC
This sequence comes from Paracoccaceae bacterium, assembly GCA_051859505.1. GTDB lineage: Bacteria > Pseudomonadota > Alphaproteobacteria > Rhodobacterales > Rhodobacteraceae > JAFIEN01. Next base: position 3,414 of record JBHYFN010000039.1, read on the forward strand.
CCAACCCGCTTGCCTTCGGCACGATGCAATTCGGCGGACGCGCCTCGGCCGATGGGAGCCGGGCGATGTATGACGCCGCGCGCAAGGCCGGCATCACCCATTTCGACACCGCCTGGGGCTATGCCGACGGCGCGTCCGAGACCCTGCTGGGCCGCTTTGCAGCCCCCGAGCGGGACCGGGTCTTCATCGCGACCAAGGTGGCCTATCACGGAGGCGCCGGGCGGGCGAACATCACCGCGCAATTCGACGTGTGCCGCAAGCGGCTGGGCATGGACAGCGTCGATCTGCTTTATATCCACCGCTTCGACCCCGACACGGCGCTTGAAGAGACCTTCGAGACGCTGGCAGGCCTGCAGGCCGCCGGGCAGATCGGGCAGATCGGCGTTTCGAACTTCGCCGCCTGGCAGGTGATGAAGGCACAGGCGATCTGTGCCGCGCTTGGCACCCGGATCGACGCGATCCAGCCGATGTACAACCTTGTCAAACGGCAGGCCGAGGTCGAGATCCTGCCCATGGCCATGGATCAGGACATGGCCGTCTATCCCTATTCGCCGCTGGGCGGGGGATTGCTGACCGGGAAATACGCCGCCGGAGAGACCGGCCGACTGACCGAGGATGCCTTCTATGCGCGCCGCTATGCGCCCGCCCACATGGGGCAGGCCGCTGCCGATCTGGCCGCACTTGCGGCCGAGGCCGGCCTGCATCCGGCGACGCTCGCCGTGGCCTGGGTCATGACGCATCCCGCGCGGCCGGTGCCGCTGGTTTCGGCGCGGTCTGCGGCGCAGCTTGCCCCCTCGCTCGCGGCGGCGGGTCTGGTCCTGCCCGAGGATCTGCGCGCGCGGCTTGACGCGCTTGTTCCCGCGCCGCCGCCCGCGACAGACCGGCTTGAAGAGGCGGGCTGAGGCGCGCTGCCGGATCGGTTGATCCCCCCGTTTCACAGAAGGGCCTTACCCAATGTCGGATTTCCTTGTCATCGGTGGCGGGATTGCCGGGCTGTCCGCAGGCGCGCGGCTTGCCGAACTGGGCCATGTGACGCTGCTCGAGGCAGAGAGCGCGCTTGGCTACCACGCCTCGGGCCGGTCGGCCGCCCTGTTCGAAGAGACCTATGGCAAGCCCTCGGTCGTTGCCCTGAACCGGGCGAGCAAGGCGTTCCACCAAAGCGAGAATGGCGGCGTGCTCAGCCCCCGGGGCCTTTTGATGGTGGGATCGCCCGAGACGGCAGAGGCCTTTGCCCATGACCTGACGACGATGGAGATGACCCGGATCACGCTGGACGAGGCTTGTGGCCTTGTGCCGATCCTGAACCGCGCCGTGGTGGATCGCGCGGCCTATCATTCCGAGGCATGGGACATCGACACCGACCGGCTGCTGCAGAACTTTGCCCGCAGCATCCGCGAAAGCGGGGGGCGGATCCTGACCGGCGCCCCGGTCAGCGCCATCGAACGCACCACCGCGGGTTGGCGCGTGACCACCCCCGCGGGCGTCGTCGAGGCGCGGAACCTGGTGAATGCCGCCGGAGCCTGGGTGGACAGGATCGCCGTCATGGCGGGCCTTGCGCCGCTGGGGTTTCAGCCGCTGCGCCGGTCCATGGCGCGGATCGCGGCGCCTGCGGGGCAGGATGTCTCGGGCTGGCCAATGGTCTTTGGCGCGGGCGAGGACTGGTACGCCAAGCCCGATGCCGGCGCCCTGATCGTATCGCCCGCCGAAGAGGATCCGGCCGATCCGCATGACGCCTTTGCCGATGACATGGTCCTCGCCGAGGGTCTTGCCCGCTACGAGGCGCATGTGACCGCACCCGTCACCCGGATGCTGGCCAACTGGGCGGGGCTGCGGACCTTTGCCCCGGACCGGCAACTGGTGCTGGGCCCGGCGCCGCAGGATGCAAGCTTCATCTGGTGCGCGGGTCAGGGCGGATACGGCTTTCAGACCTCGCCGGCCGCCAGCCGGTTGCTGGCCGATCTTGTCGCGGGACGGACCCCCGAGCTTGAGCCCGAGGTGGTGGCGGCGCTGCGGCCCGACAGGTTCGCCTGAGGCGGCACCGGACCCGGGGCCCGCGGCGCCCATTTGCTGCAGCTGCGAAAGGGTGCTTGCAGTAGACCGCGCAATAAAATAACAAACGCAGCAAATCCTGCGTAACAACATTGCCGAGGCCCCATGTCCTTTCGCCTGCAACCCGCGCCCGCTGCCCGTCCGAACCGTTGCCAGCTTTTCGGCCCCGGATCGCGCCCGGCGCTGTTTCCCAAGATGGCCGCCTCGGCCGCCGATGTGATCAACCTCGACCTCGAGGATTCCGTCGCCCCCACGGACAAGGCCGAGGCGCGCGCCAATGTCATCGCCGCCACGCGCGAGATCGACTGGGGCAGAAAGACCCTCTCGGTCCGGATCAACGGCCTCGATACGCCGTTCTGGGTGCGCGATCTGGTCGATCTGGTGGAGCAGGCGGGCGAGCGGCTCGACATGATCATGATCCCCAAGGTCGGCTGTGCGGCGGATGTCTATGCCGTCGATGCCGTGGTGACGGGGCTGGAGCGTCAGACCGGGCGCAAGAAGCCGCTCCGCTTCGAGGTCATCATCGAATCCGCCGCCGGGATCAGCCATGTCGAAGAGATCGCCGCAAGCTCGCCCCGGCTCGAGGCGATGAGCCTTGGCGCCGCCGATTTCGCCGCCAGCATGGGGATGCAGACGACCGGCATCGGCGGCACGCAAGAGGATTACTACATGGCGCGCGAGGGCGCGAAATACTGGTCCGATCCGTGGCATTGGGCGCAGGCGGCCATCGTCGCGGCCTGCCGCACTCATGGCATCCTGCCGGTGGACGGGCCCTTCGGCGATTTCAGCGATGACGACGGCTTCCGGGCGCAGGCGCTGCGGTCGGCCACGCTGGGCATGGTCGGGAAATGGGCGATCCATCCCAAGCAGGTCGCGCTGGCCAACGAGGTCTTTACCCCGTCCGAGGCCGCCGTCGCCGAGGCGCGCGAGATCCTTTCCGCCATGGCCGAGGCAAAGGCGCGCGGCGAGGGAGCGACCGTCTACAAGGGTCGGCTTGTCGATATCGCCTCGATCCGGCAGGCCGAGGTGATCGTCCGTCAGGCCGAGATGATCGCGGGCTGATCCGGCCCGCGACCGTTACCGTTACCGCTTCCGACGCCTATTTCAGCCAGATCGCGCCCGCCTCGAAAAGCGCGCGGCAATCGCTGGCGTCGCTCAGGATATCATCGTCCAGCAGGAAGCTTGCCATCCCGGGCCCTTCGAAGCGGGGGTCGTCGCATTCCCCGTCATTCGTCCAGGAACCGCTGTCGTCGCCGAAGTCCACACCCTCGCCCGAGGTGGGGCCGCCAACACCGGCGACCACGGTGATCTTGCCGGCCTGATAGAGGGCACGGCAATCGCTGGCATCGCGCAGGATGTCTTCGGGCAAGAGGAACCCGGCCATCCCCTCGCCTTCGAAGCGGGGATCGTCGCATTCTCCGTCATTCGTCCAGGAACCGCTGTCATCGCCGAAGTCGAACCCCTTGGGCAGTTCGGCCATGGCCGGGCCGGCGAAAAGCAGGCCAAGCCCAAGAACCTTTGTGCAAAGAATTTTTCCAAATGTCGCACGCATCGTGCACCCTCCGTTACCGTCAACGCCGCGACAATGCGCCGAGTCCCCGACAGGTGCAAGCGGCCCGTGTCGGCGGTTGCATCGCCCCGAGCGCGGGGCCATATACGACGGGCATCGACTGGCGGAGGCCGCATGAACTATCTCGAATTCGAAAAGCCTCTGGCCGAAATCGAAGGCAAGGCCGAAGAACTGCGCGCCATGGCCCGCGCCAATCCCGGCATGGATATTGGCAAGGAGGCGAGCGGCCTCGACAAGAAGGCCGCCGACATGCTCAAGGGCCTCTATTCCAACCTCTCCGCCTGGCAGAAATGCCAGGTCGCGCGCCATCCCGACCGGCCCCATTGCAAGGACTATATCGAGGCGCTGTTCACCGAATACACGCCGCTTGCCGGGGACCGGAACTTTGCCGACGATCACTCGGTCATGGGCGGGCTGGCGCGGTTCGATGACATGCCCGTCGTGGTGATCGGCCATGAAAAGGGGCATGACACCAAAAGCCGGATCGAACGCAATTTCGGCATGGCCCGGCCCGAAGGCTATCGCAAGGCGATCCGCCTGATGGATCTGGCCGGCCGTTTCGGCCTGCCGGTCGTCACCCTGATCGACACGCCCGGCGCCTATCCCGGCAAGGGCGCCGAAGAGCGCGGCCAATCCGAGGCGATCGCCCGGTCGACGGAAAAATGCCTGTCCCTGACCGCGCCGCTGGTCAGCGTGGTGATCGGCGAAGGCGGCTCGGGCGGGGCGGTGGCCTTTGCCACGGCCAACCGCGTGGCGATGCTTGAACATTCCATCTATTCGGTGATCTCGCCCGAGGGCTGCGCCTCGATCCTGTGGAAGGATGCCGAAAAGATGCGCGAGGCGGCCGAGGCGCTGCGCCTGACGGCGCAGAACCTGCGCGAGCTTGGGGTCTGCGACCTGATCATCAAGGAACCCGTCGGCGGCGCTCATCGCGACCGCGCCGCAGCCTTTGAAGGCGTGCGCAAGGCCATCGCCGGGATGCTCTCGGATCTGAAGGGCAAGGACGGCATCGCCTTGCGCGATGCGCGGCGGCGGAAATACCTTGATATCGGCTCGAAAGGGCTGGCGGCCTGAGGGGTCAGACGGCCGGTTCCGACTCAAGGCGCCGAAACCCCGCTTCGGCCATGAGCCTGTCGGAGCTTTCCTCGACCGTGGCTTCGAGGTGGCGCATGAATTCGGCCGTGGGCAGGCCTGCCGGGATGCGGGGCAGGAACTCGACCACCGCCGTGCCGGGCTTGCGAAACAGGCTGTGGCGCGGCCAGAAGACGCCGACATTGCAGGCCACCGGGACGCAGTCCATCTCCAGCTCCTTGTAAAGTACGCCTGTCCCGATCTTGTAGGGCGCCTGCACGCCGGGCGCGATCCGCGTGCCCTGCGGAAAGATGATAAGCTGGCCGGGAAAGGCGCGGCCGGCGCGGACGCCTGCCACCATCTGCTTGATCGCGGCCCCCCGCTTGCCCCGGTCAACCGGGATACAGCCGATCCGAAGGGCGTATTGGCCAAGGATCGGGGTCCAGACCAGTTCCTTCTTCATCACGAACCGGCCCGCGGGCACGGCCGAGAAGATCATCAGTATATCCAGAAAGGATTGATGCTTGGCGGCGATCAGAACCTCGTCCTCGGGCGGCGTTCCACGGACCTCGGTCTTCAGCCCCGCGATCCAGCCAGCGGTCCAGCGGACCCAGCGGCAATAGCTGTGACAGGCCATGAGCGCGCCGCGGCGCGAGGCCAGCGCCCATGGCAGAAAGACCAGCGCGATCACCGGCATCGCCAGATACATCTGCCCGATGAAAAGGACCGAGCGAACCCATTGCAACGCGTGGCTCATGATTGCTTCCTCAGGGTGCGCAGCGCCGCGGCCCGCGTGGCGGCAAAGGCCACGACAGCGGCAAGGGGCGGCACGATCAGCGGCCAGAGCCAGCCCGCGCCCTGAAAGCCGAGGCCGGTCAGGAACCCCCCGGCAACATCGGCCGAGGGCAGAAGCGCGACCGCCCCCATGCCCAGCGCGGTGCCGATGCCGGCGCCCAGAAGGGCGCGCAGGGTGAAACGGCGGACAAAGGCGCGGGCGATATAGATGTCGCGGGCGCCGACAAGCCGCAGCACCCGGATCACCTGCGCATTGGCGGCAAGGGCGGCCTGCGCGGCAAGGGTGATCATCGCGGCCGTCGAAAGCGCGATCAGCCCGATCGCCAGCACGCCCAGAAACCGCAGACGTTCCGCCGCCGCGACCAGCGGATCGCGCCAGCGGGTGTGGTCGTCCAGCACCGCGCCGGGCACTTCGGCCTGCAACCGCGCCCGCAGGCCAAGCGGATCATAGCCCGTGCCTTCCTCGACGATCTCGATCAGCTGCGGGATCGGCAGGGACTCGACCGGCAGATCGGGGCCGAACCACGGCTCGAGCAGGGCGCGCTGTTCATCGGCCGAAAGCGCGCGGGCGCTGGCCACGCCGGGCGTCGTCTCGAGAAGCCGGATCGCGGCGCGGGTCTGGGCCTCGATCTGATCGGAGGGGGCCGAGAGGCGGAGGGTCGAGGTGCGGGCAAGCTCGGCCGCCCAGCGGTCGGCAAGGCGGTCGGTGGCCAGCGACAGGGCCAGCGCAAAGACCGCCAGAACCGCCATCGCCCCCGAGGCGAAAAGCGTCAGCCAGGCGGTGAAGCCGGTCGGCGGCACCGCCCGGTCGGCCTGCGGATCGCCCGCCAGAAGCGACAGGAACATCCCGATGCGCACCCTCACAGATCGGCCCCCGCTGCCTGCAATTTGCGATTGCGGATCCGCAGGATGCGCGCCGGCACCTGGCTTTTCGCGGCCCGGATCAGGTTGAGGTCATGCGTCGCCACCAGCACCGTCTTGCCCATCCGGTTCAGCTCGACCAGCAGGGTCAGCAGGCGTTGCGACATCTCCCAGTCGATATTGCCGGTCGGCTCGTCGGCGATGATCACGTCGGGCCCCATGATGACCGCCCGCGCAAGGGCCGCCCTCTGACGCTCGCCGCCCGAAAGCTCGGGCGGAAGCTGATCGGCCTGCGCGGCCAGCCCGACCCATTGCAGAAGATCGCCCAGATTATCCTCCGCCTCGGCCGCGCGGCCCGAGACGGTCAGGGGCAGGACGACGTTTTCGGCAAGCGACAGATGGTCAAGGAACTGGCAATCCTGGTGCACCACCCCGATCCGCCTGCGCGCAAGGGCTACGGCATCGCGGCTCATCCGGCGGCTGTCTTCGTTGAAGATCAGCACCTCTCCCGCCGTGGCGATCAGGTCGCCGTAACACAGCTTCAGAAGGGTCGTCTTGCCCGACCCCGAAGGCCCGGTCAGGAAGTGGAACGACCCCGGCGCCAGCATCAGCGACAGCTCGGAAAACAGCTCGCCCCCGCCATAGCTGTAGGCCACATTGCGCAATTCGATCACGGCCATCCCCCGAGTGCTGCCCTCTTCTGCCCAAATAAGTCACGGGTTTCAATTACGCGCAGGGGGTGTTTGCCTGAAACCTTGGCGACGTGGGGTATCGTTGCTAGGATGCGAACAACAAGTGCGGATTGAACCGACTTTGAAGGGGCAGAGGGACAAAGAGCATGCGGTTGATCTGTCCGAACTGCGGGGCGCAGTACGAGGTTGGCGAGGACTTGATCCCTCCTGCGGGGCGGGATGTGCAATGTTCGAACTGCGGTCATACCTGGCTCGAGACACCGGGCGCCTCGGAAGCTGCCGAAGCCGAGGATGAGGCGCTGAGCAGCGCGGCAGTGCCGCAAGCCGCACCCCCGGCGCCTGAGCCAGAGCCGGAGGCCATTGAGGCCGCCGGGGCCGGTCCGGCGGAGGCGATCCCGCCGGAGCCGGACGTGGAGCCGGAGGTGGAGCCGGAGGTGGAGCCGGAGGTCGAGCCCGAGGCAGAGCCTGAGCCCGAGACGATGCCCGAGGCAGGTCCGCCAACCGAGGCACCGGCGGAAGTCATGTCGGAACCGTTCTCCGAAGCCGACAGCGAAGCCGAACCGGAACCCGCAGCCCCGGCCGTTCCCGAACCGGAACCGGAGGCGGAACCCGCAAGCCGGATGATGGACACCGCGCCCTCCGATGCCGAGGACGCGCCGCTTGTCGTGACCGATCCGGACGATGCCGAGGATGGGCCGGAGGATGAGCCTGAGGACGAGCCGGCGGATGAGCCCGCGGAAACACCCGAGCCTGCCGCCGGCAGTGGTGCGCTCAGAACGGTGCCGCCCGAAGTGGCCGAGATCCTGCGGCAGGAAGCCGAGCGCGAACAGGCCGCCCGCGCCGCCGAAGCGGCGGCGGGGTTGGAAAGCCAGCCGGATCTTGGCCTTGATCAGCTGATGGCCGATGAGGACCGGCGCGCCGAGGAAGCTCGCAAGCGCCTTGCGATGCTGCGCGGCGCCGTGGCGCCCCAGGCCCCCGCAGCCGACACGGCGGAGGCGGCCGAAGAGGCCGAACCGCAGTCAAGGCGCGAGCTTCTGCCCGATATCGAAGAGATCAATTCGACCCTCCGCGCCTCGAGCGAGCACGGCCCGACCGCCGAGGTCGAGGCCGAAGCGGCCGAGGTGGAACAGCGGCGCGGCTTTCGGATCGGCTTTGGCACGGTGCTGCTGGTCGCCGCGGCCCTGGCGCTGGTCTATGCCTTTGCGCCGCGGATCATCACGGCAATCCCGCAGTCCGAGCCGGTCCTGACGCCCTATGTGGCGACGATCAATGACGGCCGGCTCTGGCTGGATCTGAAGCTGCAGGATCTGCTGAACACGATCGAGGACGACGGCGCCGAGACCGCCGAATAGCGCCAGATGCGGGCCATCGGCCGCTGGTCGGGCGTCAGAACCGCTCCAGGAGGCGTCTGAGATAGGTCTTTTCGTCGTCGGGCCGTTCCTGTTCGGCCGCGCGTCTGCGGATCTCGGCCAGCAGGTCTTCGGCGCGGCGATAGACATCCTGACCCTGAACCATGTTCTGGTCGGTCCCGAACTGGCCGCTTTCCCCAAGCTGCCGGCCAAGGGGATCGCGCTGCATCGGCTCGGCGCCCCGCTGGGCAAAGCCCGAGCCCTCGTCTTCGTCGAATTCCTCGCGGTTGTCCGCAAGGGCCCGGCCCAGGTTGCGCAAGCCCTCGCGCAGGGCGTCCATCGCCTCGGCCTGACGGTCGATCGCCTCGGCAAGGCGGCCGTCGCGCAGGGCCTGTTCGGCCTCGTCCATCGCCCCCTCGGCGCGTTCCAGCGCCCGGCCCGCCTCTTCCGCCGCCTCGCCAGACATGCCCGGCAGGTTCTGCCGCTGCCGCTCAAGCTCGCTGCGCAGCGCGCGCTGGCGATCGGCCAGCGTCTCTTCGGGGTCGCGCCCGCCGCCGGTGCCGTCGCCCTGCTGTTCGGCGCGATCCTGCCCACCGCTGCCTTCGCCTTCGGCCTCGTCTCCCTCGCCCTCGCCCTCTCCCTCGCCTTGCTCCTGGCCCTGTTGCTGCTGGCCGGGCTGGCGACCGTTGAACTGGTCCTGCAGATCGCGGAACGCCTGATCGGACAGATCCTGCTGATCGCGCAGGGTTTCCGACAGATCCTCCATCGATTGCTGGCCGGGCGTCCTCGGGCCGGACCCGTCGCCGGGCTGGCCTTCGGTCACGCGGAGGTTTTCGAGCAGGGCGTTGAGCTGCTCCATCAACTCGGCCGCCTCGGCCATCCGGCCCTCTTCCATCAGCTCCTGAATGCGGTCCATCAGGGCCTGGATCTCGTCCTGGGTGATGCGGTTCTGGTCCTGCTGGGCGGTCGAGGGCTGATCGGTGCCGTCCTCGGAGGCTTCGGGGTTCTGCGCCAGCATGCTGAGGTAATCATCCGTCGCCTCGCGCAATTCGCGCATCAGTTCGGCGATTTCCTCGTCGCTGGCGCCGTTGCGCATCGCCTCGGACAGCCGTTCCTGCGCGCGCCGCAGCCGTTCGCGCGCATCGGCAAGGGTTCCGTCCTCCAGCTGGATGGCAAGATCCCAAAGCGCCTCGGCAAGCTCGTCCTGCTGTTCGGCGTCCAGCCCGCCTTCGGCGAGAAAGCCCGAAAGCTGGCGCAGGCTGTAGGAGAGCCGCAGATAGGTTGTCTGGTTGGTGAAGATATCTTCGGGCCGGTACGAGACCGCCCGCAGAACCTGCAGGACGCGCGGCGCGTTATCGAGGCTCCAGAGCAGGTCGCGGCGCTGTTCGATCACGGCGCGGGCCATCGGCTGAAAGAAACGGCGCCCGGGCAGGATCAGGGGTTCGGGTTCGGTCGTGAACTCCTGCCCCCGCGCATCGACCACGGTCAGCGACAAAGTCACCGGCAGATTGGCCAGCCAGTATTCCGACAGGTCGTCGATCAGCGCCTGACTGAACTCGGCCCGGTCGCCGGTGAAGGGCATCGGCAGGTCAAGCACCAGATCCTCGCGCCGGTCGGGCGCGGTCACGAGGCCGTGGCGACGCGTCACCCGGTCAAGGTCCAGCGCAATGGTCGCGCGGCCGGCCACGATGCCGTAATCGTCGCTGGCGCGGAACGGCTGGCTGAACTGGCCCATGGCATCAACCTCGATCGGGCCGGTCAGCTCGACGAAGGGCGGCAGGTCGGGGATGAGGGTGAGGTTCCAGGCCGCCCCACCTTCGCCGGCGATCTCGATCCGGCCATCGCTTTCGGCCTCGAACTGGATCCGGCCAGAGGCATCGGCGGCCAGTGCCTCAGCGGGGGTGTCCTCGGCCGAGACGGTCTCGAACACCTCGAGCAGACCTTCGGCATCATAGAGGCGCAGGGTGATGCGGCTGCCCTGCGGCACACGGATCGTTCCCGCCGGCAGATCGGCAAGGTACAGCGAGGGGCGGCGCGTATAGGCGGGCGGTTCGATCCAGCCCTCCCAGATCGGGCCGGGGGCGGCAAGCACCTGATCGGTGGGGCCGACGACCTCGGCCACCTCGCTCACGCGCAGGAATGAGCCGAACATCACTGCGCAGACAAACAGGATCAGCGCCATGTAGCGCAGCCCGTAGGGATCGCGCGACGAGACGCGCAGATCCGGTTCGACCGGGCGCGCGCTGCGGGTCCGCTCGGCCATGCGGCGCAGATGCGCGAGCCAGAGCGCCTCGCTCGCCGCGTCGCCGGCGCCGATGGCCTGACTGTCGCGGATCGCGGCGATGGGGCGGCCCGGCATCGCCGCATCCACCCGCTCAAGGGCTTCGGCCAGGGTCGGCCAGCGAAAGCGCAGCGCGCCAAGCAGGGCCGTCGCCAGAACGCCAAGCAGCGCCACGGCGCCATAGGTCCAGATCGCCCAGTCCGGCAAGGGCGCGAGCCAGCCCATCATCACAGGCGCAAGCGCAGCCAGCACCACCGTCCAGAAGGGCCAGAAGGCGCGCGTCACCCGTTCGGCCACCATGCCGGCGCGGGTCAGCCGGACCGGCCGGTCCAGATGGGCCAGCGGCTGTCCGGTCATATGTCCGGTGCCGTCACCGGAGGCGGGTCCGGCTGCGGCATCTTGCGGGCGAGGGGCGGTCAGGGGATGGTCCTCTCCTTCTTCGGACCAGACACTAGCGCGTCAGAGCCACGGGGGAATGGTATCGCGCGAAATCATCTCGTCATAGGTGGGGCGCTCGCGAATAACCGCGAAGTGATCGTCCTTGACCAGCACCTCGGGCACCAGCGGGCGCGAGTTGTATTCACTGGCCATCACCGCACCATAGGCCCCGGAAGAGCGGAAGGCCACCAGATCGCCGGCCTCTATCGGGGGCATGTCGCGGCCCCGGGCAAAGGTATCGCCGGTCTCGCAGACGGGGCCGACGATGTCATAGGGCCGCTGCTCGACGCCCGGATCGGGTTCGATCACCGGGACGATGTCGTGATGGGCGTCATACATCGCGGGGCGGACCAGATCGTTCATCGCGCCGTCAAGGATCAGGAAATCCCGCCCCTCGCCCGATTTCACATAGATTACCCGCGTCAGCAGGATCCCCGCATTCCCCGCGATCAGGCGGCCCGGTTCGATCTCGATCTCGCAGCCCAGATGGCCGACGGTGCGTTCGATCATCGCGCCATAGTCCATCGGCAGGGGCGGCGCCTCGTTCGAGCGGGTGTAGGGGATGCCAAGGCCCCCGCCCAGATCCAGCCGCTCGATCCTGTGGCCGTCATCGCGCAGGGCCCCGGTCAGGTCGGCCACCTTGGCATAGGCGGCCTCGAACGGGGCCAGCTCGGTCAGCTGGCTGCCGATATGGACGTCGATCCCCACCACGCGCAGGCCCGGCAGGCGGGCTGCCAGCGCATAGACCTCGCGCGCCCGGGCGATCGGGATGCCGAACTTGTTTTCGGATTTGCCGGTGGCGATCTTGGCGTGGGTCTTGGCATCCACATCCGGGTTGACCCGCACCGTGATCGGCACCGTCACACCCAGCGAGGAGGCGACCTCGCTCAGCGCCGCCATCTCGGGCTCGCTCTCGACATTGACCTGCCGGATGCCGCCTTCCAGCGCGATCCGCATCTCCTCGCGCGTCTTGCCGACGCCGGAAAAGACGATCCTCTCGCCCGGCACGCCTGCGGCCCGTGCCCGCAGATACTCACCGGCCGAGACGACATCCATCCCCGCCCCCTCATCCGCCAGAAGCTTGAGCACGGCGACGTTGGACAGCGACTTGACCGCGAAGCAAACCAGATGCGGCATGGCCGAAAGCGCCTCGTCGAACAGGCGGTAATGGCGCTTCAGCGTGGCGGCGGAATAGACATAGACGGGCGTGCCGACAGCGGCGGCAATGGCGTCAAGCGGCACGTCCTCGGCGTGAAGCCGCCCGCCGCGATACAGGAAATGGTCCATCCGGAAAGGCCTTCAGGTAACGGGACGAGAACGCAGGAACAGGTACAGCGGCAGGCCGCAGCTGACCCCGATGCAATAGGTGGCCGGGATCGCCAGAAGGGCGATCCAGTTCTTGCGAACCGCCACCTCGGAGATGATCCAGATCGTGAGCGTGATCGCCGCGATCGTCAGATCCCAGGTCAGGCCCGTGGTCGAGGCATTCACATACCAGGCGTCGATCAGGCCCGAGAGGCCGGTCCCCTCCTCGCGCATGTAGGTGACGAACCAGTACATCGGATGCACCGCGCCCCAGATGGCCAGCGCCAGCCAGACCATGCGCAGGGGCGACATCAGAGCCGCACCCCGAGGCGGATCTGCCCGGTCACGGTCACATCAGGCTCTGCGACGGGCGGCTGGGGCCGTTCGGGCGGGCCATCGGCGCCGCAGGCGGCGAGCAGGGCCAGTGCGGCAACGGCAGCGGCAGCGGCAAGAACCATCCTCATCCCAGGGCCTCCTTCCAGCGGGCGATCTGGGCGCGCACCTGATCGGGCGCCGTCCCGCCATAGGATGTGCGGCTGCGGACCGAGTTTTCCACCCCCAGCACGGCGAAGACGGCCCTCGTGATCCCCGGATGCACGCCCTGCATGTCGTCAAGCGACAGGTCCGGCAGGTCACAGCCCCGCCCCTCGGCCAGGGCGACCAGCCGCCCCGTGACGTGATGCGCCTCGCGGAAGGGCAGGCCCAGCTCGCGCACCAGCCAGTCGGCCAGATCGGTCGCCGTCGAAAACCCGGTTGCGGCGGCGGCGCGCAGCACCTCGGGGTTGGCGGTCATGTCCGAAACCATGCCGGTCATCGCCGCCAGCGCCAGCATCAGGCTGTCGGCGGCGTCAAAGACCTGTTCCTTGTCCTCCTGCATGTCCTTGGAATAGGTCAGCGGCAGCCCCTTCATCACGGTGAACAGCGCCACCGTCGCCCCGAGGATGCGCCCGATCTTGGCGCGGATCAGCTCGGCCGCGTCCGGGTTGCGCTTCTGCGGCATGATCGACGACCCCGTCGACCAGCGGTCCGACATCTTCACGAAGCGGAACTGCGCGGTGGACCAGATCACCAGCTCTTCGGCCAGACGGCTGAGATGCGTGGCGCAGATGCTGGAGGCCGACAGGAACTCGAGCGCGAAATCCCGGTCGCTGACCGCATCCAGAGAATTGGCCGAGGGCCGGTCAAAGCCCAGCACCTTGGCCGTCATCTGCCGGTCGATGGGGAAAGACGTCCCCGCCAGCGCCGCCGCGCCCAGCGGGCTTTCGTTCATCCGCGCACGCGCATCGGCAAAGCGGCCCCGGTCGCGGGCGAACATCTCGACATAGGCCATCATGTGATGGCCCCAGGTCACGGGCTGCGCCACCTGCAGATGGGTAAAGCCCGGCATCACCCACTCCGCCCCGGCCTCGGCCTGCGCGACCAGGGCCCGCATCAGCGCCGCCAGCGCCTGATCCGCCGCGTCGCATTGGTCGCGCACCCAAAGGCGGAAATCGACCGCCACCTGATCGTTGCGCGACCGCGCCGTATGCAGCCGCCCGGCGGGATCGCCGATCACCTCCTTCAGCCGCGCCTCGACATTCATGTGGATATCTTCAAGCGCGGTGGAAAAGGGAAACACCCCCGCCTCGATCTCTGACAAGACCGTGAGAAGCCCTTCCCGGATCGCCTCGGCATCCTTACTGCTCACGATGCCCGTGGCCGCCAGCATGGCGGCATGGGCCCGAGAGCCTTCGATGTCCTGTCGGGCAAGCCGTTGGTCGAAGCCGATCGAGGCGTTGATCGCCTCCATGATCGCATCCGGCCCGGCGGCAAAGCGCCCGCCCCACATGGCGTTGGAACTGTCGGTCATCTGTAGGATCCCGGGAGGTCACATGCGTAAAACTGTCGTCGCGGCTGCTTACACGGCACTCGCCCTTGTTGCAAATGCGCTCAGCGCCGATACGGCGTCACTCGAGGCGCTGCGCGAAGGCGACATGCGCAAGCTGAACTTCCACAGCAGCCCGACCCCGGCCTCGCTTGTTCCCTTCGACGACGGAACCGGCGTCGAGGTCAGCCTCGCCGCCTATCAGGGCCAGTATGTCGTGCTGAACTTCTGGGCCACATGGTGCGCCCCCTGCCGGATCGAGATGCCCACCCTCGCGGCCCTGCAATCGGCCATGGGCGGGCCCGAGTTCAGCGTCGTCACCATCGCCACCGGCCGCAACGACCCCGCCGCCATGGCCCGCTTCTTCGAAGAGATCGGCGTCGACAACTTGCCGCTGTTCCGCGATCCGCAACAGGCGCTGGCCCGCGACATGGGGGTGATGGGCCTGCCGATCACCGTCATCCTCGATCCCGCAGGCAACGAGATCGCGCGCCTGCAGGGCGACGCCCATTGGGACAGCGACAGCGCCATGGCCATCATCGCCGCCCTGATCGGCCGCGACGACTGAAGCACCGCGCGACGGCGGCCCAGGGGCGCCCCTCTTGCGACGCTGCCCAAAGGCACATCCGCCGGGGCGGGGCGCCCATTTTCTCATGGAAAATGGCTTAGCCTTTTTCGTGGAAGAAGCCGTAGATCGCCTCGGCCATGCTGTCGGAAATGCCCTCCACCGCCCGCAGATCGGCAAGGTTGGCCCGGCTCACCGCCTTGGCGCTGCCGAAATGCGCCAGCAGCGCGCGCTTGCGCGCCGCCCCCACGCCCGGGATCTCGTCCAGTGGCGTCGCCCCCACCGCCTTGGCCCGCTTGGCCCGATGGGTGCCGATGGCGAAACGATGCGCCTCGTCGCGCAGCCGCTGCACGAAATAAAGCACCGGGTCATTGTGCCGCAGCGCCATCGGGCGTTTCCCGGTGCGGTGGAACTCTTCCTTCCCCGCGTCCCGGTCCACCCCCTTGGCCACGCCGATCATCGGCACGTCCTCGACCCCAAGCTCGGCCATGATCCCCGCCACGGCCGAGACCTGCCCCGCGCCGCCGTCGATCAGCACCAGATCCGGCCAGGCCGCCGTCTCGCGGTCCGGGTCTTCCTTCAGGAGGCGCTGGAACCGGCGGGTCAGCACCTCTTTCATCATGCCGAAATCGTCGCCCGGGGTGATCTCGGTGCCCTTGATGTTGAACTTGCGATACTGCCCCTTCTCGAACCCGTCCGGCCCCGCCACGATCATCGCGCCCACAGCATCGGTGCCCATGATGTGGCTGTTGTCATAAACCTCGATCCGCCGCGGCACGGTGTCGAGGTCAAACGCCTCGGCCAGACCGCGCATCAGCCGGCCCTGCGCCGCCGTCTCGGCCATGCGGCGGGCGAGGGATTCGCGCGCGTTCCTGAGCGCGCCTTCCACAAGCTCGGCCTTCTCGCCCCGCTGCGGCACCGCGACCTCGACCCGGTGCCCGGCCTTGCCTGCCAGCGCCTCGGCGACCAGATCGGGGTCGTCCACCCCATGCGACAGAAGCACCAGCCGGGGCGGTTCGCGGTCGCTGTAGAACTGGCCGACGAAAGCCTGCATCACCTCGGCCGCGTCCACATCCTCGGCCAGACGGGGATAATAGTCGTGGTTGCCCCAGTTCTGGTTGGCGCGGATGAAAAAGACCTGAACGCAGGCCTGCCCGTTTTCCATATGCAGCGCGATCACATCCGCCCCGGCCACGCCGCGCGGGTTGATGCCTTGGGCCGTCTGCACCGATGTCAGCGCCCGGATCCGGTCGCGCAGTGCCCCCGCGCGCTCGAATTCCAGCGCCTCGGCGGCCTCGGCCATCTTCGCGGCCAGCTCTTCCTGAATGGCGGTGGATTTCCCTGACAGGAACTTCGCGGCATCCGAGACGCTGGCCGCGTAATCCGCCTCGGAGATCAGCCCGACGCAGGGCCCCGAGCAGCGCTTGATCTGGTAAAGCAGGCAGGGCCGGGTGCGGCTGGCGAACATCGAATCCGAGCAGTTGCGCAGAAGAAACGCCTTCTGCAACTGGTTCAGCGTGCGGTTGACCGCGCCCGCGCTGGCGAAAGGGCCGTAGTAATCCCCCTTCTCGGACTTGGCGCCGCGATGCTTCTTGATCTGCGCAAAGGGGTGGTCCTTCGTGACAAGGATGTTCGGGAAGGATTTGTCGTCGCGCAGAAGCACGTTGTAGCGCGGCTTGAGCTGCTTGATCAGGTTCTGTTCAAGCAGCAGCGCCTCGGTCTCGGTCCTTGTGGTCAGGAACATCATCGAGGCGGTTTCGCGGATCATCCGCTCGATCCGTCCCGAATGGCCCGGGCGGGCGTAGTTCGACACCCGCGCCTTCAGGTTCCGCGCCTTGCCGACATAAAGCACCCGGGCCTGCGCATCGAGCATCCGGTAAACGCCGGGCGAGGCGTCGAGGGTGCGCAGATAGGCCCGGATGCAGTCATATCCGGTGACGGCAGGCGCTTCGCTCTGGCTCTCGTCTGGCATTTTCACGGGTCCGTGATTCTCGGGTCCGGATTCCATTTTAGCGGGGGCGGGACAAGAGGAAAGCTGTCCACGGTTTCTGGGGATAACTCCGTGGGCAAGCTCTTGGAGATCGGGATTTTTCCTTGCATTCAGCCCGTTTCAACTCGATGCCCAATTTTTAGGCAATTCTGCAAACTCTTGATTTATCACAAGAAAAAATTTTATCGGGGGCAAGATGATGATTTCGTTACACAAATGTTAATGATCTGTTACCAGCCCCGCGCCCGGTGCACAACTCGCGGGGGCGCGCTATTCAACCCCCAGCACATCGGCCGTTTGCCAGACCAGATGCTGCCCGCCGTCCGGGCACAGAATCTGCCCCGTGACGCCCGGCGCATCGAGGAAATAGCCCAGCGCCGCCGTCACATCCGCCGGATGCGCGCCGCGCTTCAGGATCGTCGCATCGCGTTGCGCCTTGAAATGCGCCGGGCTTTGCCGGGCGCCCTGCAGCGTGGGCCCGGGGCCGATCGCATTCACCCGCACATGCGGCGCCAGCCCCTGCGCCGCCGTGCGCGTCAGCGCCCAGAGGCCCATCTTGGCAAGCGTATAGGTCATGAATTCGGGCGTGAGCTTGTTGATCCGCTGGTCGATCATGTTGACGACAAGACCCTGGGCAAGCGGCTCTCCGTGGTCGTCCATGACGGCCTCGGGGATATGGGCGGCAAGGCCCTGCGTCAGCACGAAAGGCGCGCGCAGGTTGCTTTCCATATGCCGGTCCCAGCTTTCGCGGGTGGCGCTGCGGATGTCGTCATGTTCAAAGATCGAGGCGTTGTTGACCAGAACATGGACCGGCCCGCCCAAGGCCTCCATCGCGCGGGGGATCAGACCGGCCGTCTGTTCCTCGTCCAGAAGGTCGGCGCGGATCGCCTCGGCCCGTCGTCCCATGGCGCGCAGTTCGGCGACGACAGCCTCGGCCCCGTCGCGCGAGGTGGCATAGTGAACAGCAACGTCATGGCCGCGCTGCCCCAGATAAAGCGCCATGGCGCGGCCCAGTCGGGCACCTGCGCCCGTGACAAGCGCCCTGCTCATGCGATCAGCCAGACGGTATAGGCCGCGTAAAGCGCGAGGAACCCGGCCCCGACCAACCGGCCGATATCGCGCCGCCACAGGGCAAAGGGCGCCAGCAGCAAGGTGACCGCCAGCATGACCCAGAGATTGACCGTCAGCATCGAGGACGGCACGTCAAGCGGGGCGATCATGGCGGTGGCGCCGATGATCAGAAGCAGGTTGAAGATCCCTGATCCGATCACATTGCCCATCGCCACATCCGCTTCGCGCCGGATCGCGGCGACCACGGTCGTCACCAGTTCGGGCAGCGAGGTTCCCACGGCCACAAGCGTCAGCCCGATCACCTCGGGCGAGATGCCGAAGGCCAGCGCGATATTGGACGCCCCTTCGACCAGCAGATCGGCCCCGAAAGCAAGGCCCGCGATCCCCGCCACCAGATAGGCGCCGATCTTCCATCCGGGCAGCCCGGGATCGGCGCCCTCGATCTCGTCAACCGTGGCGATGGCGCGATGGGCGCGGGCGATGCGGATATTGTCGGCCAGCATCCAGCCAAGTGCCGCCAGCAGGATCAGCCCGTGCCACCAGGTCAGCGGGCCGACGAAACAGAGAGCGATGAACAGGACCGAGGCGCCCAGAAGCGTGTTGTAGCTTCGGCGCAGGTCGGATTGGCCCGACCGGATCACCGAGATCAGCGCCGGCACCCCGAGGATCAGCAGGATATTGGCGATGTTGGACCCCACCACATTGCCCAGCGCGATGCCCGCCTGCCCCTTCAGCGCCGCATTGACCGAAACCAGCAGCTCGGGCGCCGAGGTGCCGAAGGCAACCACCGTCATCCCCACGATCAGCGCCGGGATCCCCAGCCGCAGCGCAAGGTTCACCGCGCCCCGCACCAGCGCCTCGCCGCCCAGCACCAGAAGCACAAGGCCCGCCCCCACAAGAAGCCAGTCCATTCAGCGCTTGTCCTTCTTGCAGTGGCAAGGGCCCTTGCCGAAACGATACCGCCCGCAGGACGGGCATTTGCGCGCCTCGAGCCGCTTCTGACCCGGAAAGCGCAGCCGGCCGAACATCGCCAGAACGGCCATTCCAAGCAGAAAGAAGACGACGACCTTGACGATCATCCGGCTACAGCCCGAACCGCGCCCAGGCGGCGCGTTCCTCGACCGCGCCGACCAGATCCTCGACCAGTTGCGCCCCGAAGCGCCGCAACAGCGGCTTGCGCTGCGCATAGCGGCGCAGCCGCAGATCCTTGCCATATCTTTCGCGCAGCACCGGCATCAGATGCCCGATCCCGTCGGCCAGGCCCAGCTCAACGGCCTTGCGCCCGATGAAGACATCGCCGGTGAACAGGTCGGGATGATCCTGCAGCTTGCCGGCCCGACGCGCCTTCACATGGTCGATGAAATGGTCGTGGATATCGCCCAGAAGCACGCCCAACCGCTCTACATCCTCGGGGCGCTCGGGGCGGAACGGGTCCAGCAGGCTTTTCGACCGCCCCGCCGTATGGACGCGCCGTTCCACGCCCAGCCGCCCGATCGCCTCTTGCAGGCCGAAACCCGCGCTGATCACGCCGATCGAGCCTGTCACGCTGCTGCCATCGACAAAGATCTCGTCCCCCGCCGTGGCCAGCCAATACCCGCCCGAGGCGGCCACATCCTCGACAAAGGCAAGGACGGGGATCCCCTTTTCTTCGGACAATCTGCGGATGCGCGCGGCGATGAGCGAGGATTGCACCGGCGATCCGCCCGGTGAATTGATCTCGAGCGCGACAGCCACGGGGCGGCCCTTGGCGAAGGCGCGCTCGATCAGCGGGGCGGTCGATTTGTCGTTCAGCCCCTGCGCGCCGGCCATGATCGCGCCCTGAAGGCGGATCACCGAAACCACAGGGCCCGACTTCAGGAAGGGGAGCGTCAGTTTCATCCCGCTCATCTAGTCAGGCCGCCCTGCCGCGACAAGGAGGGGTGATCATTGCCGGATCCGCCAGCCGGACCTGAAGATCCACCAGACCACGGCCAGGCAAAGCGCGGCGAAACCCGCGATGGCCAGAAGGCTTAGCCCGATGGGCACATCCGCCGTGCCGAAGAACGACCAGCGAAAGCCCGAGATCAGGTAGACCACCGGGTTGAACAGCGATACCGTCTGCCAGACGGGCGGCAACATGGTGATCGAATAGAAACTGCCGCCCAGGAACACGAGCGGCGTGATCACCAGAAGCGGGATCAGCTGGAGCTGTTCGAAATTGCCCGCCCAGATACCGATGATGAAGCCCAGCAGGGCAAAGCTGATGCAGGTCAGCACAAGGAAGGCCAGCATCGCCAGCGGATGGGCGATGGTCAGGTCCACGAACAGGAAAGAGGTCGCAAGGATGATCAGCCCGATGAACAGCGCCTTGACCGCGGCCGCGCCGACATAGCCCAGCACGATCTCGACAAAATTGATCGGCGCCGAGAGAATCTCGTAGATCGCGCCGATAAACTTGGGAAAGAAGATCGCGAAAGACGCATTGGCCGTGGCCTGCGTCATCACCGTCAGCATGATCAGCCCCGGCACGATGAAGGCCCCGTAAGAGATATCCTCGACCATGTCGATCCGGCTGCCGATGGCCGCGCCGAAGACGACGAAATACAGCGAGGTCGAGATCACGGGCGAGATCATGGACTGCATGATGGTGCGGAAGAACCGCCCCATTTCCTGCCGAAAGATCGCGCGAACGGCATAGGGGTTCATGCGTGCTCCTTCACCAGCCCGACGAAGATATCCTCGAGGCTGGATTGTTCGGTATCCAGATCGGTCATCACCAGCCCCGCATCGCGCAGCGCGTTGAGAAGCGAGGTGATGCCGGTCCGGTCGGCCTTGGTGTCATAGTCATAGACCAGCGACCGCCCGTTCGCGCCGATCCGCAGGGACCAGGCCGCCAGCGCCTGGGGCACCGCCTCCAGCGGCTCGGCCAGTTCGATCCGAAGCTCCTTGCGGCCCATGCGGGCCATCAGCTCGGCCTTGTCCTCGACCAGCAGGATCTCGCCCTTGGCGATCACGCCGACACGGTCGGCGATGGCCTCGGCCTCTTCGATGTAATGGGTGGTCAGGATGATCGTCACGCCGCTGGCGCGCAGATCGTTGACGACCTGCCACATGTCGCGGCGCAGCTCGACATCCACCCCGGCGGTGGGTTCGTCCAGAAACAGGATGCGCGGCTCATGGCTCAGCGCCTTGGCGATCAGCACCCGCCGCTTCATGCCGCCAGACAGCGTCATGATCCGGGCATCGCGCTTGTCCCAAAGCGAGAGTTGTTTCAACAGCTTCTCGATATGCGCGGGGTTGGGCGGCTTGCCGAACAGGCCCCGGCTGAAGCGGATGACGTCCTGCACCTTCTCGAAGGACTCGAGGCTGATTTCCTGCGGCACCAGCCCGATCAGCGACCGCGCCGCGCGCCAGTCGCGCACCACGTCATGGCCCGCCACGGTCACGCTGCCCGAGGTCGGGTTGGTGATGCCGCAGATCGTCGAGATCAGCGTCGTCTTGCCTGCGCCATTGGGGCCAAGCAGGGCCAGGATCTCGCCCTCTTCGATTTCGAGCGTGACGCCCTTCAGCGCCTCGAACCCGGTCTTGTAGGATTTCCGCAGGTCGCGGACGGAAACGATGGGTGCCACTTCTGCCTCCCTGCCGGTCGGGCTTTGCGCAGATAGCGCCGGGTGGGGGAAAGGCCAAGCCCTGACAGATGTGTCGGTTTCATCGACACATCTGTCGAATGAGGGTGACGCGGGCCACATCCGCGCGCTAGACTGGCTGCGTCCACCCCGCGAAAGGCCAGGCACGATGTCGAACGATCCGCTTCTCCAGCCCTATCAACTGGCGCATCTGACGCTGAAGAACCGGATCATGACCACCAGCCATGAGCCGGCCTATCCCGAGGACGGGATGCCCAAGGACCGGTACCGGGCCTATCACGTCGAACGCGCCAGGGGCGGCATCGCGCTGACCATGACGGCCGGGTCGGCGGCTGTGTCCCGCACCTCGCCCCCCGCGTTCAACAACGTGCTGGCCTGGAAGGACGAGGTGGTGGGCTGGATGCGGAAGCTGGCCGACGAATGTCACGACCACGGCTGCGCGGTGATGATCCAGCTGACCCATCTGGGCCGCCGCACCCATTGGGCCAAGGCCGACTGGCTGCCCGTCGTGGCCCCCGGCCCCGACCGCGAACCCGCCCACCGCGCCTTTCCCAAGGTGATCGAGGAGTGGGAGATCGAGCGGATCATCAAGGATTACGCCGATGCCGCCGAGCGGATGAAGGAGGCCGGCCTCGATGGCATCGAATTCGAATGCTACGGCCATCTGATGGACCAGTTCATGTCGCCCCTGACCAACCGGCTGGGCGACCCCTGGGGCGGATCTTTCGACAACCGCATCCGTTTCGCCATGGAGGTGCTGACCGCCTGCCGCGAACGGGTGGGACCGGGCTTCCTGATGGGCGTGCGTTATACGGCGGACGAGGCGCAGAAGGGCGGCATCACCGAGGATGAAGGGATCGAGATCGCGCGGCGGTTCAAGGCCTCGGGCCTGGTCGATTTCGTCAACATCATCCGGGGCCGCGTCCATACCGACACGGCGATGACCGATGTGATCCCGCTGCAGGGGATGCCCTCGGCCCCGCATCTGGATTTCGCGGGCCGCATCCGGGCCGAGGTCGGCCTGCCCACCTTCCACGCCGCCCGCATTCCCGATGTGGCAACCGCGCGCCATGCCGTCGCCTCGGGCAAGCTCGACATGGTGGGGATGACGCGGGCGCATATGGCCGACCCCCATATCGTGAAGAAAATCATGGAGGGGCGCGAACATGACATTCGTCCCTGCGTGGGCGCGACCTACTGCCTTGACCGGATCTATCAGGCGGGCGAGGCGCTGTGCATCCACAACCCGGCCACCGGGCGCGAGCTGTCGATGCCGCAGGTGATCGCCCCCGCGCCCGCGCAACGGCGCGTGGTGATCGTCGGCGCAGGCCCCGCGGGGCTCGAGGCGGCGCGGGTCTCGGCCGAGCGCGGGCATCATGTGACCGTGTTCGAGGCGGCCGACGCCCCCGGCGGGCAGGTGCGGCTGACCGCCCGCAACCCGCGCCGGCGCGAGATGATGGGGATCATCGACTGGCGCATGGCGCAATGCGCCGCCCGCGACGTGGAGTTCCGCTTCAACACCTGGGCCGAAGCCGGGGACGTGCTGGCCGAGAAACCCGACGTCGCCATCATCGCCACCGGCGGCCTGCCCACGACGGAGGTTCTGGAGGAAGGCAACGACCTTGTCGTCAGCGCCTGGGATATCGTCTCGGGCGATGTGAAGCCGGGCACCCGCGTCCTCGTCTTCGACGATGGCGGCGATCACCCCGCGCTGCAGGCCGCCGAAGTGGTGGCCGAAGCCGGCGGCCATGTCGAGGTGATGACCCCCGACCGCACCTTCGCCCCCGATATCATGAGCATGAACCTCTCGCCCTACATGCGCGCGCTGCAAAAGCATGACGTGCGCTTCACCGTCACCTACCGGCTGATGGCCGCGCGGCGTGACGGCAACATGCTGACCGCCGTGATCGGCACGGATTACTCGGCCCACCGCGAGGAACGCCAGTTCGACCAGATCGTCGTCAACCACGGCACCCAGCCGCTGGACGAGATCTATTTCGCCCTGAAGCCCCACTCCGCCAACAAGGGCGTGGTGGATTACGACGCCCTGATCGACGGCCGCCCGCAGCCGGAGACGCAACCCCACACGGGCGACGGGTTCCGCCTGTTCCGCATCGGCGATGCGGTGTCCGCCCGCAACACCCATGCCGCGATCTATGACGCGCTGCGGCTGATGAAGGATATCTGACGGGTCGCCCCCGCCCCGCCGCCTGCCGCATTCCGGCTTGACGGCCATGACCGTCAGGGCGCACATACATCCGTGCATGGTTCCCCCGCCAAGACGCAAAGCTGTCTGGGGGATCAAAAGGGAATGCGGTGCGCGCCGATCCTCTGGCAGGAGGCGCAAGACCGCAGCCGCCCCCGCGACTGTGAGCGGAGAGCGGGCGTCACCTGCGCCACTGGGGCACCCCCCGGGAAGGCCGACGCCTTAGCCTTGACCCGCAAGCCAGGAGACCTGCCATGCACGGGCGCCGCATCCTGCGGGGTCCGGCCTGAAACTGCGGACGGGGTGTTCCGTAGAGGTAAGCCGCCGGGACAGGCGGCCCCTCTGACGATGCCCCCCTTCATATCGCTGATCCGAAGGGGACAGACATGAAACGACTTCTTCTCGCCCTTGGCGCCACGCTGGCCGCCAGCCCGGCCCTTGCCCACCACCCGTTGGGCGGGCTGCCGATGACCACTTTCGCCGACGGCATCCTGTCGGGCGTGGGCCATCCAATCCTGGGCTTCGACCACCTGTTCTTTGTCGCCGTCATGGGCGTGGCCGCGCTTTTCACCGCGCAGCGTTATCTCTCGCCGCTGGCCTATATCGGCGCGATGCTGGCGGGTGTTCTCTTGATGTCGGCCGGGTTGGAGCTGCCGGGGATCGAGCTTGTCATCGTCGCCTCGCTGATCGTGCTTGGCGGGATCGTGCTGTCGGGCCGCGCGCTTGGCCTTGGCACGGCGCTGGCGCTTTTCGCGGGCTTCGGCCTGTTCCACGGGCTGGCCTTCGGCGAGGCCATTGCAGGGGCCGAGGGCAGTGCCGGGATGGGCGTCCTTCTGGGCTATCTGATCGGCCTTGGCGTCACGCAATACCTGATCGCACTGGCCGCGGGCTGGTTGGCCGAAAGGTTCCTTGGCGCGACCGAGGCAACCGCCCTCAACGCCCGCCTTGCCGGGGCGATGGTCGCGGGCGTGGGCATCTTCCTCGCGCTCGAGGTGATCGAGGGGCCGATCGTCGCGCTTCTCGCGGCCTGATCGCCGCCTGACCCGCCAACCGGGCGGCCCCTGACCGGGCCGCCCTCTGCAATTGCACCCCACAGGTTCCGCCCATGCAAAAGACCCCCGCCACCGTCGTCACCGGCTTTCTGGGTGCCGGAAAGACCACGCTGATCCGCCACATGCTTGAGAATGCCAACGGCAAGCGGATCGCCCTCATCATCAACGAATTCGGCGATCTTGGCGTGGATGGCGAGATCCTGCGCGGCTGCGGGATCGAGGCCTGCCGGGACGAGGACATCGTGGAACTGTCGAACGGCTGCATCTGCTGCACCGTCGCCGACGACTTCATCCCGACGATGGAGAAACTCCTGAACCGCCCCGACCGCCCCGATCACATCGTGATCGAAACCAGCGGCCTTGCCCTGCCGCAGCCTCTTGTCCGCGCCTTCAACTGGCCCGGCATCTCGACCAAGGTGACGGTCGATGGCGTCGTCACCGTGGTGGATGGCAAGGCCGTGACCGAGGGCCGCTTCGCCCATGACGTGGCCGCCGTCGATGCCCAGCGGGTGGCCGACGAGAACCTCGACCACGAAACGCCCCTGTCGGAACTTTTCGAGGACCAGATCGCCTGCGCCGACATGATCGTCGTCAACAAGTCCGACCTTCTGTCCGAGGCCGAGGCCGAGGCGCTGGTGGCCCAACTGGGGGCCGAGGCGCGGGCAGGCGTGCAGGTGCTGCGCGCGTCGATGGGGGCGCTGCCCGTCTCGGTCCTGCTGGGGCAGGGCGTGGGGGCCGAGGGTGATATGGAGGCGCGGGCCGAGGTGCATCACCACCACCATCATGACGACGAGGATGACGACCACCACGACGATGATCATGATCATGATGACGGGCACCACCACGACCACGGCCATGACGAATTCGAAAGCTTCGTCGTGACGCTGGGCGAAGTCGCCGATTCCGCAGCCTTTGCCGCCCGGCTGGCCCAGGTGATTGCCGATCACGATATCCTGCGCCTCAAGGGCTTTGCCGCCATCGCGGGCAAGCCGATGCGCCTGACGGTGCAGGCCGTGGGGCCGCGCGTGGACAGCTATTTCGACCGCCCCTTCGGCGCGGATAGGCGCGAAACCCGGCTGGTCGTCATCGGTCAGGCGGGGCTGGATCGGGCGGCGATCGAAGGGGCGCTCGCGGCATGATCACCGTCCGCCCCGGGCATCCCAAGTCGCCCGAAGGCACCGCCCTTCTGACCGCCAGCCAGACCTATCTTGCCTCGCTCTATCCGCCAGAGGACAACCACTTCCTGTCCATCGACGCGCTTTGCGCCCCCCATATCCGCTTTTTCATCGCCGAAACCGCCACCACCCCGCTCGGCTGCGCGGCACTTGCGGTGATGCAGGACTATGGCGAGGTGAAAAGCATGTTCGTCGCGCCTCAAGCGCGCGGCACCGGCACCGGGGCCGCCCTGATGCAGAGGCTTGAGGAGGAAGGCCGCGCCCTTGGCCTGACATGGCTGCGGCTGGAAACCGGCGACGACCTGTTCCCGGCCCATCGCCTTTATCGCCGCCATGGGTTCACCGACTGCGGCCCCTTCGGCGACTACCGCGAAGGCCCGCATTCCGTCTTCATGGAAAAGCGCCTCACCCCATGCACCTGATCGCCGCCACCCCCGGCGCGGTCGAGGACGGCGCCCAGCCGGTGGACCTGCGCCAGACGCCCGCCGATCTGGTGATCCTCTCGGCCGCTGACAGCGACCTGGCACTCCTGTCCGACGCGCGCGCAGCGATGGAGGCGCCCCCGAGCTTGCGCCTCGCATCCCTCGCCCATCTGGCCCATCCCCTCTCGGTCGACCTGCATCTGGATCAATGCGCCACAGGCTCGCGCCTTGTCATCGCGCGCATCCTCGGCGGCACGGGCTATTGGCGCTATGGTCTCACGCAATATTCCGCACGTCTGGCCGAGGCCGGCGTGCCTTTCGTCGCCCTGCCCGGCGACGACAAGCCCGATGCCGAGCTGCGCGCCCTCTCGACCGTCAGCGATGCCGATTACGCCGCCCTCTGGGCCTGTTTCGTCGAAGGCGGGCCGGAGAATGCCATCACCCTCCTGCGCCATGCGCGCGCGATGATCGACGGGGCCGAGCGCCCCGAACCCGCCCGCCCCCTGCTGCGCGCGGGGCTTTACTGGCCGGGGCAGATGCAACCCGACCTCGCCTCCCTTCGCGGGCAATGGACGGACTGCGCACCCGTCATCCCCATCGTCTTCTACCGCTCGGTCCTTCAGGGCGGCGGCCTTGACCCGATCAACCGCCTGACCCGGGCACTCTCGCGCAAGGGCCTCAACCCGCTGCCCCTCTTCGTCGCCTCGCTCAAGGATCCGCTCAGCCGCGCCACGATCCAAGCGATCCTGACCGAGGCCCCGCCCGAGGTGATCCTCAACTGCACCTCTTTCTCGGTCGCAAGCCCCCATCAGGGCGACGAGGTGCCCGACAACCCGCTTGACCACAACGACGCGCCCGTCCTGCAGGTCATCCTGTCGGGCGGGACAGAGGAAAGCTGGCGCAGCGGCCTGCGCGGCCTTTCGGCAACCGATATCGCCATGAACGTGGCCCTGCCCGAGGTGGACGGCCGTATCCTGACCCGCGCCATCAGCTTCAAGGGCGAGGCCCTTTTCGATCCCGCCACCCAGTGCAGCATCGCCACCCATCAGGCCCGCGCCGACCGCGTGGCCTTTGTCGCAGACCTCGCCGCCAACTGGGCCCGCCTGCGCCGCACCCCAAGGGCCGAGCGCAAGGTGGCCCTGATCCTCGCCAACTACCCCAACAAGGACGGCCGGCTTGCCAATGGCGTGGGCCTCGACACGCCTGCCGCCACCCTCCATGCGCTGCGCCTTCTGCAGGGCGCGGGCTACGACACCGGCCCCCTTCCCGACAGCCCGCAGGCCCTGATGGACCGCCTCATGTCCGGCCCGACCAACTGGCTGACCGACCGGGCCGAGCGGCAGGGCGGCGAGGCGCTACCGCTGGATGTGTATAAAAAGCACTTCAATGCGCTGCCGTGGGACGCCAAGGATCAAATAGGCACAAGATGGGAAAGCCCCGACTCCGATCCCTTCGTCGTGACCGAAGCGCCTGCAGCGGCGGCTTTCAAACTCTCGCTCCACCGGTTCGGCAATGTCATGATCGGCATCCAGCCGGCGCGCGGCTACAACATCGACCCGACCGAGACCTATCATTCCCCCGACCTTGTCCCGCCGCACAACTACCTCGCCTTCTACATCTGGCTGCGCCATCACTGGGGGGCCGACGCCATCGTCCACATGGGCAAGCACGGCAATCTTGAATGGCTGCCGGGCAAGGCCATCGCCCTGTCGGAAACCTGCTGGCCCGAAATCGCCCTCGGGCCTCTGCCGCATGTCTATCCCTTCATCGTCAACGATCCCGGCGAAGGCACCCAGGCCAAGCGCCGCGCGCAAGGCGTGATCCTCGACCACCTGACCCCGCCGCTGACCCGGGCCGAGACCTATGGCCCGCTCCGCGATCTCGAGGCGCTCGTCGACGAATATTATGAGGCCGCCGGGGTCGATCCGCGGCGGATCAGGCATCTGCGGACCGAGATCATCACCCTTTGCGCCGCAACCGGCATGGATCGCGATGTGGGCATGCAGGGCGCGGATGACGACGCCGATCTGGCCCGGCTCGATGCCTTTCTCTGCGACCTCAAGGAGGCTCAGATCCGCGACGGGCTTCACATCTTTGGCCAGTCTCCCGAAGGACGCCTTGCCCGCGACCTCGCCATCGCGCTTGTCCGCATTCCACGAGGGGACGGCGACGGGGCGAATGCGTCTTTCCTGCGGGCACTGGCCGAGGATTTCGGCCTGGGGATCGACCCTCTTTCGGTGGAACCGGGCGGCCGCTGGGCGGGGCCGAAGCCGGAAGTCCTGACCACACTCACCGAGGATGGCTGGCGCACCAACGGGGATACGGTCGAACGGCTGGAACTCCTCGCGATCGACCTTCTGGAGGGACGGGCCGCCGTACCCGGCCCCCGCACCGAACGCGTGCTTGATGAGATCCGGAACGTGATCCTGCCGATGATCGCCTCTTGCGGCCCCTCCGAAGGGCAGGCGCTTTTGCGGGCGCTCGACGGCCGCTCGATCCCCCCCGGCCCTTCGGGCGCGCCGACCCGAGGGCGGCTTGATGTCCTGCCGACGGGGCGAAACTTCTACTCGGTCGATGCCCGCGCCGTGCCGACACCCGCCGCCTGGAAGCTGGGGTGGGAGTCGGCGGGGCTGCTGGTCGAGGACTATCTGCAACGCAACGGCGATTGGCCGCGGGCCATGCTGCTGACCGCGTGGGGCACCGCCAACATGCGCACCGGCGGCGACGACATCGCCCAGGCGCTGGCCCTCATGGGCGTCAAACCGACCTGGGACGCCATGTCCCGACGCGTCACGGGGTTCGAAGTGCTGCCCCTGTCGCTTCTTGGCCGGCCCCGGGTCGATGTGACCCTGCGGATCTCGGGGTTCTTCCGGGATGCCTTCCCGCAGCTCATTGCCCTCGTCGATTCAGCCGCGCGCGCGATCCAGGAGCTTGAAGAACCCGAGGACATGAACCCCGCCGCCACCCGCACCCGCGCCGGCGAGGGCCGCGCAAGGGTCTTTGGCTCCAAACCGGGCGCCTATGGGGCGGGATTGCAGGCCCTGATCGACGAGGGCGTCTGGTCAGAGCGCGATGATCTGGGTCGGGCCTATCTCGAATGGGGGGGCTATGCCTATGAATCCGGGAAAGAGGGGCAGGCGAACCCGGAGGGCTTTGCCCAACGCCTCGGGAAGGTCGAGGCGATCGTGCAGAATCAGGACAATCGCGAGCATGATCTGCTGGATTCCGACGACTATTATCAATTCGAAGGGGGGGCCGCCGCTGCGGTGGCCTTGCTGCAGGGGCGGGACAGGCCCGTCTATCACAACGATCACTCGCGGCCCGAAAGGCCCGTGATCCGCACGCTCGAAGACGAGATCGCCCGTGTGATCCGCTCTCGGGTTGCCAATCCGAAATGGATCGCCGGGGTCATGCGGCACGGATACAAGGGCGCGTTCGAGATGGCGGCGACGGTCGACTACCTCTTTGCCTTCGCAGCCACCACCGGGGCCGTTCGCTCACATCATTTCGACGTGGTCGAAGAGGCCTTCCTGGCTGATCCGGATGTGCTCGAGTTCCTCCGCCTTCACAACAGTTCCGCTTTGCGGGAAATGGCGTTGCGTTTTCTCGAGGCGCTTGATCGAGGCTATTGGTATCCGCGCTCCAACGCCGTGCGGGGGCGGCTTGAAGGGATCCTGTCCGGATAACTCACAGACGCTGCGCTGGATGCGCACAACAAAAAAACGCCCAATGGGCGTTATTTCTGTCGCGCTCGGGCGCTTCGTTTGATCGGCTTTTCTATATTAATATCATTTACGGAGGAACATCTTTTTATCGTTTCTTATTAGGTCTGGCGGTGACTTACTCTCCCACGGCTTGAGCCGC
>JBHYFN010000040.1:0-33297 GCA_051859505.1 Paracoccaceae bacterium
TCAATGGCCAGCCCCCGGAGGCACGGCTGGAGGTCCGCAAGCAGCTGTCGGCACCCCTGGTCGCGGACCTCGAGCGCTGGCTCCGGGGCGAACGCACGCAGCTGTCGAAGCATGCCAAGGTGGCAAAGGCCATCGACTACCTGCTGTCGCCGAACCACTGGCCGGGCTTCACCCGCTTCCTGGAGGACGGCCGGATCTGCCTGACGAACAACGCAGCCGAACGCGCGCTGCGAGGCGTGGCGCTTGGCAGGAAGTCCTGGCTCTTCGCCGGCTCCGAGCGCGGCGGGCACCGCGCCGCGGTCATGTACACCCTGATCGGTACCGCCAAGCTTAACGGCATCGACCCGCAGGCATGGCTCGCCGACGTCATCGCCCGCATCTCCGACATGCCCGTATCACGGCTGCCAGGACTGCTCCCGTGGAACTGGGCCGCCCCCGCAGCCAGCGTCAAGGCCGCCTGACCGCGGCTCACGCCGGATGGTTACTCTATGGCCGCTTTTCAACGCCGAACTCTGCAAGCAGAAAATCAACCGCAGCCTCGTCTCGCAGTTTGCAGACAATGTTCTGGTTGGCAAAACCGCCCTTGAACCACTTTGCTTGATTGGTCTCGACAGTCTTGCGCCATTCGATCCCAACCGCGTGCTCTGCATGTTCCGCCGGTTCGTCAACCCTTTTGCAACGGAGTTCGGCCAGCGGCTGATCGAACAGGGGACCGTCCGCAGTCATGAACTCAGACGCGGGCACCGCTTCGCCCGTGACGATACCGTAACCGATATAGCCGCTGCCCTTGTTGTAGACGAAGACCTCGTCGCCGACCCACAACTGCTGCAACCGCTTCGTGCAGGAGTCCCCGCCCCCCGCCGAGATGAAGCCATAGCGGCGCATGTCGATCCATGAGCGATGTTCGCCAAGGCCAGCGTTGACGAAGAAGTAGCCCGACCAAGGGGCGCGGACCTTGCGCTCGGATCGTTCCTCGACCGCCTCCTGATCCAGCAGGAAATCAGTCGTCAGCCATTCGCGCCCACCGGCTTCGAAGACGTTGAGGAAGACCCGGGGGCGCCACATCACTGAGGGCCATTGCCGCGGAACTCGATGCGCGCGGCATCCTCACGAGGCGCCATCGGCGCTGGCAGGTCTCCAATGTCCGCAACCTGCTGCGACGGATCGAGGGCCGGGCTCCCTGAGGCATCAGGGTCCCAACTGACCGGGATGCATCAGGCTGCGGGTAGCCTGCACAGGCGTCCCCGATCCTCGACCTTCTCCGAGGTGACCGCGAACCCGATGCCGACGGCCGAAAGGCCTGCGGAGGTGGCGATCAGTGTGACGCGATGGCACTCGCCCGTCTCGCGCCAGACTGGCGCGCTCTTGCGCGGGTCGACGCAAGCCGCAGTCAGGCGATCAGCGATCCGGATCCAGATCGGTGCGCTGGTGTTGGTCCTAAGGGCCGTGTTCGGCATGGCTGCGCAGTAGCTTATCGCCCTCATGCACGGGTCAGCACCCGGGGACCCGCGATCCTGTGGGCGCGAACCTCGCGCCGTCGGGGGCAGAGCGCGATGACGTCAGCCCTAAGGCCCGGGCGCAACTGCCCTCGGTCGCTCAGGCCCGCCGCGGCTGCGGGATTGGCCGAGATGCAGGCCCAGGCAGCGGCAAAATCCATGCCATGCGCGTCTGCCAGCCGGAAGGCCGCCCCCAGCGGTGCCGGATACCAGTAGTCGGTGGCCAGTACCGTCCCCAGCCCCTCGACCAGCGCGGGGGCAGCGTCGACGGCACCGTTCTGGCTGCCCCCGCGCAGCACATTGGGCGCGCCGAAGACCACATGCTCGCCCGCGTCGCGCGCGGCCCGGGCGGTGTCTCGGGTCATCGGGAATTCCGTCACCCTGACGCCCAACGCGCGGTGGGCGTCGCGGGTGGCGGGGTCGGTCTCGTCATGGGCCAGACAGGTCAGCCCGGCGGCCTGCGCTGCCGCCGTGACGCGGGCGACCGCGCCTGGCACCTCGCCTGCGCGGCGCGCGACCTCTGCCAGACGGGCGACGCAGTCCTCGGGCGACAGGCCCGACCGGTCCGCCATGCGCCGGATCTTCTTCGCCTCGGGCGGCAGGGCAAGGTTCACCGTCGTGTGGTCGTTGAGCGACAGGATCGCGCCGGGGAACCGCGCGAACCAGCCGATCATCTCTTCGGCCTCGTCGATGGCGAAGGTTTCCCAGCGGAAGTTGACCCGGGTGTCGCAGTCCAACCGGCCAGACAGCGCCGCGAGCGCCGTGACGAAATCCCGCGCCGAGGCGAGGTTGCGCAGGCCCGGTTCCCAGCCGACGGTCAGGCCGTGATAGGCGGTGGTGATGCCGTTGGCGACAAGCTGGCGGTCGGCCTCGAGCAGCGCGAGGTCCAGCGGAAAGCTGATCCCGGGGCGGGGCATGATGATGCGTTCCACCGCATCCCCGTGCAGATCGACGATCCCCGGCAAGAGCCAGAGGCCCGACAGGTCTATCGTCTCTGCATCCGTTGCCGCCTCGGCTGCGATCCGGCCTCCGGTTATCGCGAGTTCGGCCCGAGCCAGCCCTTCGGGACCCAGTACATCTGCCCCAACAAGTCTCCAGTTCATTCCTGTCCGACCTTTCACGCCGCTGTCATGTGAATCGCATAGCCCGTCGGCATGACAGCGCTGTGTATACAGCTTCAACCCGGAGAACCCGATGATCCGCACCTTTCTTGGCGCAACCTGCCTTGCGTCCTCGCTTGTTCTGGCCTTTCCCGCTGTGGCAGAGACGCTGCGCTTCGGCGTGACCGATATCGAGGGGATGGAAGCCCTTCAGCAGGAATTCAGTGCCTTCGAGGCCGCGCTCGAAGAGGTGACCGGCCTTGATATCGAGCTTTTCGCCCTGTCTTCGCGCACGGCGGCGGTCGAGGCGCTGAACCAGGGCCAGCTGGAACTGGTGCTGACCGGCCCGGCGGAATATGTCGTGATGAAGGAACTCAGCGATCCGGTGATCGTCGCGGGCTGGCAGCGTCCGAACTACTTTGCCCAGATCGTGACGCTGGCGAACGGCCCCATTGGCGACGTCGATGATCTGCGCGGCCAGCGGGTGACCTTCGGGTCGGTCGGATCGACCTCGCAGCATCTTGGGCCGGCGCAGGTCCTGACCGACTTCGGTCTGGTCTATGGCACCGACTACACGCCCGAGATCATCAACCGCAACGTCGCTGTCGAAGCGATGATCCGCGGCGACGTGCAGGCGGTCGGCATGAACGAAACCCACCTGCGCTCGATCCGCGAGGCCTTTCCCGAGGTGGCTTTCACCGTCATCGCCCGCGGCCGCGACCTGCCCAACGACATCCTTGTCGCGCGCAACGATCTGGATGCCGATGTGATCGACGCGATCCGCGCGGCCTTTGTCGATCACGGCGATGCGCTGATGGAAGCGGTCCTTCAAGGCGACGACAACCGCAAGTACGAAGGCGGGTTCTTCCTGACCGAGATCGTGGACAGCGACTATGACTATGTCCGCTCAATGTATGCGACCATCGGCGTGGATACCAACGCCTTCGTTGGCGATTGATCCGCACAGCAGGGCCCCGCGGGGCCCTGTCCATCCCCCGAGAGGAGACCGGATGAGGGACCTCGCCTCCGAGACAGCGGCCCGTCTGACCGTGAACCGGCACGGAACAGGGCCCATCCTGTCGACGCGCGGTCTCGAGAAGACCTATGGAGGGCGGATCGACATCCTGAAGGGTGTCGATCTTGCCATTCGGCCGGGTGAGCGGGTGGCGCTGATCGGGTCGAACGGGTGCGGAAAGTCCACCCTGTTGCGCTGTCTGATCGGCCTGCACGAGGTGACCGGCGGCGAAGTCACGGCACTTGGTGAACATTTCACGCGCCTGCCCGGGCGGGCGCAGCGGGCGCGGATCAGGCGGCAGACGGGCTTTGTCTTCCAGAAACATTGCCTTGTGCGTCGCCGCAGCGTTCTGTCCAACGTCATCCACGGCATGCTGTCCGAACCCGGAAGCTGGCGCGGATTCTCCCAGACCATCGCGCCCGAGGCCTGGCGCCGGGCCGCGCTTGGGGCACTGGCTTCGGTCAACCTCTCGGACAAGGCCGATGCGCGGGCCGATGCGCTGTCCGGCGGTCAGCAGCAGCGCGTGGCCATCGCGCGCGCACTGGTGCGCCGGCCTGTCCTGCTGATCGCCGACGAACCCGCGGCCAGCCTCGATCCCGTGTCGGGGCAGGAGGTGATGGAGCTTTTCGTCCGCCTGTGCCGCGAGCATGGGATCACGCTTCTGTTCACCTCGCATGACATGGCCCATGCCCGCAGCTTCGCCGACCGGATCGTCGCGTTGCGGGGCGGAACGGTGATGTTCGACAAGCCCGCCGCCCTGACGACCGATGCCGATCTTGAAGAGGTGTTCCGTGTCGACCCCCGCTGACCGGATGCCGCCGCGCCTGCCGCGGATGTCGCCACTCAGCTTTGCGCTGGCCATCGGGGCGGTGGCGCTGGTGCTGGTGTCCATCGGGCAGGTCGCGCCCTCGCCCGGGCAGCTGATCGACGGGGGCCCCAGCCTCGTGCGGCTGATCAACCGCATGTCGCCGCCCAACCTCGACCCGGCCTTTCTGACGCGCATCTTCTGGCGCATCGTCGAGACCTTCCAGATCGCGCTGGCCGGGGCGGCGATCGGGATCGCCCTGTCTCTGCCCATCGCCTGGATCGCGGCGCGCGGCGTGGGGCCCTTCGGCAATATCGGGGCCTTCCTTGCCAAGGCCGTCGTCAGCTTCCTGCGCACGGTGCCGGATCTGGTCTGGGCGCTGCTGTTCGTGGCCACCGTGGGCCTTGGTGCGGTGGCCGGCACCATGACCATCGTCGTCGATACCATCGGCTTCTGCGGCCGCTTCTTCGCCGAGGCGATGGAGGACAGCGAGAAGGAACCGCAGGAGGCCATCACCGCCATCGGCGGCAACCGGCTTTCGGTGCTGTTCGGCGCGATCCTGCCCGATATCATGCCCTCACTGATCAACACTTCGCTGTTCGCGCTGGAAAAGGCGGTGCGGTCCTCGGTTGTTCTTGGCCTCGTTGGTGCGGGCGGGATCGGTCAGGAGTTGAAATCGGCCTTCGATCTGTTCCAGTACCGCAATGCCGCAACAATCATTCTGGCGATCTTCCTGATCGTGCTGGTCATGGAATGGCTCACTGACAGGCTGCGGCGCCGGGTGCAGTAGCCGCCGGGTTCGCTTGCTGTGTAGCACCCTGGATCGGGGTTGCGTGCCTGTGGGCGGCAGTGAAGGTCAAGGTCTGCCATCGCAGCCCTCGCAGCGGCGATGGCGGCGCACTGGCCGAGCCAGCCGATCTCGCCACCACGGTCGATCAGGACGAGGCAGGGCCGGGCCTCGGGCAGTGAACGTGCAGGATAGATGGGGTATCTCCGGTACCGGGCCGCGCGGGATGCACGCCCTTCCACGAGGCCGAGCCCCGGGGTTCCGGGGAGGCGGAAGGCAAGACCGGGGAAGTCGCTCTGTCCCCTCGCGGGGCACGTTTGCTTTGTCCGATGGGCCGTTCAAGCAGACAAGCGAATGATCCTGATGCCCGATCCGGTTTGAGATGAGGAGGTGAGTTGGGTGAGGCGGTTGCTTCAGCCACCGCACCCTGCCGGGCGGCACGGCGCCGGGTCGATGCCCGCGCTGCCCGAGGGGTGCTGCTCGTGACCTGTCTCACCGATCTCGCGACCTGAAAGATTACGCGACTGACCATGCAGGAAGCTGCCCAACCCATCCTCAATGCCCTTGCTACACCTCGGCAGTACCTGTCGACATATGCGCTGTGCTTCGACCGATCAGGTTCAGCCTTTCGCGGATTTCAAGCGGAGATGCCTCGCGCCAGACGGCCTGCCATGCTTCGACGACATTGTCCCGACTGACGGCAATCCCCGGAAGCGCAATCCAGTCAGGGCAGCTCCGACCCAGCAGATCGGTGATCACTGCCCGGGCGACGGTTTCGCCCTGCTGGAACGGGCGTTGCGCGGCAATACCCACCACCGGCCCGCCCTGCGCCATCGAGATAGCGACGTCACGCCCAAGGTCGATCGTCGTCACCCTGATCGGGCTGCCCCGACGAGAGATCTCGGCGATCGCACCGGTGCAGGGCGTGTCCCAGACGGCGAAGAGGCCGGCAAGGTCCGGCTCTTCGTTCAGAAGGGCACGGGTCACGGTTTCGGCCTCGTCCATCGCGGTGAAGCGGGCTACCCGGATCGCGACATCGGGGCGCTCGGTCTCCATCCACCTCTGGAAGGCGATCTCGCGCTGGTTCGAGGGAAAGAAGTCGGCGTCATATCCCAGAAGCCCGATCCGGGCCCCCTGCGGCAGATGCGGGGCCAGAAGCTCGGCGGCGATGCGACCCAGACCGTAATTGTCGGCCGACACCAGCGTCACATAATCGGGTCCGGGGAGCAGGCCCGTCGGAACATTGTCGATCAATGCGAGGCGGATACCAGAACGCGCCACGCGGATATGAGCATCCGCCACGCCCGCATTGGCGACGGGCAGAGAGATGATCGCATCCGGCGCCTCGTCCCGCAACCTGTCCAGCGCCGCGATCTGGCGGTCGGGGCGAAAGCCGCAGTCGATCACCTCGATCACCGCGGCCCCACATTCGCCCAGCGTCCCGACCATTCCGCGCACGACGCGGATGGCCCAGTCGCTGTCCAGCGTGTGCATCACGATCCCCACCCGGAACCGTCTTTCGCGCGCGGCACGGATGTCGTCGGGCAGAAGCGTGACCCGTTCGGGCGGGGCCGCCCGTTCGCCATGCGGACCAAGACCAAGTACCGTCATCGCTTCCCCCATCCCGCGTCAGTCATGTGGATGCAATGCCTGCAGCACCGGCAGGCTGCGCGGGCTGCCAGACAGAATCCATTCCTTGAGAAGGTCGGGCCGGAACAACTCTTCCGTGCCGATCCAGGCCGCCCCCCCCAGCGCGGCCGAGCCCCCCATTTGCGACCGCAGGATGCGCAAGTCGCGCGTCACCAGCGGATGCGAGACACGATAGACCGTCTCGCGCACCGCCGCGAGAAAGATGTCGTTGGTCTGCGCCAGCGTGCCCGCCAGAACGATCAGCCGCGGATCCAGCATCGAGGCAAGGGTTGCCACGACCTGTCCGATCATCCGGCCCGACCTTGTGACGATCTCCATCGCAGCCGGATCGCCCATCTGCGCCGCCTGGCAGACATCGTTGACACCGATCTGGCCGCCGCGCTGCAGAATGTCGGCAAGGGGCGGGCTTTCGCCGGTTCCGGCAGCGGACCGTCCGGCCCGTTCGACCATTGCCGCCCCCGCAAGGCTGTCCAGCGTGCCCTCGCCGTCGGGGCCTGTCACGGGAAGCTGTCCGATCAGGCCGACGGCACCACCTGCGCCACGAAACAGGCGTCCCCGATTGACCAGCCCTGCCCCGATCCTGCGGCCGACCTTGACGAAGAGCATGCTTTCGGCGCCCTGACCCTGGCCGTCGCGCATCTCGCCCATCGTCATCGTCTCGACCCCCGACCGCAGCCAGACCGGCGCGCCGAACTCCTGCATCAGGGTCTCGACCAGCCGCGCCTCGGGCCAGCCGGGCAGGAAATCCGGGGTGGTGGTCAGGATGGGCGCGTCCTGACCTGTCAGCACCGGACCGGGAACCGCGATCGAGATGCCCCAGACCGCAGGCGTTTCGCCATGCCGCGACAGAAGCCAGCGGAACAGGGCAACCAGCCGGTCGCGGGTGGCCGCGGCTTCAAGCCCGGTGTCGATCGCCTCGTGATGCTCGGTCAGGAGGCGGCCCGAAATGTCGGCCAACCCGACACCAAGGGCGGATTGCTCGACCATGGCGACCATGAGTCGCCCGCGGTCCGGACAGAACCGCACCAGACGCGGGGCCCGCCCCCCCGTCGCCGTGCCGCTTTCGCTTTCGTCCACAAGGCCAAGCTCCGTCAGCAGCGCCACCCTGTCGGCCACGACCGACCGACCGAAATCGCTGTGCCGTTCAAGTTCCTGCCGGGTCGTCGCGACCCCCGAACGCACGAGGTTGAGCAGCTCCGCCAGGCTTGCCGCCGCGGACTCGCTCGATTTCGGGCGGCCGCGGGGCCTGTCCTGATTCGTTTCGATCGCGGCAAGCGGCACGGGTGAGGGCTCCTTTCCCAACCTCCGTAAGGTCTAGCCTGCAGGGTTTACGTTGGGCAAGTTGTAACTTTTGCTGTTTCTCTGCAGAAGTAAGCATGTTTCTGCACATCTTGATTTGACATGGCCCCATATACGGCATAATCAAGGTCGAGGGCGGCCCCATGCCGCCAGCGCGGCACCCGATCACCACGGATCAGCCGCGCACCCCGGAGGAGGACAACAGCGATGACGGACTGGAAACTGGCCTATCAGGCCAATTGCTGGGGCATGCTCGGCGGCAATGCCGTAGGCGTGACCTCGATCACCCAACTGACCTATCGCACCTTCGGCGACATGGACCGGGCCTTTGCCGGCATCGCGGCGGCCGGGTATGAAGGGGTCGAGGTCTTCGACGGCAACCTTCTGGACCAGTCCGCACGGGGCTTTCGCCAGCTTCTGGACGATCACGGGCTAAGCCTTGTCGCGGCCTATTCCGGCGCGAATTTCATCTTCGACGACATCCTGCCCGAAGAGCTTGACCGCATCGCCCGCGCCGCCGACCGCGCTGCCGAACTGGGCGCGCCGCATCTGG
The DNA here is from genome assembly GCA_051859505.1 of Paracoccaceae bacterium. Classification (GTDB taxonomy): domain Bacteria; phylum Pseudomonadota; class Alphaproteobacteria; order Rhodobacterales; family Rhodobacteraceae; genus JAFIEN01. The sequence continues at coordinate 8,706 of JBHYFN010000040.1, forward strand.
TGGTGGGGGGCGGAGCCAAGCGCTTTGACGGGACACGGGATGCCGACTTCCACAAGCTGGGCGCCGCCCTTGACCGCGTCGTGGCCTTGGCCCGGTCGCGCGGTCTGACGGCGCATTACCATCCGCATCTGTCGACCATCGTCGAAGGCCCTGCCGAGGTGGCGCGCATCTTCGAACTGACCGAGATCGACTTCTGCCCGGATACCGCCCATCTGGCCGCCGCCGGAGGCGACCCCGCCGATCTGATCCGCACCCACCGCGACCGGATCAGCTATGTGCATCTCAAGGGGTTGCAGCGCGACCCCTTCGCCTTCACCCCGCTTGACCGGGGCGATGTTCCGACCGGCCCGATCCTTGACGCCCTGCGCGACACCGCCTTCGCCGGCTGGATCTGCACCGAACTTGACGCATGGGACGACCCCGAAGAGGGCGCAGGCCTGAGCCGCGCCTTCCTGAAAGAGGCCGCAGGGGTCTGACCCCACGGCACCAGAGACCCGACCACCACAGATCATTGGGAGGAAACAGATGATCACCCGACGCAGCCTTCTGGGCAGCGCTGGCGCCCTTGCGCTTGCCTTGTCCGCCCTTCCCGCCACCGCCGACGGCCCCGCCGCCGCGCTGGCCGCCCTGCAGGATACCGTCCTGTCGCTTGGCCCCAATGGCGAGGCACCCGCACCGGCCTCGGACATCGTCCTGACCGATGATGAGCTGGCGCAAATCCGCGAGATGGGCGCGACCGCCGCCATCGTCATGCATTATGGCGGCAATGACTGGAGCCAGGCGCAGATCGCGGGCCTGCGCGCCCAGTTCGCCGAGATGGGGGTCGAGGTCATCGCCGTCACCGATGCGGGCTTCCGCGCCGAAAAGCAGGTGGCCGATCTTGAAACGATCATGGCCCAGTCGCCCGACATCATCGTGTCGATCCCGACCGATCCCGTCGCCACGGCCAGCGCCTATCGTGCGGCGGCCGATGCCGGCGTCCATCTTGTCTTCATGGACAACGTGCCCGCAGGCTTTGTCGCGGGGCAGGACTACATCGCCTCGGTCTCGGCGGACAATTACGGCAACGGCGTCGCCTCGGCCCATCTGATGGCGCAGGCGCTGGACGGCGAGGGACAGATCGGCATCGTCTATCACGCGGCCGACTTCTTCGTGACGCGCCAGCGTTTCGATGCCTTCAAGGCCACGATCGAGGCCGACTACCCCGGCATCTCGATCGTCGCGGAACAGGGGATCGGCGGGCCCGACTTCGCGGGCGATGCCGACCGTGCCGCAGGTGCCATGCTGACGGCCAATCCCGGCATCGACGGCATCTGGGCCGTCTGGGACGTGCCCGCCGAGGGCGCCCTGACCGCCGCACGCGCCGCCGGCCGGAACGATCTTGTCATCACCACCATCGACCTTGGCGAGAATGTCGCCATCAACATGGCGCAGGGCGGGATGATCTACGGCCTTGGTGCGCAGCGGCCCTTCGACCAGGGCGTGACCGAGGCGATGCTGGCCGGCTACGGCCTTCTGGGCAAGGAGGCCCCGGCCTTTGTCGCCCTTCCGGCCCTGCCGGTGACGCGCGACAACCTGCTGGACGCCTGGCAGACGGTCTATTCGGCACCTGCGACGGACAACATCGTCAACAGCATGAACTGACACCCCGGGGGGTGCGACAGGCCATCGTCGCAGCCCCCCTCCTCTTTCCCGGAGTGATCCCGATGACCCGCAAGATGAACGTCGCCATGATCGGCGGCGGCTTCATGGGCAAGGCGCATGCCATGGCCTATGCCGCGATGCCCATGTTCTTCTGGCCCGCCCCCGCGATCCCGCATCGCAAGGTCGTGGTCGATGTGACCGAGGCCATGGCCGAAGAGGCCCGCGCCCGATTTGGCTTTGACGAGGCCGCAACGGACTGGCGCGCCGTCGTCGCCCGGCCCGATATCGACGTGGTCGATATCTGCACGCCCAACAATGTCCATGCCGAGATCGCCATCGCCGCCGCCGAGGCCGGCAAGCACATCATCTGCGAAAAGCCCCTCGCCCGCACCGTGGACGAGGCCCGCGCCATGGCCGAGGCCGTGCGCAAGGCCGGCGTGATCCACATGGTGGCCTTCAACTATCGGCGCACGCCCGCCGTGGCCCTTGCCCGCAAGTATATCGAGGAAGGTCGGATCGGCACGGTGCTGAACTTCCGCGGCACCTACCTGCAAGACTGGTCCGCCGATCCTGACGGGCCGCTTTCGTGGCGGTTCCAGAAGGCGGTCGCAGGGTCTGGCGCGGTGGGTGACATCGGCACCCATGTCGTCGATCTGGCGCATTACCTTGTCGGCCCGATCGCCGAGGTCAATGCCATCACCCGCACCATCGTGCCCACGCGCCCGCTGCAATCAGGCGGTGTCGACAAGCTGGGCGCCTCGGACAAGAACGCCGATGCCCCGCGCGGCCCGGTCGATGTGGATGACGAAGTCACGGCCCTTCTCAGGTTCGAGGGCGGCGCCATCGGCAGCCTCGAGGCGACCCGCAACGCATGGGGACGCAACAACTTCATCACGCTCGAGATTCACGGCACCAAGGGCTCGATCCTGTTCAACTACGAACGCCGCGACGAATTGCAGGTGATGTTCGCTGATGACCCCGCGGATGCGCGCGGCTTCCGCACCGTCTATACCGGCCCCGCCCATCCCTATGGCGAGGGGCTCTGGCCGATCCCGGCGCTTGGCATCGGCTATTCCGAGACCAAGATCATCGAGTGCCGCGATTTCTTCGCGGCCATCGACAGCGGCCGCCAACCCAGCCCGAATTTCGAGGACGGTCTGCTGACCGAACTGGTCGCCGATGCCCTGCTGCGGTCAGGCGAAACCGGCCGGTGGGAAACGGTGAGATGACAGCACCCGCCCCCGCCGTCCGCATGAGCGGCATCTCGAAGCGCTTTGGCGGGGTAAAGGCCCTGTCGGGCGTGGATCTCGAGGTGCTTCCGGGCGAGGTTCACGCCCTTCTCGGCGGCAACGGGGCGGGCAAATCCACGATCCTGAAGATCCTCAATGGCGTCCATCGCCCCGATGAGGGCGTGGTGGAAGTGGCCGGGCACAGGCTGGTGCAGCACCGGCCCGAGGAATCCCGGCAGGCCGGGATCGCCATGAATTATCAGGAAATGAGCCTGATCCCCACCCTGAGCGTGGCCCAGAACATCTTCCTCACGCGCGAGGCGCGCGGGGGCCTGGGCCTGATCGACGACCGCGCCGCCATCACCCGCGCGCGCAGCCTGTTCGACATGTTGGGCGTCAGCGTGAACCCCCGCGCCATCGTCGGCGATCTGGGGGCCGGGCAAAAACAACTGACCGAGATCGCCAAGGCCATCAGCCAGGAAGCGAAGGTCCTGATCCTTGACGAACCCTCGACCGCGCTGGCCGTATCGGATGTCGAGCGTCTGTTCGACTATCTGCGCCGGTTCAAGGCGCAGGGCGGTGCGGTGATCTATGTCAGCCACCGCATGGACGAGATCGCCCGCATCGCCGACCGCGCGACGATCCTGCGCGACGGACGCCATGTCATCACCGCGCCCATCGCCGACCTGCCCATCGACCGGATGATCGAACATATCGTCGGGCGACGCTCGCTTGGCCTTGCCGATGTGGATCGCGGCGAAAGCGCCCTGGGAGAAGAACTTCTGTGCCTGCAGCGCGTGACCGGCCCGTGGAAGCCCGACGACCTGTCCCTGACCCTGCACCGGGGCGAGGTGGTGGGCCTCGCCGGCCTGCTGGGGTCGGGGCGCTCGGCGCTTGCGCGTGTGATCGCGGGGATCGAGCCGGCAGTGTCGGGAGAAATCCGCATCAAGGGCAACTCCGTCACGATCCGCAAGCCCGCGGATGCGATCCGCCACGGCATCGCCCTTGTCCCCGAGGCGCGGGCAACGCAGGGCATCATCCCCGAACATTCCGTCGCCTCGAACCTGACGCTGGCGGTGCTGGACGACCTGTCGCGCGGGGGTCTTGTCCGCGGCGGTGCGGTCCGTGACGTGGCCGAAACCCAGATCGCACGGCTTGCGATCAAGACGGGCAGCCGCGACCATGCGGTTTCCACCCTGTCGGGGGGCAACCAGCAGAAGGTCGTGATCGGCAAATGGCTGGCCGCCGATCCCGACATCCTGATCCTCGATGAACCGACCGCCGGCATCGACATCGGCTCGAAATCCGAAATCATCCGCCTCGTGCGCGATCTGGCCCGAGCGGGAAAGGGCGTGCTGATGATCTCGTCCGAACTGTCCGAGCTTCTGGTCGCCTGCGACCGGATCGTCGTGATGGCCGATGGCCGCGCCCATGGTGATCTGCCGCGCGCAGCACTCGAGGATCCCGGCATCCCGGCCGAGGATACGGCCCACCGCCTTCAGGCCGCCGAAGAGCGGCTTCAGATCGAGATTCAGAAGGCCCTCACGGCCGGGAAGGAGATATCCCATGTCGCAGACTGACACGGCACCCCGCATGAACGCCTTCCTCAGCGACTGGCGCAACTACGTCATCTATATCGGTTTCGTGGTCATCTTCATCGTCTTTGCGATCACGCTGGGCGACAAGGGTTTCCTCAACCCCAACAACCTTCTCAACATCGTGCGGCAAACGGCGATGATCGCGGTGATGGCGGTTGCCATGACCCTTGTCCTGTCGGCGGGCGAGATCGACCTCTCCGTCGGCGCGGTCGCGGGGCTGACCACGGTGACGGTCGCGCTTGCCATCGCGGCGGCGGGGCCTGTCGTCGGGGTGCTGGCCGGCATCGCGACCGGGCTTGCCGTGGGCATCTGCAACGGCTGGCTGACCACGCGCGTGGGCATCCCGTCCTTCCTCACGACACTGGCGATGATGGGCATCGCCAAGGGCGTGGCGATGTGGATTTCCGGCACGGCGGCCGTGCCCATCCTGTCGCCGGGCTATTCCTGGCTGTTCGGCGGCGGTTCGGTCGGCACGATCCCGGTTCTCCTGTTCTGGATGCTGGCGCTGGGCGCCATCGGCCATGTCGTGCTGCGCCACACCGGTTTCGGGCGGCGCGTGCTGGCAACCGGCGGCGGCGAGACGGCGGCCCGCTATTCGGGCATCGACACGCGCAACATCAAGTTCAAGGTCATGGTCCTGTCGTCGCTGGCCGCGGCCCTTGCAGGCATGCTCTATGCGGGCCGCCTGCAATCGGGCCGCTTCCAGATCGGCGAGGGGGACGAACTGTCTGTCATCGCCGCCTGTGTCCTTGGCGGCACCAGCCTTTTCGGCGGCAAAGGAACCGTGATCGGCACCGTGGTCGGAGCGCTGATGATCGGCCTGATCAACAACGGCCTCATCCTGATGGGGCTGGAATTCAGCCAGCAGCAGATCGCCCGTGGCGGGATCATCATCCTTGCTGTCGCGCTGACCCAGAAGCGTCGGTGATGCTACGGACACATCGCTTGATGGCGTTACCGTCACCGACGGGCATCGTTCTGCCAAGGTGGGTCCGCGAGAGATCCGATTGAGGCCGAGAACATCATGAAGTACCTATGGAATGATGAACTGCGACGCAGCAACGATCGGGCCTCGGATCCACCACCTCCGGTCATTGCGGCGACATTGCGACAGTCTTGAAAGGGCGTGGTGGAACCCGCCAGGATGAATTCGGCGCTGTCTGTCATTCTGATCCGACTGTATTCTGATCCGACTGTGCGGACAGAGGGCACTCACGCCGCATCGCGGGTGTAGGATGTGATGACGCCGCCCAGCTGGCGGGTGCGGCGGATCGGGTCGTCACGGGCGGGCCGGAAATCGACTTGTAGAACGTCCCGACGCGCATCTGAACGAGCCAGCGCTTGCAGGTGGCAGACCTGGCCACTTCGTGGAGGCCGTCGATATCGTCCCCGCACTCAGCCCCGATGCGCATGAGTTCGGCCTTGTCGGCGGGCGACAGGATGATCCTCTGTCTCGGGATGCGGGCCCGCAAGATCGTGATCTGGGCCTTTGGCAGCCTCAGTTGCGCGTTGTGGCGCGGCATGAAGAACTGGCTCAGGAGGACCAGAGCGCTCTGCCGCGCCGCCTTCCCTTGGCGATCCTGCCGCCGTCCGCCCGGCGCAAGTAGATGAGCCCCACCCCGCGTAGCGGATCAGACCGCCCGCAGGGCCGCGATGGCGCCGCGCAATTCCGCAAGGCCGCGCAACCGCCCCGTCAGCGGATAGCCCGGATGAGCCTTCTGGTCGTGGTCGAGCCCGATCACATGGCCATGGTCCGGACGGAAGGGAATCGGGGTGGCATCGCCTTCGGACAGACGTCGGTCTTCTTCGGCAAGGAGCGCGCGCAGGACCGCGATCATGTCGACATCACCCTCGAGATGCGCGCTTTCCTGAAAGCTGCCGTCCGGGTCGCGGGCGACATTGCGCAGATGGACGAAGGCGATCCGACGGGCAAAACGGCGGGTGATGGCGGGCAGGTCGTTCGCCGCACCCGCGCCCAGACTCCCGGTGCAGAGCGTGAGGCCATTGGCCGGGCTGTCGACCGCCCCCATGAGCCAGGCGATGTCGTCTTCGGACGACACGATCCGGGGCAGGCCCAGGATGTCGCGCGGCGGATCGTCGGGATGAATGCAGAGGCGGATCCCCAGATCCTCGGCCGCGGGCACCACGGCGCGCAGGAAATCGGCGGCATGGGCGCGCAGTGCGGCACGGTCCAGACCGTCGTATCGGGCCAGAACCTCGCGCAGTTCCGCCAGCGTATAGCGCGGGTAATGGCCCGGCAGACCGGCGTTGATACTGGCCAGAAGCAGGTCGCGGTCGGCCTGGCTCGCACGGGCGAGCCAGTCTTCCGCTGCCGCCCGGACGGCCGGGGGGTAGTCGTCCTCGGCCCCCGGACGCTCGAGCATCCCGATCTCGAGCGCGGCCATCCGGGTCGCATCGAAGCGCAGCGCCGTGGCGCCGCCGCGCAGAGGCACGGCAAGGTCGGTGCGCGTCCAGTCCAGAAGCGGCATGAAATTGTAGCAGACCGTCCGAACGCCCCCCGCCGCCAGATTGGCCAGCGACTGGCGGTAGCGCGCAAAGAGGCCCTCGCGGTCGCCCTGCCCGAGCTTGATGTCCTCGTGCACCGGCAGGCTTTCGACCACGGCCCAGTGCAGGCCGAGACCCGACCCCGCGATCATCGCCCGGCGTTCCTCGATCTGTTCTGCGTCCCAGACCGCGCCATAGGGGATGTCATGCAGCGCGGTGACAACGCCGGTGGCCCCGGTCTGGGCGACCTGCGGCAGGGTGATCGCGTCGGCGGGGCCGAACCAGCGCCAGCATTCAAGCATGGGGCACCCAGTCGGAATAGAGCGGATGATCGGCGGCCAGCGGCAGGGTGACCTTGGCCCCCGTCCGCGCCGCATGGTAGACGGCGGTGACGAAATCGAGGCTGGCGCGCCCGTCGGCCAGCGTCACCTCGCGCCCCGGCTTGCCGTCCAGCGCATCGGCCACCGCCTCGAGGAAGCCCGCAAAGCCCGTCAAGGGCGTGCCGATCCCGGCCAGAACGGAATCGACCTCGGCCTGTTCGACCGGGGCGCGGGCGGTGAAGGTCCAGGCCCCTTCGGCCGGGCTGTAGGGGTTCAGGCCGCTTTCCGCCGTCAGCCCGGCAAAGACGAAGCGCAGCCGCGAGGTATCCATCGCCGCCCCCAGCGTGATCGACGAGGTGACCAGCGCGCCCGAGGCCATGCGGATCGCGATGGCCGCGCAATCCTCGACCTCGATGGCATTGACGCGGGTGGCAACCTCGGCCTGAAGGCTGGCCACCGGGCCCAGCACCATGGTCAGAAGGTCATGGATATGGATGGCATGGCCCAGCACCGCGCCGCCGCGTTCGGTCGCCCATTTGCCGCGCCAGGGCACGTCGTAATAGGCGGCGGGGCGGTTCCAGTGCGTCTCGAGCGTGGCGACCTGCGCCTGACCGGCCAGCCCGGCCTTCTGCAGCGCGGCCAGCTGGGCGAAGCCCGCGCCATAGCGATACTGGAACACCGGAAAGATCTGGCGACCGGCCCGCTCGGCGGCGGCGATCAGGGCATCGGCCTCGGCCAGGTTCGACACGAGGGGCTTTTCGCAGACGGCATGCTTGCCCGCGGCCAGCGCCTCGAGCGCGACGGGGCAGTGCAGATGCGGCGGCAGGCAGATATCGACCAGATCGACCGAAGGATCGGCCAGCACCTGCCGGTAATCGCCCACCACGGGGCAGCCCGCCGCCTCGGCCAGGGGGCGGGCGCGGGCTTCGTCGAGGTCACAGACGGCCGCCACGGCAAAACGGTCGGGCAGGGCGAGGTAGCCTTTCAGATGCGCCGCCCCGATGCCCGCCCCGATGATCGCAACGCGCCTCATGCCGGCACCCCTTCGGCCTGCATCTGGGCGCGGATCGCGATCTCCATGGTGCGGAAGGTATGCTCCTGCGTGACCGCCGTCTCGGTCCGGTCGCGGATATCCGCGCAGAGGCGGGGGAAGAAGGGCAGCGGGACATCGGCGCAGTCGATATGTTCGCAACGCGTGCCGTTGACCAGATAGAGGTGGTTGCCCGAGGTTTCCCGCCCGACATCGGTATATTTGCGCAGTTCGATATGCCCTTCCGTGCCCAGAAGGAACAGCCGCCCGTCGCCCCAGGTGGGCAGGGCATCGGGAGTGAACCAGTCGACGCGTATATAGCCGTGGCCCCTGTCGCCCCTGAGCGTCATCTCGCCGAAATCCTGCAGGCCGGGATGGTCGGGCAGGGTCGTGTTCTCGACATGGGCATGGGCGATCTCGACCTCGGTCGAGCCGGTGAAGTAAAGGAACTGGTCCACCTGATGGCTGCCGATATCGCACAGGATGCCGCCATAGCGCGGGCGGTCGAAGAACCAGTCGGGCCGGGACGCAAGCCTTTGACGGTGCGGCCCGATGCCAAGGGTCTGGACCACCCGGCCGATGGCGCCTTCGGCGACCAGCTCCTCGGCCCGTGCCACGGCCGGCACCTCGAACCGTTCCGAGAAGTCGACGCACCAGATGCGCCCCGTGCGCGCCACCGCCGCGCGCAGGGCGGCGAGTTGCTCGAGCGTGGTGCAGCCGGGCTTGTCGGCCATCACGTCCTTGCCGTGGTCCAGCGCGTCCAGCGCATGCGTCGCCCGGTCCGAGGCCACGGCCGAGGTCAGGACCATGTCGATACTGTCATCCTCGAGGATCCGGCGACGGTCGGTGACGCGCTCGAGCCCGTCGTAGCTTTCGGCAAAGCGGGCGGCGGTGGGGCTGTCCTCGGACCACCAGCGCTCGATCGTGGCGCCGGCAGCCAGCATGTTGCCCAGCATTCCGAAGATGTGATCGTGGTCGATGCCCATCACGGCAAGCTTCGGGCCTGTGGTCATGGTCGGTCCTTTCAGATGTCGATGCGCCGGCCCTCGCGGCCGGACCGTTCCAGGGCGTCGATCAGCCGGTGCGCCTCAAGCGCGGCCTCGACGGGGATGAGCGGCGGGCGTCCGGTCTGAACGGCCCGCGCGAAATCGGCGATCACGTCGCGGTGCCAGTCATGGGTGAAGGCCATGGGATCGGCCCCTGCCCCGGTCGCGCTGCTGGCGCCCAGGGTTTCGGTGCGCCCGTCGTGGAATGCCAGCGTCAGGCGGTTCGACACGAATTCGGCCGACCCGTTCTCGCAATGCAGGATGAACCCCTCGGGCCGGCCGGGAAAGGCGGCGGTCGTGGCCATCAGGCTGCCGACCGCGCCGCTGGCAAAGCGGAGGCCCGCGGTGGCCCAGTCCTCGGCCTCCATCCGGTGCAGGTCGGTCGTGGCGAGCATGGCCGTGACCTGCGCCACCGGCCCTGTGAAGGACAGCGCCAGATCGAGCGTATGGATCGCCTGGCTGATCAGGACCCCGCCGCCGTCGCGGGCATAGGTGCCCCGGCCGGGTTCGTCGTAATAGTCTTGCGGCCGCCACCAGGGCACGAAGATCTCGGCCGCGCGCAGCGGCCCCAGATCCCCCAGCCGCGCGCGCAATTCGGCCGCCACCGGCCGCGCGCGATGCTGCAGCACGATCCCCAGCGGCACCCCGGCGGCGGCGGCGATCCCGGCGACCTCTTCGGCCTCGGCAAGGGTGCGGGCGACGGGCTTTTCCATCAGGACCGGCTTGCCGCCCGAAGCCATGAGGATGCGCAGCAGGTCCAGCCTTGCATTCGGCGGCGTGGTCAGGATGACGAAATCCACCTCGGGATCGGCCGCGATCTCTTTGACCGAGGCATAGGCGCGCGCCGCGCCGGGCAGGTCGGGATGGGCCGCGGCAAAGGCTGCGCGGCTTTCGGGCTGCCGCGCATGAACCCCGGCAAGCCGCAGCTCGGGGGCCAGATCGGCAAGGGCCGCCGCATAGGTCCGCGACACCATGCCAAGGCCGATCAGGGCGCAGGTGGTCATACGGCAAGGGCCTTTCGGGCAAGCGGCAGACCCTCGCCCCCGTCTTCGCGGAAGACATGGACAGCGGCCTCGGGCAGGGTGATCCCGATGGACTGACCGCGCACCAGCGGCACCTGTTCGGGGATCTGCACGGTCAGCTTCTCGCCATTGGGCAGGTCGGTGTAGATATAGGTGATCGCGCCCAGCTGCTCGAAGCTGCGCACCGTGCCCTGCAGATCGCCCGTCCCGTCCAGCGCCACCCGGATCGCCTCGGGACGGATACCGACCGTAACCCGGGTGCCGTTGCCCGGGTCTTCGGCGAACTGCACATGCTTGACCTTGCCCGAGTCGAGCCGGATGGCATCCGCCCCTTCCACGGCACCGCCCAGGAAATTCATCTGCGGCGCGCCGATGAAGCCCGCGACAAAGCGGTTGGCGGGGTTGTTGTAAAGATCGAGCGGCCGCCCCACCTGTTCGATCCGACCGCCGCGCAGCACCACGATCCGGTCGGCCATGGTCATCGCCTCGACCTGGTCATGGGTGACATAGATCATCGTGTTGCCAAGCTGGGCGTGCAGTTGCGAGATCTCGACCCGCATCTGCACGCGCAATTCGGCGTCGAGGTTCGACAGCGGCTCGTCGAACAGGAAGATCACCGGCTCGCGCACGATCGCGCGGCCGATGGCCACCCGCTGCCGCTGCCCGCCGGAAAGCTGGCCGGGGCGGCGGTCCATCAGCGGGTCGATCTGCAGCATCCGGGCCGCTTCATCGACGCGCCGGGTGATCTCGGCCCGGGGCATCCGCAGGTTTTCCAGCCCGAAGGACAGGTTCGAGCGCACGGACATGTGCGGATAAAGCGCATAGGACTGGAACACCATCGACAGCCCGCGATCCGAGGCGGGGATGTCGTTGACGCGCTTGCCCGCCACCTCGATATCGCCCGAGGTCACATCCTCGAGCCCCGCGATCAGCCGCAGGAGCGTGGACTTGCCGCAGCCCGAGGGGCCGACGAAGACGACGAATTCACCCTCTCCGATTTCCAGGTCGATACCATGGATCACGTCGACCGCCCCGAAGGACTTGCGGATCTTGGTCAGGCGAAGCGCGGCTGTGGTCATGGTGTCCCCGGTTACTTCAGGCCGGTCGTGGCGATGCCGGTGGTGATGAACCGCTGCAGCCAGACAAAGACCAGCGTGACCGGCAGAAGCGACACCACGGTCATGGCCAGGATATAGTTGTAGGCCGTGGTGAATTCGCCGGTGAACGAGGTCAGCCCGATCTGCAGCGTGTGTTTGGACGGGTCCGAGATCAGCACGATCAGCGGCCAGAGGAAATCGTTCCAGCGCCAGATCACCGACAGGATCGCCAGCACCGACAGCGCCGGCAGCGACAGCGGCAGGACGATGCGCCAGTAGATCTTCCATTCCGAAGCGGCATCCATCCGCGCCGCCTCGAGCAGTTCGTCGGGGATGGTCAGCATGTATTGCCGCAGGAGGAACACGCCCGTGGGCGTTGCCGCCGCCGGGATGATGACGCCCCAGAGCGATCCGAACATGCCGAAGGACCAGACGACGAAGAACAGCGACACCAGGATGATGGTCGAGGGGATCAGCAGCGTCGCCACGATCAGGAGGGTAAAGGTCAGCCGCCCCCGGAAGCGGTATTTCGACAGGGCGAAAGCCGCCATCGAGTTGATCAGAAGGGTGATCAGCGTCGCCATCACCGTGACGAAGATGGTATTGCCCAGGTATCGGAAGAACGCGAAATGGCGCGATCCTTCGCGTTGCAGGATCGGGTCGAGGAAATTGCCCCAGGCCACCTGCATGCTTTCGGACGGGGCCAGATCCTCGCGCGCGGCCTGGAACACGGCCTCGGTATCGTCGACCGGGGCCACGTCGCTTTGCGCACGCGCCGGGCCTCGGCGGATCACCTCGATCACCTCGCCGGTTTCGGGATCGGTCCAGAGGAACAGGTCGCGCATCCCCTCGCCCGCGATCTCGACCCGGTCCTGTTGCCAGGGCAGAAGGCGGGGATCGAAGGCCTCGATCTGTTCGCGGGGCTTCAGCGAAGAGGTGAAGGTCCAAATCACCGGGGCCAGGATGATGACCACGCCGAAGATCAGATAGGCATAGGTCAGAACGTCGGTCACGCCGATCCGGCGCCCGTCGCGCCCGCCGGCAGTGCGGGTCAGGAAGCGGCGCAGTCCGTTGCGCTGGGCGGGAAGGGTGGCCGTCATCCTAGATCCCCGACCGTTTGCGGGTGGCAATCAGCTGGATCGCGGTGAAAAGCGCGATGATCACCGCCATCAGCACCGATCCCGCCGCCGCCATGCCGTAGAGCGGGGTCGTGCCGGCGAAGGCCCCCTCGAAGATGTTCTGCACGATCATGTAGGTCTCGCGCCCCGGGCCGCCGCCGGTCAGCAGATAGACCTCGTCGAAAACCTGAAACGACCGGATCAGCGCCAGCACCATGACCACGGTCAGCGTCGGCATCACCAGCGGTAGAGTGATGCGGAAAAAGACCCGCGGGCCGCGCGTGCCGTCCATCTGCGCGGCCTCGTACAGATCCTTCGGGATCGCCTGCAGCCCGGCCAGAAGGATCAGCATGTAGAATCCCATATGCGACCAGCAGAAGACGAAGACCACCCAGAAGAAGGCCCAGCCGGTGTTGGGCGTGACCAGCCAGTTGATCGGCCGGTAGCCCGCGAAATCGAACACCGCGTCGAACTGGACGAACAGCAGCATCGCGACCGAGAGCGCGCAGAGCACCGCAAGCGCGGGGCGCACAAGGGGGTGGTTCGCCGCCACCAGCCAGAGCCAGAGGCCCGCGATCAGAAGCGCGGGCAGGCCGGTGGCAAGGCCAAGGGCGGCCAGCGGATCGGCCCAATAGGCCACCAGCAGGAACAGCCCCCCGAACAGCGCCCCCCAGGCAAGCGAAGGTTCGGCGGTCGAGCGTATCGTGCGCTCGGCCGTGATCAGCAGAAGGATGGCCAGCACCACCCCCATGAACAGGCCGAAGCCCGACAGGCCGGCAAGGGTGGTCATTGTCTCGGCGCCGCTGGCAAGGCCCTCGTTCAGGATGCCGCGGCGGTGCAGGATCCATTTCCAGATATTGGCGATGACCACCGGCGACAGCATCACCGGATAGAAGAACATCGCCCGCCAGAACCCGCGCCCGGCCATCGCCTTGTTGACGACAAGGGCCGTCAGCAGCGCGACGCCGACAAGGATCGGCACCTGGAAAAGTACGAACCAGAGCGTGTTGTAGAGACTGGCCCAGAAGTTGAAGCCTGCATTGGTGCAGGTGCGCGGCTCGAGGATGGTCTCGCAGTCGAAGATCTGGCGGTAATTGTCGAGGCCGACAAAGGGCCGCTCGAAAATCGAGATCGAGGAGCCACCGGTCAGCGAGACATAGAAGTTGAGGATCACCGGCAGGAAGGTGAACAGGCCGAAGATCGCCATGTTGGGCAGAAGGAAGGCGTAAGGCACGCCCTGACGCCCGTACAGGCTTTGCGCAAGCTCGACCGGGAAGCCCAGCAGATCCATCAGGAAATCGGGGATCTGGTCGATCCGGTAGCGGCGGCGCGTCAGAAGCCAGGCGCTGCCGCCCAGGACCCAGAGGCCCAGGATCGAATACATCAACAGCCCGGCTGGCGACATGAGCGGCTTTCCTGACGCGATTCTCGGGTGCGGGGACGCGAAGGGCGGGCCAAGGGGGCCCGCCCCGGCGACGGATCAGCCGTCGCGCGCGTTGGTGTCGAGCTCTTCCTGGATCCGCTCAAGCGCCGAATCGAGGTCGAGGTCGTCGGTCATCACGGCCGCGATATATTGCACGGTCGAGTTGTACATCACGAAGGCGAACCGGTGCCCCTGCAGCGCAAAGGCCTGCGGCGTGTCGATGGCCGCCTGCGCCGCTCCGGCGGCAAAGACGTTCAGCGCCTCCGACACGCGGTCATCGGCACCGAAGTCCGTGTAGTCGATCCCCTCGGCCTGCAGACCGGCGTGAGCGGGGATGGCGAAGGTCATGCCGTACCATTCCCGCGCGATATCGGTCGAGCCAAGCCAGGCGATCAGCTTGGCGGCTTCCTCGGCATTGTCGGAATGGTTGAAGGCGACAAAGCCCGACCCGCCCGGCATCACGCCGCAGCCGGCGGGGCCGCAGGGCACCGGCACGACGGCCCAGTCGAACCGGTCGCCGACCGTGCGCATCACGCTGCCCACGTTCCAGGACCCGGCCATGTGGAACGGCACCTCGCCCACGGCGAACATGTCGTTGCCGTTGGCATAGGCCGCGCCCGAAACGGCCGGCCAGATGTCGGGCGGCATGAGCCCCTCGGCATGCCAGGCGATCATCCGCTCGGCGAATTCACGGTAGCCGTCATCGACGATGAAGTTGCCATCCTCGTCGAAATAGGCCGCGCCATAGGACATCGCGGGGCCGGCCATGCGGTGGCCCGAGCGGTCCATCACCATGCCGGCATAGGCGCCGGTCGCCTCCATCACCGCGCGGGTGGCATCGGCCCAGTCGTCCCAGGTGGCACCCGGTTCGGGCAGATCGACGCCTGCATCCTCGAACATGGTCAGGTTGACGAAGGGGCCGGTCACGGTCAGTTCGGAATGGAACCCGTAGATACCGTCGGGCTTGCCCGCCCGGTACCACGGCAGGATCGCGCCGTAATTGGCTTCCCAGTCGGCGGCGTCGACATAGGGCGTGAGGTCCACATAATGCGGGTTCAGCCCGCCCAGATCGGTGACCAGCGCCATGTCGGGGCCGACGCCGGCTTCGAGCTGGCCCTTCAGCTGGTCGCGGATGATGTTGTAGCCCACGATGTTCAGCGTCACGTTCACATCGGGCTCGATTTCCTTGTAACGCTCGAGCAGAACCGCGAGAGCTGCGGCCTGGTTGTCGTTCTCGCTCATCATCAGGGTAAGTTCGGCCGACTGCGCTGCGCTCGCCGCCAGAAGCGCGGCGATGGAAACGGCAGCCGTCTTGCCCAGCCGCGCCGGGTTGCGAAGTACCTTCATCTTTTATCCTCCATCGGGCCTGTCCCGGCCCTCTCCCTATTGGCCGCCCGTTGGTGCAGGGGGGCCGCCCCATGCCTTGCCCGGGTCGCCCGATCAGAATTGACGGCAGCGGGGACAGGTGTCAAACAGTTTCTAGTCATACTACCATTTCAGCTCGAGCGGACTCCCGGTGACCCCCCGACTCATATCCCTGCAGGATCGGCCAGTCGCCAGTATGGGTGGTTGGGTCGATGCCGGCCTTGCATACAAAGGTCAGCGATCATGAAGACCGGGGAACTGTCCCTGCCGCCTTTCGGCCTGATGCCCGATGCCACGGCGGCGGCGCAGGTTCACCGCAATCTGCGCCATGCGATCCTCATGGGGCAGATCGCGCCCGGGACCCGGCTGTCCGAACAGTCGCTTTGCGACCAGATCGGGGTCAGCCGCCAGCCGGTGCGCGAGGCGCTGCTGCATCTGGCCGGCGAGGGGCTGGTCATCACCTATCCGCAGCGCGGTTCTGTCGTCACCCGGCTGGATGCGGCGGCGATCCGCGCGGCGCAGATGGTGCGCGAAGGGGTCGAGGTCGAGGTGCTGCGCCGCCTCGCCGCCCATGCGCGCTTGCCCGACCTTGGCGCGGCGGCGAAGGAACTGGACCTGCAGAAGGCCCTGCTGGCCCATGCCGATCACGAGGGCTTTCAGGCCTCGGACGAACGATTCCACGCGGCCCTTGCCGAAGCGGCCGGCCTGCCCGATCTCTGGACCCATCTGGGCGGGGTGAAGCTGCATCTTGACCGCGTCCGTTTCCGCTGCCTGCGCGACCGCGCGAAGATGGCCGGGCTGCTGGCCGAACATGTCGCGGTTTTCGAGGCGGTGACGGCCGGTCGTCCCGATGCGGCCGAAGCGGCGCTGAGGGTGCATCTGCGGCGGGTGATCGAGGATCTCGACATGCTTCTGCGCAGCATGCCCGAGATCATCGAGCCGGCCTGAGGGGCTCGGACCCCTTCGCCGCGCGGGGCCAGGAAGGCTTCGGTCACCGCGTCGCGGAAACCCGTATCGCCGGACAGATCGCCAAAGACCGGGCGCAGCTTCGGCATCGCGCCCGCGAAGGCGCGCGCGTCGGGCAGGTGCCACGCCCCGGCCGGTCACCGCCAGTTGACGCCGGACCGGTTTCCGCCCCCTCGGCCCCGATGCCCAGCGCCTCGTAGCCGATCCCCTGCGACACCAGCACCCGCACGACGTACTGGTCGGGCTGGATCAGAAGGACGACAGGATCGGCAAAGGGCGCGTCCCGGGCGAACCCTGCCGGGTCGCAATGGCCATGCGGACAGATCAGCGGCAGGTCCGCGACCTCGGCACAAAGCTCGCGCGCCAGGCGCCGCACGCCCGGATCGGCCGGGAAACGCGTATCGGGGTGCAACAGCATGGGGCGACCCTTCGCGCGGCCGGGTCGTCCGGTCGCCGTCAGGCCGGGGCAGGCCCGCTGCCGGTCAACTCTGTCATGGCCACAGTCCGACCCTCGGCGATCGACCTCTGGGCCGCAAGCCCCATCAGGACGGCCATCCGCCCGTCCTGAAGCGTCACCTCGGGCGCGGTCAATGTGCCACGGACCAGATCGGCGAACCTGCGGTGCTGGTAATAGGTAGACCCGTTGTGATCCCCGGCCTCCAGAAGGTCGGGATCGACCGGGATTTCGCGCATGACCGGGCCCTTCGGGTGGCGCGGGCTCACGGTCAGAAGCGGCACCGGCGGATCGCCCAGACCTTCGGGCCAGAACCGCCCCGGCCCCGGCACCTGCGCCTCGACCTTGCCGCGCGGGCCGACGGCCGAGATCTCTTCCTGATAGCGGCTGCCCTCGGCGAACATGCACAGCTCCAGCATGGCCCGCGCGCCGGTGTCGAAATCGACGAGGACATAACCGTTGTCGAGGATATCGGGCACCTCGCCGCCGTAGCTTTCGTCCAGATGGTTGGCATCCTGCCCGCCCGAGGCCATCACCCGTAGCGGCTCGGCCTGCAGGATCAGGCGCATCAGGTCGAAGAAATGGCAGCATTTCTCGACAAAGGTGCCCCCGGTATAGCGGTTGAAGCGGTTCCAGTCGCCGACCTTGCGCAGGAACGGAAAGCGATGTTCCCGGATGGTGAGCATCCGCACCCCGCCGGTTTCGGCCTGCCCGCAGTCCAGAAGGGCCGCGATGGGGGGCATGTAGCGGTATTCCATCGCCACCCAGACCGGCGCGGGATAGTCAGCGATCAGCGCCGCGACCGCATCGGCCTGCGCGAGGTCGGTGAAGAGCGGCTTTTCGACCAGGATCGGCAGGGGGCGGGTGCGGGCGATTTCCTCAAGCTGCTCGACATGCCGGAAGTTCGGGCTGGCGATCACGAGGGCGTCGAGCGAGGGGTGGTCCAGCAGTTCCGCAAGGCCGGGGGCCATCGCCGCCTCGGGCACCAGCGCGCGGGCGGCGGCGGCCATCGCGGGGTCGGGCTCGAGGATCGCGGTGACCCGGACATCCTCCAGCAGCGCGATGTTGCGCAGATGCTCCTGCCCCATCATGCCGCAGCCGATGATCCCGTAGTGCAGCTTGCGCGCCATCACGGCCTCTGTCCCTTGCGCGCGCCCGCCGGTTCGGCGGCGGAGTGGGTGTCGCCTTCGGTCATGATCTGTCCTGCCTGCCTTGCGGCACGGGGTTGCGCCGTTGCCCTGTGCAGAGGACACTGCTAGCAGGTTGCGGTGTCAAGCGGCCAATGCGCCCCGCTACCCACGCCGGGCAGCCGCAGAAGGAGGCGGGAAATGAGCGTCGTTCCAATAACATCGGCCGGGACCGATGCGGTCGAGGTGGCGTGGTTCGCGGCACTCTGCTCGGACGACTACCGGTTCCTCGGGGTACCGGACGGCGATCTGCGGTCATCCTTCGCCCATTGCTCGGCCATCGTGCGGACCGCCGAAGAGCAGGGCTTTCGCAACATCCTCTGCCCCTCTTCCTATCAGGTCGGGCAGGACACGCTGAGCTTTGTCGCCGGCTGCGCGCCGCTGACCTCGAAGATCAACATGCTGGCCGCCGTCCGCTGCGGCGAGATGCAGCCGATCATGCTGGCCCGCACCATCGCCACGCTGGACCACATGCTCGAGGGGCGGTTGACGGTCAACATCATCTCGTCCGACTTTCCCGGCGAGACGGCCGACAGCGCCTTTCGCTATCGGCGCTCGCGCGAGGTGGTCGAGATTCTCAAGCAGGCCTGGACGCGGGACGAGATCGACTACGAGGGGCAGATCTACCGCTTCTCGGGCCTGACCACCGACCCGGCCCGCCCCTATCAGACCGGCGGACCGCTTCTGTACTTCGGCGGCTATTCCCCCGACGCGCTGGAACTCTGCGGCCAGCATTGCGACGTCTACCTCATGTGGCCCGAACGGGTCGAGGATCTGGAAGGCCGGATGAGGGCGGTGAACGCGGTGGCCGAGCGGTATGGCCGCACGCTCGACTATGGATTGCGGGTCCATGTCATCGTGCGCGATACCGAGGCCGAGGCGCGCGACTATGCCGAGCATCTCGTCTCAAGGCTCGATGCGGCGCGCGGGGCCGAGATCCGCGAACGCGCGCTCGATGCGGGCTCGCTCGGTGTCAGCCATCAGGCCCGAGGCCGCGAGATCGCTGATGACGCGGGCTATCTCGAACCGCATCTGTGGACCGGGATCGGCCGCGCGCGGTCGGGTTGCGGGGCGGCGCTGGTGGGATCGACCGATCAGGTGATGGGCAAGCTCGAGACCTATCGCAAGATGGGGATGCGCGCCTTCATCCTGTCGGGCTATCCCCATCTTGACGAGGCGCGGCATTTCGGGGCCCGGGTGATGCCCCATCTGAAGACTTGCTCGCTGCCGCAGGTCTATGGCCGGGTGCCCGACGGCCTGCCGGCAACCCCGCTGGGTGCGGGGGTCCGCCGGTGATCGTGCAGGGCCGCGCGGAAGCAGGTGGCTGAACGCCTCAACACGATCAAGCAGCGCAGCTCGGGTCTCGAACAGGACATGAAGGATGTGAAGCCGGTGGCGCAGATGATCACCGGCTGAAAGTTCATGGCGATGGGCGCGCTGGGGCTGATGGGCCTCCTCGGGGGTGCGATCGTGACCTTGCCGAAATGGATCGGCATCACGCTTCCCGGCGCCGGCTGAGCCATCTGCACCGAGGAACGACCACACGGGCCCGCCCCCCAGGCGGGCCTTTTGCATTGGAGGCACCCCATGAGCATCCGCGACCTGCAGATGCCGCGTGCCAGCACCAACTACTATGCCGGCGCCATCGACGGTGATGCCGGACCCTGACCCGGCGCGGCGTCGGGATCGTCCAGAGGAACGGCGGTGAGCGGTTCCGGCACTGGGCCGGCTGGCCGGAGGCGCGCCGCCTCGTCGCGGCCGGGCAGGCGATCCTCGGGGCACAAGGCTTCCCCGTCGGCCCGATCGACGGCTGGGCCGGGCGAGCGCTTCTGACAGCCGGTGTCAATCCGTTCCCGCAATCCTGGCCACCAGCGCCGCGCGCCCCTTGCGCACCATCACCGGGGGCTGGCCCAGCGGTGCCGGGATCGTCACCCGCTGCCCGCCCGCATGTTCGCCGCCCGTATAGGGATGCACCCAGTCGGCGCCTGCGGGCAACCAGACCTCGCGCGCATCCGCCCCTTCCTCGAGCATCGGTGCCACAAGGATGTCGGGACCGAAAAGATAGGCATGGCTCTCTGCCGCGGCCTGCGGATCGTCGGGAAAGTCAAAGGACAGCGGCCGCATCACAGGATCGCCGGTGTCGTGATAGCTGCGCATCTGCTCCATGATATAGGGCCGCAGCCGTTCGCGCAGATGCAGGAGGGGAATCAGCTTGCCCTCGACCTCCGCGCCGTAGGACCAGACCTCGTTCGCGCCGCCGGTATCGGTGAAGACGCGGAACAATTCGCGGCCATAGCTGGGTTGTTCGCCCTGCCCCGCCACCGGCACATCCTCGGGGATGCGAACGCCGTGCAGGCGGCAGATCGGGGTGAAGACGCCAAATTCGAACCAGCGCACCAGAAGTTCGCGGAAGCTTGGGTCATGGGCATGGCCGTCGTAGAAGCCGCCGATATCCTGCGTCCACCAGCCGATGCCCGACATGCCGGCATGGACGCCCGCCGCGATCTGTGCGCGGTAATCTTCCCATGTCGACCAGACATCGCCCGACCACAGGATCACCGGCCCGCGCTGCCCGCCCGCCCAGGTCGACCGCGCCAGAAGGACGCCGTTCACCCCCTCCTCGACCAGGCCCTGCGCATAGCGTTCCGCATGAAGGCGGGGGAAAGCCGACAGCATCTCGGCCCCGTTGCCCAGATGGGTGCGGACATGTTCGGGATGGGCGGGGCGCATCTCGGGCTCGCAGGCATCCAGCCAGAAGTTGCGGATGCCGCGCTTGACGTAATTGTCGCGCACAAGCTGCCAGTGAAACTCGCGCGCCTCGGGGTTGAACGGGTCGTAATAGGTCAGGAAATGGATGCCGTAGGGGTCCTTGTCGGGGAACTGGATCACCACCGGCACGCCGCGTTCTGTGCGCAGCAGCAGGCCCCGATCGCGCATGGTCTGGTAATGGTCCGAATTGGCCGCGACCGTGGGCCAGATCGAGACCATCGTCTCGATCCCCATGGCGTCAAGCTCGGCCACCAGCCCTTCGGGGTCGGGCCAGTCCTTCGGATCGAACTGCCATTCGCCCTGCCGCGTCCAGGCGAAAAAGTCGATCACGATGCAGGATAGGGGCAACCCGCGCGCCTTGTAGTCGCGCGCGACTGACAGAAGCTCCTCCTGCGTGCGGTAGCGCAGCTTGCACTGCCAGAAACCCGAGGCCCAGTCGGGCAGCATCGGCGGGGATATAGGCGCGCACCGCATCGCGCGGGGTCGGCCCGGCTGTCACCCAGTAGTCAAGGCCGGGCGTGGCCTGCGCCGTCCAGCGGGTGAGGTTCCTTGCGAATTCCGCCCGGCCGGCGGCGGGGTTGTTCCACAGGAAGCCATAGCCGCGGGACGAGACGACGAAGGGCACGACGACGACCGTGTTCTGCTGGATCAGCGTGTTGGTCGTGCCCTTGAGGTCGATCTGCCCGTGCTGTGGCTGGCCAAGGCCCCAGAGGCGTTCGCCGTCATGGGCCTTGAACGTCGCCTCAAGCTGAAAGGAGTTGGCGGCGATGGTCCTGTAATTGCGGGGGCTGGGGCCGGCGAAATGGGGGCGGGTCTCTGACAGAAGCTCCTCGCCGGTCACCGCGTCCAGAAACCGGATCACGGGTTCCTTTGGAACATCCGCGCCATAGCGCAGCTGCAGGCGCGCTTCGGCGATCAGGCGGCCCTGCCGGATGGTGGACCTTTGCGGGCCAATCACGATCTCGGGCGGCGCCGTCACCGGCTTGTCGAGCAGGGCCGAGACATGGGGCTCGATCACCCCTGCGCCGGGGGCAGCGCGCAGGCGCAGCGCGTTGTCGCCCCAGGGCTCGATCCGGATCGTCTCGCCGCCGAAGCGGATCACAAGGGCGTCGCCCTCGGCGGTGAAGGTCGTCGTCATGCTGCTCTCACTTCTTGCGCAGGAAACCGCCGTCCACCACAAGCTCGGTGCCCGTCACGAAGGAGGCGGCGGGGGACAGAAGGAAGGCCACCGCCTCGGCCACCTCGGCAGGGTTGGCGATGCGTCCGGTCAGGTGCTTTGCACCCGCAGCGGCGACGGCGGCCTGTCCCTCCGGCCCCCGTTGCAGGGCGGCATGGGTGAAACCCGCATCCACCCAACCGGGCGAGACGGCATTGACCCGGATGCCGCGCGCCGCGAACCCGCCCGAGGCCGCGCGCATCAGGCCCAGCACCCCGCCCTTGGTGGTGTGATACACGACCGATCCGACCGTCGCGATATGGGCCGAGACCGAGGAGGTGAGCACCACCGCCCCGCCATCCTTCAGCTGCGGGCTGGCATGTTTCAGCGCCAGCATCATGCCGCCCACATTGACCGCCATCATCCGCCGCCAGTCAGCCCAGGCAAGCTCGGTCACGCGGCCCAAGATGTTGATGCCCGCAAGGCAGACCAGACCGTCCACCGGGCCGATCCCGGCAAAGGCGGCGGCGAGCGCGTCCTCGTCCATGAGGTCGAGCGTGACGGAGTGGTCGGCCTCGGGGGTGTCGTTCATGTCGAACGAGGCGACCTCCCACCCATGTCCCTTGAGCACCGAGACCACGGCCCGCCCGATCCCGCCCGCGCCTCCGGTGACGACGACCCGCATCCTCAGTGCTTCCGCATGAAGCCGCCATCGACGAACAGCGTCGTGGCATTGACGAAGGATGCGGCGGGCGAGGCCAGCCAGAGCAGCGCCGCCGCCACCTCATCAGGCCGCGCCATCCGGCCCAGCACATGCGCGGCGCGGGCCGCGACATCGAGGGCGGAAGGATCGGGCGCGGCAGCGCGGGCGGCGTCGGTAAAGCCCGCGTCCACCCAGCCCGGCGCAAGGGCGTTCACACGGATGCCGTGTTCCGCCCCTTCACCCGCCAGCGCCCAGGCGAAGCTTTCGACGGCGGCCTTGGTGGTGACATAGGCGGGGTAATCGTCGCTGGCGACATGACCCGCGACCGAGGCAAGGCAGATCATGGCAGGGTCTTCGCCCCTGGCCAGCAGTGAAAAGGCGTGTTTCGCGGTCAGGAACATATGGCCCAGGTTCACGTCCATCATCCGTTCCCAGGCGGCCCAGTCCATCGCCTCGAGCGTGGACTGGTGATTGATCCCGGCGATGCAGAACACGCTGTCCAACCGTCCGTGCCGCGCGCCCACCCCCTCGATCACCCGCGCCACGCCCGCCTCGTCGGTCAGGTCCAGCGCATGCGCCTCGCCGCCTTCGGGCGGGTCGCAGGGGGTGCGGTCCAGCGCGATCACGCGCTGGCCCTCGGCGATCAGTGCCGCGACGACGGCCTGCCCGATGCCGCCGGCGGCCCCGGTGACCAGCGCGACCCTCACCTGACCCGCGCCCCCGAAAAGCGATGCGCGATCATCGACAGGATGATGACAAGGCCGAACATGAAATCGGTCCAGAAGCCCGCAAAGCCTGCCCCCACCGCGCCCGAGGGGATCAGCGTGATCGTCAGCGCTCCGAAGAAGGCCCCCCAGATCGTGCCGACCCCGCCCCAGACCGGCGTGCCGCCCACAAAGACCGCCGCCAGCGCGATCAGGAGGTAAGCCTTGCCGCTTGTCGGAAACCAGACCATGTTCGCCGTCTGCACCAGGATCACCCCGCACAGGCCCGCCGCCAGCCCCGAGAAGACGAAGACCCCGATCCGCACCCAGTCGATATTGATCCCCATCTGCCGCGCGCTTTCGGGGTTGTCGCCGGTCAGCTGCACCCGCACGCCGAACTTGTGATAGGTGAACAGCACATAGCAGAAGATCGTCCAGACGATCGCGATGATGAAATGGTTGGGCACCTGAAAGCCCAGCACATCCCATTTGCCCACGAAGAAGCGGTAGCCGAAGCTGCCCACCGCATCCCGCGCCTCGATATTGCGGCCCTGCGCCAGAAGGTTCACCAGCCCCACGATGAAGAAATTGAGGCCCAGCGTCGCGACCAGCGACGAGATCTTGCCCCAGACCACCACCGCCCCGATGCCGAAGCCGATCGCGGCGCCCAGCGCCATGGTGATCGCGGCGGCCACAAGGATCGGCACGCCGTACAGGACCATGTACATGAACAGCCCCCCCGCCGCGCCCATGACCGAGGGGAAGGCAAGGTCGATCTCGCCCGAGACGATCACGAAGACCAGCGCCGTGGTGATGATGATCGTGGCAGGGACCGAGAACAGGAAGGCGTTGTAATAGCCCGGGATCAGGAACAGCGTCGGGTTGTTGTAGGCGAAGAACCCCCAGACCAGCATCAGGGTGATGAAGGCGTTCAGCGCGCGCCCGTTGCGGCGATAGAACAGGATCCAGGCGGACTGGTCGCCGCGCTTGTCGACATTGGTGTTGGCGGCTGTGGCTTCGGCCATGGGTCCCTCCTCAGGCGACGGCATCGGCCAGCGGGCGCAGCGAGGCGGTGTCCGCCGTGCCCGTCTCGGCCAGCTGGTGCATCAGTTCGATCAGATGGTCGGCGCCGGTGAACTGCGCCTTCTCGCCTTCAAAGGCCTCGCGCCCCCGGTCGATGACGAAGAACCGGTCGGCGATGTCCCAGACGTGATAGATGTTGTGGCCGATGAACACGACCGTCCGGCCCGAGGCCT
>JBHYFN010000041.1:0-32791 GCA_051859505.1 Paracoccaceae bacterium
AGGACGCCGCCTTCGAAGGCGGCGACGCCGCGCTGCGCCGCTTCCTTGCGACCGTTCCGGCCGACAGCTTCTATACCTACCTGCTTCTGGATCCGTCCGGCCTCCCGTTTTATGTCGGCAAGGGCAAGGGCGCCCGGGTCCTGCAACACCGGCTCGAAGCCCTCCGTGAAAGCCCGCTCCGCCGCTCCAACCCCTTCAAATGCCGCAAGATCCGGCGGATCGTCGAAAGCGGCGGCGATCTTCTCTACCGCATCGACCGGCTCTTCGCCGCCGAAGAGGAACGCACCTGCCTGCTGCGCGAAGAGGCGCTGATCGCGCGCCACGGACGGCGCAGCGACGGCGGCAGCCTTACCAATCTCGCCGCCGGCCTCGGCAGTCCGTCGGCCCGGGATCCCTTCTCGGCCGAACGCCATGCCGCCACCCTTTCCGGCATCGATCCCGCCCGCCCCGAACGCACCGCGCTCAACCTGTTCCTCGGCTCGCTCGGTGGCGTCGACAGCGTCCCGATCAAACCGCTGAGCGAATACCGCAGCCGCCTGACCGCGGCCTATCCCAGCCCCAAGAACCTGCGAAACCCGTCGCGCCGCAACGCGCTGACCATCGCCGCTGCGGTTCTTGCGGTGAACGGGCAACTGGCGCCCGACCGCCCGATCGCACGGGTCTTCGACTACCACCCCGATCCTGAGGACTGGCCGCTCGACCAGCCCTGCCCGCCCCGGGTGACCGCGGTGATCGAGAACGGGGCGATGAGCGACATCCTGAAACTGAACCTCGCGCGCCTGCATGCCACCGGCGACCCGATGACCGAGGCCCTGCTCCTAGACCGCCGCCAGATCGCGCAGGTCGCGGCCCTGCTCGGCGATCAGCCGGTCGCGGACTGGCAGCTTCTCGCGCCGGGCTGAGCCGCATCAGCCTCTTGTGAAGCGGGCGATCAGCCGCTACGCGAAGCCATGACCCAGCATGACCGCCTTCTCATCATCGACTTCGGCTCTCAGGTGACGCAACTGATCGCGCGCCGCCTGCGCGAGCTGAACGTCTATTGCGAAATCCATCCCTACCAGCGCGTCACCGACGCCTTCCTGGCCGAGTTCGCCCCCAAGGCCGTCATCCTCTCGGGCGGCCCGGCCAGCGTGATCGACGCGGGCTCCCCGCGTCCGCCGGAGGCTGTGTTCACCCTCGGCGTGCCGCTCCTCGGCATCTGCTACGGCCAGCAGGTGATGATGCAGATGCTGGGCGGCCGGGTCGAACGCGGCCACGGCACCGCCGAATTCGGCCGCGCCTATGTGACCCCGACCGAGGAACGCCTGGACCTTCTGACCGGCTGGTTCCTCGAGGGGCGCGAACAGGTCTGGATGAGCCATGGCGACCATGTTGCCGCCATCGCGCCCGGTTTCCGCGTCTTCGGCACCTCGCCCAATGCGCCTTTCGCCATCACCGCCGATCCCGACCGCCGCTTCTATGCCGTCCAGTTCCACCCCGAGGTGCATCACACCCCGAACGGCCGCACGCTTTACGCCAATTTCCTGCGAGAGGCGGGCTTTCGCGGCGACTGGACCATGGGCGCCTATCGCGAAGAGGCCATCGCCAGGATCCGCGCGCAGGTCGGCGATCAGAAGGTCATCTGCGGCCTTTCCGGCGGGGTCGACAGCTCTGTCGCCGCCGTCCTGATCCACGAGGCGATCGGCGATCAGCTGACTTGCGTCTTCGTCGATCACGGCCTTCTGCGGCAGGGCGAGGCGGAACAGGTCGTCACCATGTTCCGCGATCATTACAACATGGCGCTGATCCATGCCGATGAAAGCGACCTGTTCCTGACCGCGTTGGAGGGCGTTTCGGACCCCGAGGTCAAGCGCAAGACCATCGGGCGGCTCTTCATCGACGTGTTCCAGAAACACGCGACCGAGGTGGGCGGGGCGACCTTCCTGGCCCAGGGCACGCTTTACCCCGACGTGATCGAATCGGTCAGCTTCTCGGGCGGCCCCTCGGTCACGATCAAGAGCCACCACAATGTGGGCGGCCTGCCCGAAAAGATGGGCCTGAAACTGGTCGAGCCGCTCCGCGAGCTGTTCAAGGACGAGGTCCGCGCGCTCGGCCGCGAGTTGGGCCTGCCCGACAGCTTCATCGGCCGCCACCCCTTCCCCGGCCCCGGCCTTGCCATCCGCTGCCCCGGAGAGATCACGCGCGAGAAGCTCGCCATCCTGCGCCAGGCCGATGCCGTCTATATCGACCAGATCCGCCGCCACGGCCTTTATGACGAGATCTGGCAGGCCTTCGTCGCGCTTCTACCGGTGCGCACCGTGGGCGTGATGGGCGACGGGCGCACCTATGATTACGCCTGCGCCCTGCGCGCCGTGACCAGCGTCGACGGGATGACGGCGGATTACTATCCCTTCACCCATGAATTCCTGGGCGAGACCGCGACGCGGATCATCAACGAGGTCAAGGGCATCAACCGCGTGACCTATGACATCACCTCGAAACCGCCCGGCACGATCGAATGGGAATGATCCACCGAAGCGCCCGAGTGATGCCCTGATCTGGTCACGAAGGCCGGCGAAATCCTGATCCCACGACACGACTGGGGGAAGGAAATTCCGCAATGCAATCAATACCGGGCATGCTTCTGATGCACCTCGGGCCGCTGGTCTATGCGGTGATGCAGGTGCAGGCGCTGCGGCGCTGGCGCGGGCTTTGGGGGATGGCGGCCATCCTGCCGATGGGCGTCATGGGGGCGGCGGGGGCGGCGATGTATGTCGGCCTGTCGCGCGGGTCGGACACGGCGCCCATGCTTCTGGCCCTCGCGGCGGCGGTCTGCATGCTCTGGCTTGCCGTTTTCGGCAGCCTTTACCGGATCTTCCGCGACTAGGCGCGGCTTTACATCGACCGCCCCCCGCGCGATGACGGGGCATGACCCAGAGCCACCGCCCGCTGGCCGCAGCCCTCTGGATGAGCGGGGCCATCGCCTCGTTCACCCTGCTGGCCATCGCGGGGCGCGAGATCAGCGTCGCCCTCGATACCTTCGAGATCATGCTTTACCGCAGTGCGATCGGGCTGGTTCTGGTGCTGGCCGGGGCGCGGCTTCTGGGCCTGTGGTCGCAGATCCGGCTGCGCCGGGTCCGCCTGCATCTGGCGCGCAATCTGGCGCATTTCGCGGGGCAGAACCTGTGGTTCTACGCCATCGCCGTCCTGCCGCTGGCGCAGGTCTTTGCCCTCGAATTCACCTCGCCGATCTGGGGGCTCCTGCTCGCGCCCCTGCTTCTGGGCGAGAGGTTGCGGCCAAGAGGCATGATCGCGGCGGCCATCGGCTTTGCCGGGATCCTTGTCGTGGCCCGGCCGGGGGCGGCCCCGCTGTCGCCGGGGCTGATCGCCGCCGCCCTTTGCGCGGTGGGTTTTGCCCTGTCGCTTCTGCTGACCAAGCGGCTGACCCGGACCGAATCGCTGGTCTCGATCCTGGTCTGGCTCAATGTGATGCAGCTGGGCTTCTCGCTGGTGATCACCGGGCATGACGGGCAGATCCGGCTGCCGCCTTGGGCGCTGGCGCATTGGATGGGGCTGATCGGGGTGGCGGGGCTGACGGCGCATCTGTGCCTGACGCGGGCGCTGCAACTGGCGCCGGCCAACCTTGTCATGCCGATGGATTTCGCCCGGCTGCCGGTGATCGTCTTCGTCGGCATGGCGCTTTACGGCGAGGGGATCGACCCCTGGATCCTTCTGGGCGGCGCGCTGATCCTGCTGGGCAACTGGATCAACCTGGCCGGCCCGCGCAAGCTTCCTGCCCCGCCGGTGACGGGCCCCTGACCAGGGCCTTGGGCCGCCCCCTCGACCGCGGCCCGTGCGTATCCCATCGCCGGCCCCATGAAGGCGGGGACCGCGCGCGCCGGGTCGGGCAATGCAAGCCCCGAGCAGGACGGCGGGTCCGCGCAGAACGGCTTGCCGTTGCGCAGGTGCCGCTCGACCAGGTTGCGGCCGCGCCGGCCGCTGACCATCGGGCGGCAGGGAGGCGGGCTTTGGCTGGAGGTCGTCAGGCCGGGGAAAAGCAGGCCCAGCTCGCTGATCACATCCGGGCCGAGCGCCCGTTCCGCCTCTGGCCCCAGATAGAGGCTTTCGCAGGCGATGCCATCGGCGAACAGGATCTCGTGCCGGTCCAGCAGGATGTGGAAATAGGTCACGTCCTCCGGGTCGTTCAGCCGCCTCACCCCCGGCGCCCCTTCCAGGTGAAGCGCCGCAACCAGCACTTCGGGCGCGCCGACCATCCGCTCCACGATGCGGGACCGCAGCAGGACGCGGTGCTGCGGCGACAGAAGCAGCGGGTTTCGGGGCTGCCCCCTGCCAAGCGCGCCCGGTTCGATGCGGATCGGCCAGAGCGCCTCTCTGCCGCGAAGGTCGTTTGCCGACAGGTGGCGCGATCCGATCCAGCGGATCGGCTGCTGGCCGTGGTCGGCCGTCAGGACCGGATCGCCGATGACCAGATCCTCGACCGGCCGCGACTGCCCCGGAAAGACCTCGATCATCGTGCCGGCGGCGAAACAGACGATCCGAAGATCGTTGTCGACCGTCGAGATGATCTTCGCGTCATTGCCCGCGGCCCGCGTGATGCCCCCGGTCGTCACCGCCTGAAGGTTGAAATCGCCGAACTTGTCGTTCGGGATGATGAAATACCGCGTCGTCCCGCCCGAAGACAGCGTCAGGAACACCACATCCAGGTTCGATTCGGACGCCGTCGAAAAGGTCAGGCTGCTGCCGTCGCCCAGCAGGAAGCTGCCCGCGCTTGACGGTTTGTCGACATTGTCGATCCGGTAGGAGACGCCGTCGATGAAGACGATATCGCCCACGTCGAATTCCCCGTCATTCAGCGAGGTTCCCGACATTTCATCAACGATCCCCAGCAGATTGCCATTGGCCTGGGAATAGGTGGTGTTCGCGGTGATGGATGTGACCTCGATCAGGTCGTAGATCGTCGTCATGAAACCCCTTTGCCCCAGCTGCACCGGCCTGCCCGGCGAAACCCGCGCCAAGGCGGAACCCCGCGCCTCGGGCGGTGCCGGGAATGGCACAAGCGATAGACGAGAAGGGTCAGCAAGCCGTTAACGCGGCCTTGGCCCAAGGCTCCGATGCCTTGACGGGCCGAACAAAGGGCGGCAGAGGAGCAGGATCACCCCCTGCGGATCATGCCCGATGCTTCTTTACCCAACCGCACAGGACTGGCTTGCCGCGCCGCGCAAGCAGGTGCTGCTTTTCGGCATGTCGGGGCTGGGCAAGACGCATGTCTCGGGCCTGCTGCGCGATCATGGCGACTGGTTCCACTACTCGGTCGATTACCGGATCGGCACCCGCTACATGGGCGAGCTGATCGCCGACAATGCCAAGCGCGAGGCGATGAAAGTGCCGTTCCTGCGCGATCTTCTGCTGTCGGATTCGATCTATATCGGCTCGAACATCACGTTCGAGAACCTGAACCCCGTCTCCACCTATCTGGGCAAACCCGGCGATCCTGCGAAGGGCGGCCTGCCCTTCGCCGAGTATTGTCTGCGTCAGGACCAGTTCCGCCGGGCCGAGATCGCGGCCCTTCTGGACACGCCCCATTTCATCACCCGCGCCCGCGCGCTGTATGACTATCCGCATTTCATCTGCGATACCGGCGGGTCGATCTGCGAATGGGTCGATCCCGACGACCCCAAGGATCCCGTCCTCTCGGCGCTGGCCGAACAGACGCTGATGATCTGGATCGAAGGCTCTGACGCCCATACCGAAGAGCTGATCCGCCGGTTCGACCGGGCGCCCAAGCCGATGGCCTATCAGCCGGAATTCCTTGCGCGGGTCTGGGCCGAATACCTTGCAGAGCAGGGCCTGAGCGAGGATCGCGTCGACCCGGATGCCTTCATCCGCTGGACCTATGCCCGCGCGCTTGCCCATCGCCAGCCGCGATACGAGGCGATGGCGCGGAACTGGGGCCTGAGCGTCAAGGCCGAGGCCATCGCCAAGGTGACATCAAGCGCGGATTTCACCGATCTGGTGGCGGGGCTTCTGGCCGGGCGAATGTGACGCGACAGGCGCCTTGCGATGCCCCGGCTTGCATGGCGCCCGCGCACCGCCTATTTCCCCATGTCTGACAGTGGAAAGCCCACCCCATGCCGATCAAGATCCCGATGAACCTGCCCGCCTTCGACGTGCTCACGCGCGAAGGGGTCATGGTCATGTCCGAGGATCAGGCCGCCCGTCAGGATATCCGACCGCTGCGGATCGGGCTTCTGAACCTGATGCCGAAGAAGATCCAGACCGAAAACCAGTTCGCCCGG
Source organism: Paracoccaceae bacterium (assembly GCA_051859505.1). Classification (GTDB taxonomy): domain Bacteria; phylum Pseudomonadota; class Alphaproteobacteria; order Rhodobacterales; family Rhodobacteraceae; genus JAFIEN01. Next base: position 6,297 of record JBHYFN010000041.1, read on the forward strand.
CTGATCGGGGCCACGCCGCTGCAGATCGACCTCAAGCTGATCCGCATGACCGAGCATCAGACCCGCAACACCGCCGCCGAACATATGGAGGCCTTCTACCGCCCCTTCGCCGAGGTGGCCGACAGTGGCGACAGGTTCGACGGGCTGATCATCACCGGCGCGCCCATCGAACACCTCCCCTTCGAGGAGGTGACCTATTGGGAGGAACTCCGCCAGGTCTTTGACTGGACGCAAAGCCATGTGCACTCGACCTTCGGGGTCTGCTGGGGCGGCATGGCGATGATCTATCATTTCCACGGCGTGCAGAAACACATGCTGCCCGCCAAGGCCTTCGGCTGTTTCCGCCAGCGCAACCTTGTGCCCGCTTCGCCCTATCTGCGGGGGTTTTCGGATGATTTCGTGATCCCCGTCAGCCGCTGGACGGAAATGCGCCAGGCCGAGATCGACGGGGCGGGGCTGACGACGCTTCTTGCCTCGGATCTGGTCGGGCCCTGTCTGGTCGAGGATCAGGCGCATCGCGCGCTCTATATCTTCAACCATTTCGAATATGACAGCGATACGCTGAAGCAGGAATACGACCGCGACACGGCCAATGGCACGCCGATCAACGTGCCGATGAATTACTATCCCGACGACGATCCGACCCGGCCCCCGCAAAATCGCTGGAGAAGCCACGCGCATCTTCTATATGGCAATTGGGTGAACGAGATTTACCAATCCACGCCATATGACCTGAATGCGATTGGCCGCTAGCCTTCTCCTTGTTGCCACGATGGCCGGCCTTGCCGGCTGTGCCGCCTATATCGATCGCCGCGCCTCCGAGCGCGAGGCGGCGGCCGAGCGGGGCTGGCCGCCCGAGGGGCGGATCCTCGATATCGCCGGGCGGGAGGTGCACGCCGTGGTCACGGGCGCGGGGCCCGATGTGGTGCTGATCCACGGCGCAAGCGGCAGCACCCGGGATTTCACCTTCGGCTTTGCCGATCTTCTGGCCCGCGACTATCGCGTGATCGTCCTTGACCGGCCCGGGCTGGGCTACAGCGGCCGGCTGGCCGAGGTCTATGAACGCCCCTTCGCCGGTGCGGCCGAAAGCCCGGCGGAACAGGCCGCGATCCTGCGCGCCGCCGCCCTGCAGCTGGGGGCCGAGCGGCCCATCGTCCTGGGCCATTCCTATGGCGGGGCGGTGGCTCTGGCCTGGGCGCTTGATCACCCCGAGGGGCTGGCCGGGGTGGTCAACCTCTCGGGCGCCTCGATGCCCTGGCCGGGCGGATTGGGCGCGCTTTATTCGATCACCGGCACCTCGGTCGGGGGGGCCATCGTCCCGCCGCTGATCACCGCTTTCGCGCCCGGGCGCAGCATGGAGGACACGATCGCCGCCGTCTTTGCCCCCAACCCGCCGCCCGAAGGCTATGCCGACCATTTCGGCCCGCTCCTGTCGCTGCGGCGCGAGACGTTGCGCGCCAATGCCCGGCAGGTGAACGGGCTGCGGCCGCATATCGTCGAGATGTCGGAGCGCTATGGCGAGATCACGGTCCCGGTCGAGATCGTCCACGGCGCGCGCGATACGATCGTGCCCCCGGCCATCCATTCCGAACGGCTGGTCGAGCTGATCCCGGGGGCGCAGCTGACGATCCTGGCCGATGTGGGCCACATGCCGCATCACATCGCCCCCGCCGAGGTGATCGCCGCCGTCGACAGGATCGCCGAGCGGGCCGGGCTGCGTTAGCCTGCCCGCGCCCGGCCTTGTGCGACCCTGCGCCCCGACTCTGCCCCCTGGCCCTGCGCCCCGACCCTGCCCCCCCGACCCTGCCCCCCGACCCTGCGAACGGATGCACCCCGATCAAGCGCGATTGCCTGTGGCCGCTCGGATCCCCATATTGGCACAAGGCAACAGACGGACTGACCATGGACCTGCCCTTTGACGGCGCGATCAGCAAATATCTTGAAACCGGCGCCCCCGAGGATGTGCGCGCCCTTCTGCGCGATGCGGGCAAGGGCGATATCGCCAACGAACGCTTCCCCTATCCCCGCCGCCTGCCCCGGTCAGATTACGAGGCCGAGATGCTGGCCCTGCAGATCGAGATGGTCAAGCTGCAGGCCTGGGTGAAGGAGACGGGTGCGCGGATTGCCCTTGTCTTCGAAGGGCGCGATGCCGCCGGCAAGGGCGGCACGATCAATGCGATGACGGCGAACATCAACCCGCGCGGCGCGCGCGTCGTGGCCCTGCCCAAACCGACCGAGACCGAGGCGACGCAATGGTATTTCCAGCGCTACATCGCCCATATGCCCGCTGCTGGTGAAATCGTGTTCTTCGACCGCTCGTGGTACAACCGGGGCGTGGTCGAACATGTGTTCGACTTCTGCACCCCCGAACAGCGTGCGCTCTGGTTCGAACAGGTCGCCCCGTTCGAGAAGATGCTGGTCGAGGATGGCATCCATCTGGTGAAATTCTGGATCAACGTCGGCCGCGCCACCCAGCTCGAGCGGTTCCTGTCGCGCGAACAGGATCCGCTGAAACAGTGGAAACTGTCCTGGATCGACGTCGAGGGGCTGAACCGCTGGGACGCCTATTCCGAGGCGATCATCGAGACGCTGAACCGCTCGCACACCACCTTTGCGCCCTGGACGGTGGTGCGCGGCGATGACAAGCGGCGCGCGCGGCTGAACGCGATCCGGGCGCTGCTGAACCCGCTCGACTATGCGCGCAAGGATGCCGGCGCCATCGGCGCGGTGGACCCGAAGATCATCGGCGGGCCCGAGGTCGTGATGCAGGCCAAGCTGGGGTGTTAGGTGCGTGCTGAAACGCGGCTATCACCACGGCAATCTGCGCCAGGCCCTGGTCGAGGCCTGTCTGCACCTGATCGCCGAAAAGGGGCCGCAGGGCTTTACCCTCTCCGAAGCCGCGCGCGAGGCGGGGGTGACCCCCGCCGCCGTCTATCGCCATTTCGAGGGGCGCGAGGATCTGATCGCCGAAGCGGCCCGGCAAGGCTACGAGATCTTCGGCGACCTGATGGACTATGCCTTCGACAAGGGCCAGCCCTCGGCGCTGGCCGCCTTCGAGGCGACGGGGCGGGCCTATCTGGCCTTTGCGCGGAAATATCCGGGCCATTACGTCGCCATGTTCGAAAGCGGCATCGGGATGCAGCGCACGCCGGAACTTCATGCCGCGGCCACCCGCGCGATGGGCGTCTTGCAGAAATCGGCCGAGGCGCTGTCGCAGCATATCCCGCCCGACAAACGGCCGCCGCCGGCCATGTTCTCGGCCCATATCTGGGCGATGAGTCATGGCGTGGTCGAGCTTTTCGCGCGCGGCAGCCCCGGCAGCACCTCGCCCTTTTCGCCCGAGGATATCCTTGAAAGCGGGATCGGGGTCTATCTGCGCGGGCTGGGCCTGATCGCGCCGGATAAGTAAGGGTCTGCCAAGCAAGGGTGTGACGATGGCCGACGAAGAGATTTCCGCAACCGTCCCCGACTGGTCGCGCGAGCGGGTCCGGTCGTTCTGGGATCCGGGCTACAAGCTGTTGCGCGCGATCCGCCGCTATCAGGCCGCCCGCGTCCGGGGCGGCGTGCTGGCCGGGGTCGTCGCGCGTTATTGGGTTGTGGTGCACCGGTTCTGGTCGGTCGTCACGCAATGCGAGATTCACCTGACCACCCGGATCGACGGCGGCCTGCGCCTGCCCCATCCCAACGGGATCATCATCCACCCGGATGCCGAGATCGGGCCGAACTGCATGATCTTTCAGCAGGTGACGCTGGCCGGGCCCGTCATCCTTGGCGGCCATGTCGATATCGGCGCGGGCGCCAAGGTGCTGGGCCCGCTTGGCATCGGCGATCACGCGCAGGTGGGCGCCAATGCGGTTGTCACCCGCGATGTGCCGCCGGGCGCCACGGTCGCGGGCATTCCTGCGCGCGTGATCTCAGGACGACAGGACGACGAGTGAACGTTCGTCCCAGATGACCCTGGTCGGCGTGCCCACATCCAGCACCGGCCGCCCGATCAGGTTCTTCATCGAGATTGTCAGCGGCCGGTCCACCCCCGGCACCCGCACATCGTAATAGGTCATGTCGCCGTAATAGACGACCTCGTCCACCACGCCATCGGCAAGGCGGCGGTCGGTCGTCTCTCCCTCGAAGAGGATGGCCAGCGTCTCGGGGCGGATGCCGATCACCGTGTCGCCGGGTGTGGCGCCGCCGGGGGCCTGGTCGGGCTCGATCTCGCCCGCGCCAAGGCCCGCCACCTCGACATGCACCCGCGCGCCCGTATCCAGAACGCGGCCCGGCAGGAAGTTCATCTTGCCGATGAATTCCGCCACCCGGCGCGAACCGGGGCGGCGATACAGCGTCTCGGGATCGGCCATCTGGCCGATCTCGCCTTCGAACATCACGGCGATCCGGTCCGACATGACCAGCGCCTCTTCCTGATCGTGAGTGACAAGGATGAAGGTGATCCCGACCGAGCGTTGCAGCCGGATCAGCTCGACCTGCATCTGCTCGCGCATCTTCTTGTCCAGCGCCGATAGCGGCTCGTCCAGCAAAAGCACCTTGGGCTTGAGGATCAGCGCGCGGGCCAGCGCCACCCTCTGCCGCTGCCCGCCCGAAAGCGCATGGGCCGCGCGCGCGCCATATCCGGCCAGCCCCACCATCTCGAGCGCCTCGGCGACGGCGCGGTCCTTCTCGGCCCGGGGACGCGGATCCTTGCGCAGGCCGAAGCCCACATTCTCGGCCACCGTCAGATGGGGAAAGATCGCATAGGACTGGAACACCATGTTGGTGGGCCGCTTGTTCGCCGGCACCCCCTTCATGTCGCGCCCGTCGATGGTCAGCCGGCCGTCGGACGGCTCTTCAAACCCCGCGATGGTGCGCAGCAGCGTGGTCTTGCCGCAGCCCGAGGGGCCGAGCAGCGAGAAAAACTCGCCCTGCCGGATCTCGAGGTCGATATTCCGCAGCGCGTGGTAATCGCCGTAATACTTGTTCACCCCGGTCAGCCGGATCAGCGTCGGCGCAGGCGCCGCATGGGTCAGCGTGTTCACAGGAAACCTCCGGTATCCTTGCGCCCCGAGCGTGCGATGCCACGGCGGCGGAAATATTCGGCAGTGACAAGCAGCACGATGGACAAGGTCACGAGGATCGTGCCCAGCGCCATCACCTGCGGCAGCGCATCCTGAAACCGCAGCATCCCCCAGATATAGACCGGCATCGTCGGATTCGACCCGGTCAGGAAGAAGGCGATGATGAATTCGTCCAGGCTGATGGTGAACGAGATCAGCAGCGACGAGATGATCCCCGGCATCACCAGCGGCAGGGTGATCAGGCGGAACGCCTCGAACCGGGAAAAGCCAAGGTCCATTGCCGCTTCCTCGTAGGAGGGGTCGAGGTTCTGGAACGCCCCGTTCAGGATCGCTATGGAAAACGGCGTGCAGATCAGCGTATGCGCCGCGATCACCGTCCAGTTGGTCAGCGTCATGCCGAAGATCTGCACAAGGATCACCAGCAGCGACACGGCCACGATGATCTCGGGCAGGACCAGGGGGATCATGATGAAGCCGATGATCCCCCGCTTGAACGGGAAATCCGACATCGCCCCCGCCCGCGCCGCGCAGATGCCCAGGATCGTCGCAAGGACTGCCGTCACCACCGCGATGAACAGCGAATTGCGCACCGCCTGCCCAAGGGCCGCATTGGCCCAGAGCACCTCGAACCAGTTGGTTGTGAAACCCGACAGGGGAAAGGCGATGATGCGCGCATCGTTGAAGGCGAAAAGCGGCAAAAGCACGATCGGTGCGTAGAGAAACACCAGATAGGCCAGCGCAAAGATGCGCAAGGAAGGCGCGTTCTTCATCGCCGCCCCCTCAGCCATCGTCGGTTGAGGAAAACAAAGACCAGCGCCACCAGCGTCACCATCGTCATCGAGATAAGCGCGATCGCCGCGCCCAGCGGCGCGTTGTTCAGCGCGAAGAACTGGGTCTGGATCATGTTGGCGATCAGCTTGCCACCGGCCCCGCCCATCTGCTCGGGCGTGACGTAATCGCCGATCGTGGGGATGAAGACGATCAGCACCGCCGCCACCACCCCGGGCATGGCCAGCGGCAGCGTCACGCGAAAGAAGGTGGTGAACCGGCTCTCGCCCAGATCGAGGCTCGCCTCGAGCAGCGACCGGTCGATCTTTTCCAGGGCGACAAAGATCGGCAGGATCGCGAAAGGCGCAAAGGCATGGGCCAGCGTGATGATCACCGCGTTGACGTTGTAAAGGATGAAGGTCAGCGGCTCGTCGATGATACCGACCTGCATCAGGCCGGAATTGATCACGCCGTTATAGCCGAGGATCACCTTCCAGAGGAAAACCCGGATCAGATAGCTGGTCCAGAACGGGATCGTGATCAGGAACAGCCAGAGCGACTTCTTGCTGGGATGGACGTGGAACGAGACGTAATAGGCCACCGGAAAGGCCAGCACGACCGTCACCAGCGTCACCATCGCCGCCACGAAGAGCGAGCGTTGCAGAAGAACGCCGAAGATCGGCTCGGTAAAGATGCGGCGGTAGTTGTGCAGGGTGAAGGTCGTGTCGACCGTCATGAAATCCTGCGTCCAGAAGCTGAACAGGATCACCGCCGACAGGGGCACCGCCAGAAGCAGGATGACATAGGCGAACGGCGGCAGAACCAGCAGGAACGCCCGCCGCCCTTCCGGATTGACATGCCTGCCAAAGGCCATCGCCGCCTCGTCCCCCTGATTTCCGCCGATGGTTCATCGGCTTTCGGGAAAAGATCAATCGCAAAACCGGCCTTGCGCCTCTCAAGCGGGCCGCCGGCACGAAAAAGGGCGGCCCCGAGGAGCCGCCCCCGACTGCGTGTCGAATGCCTCAGCGCTTCGAGAACTGGAAGCTGCGGCGGGCCTTCGCCTTGCCGTATTTCTTCCGCTCGACCACGCGGCTGTCGCGGGTAAGGAAGCCTGCCGCCTTGAGGGGCGAGCGCAGGGTGGGATCGTAAAGCTGCAGCGCCTTCGAGATGCCGTGCTTGACCGCACCGGCCTGCCCCGAAAGACCACCACCGGCCACCGTCGCCATCACATCGAACTGGCCCGAGACACCGGCCACCGAAAACGGCTGGCGCAGGATCATCTGCAGCACGGGGCGGGCGAAATAGGCGTCCATGTCCTTGCCGTTCACCGTGACCTTGCCCGAGCCGGGCTTGATCCAGACGCGGGCCACGGCGTTCTTGCGCTTGCCGGTGGCATAGGCGCGGCCCAGCGCGTCGCGCATCGGCTCGCGCGGGGCGGGGGCCGGGGCTGCGGTCGCGATGTCGCCGGCTGCGGCGGCAAGCTCGTCGAGCGATCTGATCTGTTCGGCCATGATTACGCGGTCCTCGTGTTCTTCGGGTTCATCGCCTTGACGTCGAGAACCTCGGGCTTCTGCGCCTCCATCCCGTGCTCGGGACCGGCGAAAACGCGCAGATGGGTGAGTTGCTTGCGGGCCAGCGAGTTGCCGGGCAGCATCCGCTTGACGGCCTGCATCACCACGCGCTCGGGGAAGCGGCCTTCGAGGATCTGGCCGGTCGTGCGCGACTTGATCCCGCCGGGATGGCCGGTGTGCCAGTAATTGTGCTCGTCACGCTTGTTGCCGGTGATCTGCACCTTCTCGGCATTGATCACGATGACATTGTCGCCCATGTCCATATGGGGGGTGAAGGTCGCCTTGTGCTTGCCGCGCAGGCGCATGGCGATGATCGAGGCAAGACGGCCCAGAACCACGCCCTCGGCGTCGATCAGGATCCATTTCTTCTCGATATCCGCCGGAGTAGCGGTAAAGGTCTTCATCAGGGACACCAGAGTTGAGGGGCGACCGGTCCATCGTGGCGGCCACCCTGCATCGGAATGGGCGGCTTATACAGCCTGCGCGCGCCACGTCAAGCGCGCTTGTCCGGAGTAAATCCTATGCTTTCAGAGGCTTACAATTGCGGTATCAATTTACCCCACCTTTTCACCCCTTTCCACTCCTCGTCCCCGGCCCTAGACTGGGACGACAGGAACGGAGGGGCGAGATGAGCCTGATCGAGCGGACGGACAGGGATGGCATCGCCCATCTGGTGCTGAACAATCCCGACAAGCTGAACCCGCTGTCAAATGCGATGATCGCGGCGCTGCATGGCGCGCTTGATGCCGTGGCAGAGGAGGCTTCGGTCCGCGCGGTGATCCTGTCGGGCGCGGGCCGGGCCTTCTGCGCCGGCCATGACCTGCGCGAGATGCAGGCCGCGCGGCAGGCCCCCGACGGCGGACGCGCGGCCTTCGAGGCGCTGTTCGCCGCCTGCACGGCGATGATGCTGCGGATCCGGACACTGCCGCAGCCGGTGATCGCGCAGGTGCACGGGATCGCCACGGCCGCCGGGTGCCAGCTGGTGGCCAGCTGCGACATGGCGGTCGCGGCCGAAGACGCGCGGTTCGGGGTGAACGGGGTGAATATCGGGCTGTTCTGCTCGACCCCGATGGTGGCGCTGAGCCGCGCGATCCCCCGCAAGGCCGCGTTCGAGATGCTGACGACCGGCCGCCTGATCGCGGCGGAGGAGGCGCTGCGGCTGGGGCTGGTCAACCGCGTGGCGCCGGGCGAGGCGCTGGCCGAGGCGACGCAGGCCCTGGCGAGGGCGGTGGCCGACAAGCTGCCGCTGGCGCAGCGGATCGGCAAACGGGCGTTTCACGAACAGGCCGAAATGGAGATCGAGGCGGCCTATGCCCATACCGGAGCGGTGATCGTGGCCAACATGATGGAGCGCGACACCGAGGAAGGGATCGCCGCCTTCCTCGAGAAGCGCCAACCGGATTGGGGCTGACGGCGGATCGCGCAGCGGCTGTGGGTGCCGGGCGACAGGGGTGGGCTTCGCCCACCTTACCGCTGCAGGTTGCGATGCGGTTTCCCGGGCCAATGTGGGTTTCACCCACCCTACCGCCGGGGATTGCAGGGCGTTTCCTGTAGGGTGGGCAAAGCCCACGCGCCCCGACACCATCGCAGGCACCCGCCGCCTAGCCGACCCGCCGCAATGCCGCGATGGCAAGGAAAGCCGCCAGAAGCAGGACAAGGCTCAGCCCCAGCAGCGCCCCCAGCCCCGGCCCCGACAGGATCGCCGCGCCCAAAGTCGGCGCCAGCGCACCCGCCAGTAGGGCCGGGATCTGGATCACGCCCGCGATCGCGCCATAGCCGGCCTGCCCCAGAACCTCGGCGATGATGACAGGCCGAAAGATCGTCGCCACCCCCGCCGCCGCCCCCTGGATCACCGCATAGAGGAACACCAGTTCCACCGCGACGCCCGCAAGCCAGAGGAACAGGGTCGCCACCACACTGGCCAGAACCGTCAGCAGCGTGCCGGTCATCGTTCCCAACCGCCCCTCGACCCCCATCAGCGCCAGCCGCCCCGCCACCTGCGCCGGCCCCACAAGCGAGGCGGCCAGCACCGCCCGGGCCTGGCTCATCCCCTGCTCGACAAAGATCGGCACGAGGAAATTGACGATCATCCAGTGATTGAGCGAGATGAAGGACAAGGCCAGCGCCAGAAGCCAGAAGGCCGGCCGCCCGAGCGCGCGTGACAGCCCCGCCCGGTCAGCGGCGCGCGACGGCTGGACCGGCGGCACCCCCTGCCGCCGGATCATGCCGGCACCCCAGAGGTTCAAGGGCACGATCCCCAGGGCCGCCACCCCCGCCGCGACCCAGACCGCGCCGCGCCAGCCCAGCGCCTCGGCCAGCCAGGCACCGGCCGGGAAGGCCAGCGTCGAGGCCAGCCCCGCCACCAGCGTCACGCGGATGATCGCGGCGCGCGCCTCGGGGCCGAGGCGGCGGATGAGGAAGGCGAAACAGACTTCGTAAAGGCAGGCCCCCTGCGCCAGCCCGATCAGGGCCCAGGCCGCCAGCCAGCCCGCGGGCGTCGAAACCGTCGCCAGCAAGCCCAGCGCCAGCGCCCCCAGCGCCGCACCGCCCGCCAGAAGCTCGGGGCCGCGCCCGCTGTCGACCATCCGGCCGAAGATCGGCATTCCGGCGGCGGCGATCAGGATGGCCAGCGTCGGCCCGGTGGCCAGAAAGGTCTTCTCCCAGCCCAGATCCGCCTGCCAGGCAAGGATCAGCGCCGCGAAGATATAGTAGAGGCAGGCATATGCCAGCATCTGCCCGAAAGCGAGCGCCCAGACGGCCCGCCCCCGGGCGATGTCGCGTGGCTCCATCGGCCCGCCCTTCCTTGCGGCCCGGGCCTCAGAGCCCGTAAAGCGCGCCGAATTTCGCCTCGAGATAGTCCAGCAGCGGCCCCTCGTCCGGTTCCCCCCCGATGGCGCGCGCGATCACCTCGCGCGGCTCGAACAGGGCCCCGTGGCTCTGGACCATCGCCCGAAGCCAGCGGGTGGCGCGGCCCGTCTCGCCCTGCGCAAGGTCTTCGTCCAGATCGGGGATCGCCTGCCGCAGCGCCGCATGGAGGCAGCCGGCATAGACATTGCCCAAGGTATAGGTCGGAAAATAGCCGAACAGCCCCACCGACCAATGCACATCCTGCAGAACCCCGTTCGACGGGCGGTCCACGGCGAAACCGAAATCGGCCAGGAAGCGGTCGTTCCACGCCGCCTCGAGATCGCCGACCGTCAGATCGCCCCGCATCAACGCCTGTTCCAGGTCGAACCGCAACAGGACGTGGAGGTTGTATTGCACCTCGTCGGCCTCGGTCCGGATATAGCCTTCGGTCACGCGGTTGACGCTGGCGAAAAAGGCCTCGGCATCGGCGATCCCGATGTCGCCGAAAGCCTCGCGCATCTGGCCGAAGAGCCAGCCGGTGAAGGCGCGGCTGCGGCCGAGCTGGTTTTCGTAGATCCGGCTCTGGCTTTCATGCACCCCCATCGAGACGCCCTGCCCAAGCGGCGTCAGCGCATGGGCGGGATCGATGCCCTGTTCATAGGCGGCGTGCCCGGTTTCGTGGATCGTCGAATAGATCGCGTTGAACGGATCGGCCGGATCGGTGCGCATGGTGATCCGCACATCGCTGCCCGACCCCGAGGAGAAGGGATGCACCGCCTTGTCGATCCGGCCCCGGTCGAGGTCATAGCCGAAGGCCAGCGCCAGCTTGCGCGACAGCGCCAGTTGCGCCTCTTCCCCGAACACGCCTTGCGGCGCGGGCGGCACGGGCTTGCCGCGTATCGCGTCCCGCAGGGCGACCAGCCGGGGCCGGAGCGCCCCGAACATGGCCGACAACCCAGCCGCCGTCGCGCCATGTTCATAGTCGCCCAGAAGCGCGTCATAGACATCGCCCCCCCGCGCCAGCGCCGCCCCCTCTTCGCGCTTCAGCCGCACGACGTGATCCAGCGTCGGCAGGAAGGCGGCGACATCCTGATCCTTGCGCGCCTCGGCCCAGACCCCTTGCGCAACCGAGGTGACACGCGCGATCTCGGCCGCGAGCGGGCCGGGGACGCGGATGTTGCGTTCGTAGGCGCGGCGGATCTGGCGGATATTGGCGTGGCTGACGGCATCGAGGGCCACGGCCTTGTCGAGCCAGTCGCCGATCCGGGGATCGGTGCGCTTTTCGTGCAAAAGCGCCTCGAGTGCCGCCATCTCCTCGCCCCGCTGTGCAGCGGCACCGCGCGGCATCATCGTTTCCTGATCCCAGCCAAGCCGGCCCGAGATCTGCGACAAGGCCTCGATCTGGCGCTGGTGGGTCATCAGGTCATCATAGGCGGTCATGCGGTGCCCCTTACGGATTGCGGCCTTGGATAGCGGGCCAGGAACCGGCCCCGCAGGATCAGCACCCAGAGAACGACCGCGCCGAACTGATGCAGGATCGCGATCTGCCAGGGCGCGGAGTAGAGCACGGTCACGATCCCGATCAGCACCTGCAGCGCCATCATCGCGATCATGGCATGAAAGGCGCTCCGTGTCGCCGCATTGGCCGAAGCGCGCGCGCGCAGCCAGACGACCCCGGCGAAAACGGCCAGAAGATAGCCCGACATGCGGTGGATGAACTGCACCAGCCCCGCATCCTCGATGAAATTGCGCCAGAGCGGGCTGCGCGAGAAGGGTTCGGGCGGAAAGAAGCCGTCGCCCATCAAGGGCCATGTCGGAAAGGCGCGGCCGGCGTCGATCCCCGCCACCAGCGCACCCAGCACGATCTGCAGGAAGGCGAAATGCATCAGGCCGGTCGAAACGGAAAAGAGCCGCCCCTCTCCTGCGCGGCGGGCGGCCAGCAGATCCTGCTCCTTGCGGCCCAGAAGGAAGACATACCAGGCGATCAGGCCCAGGATGACGAAGGCCAGCCCCAGATGCACCGCAAGCCGGGTCGAGGGGACCGAGACCATCCCCTCCTGCAGGCCGCCATGCACCATCCACCAGCCGATGGCGCCCTGCAGGCCCCCCAACGCGCCCACGGCCAGAAGGCGCGGGGTCCAGCCCGGCGGAATCGCGCGGCGCGCAAGGAACCACAGGAAGCCGCCGGCCCAGATCAGCCCCATGACGCGGCCAAGCTGGCGGTGGCCCCATTCCCACCAGTAGATCACCTTGAACTCGTCCAGCGTCATCTGCTGGTTCATCAGGAGATACTGGTCGATCTGGCGATAGGCGGCGAATTCGGCCTCCCAATCGGCCTCGGACAGGGGGGGAATCGCTCCGGTGACGGGCGCCCAGACGGTGATCGACAGGCCGGAGTCCGTCAGCCGGGTCATGCCGCCCACGGCGATCATCACCACGACGAGGGCAAAAAGCACCATGAGCCAGGCCCGGATCGCGCCGCGGGCGTCGCGGCGGCCGCGGTCGATGCCGCCCGGTGTGGCCAGCGGCTTGTCGGCGGTCGTGACCTCTTCAAAGAGTTTGCGCGGTTTGGTGGCCATTACGGGGTCCTTGAACTTGCATCGCGCAAACTAAGTGCAGCGGATCACCGCGGCAAGCGAGACTGACATATTGGTCGCAGGAGGGGCAACCGGCAGGATCTCGCTCTGGGTACCCGGTTCTTTCGTTCGCAGCCCCGGGCCCTTGGGACGAACGGCGCGGGGCACCGAATTTGGCCAAATTCGGTGCGGCCGAATTTGGCCAAATTCGGCCTGCCCTACCGTTTCGCCCAGCGCGCCATCTGGCGCATCACGCCATGCAGCATCTGCACATCGGCCCGCGTCAGCGGCATCCGCCCCCACAGGTTGCGCAACGACAGCTTCATTGCTTCTTCCTTGTGGGCCGGGAAAAAGAACCCCGCCTCGGCGAGACTCCCTTCGTAATGCTCGGCAAGCTTCTCGACCTCGATCCGGCTGGCCCAGTCGGTGCCGGCCATCTCGACCCGTTCGGCCGTGATCTCTGCGGTGGCGCGACGCCATTCATAGGCGGTCAGCAGCACGCATTGCGCCAGGTTGAGCGAGGGAAACTCCGGGTTGACCGGCACCGAGATGATCGCCCCCGCCCGGGCGATATCGTCGTTTTCAAGGCCCGAACGTTCCGGCCCGAACAGCACCGCGACCCGTTCCCCCGCAAGACTGCGCCTTGCGGCATCCTGCATCGCGGCCTCGGGCGACAGGACGGGCTTGGTCAGGTCGCGGCTCCGCGCCGTGGTGGCATAGACGAAGCTCGCCTCCGAGACCGCCTCGGCCACCGTCCCGGCCAGCATCGCCTCGTCCAGGAGCCGCCCCGCGCCCGAGGCCATCGCAACCGCCCTGTCGCTGGGCCAGCCGTCGCGCGGGGCCACGACGCGCATCCGGTCCAGCCCGAAATTCCACATCGCCCGGGCGGCCGCGCCGATGTTTTCGCCCATCTGGGGACGCACGAGGACAAAGGCAGGTTGGGGATGGGTCTCTGGCATGGCGGCCCCGGGTTTTTTTGCAAAAAACCCCGCCCCGTTACCCGGCCTGCGGGCGATCCGCAAGCTGGTGCTGGTCACGCCCCGGCCGAGGCCCTATAGCGCAGCCCAGACCGCCATACCGCGAGGCCCCGGATGCCCGAGAACCAAGACAGCGACCGCGACCAGCCGCAGATCTATCTGATCACCCCGCCCGAGTTCGATCTGGACATCTTCCCCCCGCGTCTGGCCGCGTGCCTCGATGCCGTGCCCACCGCCTGCCTGCGCCTGTCGCTTTCGACGCGCGACGAAGACCGCATCGCCCGCGCCGCCGACGCGCTGCGCGAACTGGCCCATGCCCGCGATGTGGCCCTTGTCATCGACGGCCATCCCCTTCTGGTCGAACGGCTGGGGCTTGACGGGGTGCATCTGACCGATGCGGCGCGTTCGGTGCGCAAGCTGCGCAAGGATCTGGGCGAGGATGCCATCATCGGCACCTTCTGCGGCAATTCCCGCCATGACGGCATGACCGCGGGCGAGTTGGGGGCCGATTACGTCAGCTTCGGCCCGGTCGGCGAAACGCCGCTCGGCCTTGGCACGCGGGCCGAGCCCGAGCTTTTTCAATGGTGGTCCGAAATGATCGAGGTTCCTTGCGTCGCCGAAGGCGCCCTGACGCTGGATCTGGTCCGCGCCCTCGCCCCGCATGCCGATTTCTTCGGCCTCGGAGACGAGGTCTGGCGCGAGGAGGATGCCGCAGCGGCGCTTGCCCGCTACCTGGCCGCCATGTCCTGAAACCGCTCCGTCCCGGAGCGGACCGACACTTCGGCGGCGCGGGCAAGGCTCTTTCGGTCCGTCCCCGGCGCAAGCGGGATCGGCGGGTGGAACACCAGCCGCACCTGCCCCTGCCGCGGCGCCGCCAGCACCGCAAGCAGATGCGGCCCGAGATCCATCCCCCCCCACCAGCCATAGAACCGCGGATCCTGCCCGGGCGGCGCCGTCCAGATCACGCTGACCGGCTGCACCTCAAGACCATCCTCGCGCATTCTATCGTCGCACAGGGCGGCAAAAAGCGTTGCCTTGAAAGGCAGCACCCGCTGCCCGTCGGTCGAGGTGCCTTCGGGAAAGAGGACGAGCTTTTCGCCCGCCTTCAGCCGGTCGCGCAGCTGCGCCACCTGGGCCTGGGCCGCGGCCCTGTCACGGCGCACGAAGAGGGTGCCTGCGGCACGCGCCATGAAGCCGATCCCCGGCCAGCCCGCGACCTCGGATTTTGCGACGAAAACAAGCGGCATCGCCGCATTCAGCGCCACGATATCCAGCCAGGACGAATGGTTCGCCGCCAGCACGCCCGCACCCTGCATCGGGCGGCCGCTGTGCCGCATCTCGATCCCAATGACACGCAGGACGATGCGAAAGAACAGATGAGCGATCCCGTCCCCCAGGCGCCGCGACAGGGCCGGAACCAGCCGCTCCGCCCCGCGCAAGGCAAGAAGGATCGGCAGCAACAGCAGGATCGCCAGCACGATTGCCGCGCCGCGCAAGGCAATGCGCAGCCATCCCGCGGCGCCGATCTTGGGCCTGGGTGGCGGGTCGGTGCTGTCCCATGTCACGGCGCGCGGCCCCGCGCGCACCGCGCCCTCTGCCTGCGCTTCGCTGCCGCTCATGCCACCGCTGCCGCTGCCGCTCACGGCCCGCGGGCCCGGGTATAGAGCGCGGCCTGGCGGGCGTTCATCCGGCCCGTATCGAGGATCAGGCAGATGTCGATCGTGTTGAAATCCGCATCGATGAAGGCCCCTTCGCCGACCCATCCTCCCAGCCGGAGATAGGCCTTGATCAGGGCCGGGGTCGCCAGAAGCGCCGCGCGGGCGTCGACCGCCTCTGCAGGCATCAGATCCATCGGCTGAAACGCCCGCGACCGCACCCGCAGCTCGGGCGGCGCAAGGTGGCGGTGGTGCAGCAGGCTCAGCGCTTCGGCATGGGCCGCAGGATCCCGGCCGTGGAACGAGGCGACGCCGAACAGGATCTCGATCCCCCGCGCCTCGACATATCCGGCCAGCCCGTGCCAGAGGTGATACATCGCCTCGCCGCCGCGATAGGCGGGAAGCAGGCAGGACCGGCCCAGCTCCAGCAGGCGCCGCCCGCTTGAGCGGAGCGGCGACAGGTCATATTCATCCTCGGAATAGAACTGGCCGGCGGCACGCGCGCCTTCGGCCTGCATCATCCGGTACAGGCCGACCACCTGATCGCCCTCGGGGCGCGACCGGTCGAACAGCAGCAGATGTTCGAAGAACGGATCGAACCGGTCCGCCTCGAGCCGGCGGGCATGATCGACCAGCGGCCCGTCGCCGCCCAGTTCCTCGATGAAGACGGCATAGCGCAGACGGGCGGCGGCTTCGAGATCCTGCGGGCTGTCGGCCAGCCGGGTTTCGAAAACGGGATCGGGCCTGTTCAAGGTCGCTCTGTCCCCGGCTTTGGTCTGGATCGGGTTTGGTCTGGATCGGGCCGGGCGCGGGGGCCGAACCCGCGCGCCGAACCCGCGCAATGGCCGCCCGATCTCTAGGCGGATGGAAACCATTTGGCAACGATTTGCGGTTAACGATCCCTTGACGTGGCAAGCCCGCGCCACTGAGGGATTTTCTACTTCAAGTTGAGGATAGCCTGTGCCACGATTTCCGCGACCCGACCTTCCGTCCTGCGCCTGTGCCGGTTCGGGCCTTTGCCCGCCGGCCCTTCCGATCAGAAGGAGACAAGGATGAGCGCGATCCTGTCCGAGTCGATCACGACCTTGCCCTCTTCGCGGAAATTGACCGTGATCCGGCCGCCAATGTTCGACTGCACCTGCCCGTCACCCCAGTCCGGCCGATCCGGGTGGCGCACGATCGTGCCGGGGGTGAAGATCGCGTTGAGGTCGGTCATGGCAGGCTCCGGGGGGCGGGCATGAAACAGCGGGCGGATCTTGTGGCGCTGGTCGGATCGCGCATCTGTCATGACCTTATCAGCCCGCTGGGCGCCATCGGCAATGGGGTCGAACTGCTCGAGCTTTCGGGCGCGCCCCGCAGCGAAGAGATGGAGCTGATCGCCGAAAGCGTGGCCAATGCCAATGCGCGGATCGGCTTTTTCCGGATCGCCTATGGAACGGCGGACGAACGGCAACGCCTGTCGCGATCCGAGATCACGTCGACGCTGGTCGCGGCGGCGCGCGGCGGGCGGCTGTCCTATTTCTGGCGTGCCGAGGGCGACCACCCCCGGCGCGAGGTGCGGGCCGTCTTTCTGTTGCTGCAATGCTTTGAAAACGCGATGTTTCACGGCGGCGAGATCCAGATCACCCATGACGGCACCGCCTGGGAAGTGACGGGCGAGGCCGACCGCCTGCGCATCGACCCCGAGCTTTGGGACGGGTTGATCGCGCCCCGTCGCAGGGCCGCGGTGGATGCGGCGCGGGTGCAATTCGCGCTGCTGCCCGAAGTGCTCGAGGATCTGGGCCGCCCCCTCGCGCTCAAGACGACGGAGCATCGGATAACGGCCCGGTTCTGACGCGAAAGCGGGCCGCCGCGCGATCAGCGCCCGATCAACTCCCGATCAGGGCCGGATCGTGCCGTCGCCCGTGACCAGATATTTGAAGCTGGTCAGCTGCTCGGCCCCCACCGGCCCGCGGGCATGCATCTTGCCCGTGGCGATCCCGATCTCGGCCCCCATGCCGAACTCGGCCCCGTCGGCAAACTGGGTCGAGGCATTGCGCATCAGGATCGCCGAATCGAGCCGCTGGAAGAACCGTTCGGCCACGGCGTCATCCTCGGTCAGGACGCAGTCCGTATGCTGCGAGCCGTAGCGGCGGATATGGCCGATCGCGCCGTCCACACCCTCGACGATCTTTACCGCGATGATGCTGTCAAGGAATTCGCGCCCGAAGTCCTCGGGCGTTGCCGGCACGGTGCCCGGGATCTCGGCCAGCGCGCCCTCGGCCCGGACCTCGACCCCGGCCTGCAGCAGATCCTCGATCAGGATGGCCCCGTGCCGGTCGAAAAAGGCCCGGTCGATCAGCAGGCATTCCGCCGCCCCGCAGATGCTGGTGCGGCGCGTCTTGGCGTTCAGAACGATCCGGCGGGCCTTTTCCAGATCGGCGGCGCCATCGGCATAAAGATGGCAGATGCCTTCCAGATGGGCAAAGACCGGCACCCGCGCCTCGGACTGGACCAGCCCCACAAGGCCCTTGCCGCCCCGCGGCACGATCACGTCGATATGGTCGGTGGCCGTCAGCATGGCCTGCACCGCGGCCCTGTCGCGCGAGGGGACAAGCTGGATCGCGGTCTCGGGCAGCCCGGCGGCGACAAGGCCCTTCACAAGGCAGGCATGGATCGCGCTTGCCGAATGCAACCCCTCGGACCCGCCGCGCAGGATCACCGCATTGCCGGACTTGAGGCAGAGCGCGCCGGCATCGGCCGTCACATTGGGCCGCGATTCGTAGATCACGCCCACCACCCCCAGCGGCGTGCGCACGCGCCGGATATGCAGCCCCGAGGGCCGATCCCATTCCGCCATGACCTGCCCCACCGGATCGGCCTGCCGGGCGACGCTTTCCACGCCCTCGGCCATCGCCTCGATCCGCGCCTCGGTCAGGGCAAGGCGGTCCATCATCGACTCGGACAGCCCCTTTTCGCGCCCGAACTCGAGGTCGAGGGCATTGGCGGCAAGGATCGCCCCCGCCTCGGCCCGCATCGCCCCGGCCGCCACCATCAGGGCGGCCTCTTTCGCCGCTGGATCGGCAAAGGCCAGATCGGCCGCGGCAAGCCGGGCGGCCTTGCCCATCTCATCCATCAGGCTGGCGATATCGGCGTGGTCTTTCATGGCAGATGCTTTCGGCAACGGATTCGGAGGCTTGCGGCAGGGTAACAGCAGTCAGAGCACCATGTCATCCCGATGGATCAGCGCGGCACGGCCGCGGTAGCCCAGCACCGCCTCGATCTCGGCGCTGCGCCGGCCCATGATCTGCTGCGCCTCGTCCGAGGTGTAGCGGATCAGGCCAAGGCCCAGACGATTGCCCTCGGGCGACAGGATCGCCACCGGCTCGCCCCGCCCGAAGCGGCCGGTCACCGCCGTCACGCCTGCGGGCAGAAGGCTTTTGCCGTCCGCGAGGGCCCGGGCGGCACCGGCATCAAGGCGAACCTCGCCCCGCGGCTTCATCGCCGCGATCCAGCGCTTGCGCGCCGCCTGCGGATCGGTCTGGGCCAGGAACCAGGTCGCCGGCGCGCCCTGTTCCAGCGCGGCCAGCGGATGCAGGACCGCGCCTTGCGTGATCGCCATGGCGCAGCCGCCTTCGGTGGCGATACGCGCGGCCATCAGCTTGGTGATCATGCCGCCCTTCGACAGGCCCGAGACGCCATCGCCCGCCATCGCCTCGATCTCGGGCGTGATCCGCTCGACAAGATCGAACCGGCGGGCCTCTGGGTCGACAAGCGGATTGGCGGTGTAGAACCCGTCCACATCCGACAGAAGGACAAGCTTGTCCGCCCCGACCGTCACCGCGACCTGGGCTGCCAGCCGGTCATTGTCGCCATAGCGGATCTCGTCCGTGGCAATCGTGTCGTTCTCGTTCACGATGGGCACGACGCCAAGGCCGATCATCGTCTCCATCGTCGCGCGGCTGTTGAGATAGCGCCTCCGGTCGGCGGAATCCTCAAGCGTGACAAGCACCTGCCCCGTCACCACGCCATGCGGGGCCAGCGCCTCTTCATAGGCGCGGGCGAGCCGGATCTGGCCCACGGCGGCGGCAGCCTGGCTTTGTTCGAGGGCCAGCCCCCCGGCGGGCAGACCCAGCACGCCCCGCCCCAAGGCGATCGAGCCCGAGGAGACGAGGATCATCTGCACCCCCCGCGCCCGCAGCCCCGCAACATCGGCCGCCAGCGCCCCAAGCCAGTCGCGCCGAAGCTGCCCGTCAGCCCGGTCCACCAGAAGCGCCGAGCCGATCTTGACGACGATGCGCCGGGCCGGGATCAGGGTTGCCAAGGCTGCGGCTCCTGCCCGGTCGATTTCTTGCGCCGCAGACGGTCGCCGTCGATCCGTTCCCGAAGCGCGCGCAGCACCGGCGTGACCCCCTCGCCCGTCACGCCCGACATCTGCAACACCGGCCCCGCCCCCTCGGCCTGAAGCGCGGTGACAAGAGCGGCCCGGGTCTCCTCGTCCAGCGCGTCGATCTTGTTCAGCGCGGTGATCCGGGTCTTGCCCGCAAGCACCGCGCCGTAATTGCCGATCTCGGTCAGGATGGTGTGGTAATCCGCCACCGGATCCTCGGCCGTGCCATCCACCAGATGCAGAAGCACCGCACAGCGCTCGACATGGCCCAGGAACTGGTCGCCCAGGCCCCGCCCTTCGGAGGCCCCCTCGATCAGGCCGGGAATATCGGCCACGACGAATTCGACCTCATCCACCCCCACCACACCCAGGTTGGGCACGAGCGTGGTGAAAGGATAATCCGCGATCTTGGGCCGCGCATTCGACGTGGCGGCCAGAAAGGTGGACTTGCCGGCATTGGGCAGCCCCAGCAGCCCCACATCCGCAATCAACTTGAGCCGGAGCCAGATGACCCGTTCGACCCCCGGCTGGCCGGGATTGGCCCGCCGCGGCGCCTGATTGGTCGAGCTCTTGAAATAGAGATTGCCGAAACCGCCGTTGCCCCCCTTGGCCAGAAGCGCCCGCTGCCCGATCGTGGTCAGATCGGCGATCAGCGTCTCGCCATCCTCGTCAAGGATCTCGGTGCCCACGGGCACGCGCAGGACCATGTCGTCCCCGCTGGCGCCGGTGCGCTGGCCGCCCTCGCCGGGGCGACCGTTCTTGGCGAAGAAATGCTGCTGGTAGCGGAAATCGATCAGCGTGTTCAGCCCGTCGACCGCTTCGGCCCAGACCGACCCGCCATGGCCACCGTCCCCGCCATCGGGGCCGCCGAATTCGATGAACTTCTCCCGCCGGAACGAGACACAGCCATTGCCCCCCGCGCCCGAGCGGATATGGACCTTGGCCAGATCGAGGAACTTCATCGCCTTTCCCTTCGCGCTGCAAACCCGGGCGATAGTGCATCCGGAGGCACGACTCAAGGTCTGCTCCGGGCTTGCGCCCCCGGTCCGGGTCCCGGCAGCGGTTCGTCCAGTCAAGACTGAAGGCGTGCGAAGGGTTCGGCAGGACTGGCCCAGAGCCGGAAGTGGGTGCGGGATGGTGCACGGTTCGGGGGCGCCACCGCAGGCCCCATCGCCCCGGCGCAGGCCGGCAACAGGCCGAAGACTACCGGAACCTGATCCCGACCGAGCGTCTTGCGCAGCACCGCCCTGCCCCATGGCATCCGCGCCGGGCGCCTGAAGCCCACTATTCGCCATACCGGGCCCGACCGTGAAAATCGCCGGCACAACCGTCGCGCCGTGTAAATCCACGCCGACCCACCTGGGCACACTGATGCCCTCGGGGGGCGGTCGCATCATCACGATCGTTGACTGGCTCGTGATGAGATCATAGCCTGAAAGCGACTCGTTATGTCGTTTTTAACCACGAGTCACAACCAACCTGTGAGAACAGAGAGGCTCATGAAGATGAAATTTCGAAGCGAACCTGCCGTAGTTGCCTCGTCACTTGCCATGCTGCTGGTATTGTCGGCCTGTGGTGGCAGCAGCGGTGACGAAGCCGGCCCGACAGATCCGGACTTCCGCCCGTCCGAGCAGCAGGCGAGCGAGGTATTCGATTTCGTCTCGGGCCTGAGCGAAACCCGGTTCCAGGACATGCCGACGACCGGCAGTGCGCGCTACGACGGCTATGTCGAAATGGATTTCGACGGCCAGGGGGTGATCGGGGATCTGCGGCTGAGCACGAATTTCGTCAACGGCAACGTTTCGGGACGTATCGAGAACTGGATCGCGGAAGAGGCGGGGCGGCTTACGGGCAATGTGCCGCTTGCCGGCAGCATCGCCGGCGCCCGGTTCGATGCCTCCGGTTCAGCCACGCTGACGACGACCGAAAGCGACAGCGTGCAGGCGGATCTGGAGCTTCAGGGCGGTTTCCGGACCAGCTCGGGCGATCCGACCGCGGCGATCGGCGGCAACGCCCAGGGCACGGTCAACATCAACAACCAGGGGCCCCAGAACACCTTCGGCAGCTTCGCGGGGGTGAAGCGCGAGCCCTGATCCATCGGGGCGGGACCAACCCGGAGAGACGTCCCGAAGGCGGCGCCGTATGGCGCCGCCTTCGGTGCTTTCCGGATGAACTGGGGCGCCGCCTGCGAGGAGCCCCGCCCCTGCCGAAACAGTCCGCTCCAACTGGTCTGCTCGGGACGAGCGAATTCTTCCGCGATGTCCTCGTGCCGTTGCCAAGCACCGCCTTCCCGGCCACCTCCCCCTTGCCCGTCATGCCTGACATCTGCGAACCCGACCCCGCACCCCGGAATCGATGGGCAGTGACAATGTCCGACCGGGTCTCCTCGCCCAGCGCGCGGCATCATCGGCCCCGCGCCGCGAGATTGGCCAACATTGGAGGGCATCAAGGCACGGATCCCCATGACCCCCGCCTTGCTCGCACGACAGCGAGCCAATCCTCCGGTTTCTGCCTGCGTTTTGGGCTTGCACCGGCCCAAGGCTGCCGATACATCCTCGCCGACCGCGGAGAGGTGCCGGAGTGGTCGAACGGGGCGGTCTCGAAAACCGTTGTGGGGGTGACTCCACCCAGGGTTCGAATCCCTGTCTCTCCGCCAGATCATGCCCTGCTGCTCATGTTATCAAGTCATTGATTTGAAATACATATTGTTATTCTTTTCTCCTCGGCTCGCAAGTCGTCATGTGGACTTTGCACCACTTTTTGCTACACATCCCGCTACACATAGCCCTTGAGCGCGTGCTGTGACCCGGCTAGCGTTGTGGCATGAGCATTCTGCGACGTGGCAAGACCCTGTATCTGCGCAAGCGCGTGCCGAAGCGGTATGCGGGTGTGGAGGAGCGGGAGGCGGTCTGGGTCAGCCTGCATACGGATTCGGAATCGGTGGCGAAGGTGAAGGCCCCGGCGGCCTGGGCGGAGATGATCGAGGCCTGGGAAGCACGGCTTGCCGGGGATAGCGCGGATGCCGAGCGGCGGTTCGTGGCGGCGCGGGAATTGGCCCAGGTGCGGGGGTTTCGTTATCTGACGGCCGCCAAGGTGGCGCAGCTACCCCGGGACGAGTTGCTGAAGAGGGTCGAGGCGGTTCCCCTTCGTGACGGCCAGCCGGACAAGCTGGAGGCCTCTGCCGTCCTCGGCGGGGCGGGTGAGCCGCCGATCACCGTGTCACGCGCGCTGTCGCTTTACTGGACGCTGGCCAGGGACAAGACCTTCGGGAAGTCGGACGACCAGCTGCGGCGCTGGGAGAACCCGCGCAAGAAGGCCGTGCGCAACTTCATCGAGGTGGTGGGCGACAAGCCGCTGGCCGGGATCACCGGCGATGACATGCTCGACTTCCGGCAATGGTGGCTGGAGAGGGTGGAGACCGAGGGCTTGAGCGCGGGCTCGGCGAACAAGGACCTGATCCATCTGGGCGATGTGCTGAAGACGGTGAACCGGATGAAGCGCCTTGGCCTTGTGCTGCCCCTGTCCGACCTGGCCCTGCAGGAGGGCGAGAAGCGGCAGAGACCACCCTTCTCGGTTGCCTGGATCAAGGACCATCTGCTGAAGCCCGACGCACTGGCCGGTCTCAATACCGAGGCCCGCTGCATCCTTCTGGGCATGGTCAATACCGGCTATCGCCCGAGCGAGGGTGCGTCCCTGACCTCCGATCAGATCCGGCTGGATCACACGGTGCCGCATATCTCCATCGAGCCCGTGGGACGCCAGCTCAAAAGCGAGTATGCCCGCCGTGTCATCCCCCTGGCCGGGGTCAGCCTTGAAGCCTTCAAGGAATGTCCGAACGGCTTTCCGCGCTATGCCGACAATCCGGGGCTCTCGGCGACGATCAACAAGTTCCTGCGCGAGAACGGACTGCTGGAGACCCCTGGCCACAGCCTCTACAGCCTGCGCCATGCGTTCGAGGACCGGATGCTGGCGGCGGGGGTGGATGACCGTATCCGGCGCGACCTCTTCGGCCACCGGCTCGACCGGGAACGCTATGGCCGGGGGGCCAGTCTCGAACATCTGGCGCGGATCGTTCAGAGCATCGCCTTCTGAGCGGCCACCACGGCCCGGGCCTGGGTCAGTATATCGCCCCGCTCTGCCGCCTCTGCCGCCTCAAGCTCGATCTCCAGACGGGCGAAGATCGGCGCATAGACCGGATCGGCCACGACCAGCTGTGCCAGCTTGGCATGCGCGTCTCGCACTCTCTGGAGGTCGCTCCTGGCCATGACCCTCAAGACACAAACAAGAAAGAGAGCAGCGGCCACGACAGCGCAGCCGACAAAAGCCCCGCAAACCGGGGCACTCTCATTTGGAAATGACGTGCCTACTGGCCCGAGGTGATCGGGGCCGATGAACACTGGCCCCGCAGAAAGCGCCGATCAGAATGCGATCGGAAATCGGTCGGGTGAGGGCGAACGTCTTTGCAGCCCGCGCCCTCACCCTTGTCGTCAATCGTCCTTCATCTCCGGCCTGAGGATGCGCTCTAGCGCTTCGCCGCCGATGATGGCAAACCGTCGCATCCCGGTCGAGCGGGTCCGGGTGGTCATCAGGCTTGGCCGCTTCTCGGGGGTGATGGTCGTGGGCACAAAGCTGTCCGCGAAGATCACAGCGCCGGTCTTGCCCGGATATCCTTGCGCCTCTGGCGGAGAGATGAGGAGGGGGCTGTGCGCCGGTGACCAGCCGACCGAGCGCCCGGAGCCTTGGCTCCAGGGAATGGTGACCGTCTTCAGCCTCGAGATCCTGAGCAGCCATTGGCAAGCTCCGTGCCGCCAATCGCCATGCTTACGATAGCTTAAGCGTGCGCTCCTATGGTCGGACCCGCTGGTTCAAGAGAGGATTCGACGTGGCGGAGATCACCGGAACAGGAGGCAACGACACGCTCACCGGAGGGAGTGGAGACGACACCATCCTTGGCGGCGGCGGCGACGACCTGCTGTTTGGCGGTGCCGGAAATGACATCCTGTATGGCGACTCGACCGAGGACAGCACCCTCACCCGGCTGCAAGGCCTGGAGGGGAACCTCTCGGACAGTGCCGCGCAGATCACCGCGCTTCCCGGGGGCGGGTATGTCGTCACCTGGCAAGGGGCCACCTCCGACGGGCAAGGCACCGACATCTTCGTTCAGCACGTCAACCCCGACGGCAGCCTGTCGGGCGATGCGACGCGCCTGCAGGGCATGGCCGGCAATCTCGCGGACACCAATGCCCAGGTCGTGGCGCTGCCGGACGGCGGATATGTCGTCACCTGGCAGGGGGCCACTTCCGACGGGCAGAACACCGACATCTTCGTCCAGCAATTCGACCCCGACGGCAGCCTGTCGGGCGATGCGGCGCGCCTGCAGGGCATGGCCGGCAACCTCTCGGACGCCAATGCGCAGGTCGCGGCGCTCTCGGACGGCGGATATGTCGTCACCTGGCACGGGGCCACCTCCGACGGGCAGCATAGCGACATCTTCGTGCAGCAATTCGATCCTGACGGCAGCCTGTCGGGCGCCGCGACCCGCCTGCAGGGCATGGAAGGCAACCTCTCGGACGCCAATGCGCAGGTCGTGGCGCTCTCGGACGGCGGCTATGTCGTCACCTGGCAGGGGAATACCTCGGACGGACAAAGCTGGGATATCTTCGTCCAGGGCTTCGATGCCGACGGAAACATCGCCGGCGACATGGTCCGCCTGCAAGGAGAGGCCGGAAACAGGGTCGACTATCAGGTGCAGGCCGCAGCCCTTCCGGGTGGCGGCCATGTCGTCACATGGGTCGGCATCACCCTTGACGGCGGGTCCGATGTCTTCGTGCAGCACTTCAACCCTGACGGAACCCTGTCGGGCGCCGCGACCCGCCTGCAGGGCATGGAAGGGAACCTGATGGATGCAAATCCACAGGTCGCGGCCCTGCCCGATGGTGGCTTTGTGGTGACTTGGGTTGGCGCCACTTCGGACGGTCAGGCCGCCGACATCTTCGTGCAGCAGTTCAACCCCGACGGAACCCCGTCGGGCGCCGCGACCCGCCTGCAGGGCATGGAAGGCACCCTGCAGGACTTTGCTCCGCAAGTCGCCGTCTTGCCGGACGGCGGCTATGCGATGGTCTGGGAGGGGGAGACCTCGGACGGTCAGAGCTGGGACATCTTCCTGCAACGCTTCAGCCCCGACGGCAGCCTCCAGGGGCCCACAGAGCGGTTGCAGGGCATGGAGGGCAATCTTGCCGACAGGGCGCCACAGGTCACCGTGCTTGAAGAGGGCAGCATCGTCGTCGCCTGGCATGGCACAACCTCGGACGGTCAGGATAACGACATCTTCGTCCAGCGCTTCGCCGCGCCGGGGGGCGACGACACCATCCATGGCGGCGAGGGCGACGATCTGATCTACGGCGGCGACGGGAACGACGTCCTTTACGGCGGCCTCGGCGCCGACACCATCTTTGGCGGTGACGGCGACGATCTCGTCTACGGCGGCGCGGGCGATGATCTGATCTTCGGCGGTGCGGGCAATGACACGCTCTTCGGGGGCTCGCCCGATTTCCTCGCCACCGCCCGGCTGCAGGGGATGGAGGGAGACCTCATCTCCATCGACCCCGAGATCGCGGCCCTCGTCGGCGGCGGCTATGTCGTGACATGGAGCGGGGGCACCTCGGA
>JBHYFN010000042.1:0-31222 GCA_051859505.1 Paracoccaceae bacterium
TGGAGCGGGGGCACCTCGGACGGACAGGGCCGGGATATCTTCGTCCAGCGCTTCAACCCCGACGGCACAACAGCCGGGTCGCCCGAGCGGCTGCAGGGCATGGAAGGGAACCTCACCGACATAGGCTCGCAGGTCGCGGCCCTGCCGGATGGCGGCTATGTCGTCTCCTGGTCGGGGGATACGTCAGACGGGCAGGGCCGCGACATCTTCGTGCAGCGGTTCGACGCAGAGGGAAACCAGGTCGGCGCGGCCGAGCGTTTGCAGGGCATGCCCGGGTCGCTCAACGACACTTCCGCGAAGATCGCAACCTTCGACGACGGCAGCTATGCCGTCACCTGGACCGGCCAGACCTCGGACGGCCAGAGCCTGGATGTCTTCGTCCAGCGTTTCGATGCCGACGGCAGCCCTTCGGGAAGCGCGGTGCGCCTTCAGGGCATGGAAGGCGCCCTCATGGATTCGGGGGTGCAGATCACCGATCTGGCGGACGGGGGGTATGTCGTCACATGGCGGGGGGCCACCTCCGACGGTCAGGGCGACGACATCTTCTCGCAGCGCTTCGACCCGGAGGGCGAGCCTGTCGGTGAAACGACGCGGCTTCAGGGCATGGAAGGCAATCTTACCGACGCCATCATAAGAAGCACGGCCCTGCCGGATGGCGGCTATGTCATCACCTGGCAAGGGCAGACGTCCGACGGAGAACTCTACGACATCTTCGTCCAGCGATTCGAGGCAGACGGGAGCCTTGCCGGAGATGCCGCGCGGCTGCAGGGGATGTCCGGCGGCAACGACTCGTTTCCCTCCATCGCGACACTGGCCGACGGCGGCTATGTCGTCGCCTGGAACGGCGGCACGACGGATGATCAGGGCACCGACATCTTCGTGCAGCGGTTCAACCCCGATGGCAGCCTTGCGGGCACGCAAGAGCGGCTGCAGGGCATGGAAGGAAACCTCAACGACAGCTCGGTAGAGGTGGTCGCGCTTCACGACGGCGGCTATGCCGTTGTCTGGTCGGGCTGGACCTCGGACGATCAGTTCAATGACATCTTCCTGCAACGCTTCGACGCCGATGGCGACCGGGTGGGCGACATGGTCCGCACCCAAGGCATGGACGGTCAGGCCGACAACCAGCCCAGGATCGTCGAGCTGGAAGACGGCAGCATCGCCATCGCCTGGCGCGGCTGGACATCGGATGGTCAGGGCACCGACATATTCGTCCAGCGCTTCGAGGCGCCGGGGGGCGCCGACACCATCCATGGCGGTGACGGCGACGACCTCATCTACGGCGGCGAGGGTGACGATGTTCTTTATGGCGGCGACGGCGATGATGTCCTCTTCGGCGGCGACGGAAATGACACGCTCTGGGGCGGCAGCGGCAACAACACCCTGACCGGAGGGAGCGGTTTTGACACCTTCGGGTTTTCCCAGAACGGCGGCGCCAATGTTGTCACCGATTTCAGCCTGACCGATTCCAGCGGCGACGGGCGGTTCGATGACCAACTCGACGTGAGTGACCTTCGCGACCTTGACGGCAATCCGGTGACCGCATGGGATGTGACGGTCACGGATGACGGCGACGGCAATGCCCTTCTGACCTTCCCCGAGGGCGAGACGATCCTTCTGCTCGGGGTCTTGCCATCGCAGATGCAGACGGCACAGCAGCTGAATGCGGCCGGGATCCCCTGCTTTGTCGCCGGCACGCCGATCCGTACGCCCGAGGGCGAACGCCCGGTCGAGGATATCGGTGTCGGTGACCTTGTCCTGACGCAGGGCGCGGGGCCGCAGCCCGTGATCTGGGCCGGGCGTCGCGCGCTCGGCCCCGAGGATCTGGACCGGCAACCGGACCTGCGGCCCATTCACTTTGCGACCGGTTCGATCGGAAACAGCCGCCCGCTGCGCCTTTCGCCGCAGCATGCGGTGGTCATCCGGCTGGCCACCGGCAAGAGGGTTCTCGCGCGCGCCCGCCACCTGAGCGAGTTGGGACTGCGCGGTGTGCGTGTCGCGCGCGGCCTGCGCAAGGTGCGCTACCATCACCTGCTTCTGCCTGGCCATGCGATCCTCTGGGCGGCAGGTGCGGGCGCCGAAAGCTTTTACCCCGGCCCCGAAGCTCTCAGGATGCTGGGTGAGGCACAGCGCATCGGGGTGATCAACGCCCTGCATGCAATGATGTCGGAAAAGCTCGATACACCGGTCTTGCCAAAGCATGAGATCCTCGCGCAGCTTTACGGGCCGCGCGCCCTTGCTCTCGCCACGCGCGGAGACCTGCGCACCTCCGGTTTCATGGCGGTCCCCGGACCCATGGGGCGCGGGAACCCCTCCCACCGCCGCTGTCGAACCAGGCCGTTCCCCCTCAGGAAGGGATCGGACAACATCCAGGCCCGTGCCGCCGTCCGGAGCACGGGTCTGTCCGAACACAGATTGTGATGTCAGCCAGGCTAGCGTTCCAAGAAATGCGGGGCTGCATTTCCCGGTCTTGGAACTGGCAAAGGAGTATCCCGGTCTGATCGAGGGGGCCTGCCGCCGGCGCCGCGCGGTCAGCAGCGCAGGCCCGTCTCGGGGTCGAAGAGCGAGATGCCGACCGGATCGAAGGTCAGGTGGATCTCGTCGCCGGGCTCGGGCCCGATTTCCGGCGGAACCCGGGCCGAGAGGCGCGCGCCCCCCAGATCAAGCCAGAGCAGCGTGTCGGCCCCCATCGGCTCGCGCCCGGTCAGGCGGGCGGGATGGCTGCCGGGCACCGGGGCCGGGTGCACGCCCACGCGTTCGGGGCGGATGCCGAAGGTGATCGGGCCGGGGCGAGGCGGGCCGGCAAAGGCATAGCCCGACAGCCCGATCACCGCAGCGCCGATCCTGACGCGGTCGCCCTCGAGCCTGGCTTCAAGGAAATTCATCGCGGGCGCGCCGACGAAATCGGCGACAAAGCGGGTGGCGGGGCTGCGGTAGATCTCGTCCGGGGTGCCGAACTGCTGGATCACGCCGCCCTCCATCACGGCGATGCGGGTGGCCAGCGTCATCGCCTCGATCTGGTCATGGGTGACGAAGATGAAGGTGGCGCCCAGCCGGTCGTGCAGCGCCTTGATCTCGGTGCGCATCTCGGTGCGCAGCTTGGCATCCAGGTTCGACAGCGGTTCGTCGAACAGGAACAGCCGCGCCTTGCGCACCAGCGCCCGCCCGATGGCCACGCGCTGGCGCTGCCCGCCCGACAGCTGGCCCGGCTTGCGGTCCAGCAGAGGACCGATCTGCAGCACATCGGCCGCCCAGGTCACGCGCTCGTCCATCTCGGCCCTCGAGGCGCCGGCGACGCGCAGGGCAAAGGCCATGTTGGCCCGCGCCGTCATCGTCGGGTAAAGCGCATAGGACTGGAACACCATCCCGATCTCGCGCTGGCTGGGCTCGAGCCCGGTCACGTCGCGCCCGTCGAACAGGATGCGCCCGCCCTGCACCTCGTCCAGCCCGGCGATCGCCGACAGCAGCGTGGACTTGCCGCAGCCCGAGGGGCCAAGCAGCACGACGAATTCGCCCTCCTCGATGTCGAGCGAGACCTGCTTGAGAACCTCGACCGCGCCGTAGGACCGGATCAGGCGTTCGATATGGACACGGGTCATCTTTATCCCTTCACCGCGCCGGCGGTCACGCCACGCACGAAATACTTGCCCGACAGGACATAAAGGAGGAGCGGCGGCAGCGCGGCCAGAAGCGTGGCGGCCATGCTGACGTTGTATTCCGGCACGCCGGTGGCCGAGGTGCCGGCCAGTGACGCGACCGAGACGGTCATCGGCTGCCAGTTGGCGCCGGCGAAGATCAGGCCCAGAAGGTAATCGTTCCAGACCCCCGTCACCGACAGGATCCCCGCCACGATCGCCACATTCGGCGACAGCGGCGCGATGACCAGCAGGTAGATCTGGAAGAACCCCGCCCCGTCCACCCGGGCCGCCTTGATCAGCTCGGGCGGCAGGCCGACATAGAAGTTGCGGAAGATCAGCGTCAGGATCGGCAGTCCGAACAGGACATGGACGATGACCAGCGCCCCCAGCGTCTGGTGGATGCCGCCAAGGGCGAACATGCGCACCAGCGGATAGATCATGATCTGATAGGGCACGAAGGCACCGACCAGCAGCAGCGCCATCACAAGCCCCGCCCGCGGCAGGTTCCACAGCGCCAGCGCGAAACCGTTGACCGAGGCGATCACGATCGAAAGCGAGCTTGCCAGCACCGTGATCACGACCGAGTTCCAGAACCGCCCGCCGATCCCGTTGCAATCGCGCCCGATGCAGGCCGAGGACCAGGCCCGCCCGAACGCCTCGAGGCTGGGCGACTGCGGCAGCAGGAAGATCGAGGCCATCCGCGCCTCGTCCGTCGTCTTGAGGGCGGTCAGCAGCACGATCACCAGCGGAATGGCAAAGAAGGCCGCGGTCGTGATCAGGAAGGCGTAGAGGCCGATGCGGGCGGGGCGGGTCATGCTTCGGCCCTCCAGCGGCGGATCACGGCGATCAGGGCAAAAAGCGCGATCACCGTCAGCAGCAGGACGGTGGCTGCGGCCGAGGCGAGGCCGATGCTCTGGCGTTCGAAATAGTGGTCCACGATGAACTTGGCCGGCACATCGGTGGAAAAGCCGGGCCCGCCGCCCGTCAGCGCGACGACAAGGTCGTAGCTGCGCACCACATTCATCCCCAGAAGCACGACGCAGGTCGCCACCATCGGCCCCAGCATCGGCACGACGACATGCAGATACATCCGCCAGCGCGGAATGCCGTCCACCCGGCCGGCGCGCCAGATCTCGGGATCGACGGATTGCAGGCCGGCAAACAGGATCACCATGGTCAGCCCCGCCGATTGCCAGACGCCGGCGATGACAAGGGTGAAGATCGCGCGTTCGGGGCTTGAGAGCAGGTCAAGCGCGAAGCCCTCGAACCCGAGCGAGCGGATGAAATCCTGCAGCCCCGTCGTGGGGTTGAGAAGCCAGCGCCAGGCAAGCCCGGTCACGATGAAGGACAGCGCGATGGGATAGAGATAGATCGTCTGCAACAGGCTGCGCCCGCGCAGGCCCTGATCCAGCGCGATGGCCAGGATCATGCCGAACAGCAGGCAGAAGCCGATGTAGAAGCCCCCGAAGACGAAAAGGTTGGAATAGGCGACATGCCAGCGCTCGGTATTGAAGAGCCTTTCGTACATGTCGACCCCGGCCCAGCGGGCGACGGGCAGGATGCGCGACGGGGTGAAGGACAGGCCGATCGTCCACAGGATCGAGACATAATAGCCCACGACCGTGAACAGGATCGTCGGCAGAAGCACGAGCCGCGCCACTGTCTGGGGGCGAACTGGCATGGGGCGGTGTTCCTGATCTGCGCAAGGTTGGTGAAGGGCAAGGTTGGTCAATGGCCGGCAGGGCGGGGAGAAACGCCCTGCCGGCCTGGTCGAGACGGAAGGACGTGTCGACCGTCTCAGAAATCCTCGACGACGATCCGCGCATAGCGCGCCGCGGCATCTTCGGCAGACATCGAGGGGTTGGACCAGAAGCTCATCAGCAGGTCCGCGATCTGGCCGGTGGCATCGCCGCTCAGCAATGCGCCGGTGTTGGGCACCCCGCGGCCTTCGTTCATCCCGGCCGCCACCATCTGCGAACATGCGCCAAGGAAGCTGACATCGGCATCGCCCCGCGACGGGATCGAGCCCTTGTGAACCGAGAACCGCGTCTGCGCCTCGGGGTCCAGCAGGGCGCGGATGAAATCGTCCTGTCCCTTGCTTTCGCCCATGTCGGGGAACATGAAGCCGGTCGATCCGACGATCCATGTATCGCCGCCCGCGATGGCACAGCCCCAGTCGGTGCCGTATTCCTTGCCCATCGCCTCGAGCTCGCCCATGGCCCAGGTGCCCATGACGAAGATCCCGGCGCGATCATCGGCCACAAGGTTCAGCGTGTCCGACCAGGAGCGGTTGGAATTGCCCTCGTCGGCAAGCTCGGAAAGGCTGCGCAGGATCGAGAAGCTTTCGACCAGAGCCTCTTCGGCCGCCGAGGCATCCTGATCGCGGTAGAAGGCGAGGTAGCCATCAGTGCCGACAAGCGAGGCCAGGATCGAGAAATGCAGGATGTTGAGCTGCCATCCCTGCGCGCCGACGGCGATGGGGATGATCCCGGCCTCTTGCAGGGCGGGGGCCTGTTCAAGGAAACCGGCCCAGCTGTCGGCGGGTTCGATCCCGGCGGCGTCGAAAGCGGGGATGGAATACCAGACGAAATTCTGCGTCTCGAAGGCGACGGGGATGGCGTATAGCTCTCCGGCCGGGCCGGCGGCGATGTCGCGGGCGAATTGGGGCACGCTGTCGATCAGCCCCTCTTCGGCGACGAAACCGGCGATGTCGCGCAGCACGCCCTGTTCGCCCAGATCGCTGGCCTGTTTGCCGATCGAAAGGAACATGCCGCCCGGCGGGTTGCCGCCGCCGATCCGCGAGGTGAACAGCGCATTGGCGCCTGCCGCGTGATCGGGGGGCACGATCTCGATCCAGGTGGTGCCAAGCGCCTCGACGGCATCGGCGATCTGCTGGATCGCGGCGGATTCCGCGCCGGAGGACAGCCAGTGGATGACCTCGACCTCATCGGCCTGGGCGGGGGCAACAAGGGCCGCGCCTGCGACCAGCGCAGCCGAAGCTGCAGAGGCTTTCGCCCGTGACATCAGTTTCATCTCTTCCTCCCTGATGGCGATCCCCTTTGGCGGGGACCGGTCGCCCGCCTTTGCGACGGACACTCTGCGGCCATCTTCGTCGGGCAGGGGGGCAAGGCAAATGCAGTTTGCATCAGATCCCATCACCCGGCCCGGATCCGCCAGACCCCGCGCAGACCCCGAGCAGACCCCGCGCAGGCCCCGATCAGGCCCCTGCGTGGCGAGCCTCGCCCTTGCATCGCCCCCCGGAACCCGATCAGATCGCCTCACCTTCCGCTGTTCGGACCTGCCGCCATGTCGCGTTCCACCATTGCCGATATCGCGCGCCTCTCGGGGCTTTCGACCGCGACGGTGGACCGGGTGCTGAACTCGCGCCCCGGTGTCAGCGCGGTCAACCGCCAGCGCGTGCTGCAGGCCGCGCGGTCGCTGCACTACCTGCCGTCCGAGGGCATGACCGTCCTGCCGGCCCGGCCCGCACAGCTCGAGTTCTTTCTGCCCTATCGCGATCAGGACTTTCTGAAGGAAGTCGCCGCGCGGCTGTCGGATTTCACCCGGTCGCTGCCGCTGGTGTCCTCGGCGATCCTGCATGATCTGCCCGACCTCAGCCCCGGCGCGCTTGTCGCCGCCTTCGACCGGATCGACATCGGGACAAAGGGCGTCGGGATCGTCGCGGTGGACCATCCCCAGACGCGCAAGGCCGTCGACCGGCTGGTCGAGGCGGGGATCAAGGTCGTGACCTTCGGCTCTGACCTGCCCTCATCGGCCCGCGCGGCCTATGTCGGGCTGGATGATCGCGTCGCCGGGCGCACGGCCGGTCTTGTCATGGGGCGGATGTGCCGGCGGCAGGGCGGTTTCGGCGGGGCGGGGGAGGGCAGTGCGGGGGGGGGCAACACAAGCGGCAAAGGCCGCATCGGTCTTTTCATCGGCCAGCGCAGCCTGCAGGGCCAGCGCGACCGGGAAGAGGGGTTTCTGGATGTCCTGGGGGCCGAGTTTCCCGAACTCGTGCCGCTGCCCGCGATCGACGTGGGCCTGGGGCAGTCGATGACCGAAGCCCGGACCGAGGCGCTGATGGCCGCCCATCCCGATCTTGTGGGCCTTTACTGCATGGGCGGCGGGCGCAGCGGCATCGCGGCGGCACTGGCCCGCGCAGCCCCCGAAAGGCGGCCCTTCACCATCATGCACGACCTGTCGCCCACGATGCGCAGCGCGCTTGCCTCGGGCGTGATCGACCTCGTGATCGACCAGAACGCCCGGCTGGTGGCCGAGCAGACGGTGATCCGGCTTCTTGGGGCCATCGCCTCGGGCAATGCGCTTCTGCCCGAGCATTTCATCGAACCGCGGCTGATCTTTCGCGAGAATATCCCGAAGTGAGGGAGGGCCCGTGCCCGCCTGCACGCCCGAGGGCCTGCGGCAGGTCATCCCGATCAGGGTGGCAAGGGCCTCAGCCCTTCACCGCCCCCTCGCTCAGGCCGCGCACGAGATAGCGCTGCGCGATCAGGAAAACGACCGTGATCGGCAGGCCCGACAGGATCGCGGCGGCGGCGAAATTGCCCCAGAGATAGCGGAATTCGTTGAGGTAAAGCCGGCTGCCCACCGCAAGCGTCATCTTCTCCTGCGAGCGGATCAGGACCGAGGCGATGGGATAGTCGTTCACCAGCCCGATGAAGGCCAGCACGAACACCACCGACATGATCGGCACCGCCAGCGGCAGAAAGATGTAGCGGAAGGTCTGCCAGGGCGTCGCCCCGTCGATGGCGGCGGCCCGGTCGAGCGCGGGGTCGATGCCGTCGAAATAGCCCTTGATCGTCCAGATATGCAGCGCCACCCCCGACAGGTAGATCAGGATCAGCGAGACATGGCTGTCCAGCCCCAGCACCGGCGTCACATTGCCGAGCGCGTGAAAGATCGCATAGATCGCCACCAGCGCCAGCGTGGTGGGAAACATCTGGATGATGAAGAGGCTGTCCAGAAGCGCCCCCTTGCCGCGAATGCGGATCCGGCTGAAGGCATAGGCCGAGATCGTGGCGATGGCGAGGATGCCAAGCCCCGCCACGACGCCGATCTTGATCGAGTTCCACATCCACAGAAGCACCGGATAGGGCGGCTGGACGACGGTGCCGTCGGCGCGGGTCCAGGTCCGGCCGAAGGCCAGCGCCCAGTGTTCGAGCGTGGGGTTGCGGGGGATCAGGTCTCCGGTCGTGAAATTGCCGGGGCGGAGGCTGATCGAGATCACCGAAAGGAACGGGAACATGATCAGCGCGATGAAGAGGATCAGGAACCCGTGGGCCAGGATCTTCTTGCGGCGCAGGTCGCGGGGGCGTTCGACGATCATGGCTTGCCCTATCTGCCCGACCGGCGGCTGGCCGCGCGGCGCATGGCGACGAAATTGACGTAGGAGAGCACCGCCACGACGATGAAGATCAGCAGCGTGATCGCCCCGGCAAGGCCGAATTGCGTGCCGGAATCGTCGAATGCGATGCGGTAGGTGAAGGAGGCGAGGATATCGGTCTGGCCCGCCGGGATGATCGTGCCGGGAATGTCGGGGCCGCCGGTCGTCAAGAGCAGGATCAGCACCAGGTTGTTGAAGTTGAAGGCAAAAGAGGCCAGCAGGAGCGGCAGGAAGGGCGGGATGATCTGCGGCAGGGTGATAGTGAAGAACACCCGCAGCGACGAGGCGCCTTCAAGGGCCGCGGCCTTCTTGTGATCCTCGGGCACGCCCTGCAGGAAGCCCATCGACAGAAGCATCATGTAGGGATAGCCCAGCCAGACATTGACGATGATGATCATCGTCCGGGCCAGCGTCGGATCGGTGAACCAGTTCGGGCGGATGCCGAACAGCCCCTCGAGGATCATGTTGATCTCGCCGAAGTTCTGGTTGAACAGGCCGCGAAACACGAGGATCGAGATGAAGGCCGGCACCGCATAGGGCAGGATCAGGAGCACCCGGTAGACGGGTTTGAAGCGCAGATGCTCCCACTGCAGGATCACGGCGAGCAAGAGGCCAAGCGCGAAGGTCAGCACGACCGAAAGCGTGGCAAAGACCACCGTCCAGACGAAGATCGACACCAGCGGGCCGCGGATCCCGGCCGACTGGAAGATGCGCTCGAAATTGGCCCAGCCGATATTGACGCGCCATCCCGGCGGGACGGTGGCGCCCTCGGGATCGACGAAGAAGCCGCGGCTGTGATCCGGCGTCAACACCGCGCCGTCGCTGGTGCGCTGAAGCGCG
The DNA here is from genome assembly GCA_051859505.1 of Paracoccaceae bacterium. Lineage (GTDB taxonomy): Bacteria > Pseudomonadota > Alphaproteobacteria > Rhodobacterales > Rhodobacteraceae > JAFIEN01. The sequence continues at coordinate 9,880 of JBHYFN010000042.1, forward strand.
CCATCCTCGAGGCGTTGGTAATCGGGCGTGACCTTGGCGAAGGTGCGCAGGCCGGAATAGACGATCTCGGTCCCGTCGGGCCGCACCAGCGTGACCTGTTGCAGCGCCTCGCGCAGCGGCGTCACGTCGCGCATTTCAAGCAGGATGTCGGGCTCGCTGCCTTCGGCGACATCGGCAATGATCGGGTCTGTCGCCGGGGTGGTGAGCGGGACCGGATCGGACAGAAGGCCCATTTCGGGCAGCCAGATGCGGAACTCCTCCCCCTCGGGCGCGACGCGGAAGGGGGTTTCGGTCTCGGGATCGGGCACGCCGCGCGACAGAAGCACCTCGGTCGCGCGGTCGAAACTCAGCAGGTTGAAGGAGGAATAGTTCGTGAAGCCGATATAGATCGTATAGCCGATGGGCAGGGCGATGAAGGTCAGCACCGCCGCGATGCCGGGAAAGATGAACCGCGCGCCGTAATAGCGCGCGGCCCCGAAGACCAGCGCAAAGCCGCAGGCAAGGCCCAGCAGGACAGCGCCGAAGAGCGGCTCGCCCTGCAGATACAGGAACAGCGCGCCGTAGAGCAGGCCCAGCGTCACCAGCACGACCAGCGCCAGACGCGGCAGCGCGCCGCCCGTGGCGGCGGGCCGGACCGGTGCGCGGGGCGGATCTGTCGGGGTGACGCTCTCGGCGGCGGTCATGGCGGAAAGCCCCTTGCGTTGCGCTGTGGCGGGCCTGCGGCGGCAAATGCGCCGCCGCAGGCCGTAACCGTCACTCGCCCAGGATGCGGGCGGCGGCGTCGTTCAGCGCGTCCGCGGGGGTCGCGGCGCCGGTGGTGATATTGGTCAGCGCCGGGCCCATGGCGGACCAGAAGGCCCCCATCTCGGGGTTCGAGGGCATGGGAATGCCGTTCGCCGCCACCGCCAGCATCGCCCCGACAAGCGGGTCTTCCTGCTGGGCGGCTGCACTCATGTCGGCCAGCGCGCCGATACCGCCGGCCTGGTTCCAGACGGCAAGCCCCTCGTCGCTCGCAAGGTAGTTCTCGATGAACTCCTTGGCGAGGTCCTGGTTGGGCGAGGCCGCGTTGATGCCCAGCACCTGCACGCCCAGGAAGGGCGGGCTGACATTGCCGTCCACCGTCGGGATCGGGGCGACGCCGATGTCGATCCCGGCGGCGCGGTAGCCGCTCCAGGACCACGGCCCGTTCAGCACGGCGGCAACCTGGCCATTGGCCATCGCGCCGTCCATCACGCCGTAATCCACGCCCTGCGGCAGCGCGCCCCGGTCGAACAGCGCCTGCAGCGCCTCGGCCCCGGCGATGGCGCCTTCGTTGTTCACGCCGGTGGTGGTGCCGTCATAGAGGCCGTCCACCTTCTCGAAGGCGAAGCCGCCGCCTGCCATCAGAAGCGGCATGGTGAAATAGGTGTTGTTGTAATCCCAGAGGATCTGACCGGCCTCGGTGATCTCCTCGAACGAGGCGGGCGGGGTCGGCATGAGTTCGGTGTTGTAGATCAGCGTCACCGCCTCGACGCCCACGGGATAGCCCCAGATGCGGCCGTCAAAGCTTACCGCCTCCATCGCCGAGGGCAGGATATCGGCAACCCAGTCGGCCGAGGGGTTGACCGGGGCGATCAGCCCGCCGGCCGCCCATTCGCCGAAACGGTCATGCGCCCAGAGGACGATATCGGGGCCATCGCCGGTGGCGGCGGCCTGCTGGAACTTGTCGGTGAGGTCGGGGTCCACCACCTCGACCCGGACGGGCACGCCGAAATCGGCCTCGAAGGCGTCGCCGATGGCCTGCAGCGAAACCTCGTCGCGGTTCGCGCCGACCCAGATCAGCAGCTTGCCATCCTCGACCGCGGCCGCCGGCAGCGCGACCGTCATCATCAGCGCCGCAGCGCCCAGCCGTTTCATCGTCATGGGTTCTTCCTCCTCCGTGAACCTGTGTTTCCGGGCCTTCCTCGCCCGGTCGTGCATCGGGATCGTGCATCGGGGCCGTGCCACTGGCGGATCGCCGCCCTGCGGCCTCCTCCTCATCCGGCGGCGCAATCCCGTTCGAACCTGATTCGGGCTTGTGTATAGCACCGCTCCCAAGATTTTCAAAACGTTTAGACAAGACCACGGTGCTGCCTGCACCCTGCGTGAAAGAACAGTTGTCAGGATGGGTGATCCTTGCTAGGTTTCGGGATTGAAACGTTTTGAAATCCGGTGCGCGCAGGTGGCAAGGCTGAAGGATATCGGGGCAGAGCTGGGGCTTTCGACGGCCACCGTCAGCCGCGCGCTGAACGGCTTTCCCGAGGTCAATGCCGAAACCCGCGACCGCGTCGTCGAAGTGGCGCAGCGGCTGGGCTACCGGCCCAACCGCGCCGCACAGCGCCTAGTCACCGGGCGGTCGGGCATCGTGGGGATGATCGTCAAGCTTCGGGCCGACCAGACCGCCGACCAGACCATCCTCGACGTGATCATCGGCCTGACCGCCGCCCTGGCCGAGCGTGACGTGGATCTGGTGGTTTCGGCCGACCAGAACGAGGATACCGTCGCCGCCTATCAGCGGATGATCGACCGCAACCTGCTGGACGGGTTCATCCTGAACGCCCCCACCGTGAACGACCCCCGCATCGCCTTCCTGCAGGCGCGCGGCATCCCCTTCGTGGTGCATGGCCAGACGGCCGAGGCGGTGGATTACCCTTTCTTCGGGATCGACAACCGCGCGGTCAGCGCGGATGCCGTCCACCTTCTGACAGCCCTCGGCCACCGGCGGATCGCGCTTCTGAACGGCGACATGCGGCTGGCCTATGCGCTGGATCGCCGCGCCGGGTTCCTGGCCACGATGGAGGAGAAGGGCCTGCCCGTCCCGCCTGCCTTCCTGACGGCCGAGGCACCTTCGGAAAGCTACGGCTATACGGCGGCGCTGGCGATGCTGTCGGGCCGGTTCGGGGCGCGGCCCACGGCTTTGGTCTGCGGATCGACGCTGATCGCGGCGGGGGTGCTGCGGGCGGTGCGGGATCTGGGGCTTTCGGTGCCCGGCGATGTCTCGGTCATGGCGCATGACGATGCGCTGCCGCAGCACCGCGCCATAGCCTTCGACCCCGCGCTGACCGTCACCCGCGCGCCCCTGCGCGAGGCCTGCGCCCCGCTCGCGGGCCTGCTCATCGACCATATCGACGGTGCTCCGGCCACAGAGCTGCAACGGCTGGTGCGCGCCGAAACCATCGTCCGCAACTCGACCGGACCCGTTCCAGAGGGAGGAGACGACCCATGGCCCTAGACACCGCAACGGCAACGAGAACGGCCCCCGCACTCGAGGCGCGGGGGATCTGCAAGAGTTTCGGCGCGCTGCAGATCCTCAAGGAGATCGACGTGACCATGGCGCAGGGCGAGTTCCTTGTCCTCGTCGGCCCCTCGGGCTGCGGAAAGTCCACGCTGCTCAACTGCATCGCGGGGCTCGAGGAGGTGACATCGGGCCAGCTTCTGATCGGCGGGCGGGACGTGACGCAGGAACCGCCCAAGGACCGCGATATCGCCATGGTGTTCCAGTCCTACGCGCTTTACCCCACCATGTCGGTGGCCGAGAATATCGGCTTCGGCATGAAGATCCGCGGCGTGCCCAAGGCCGAAATGGCCAGGCGCACCGAAGAGGTGGCGGGGCTTTTGCAGATCGGCCACCTGCTCGGGCGGCGGCCGTCCGAGCTTTCGGGCGGGCAGCGGCAGCGCGTGGCGATGGGGCGTGCCCTGGTGCGCGACCCGAAGCTGTTCCTGTTCGACGAGCCGCTCTCGAACCTTGACGCCAAGCTTCGGGTCGAGATGCGGGCCGAGATCAAGCGGCTGCACAAGACGACGGGCGCCAGCATCGTCTATGTCACCCATGACCAGATCGAGGCGATGACGCTGGCGACGCGGATCGTGGTGATGAAGGGCGGCGAGGTGCAGCAGATCGGCACGCCGGAAGAGATCTACGACCGCCCCGCCACCACCTTCGTTGCCGATTTCATGGGCAGCCCGCCGATGAACCTGATCCCCGCGCGGGCCGAGGCGGGCGTCGTCACGGTGGACGGGCTGCGGATCGACACCGGACGCGGCGACCTGCCGGCCGAGGTGATCCTGGGCCTGCGCCCCGAACATCTGACGCGGGCCGAGGGCGGGGCGGCGGATCTGCTGGCCCGGCCCGAGCTGATCGAGAGCACCGGGGCCGAAAGCTATGTCAACTTCCGCCTGGGCGGCAAGGCGGTGACGGCTCGCCTGCCGGGCCGGATCGGCGAGGGGGTCGCGGAAGTGCCGCTGGCCCTCGACCGCGGCGCCATCTGCTTGTTCGACGCGGCGACGGGGCAGCGGCTGCCCTGATCGGTTTGGCCGGGCCGCCTCCCGAAGCGCGCCCTTGCCTATCTCTCCTGCGCCTCGGCCAGTTCCGTCAGGGCCGTGGCCGCTGGCAGCAGGTCGGTCAGGGGGGCTGCGCCGCTCACCCCGTTCGGCGAGGCAAAGAGCGCGAGCGCACCCGGTGCAAGAGCGATTTCGCCCCGGTTCAGATCAAGAGGCGACGACAGGAGGCCCCTCGGAGCGCCAAGAGCGTCGCCCGGCGGGCGGACAAGGAACAGCGCCGTGCCGCCGGCCTGGGTTCGAACCGCCGTCACCGTCCGCGTCACGGCAAGGCCGTCCTGCGCGAACCCGTGGTGATCAATCAGGCCGATCATGTCGCCCAGATCGCCCAGGCTTCTGTAGTCCTGTCCCAGGACCTCCTGCACGCGGTAGTCGGTCGCGGCCTCGGGCAGAAGCAGTAGGCCGACGCTGGTTCCGGGGCGCGCGGATCGCGCCGCGTCGGCGACCTCCTCGACAAGCGAGGCCATTTCGCGGAAGCGCCATCTTGTCCAGGTGACGTAATGCTGCAGCATCAGCGTCTCTGGCGGGAACCTTGAAAGCTCGGTTTCGGCGCCGAACCGGTGGAGCGCGCTTGCCGAAAAGTCATGGTCCAGATCGGGATAGCCCAATCCGTGAAGGAACAGGCCATCCGGGTTCAGCAGGGTCACGAGATCCTCGGCCGCTGCCGCCAGGCTGCGCCGGACCTCGGGATGCGAGGGCGAGACCCAGTCCCGCGAGTGCGCTCCCAGCCTGTCGACCATTGTCGCATGGGGCAAAGCCGCCGCCAAAGCCGGGTTGAGCGTCATTGAAAGCCCGACATGAACGCGCAGCCCCTGGTCCTGCAAATCCCGGATCATCGCCAGATCGCGCGACGGCCCCAGTGGCCGGTTGTTGGCCCCATAGGGCAGGATCAGCATGACATCGGTGGTTTCCCCGCCCTCGGCCGCGCGCAGGATATCGCTGGTCGTATGGCCAAGACCCGGGTCGGCCCAGAGAAGTGTCGGCAGCCCGCGCAGGTCTGGCGCCAACTGCTCAAGATGTTGGTCAAGCGTCAGAAATCGGCCGCCGGTTTCCTCCACATGCGCAATGAATGCGGCAAGGGCTTCGCTTTGCGGCGCAATGAATCGCGGGTGCAGAAGCACGACAAAAGGGCGATCCCTGATTGCATGATGTTCATAGGCGCGGATCAGGAAATCAAGGCCGGCGGCGCTGTCGAAACGGCGCCCTTCGAAAATGTCGTAATCCGAAATCAAGAGACCTTCGAATTCCGAAATCCCGAGGGTCGGCAGTCGCTGATTGCGGGGCCATGTCGTCGAATCCGAACTGTCGATCAGAAATCCCTGACGCGCCACTTCCTGCATCACCGCATCGTTATGTTCGAGATAGGGGGCGCGAAAAGCCGTTACCGGCACGCCGGCAATATCGGAAATGACGATCCGCGCCAATTCAAGATCAAGTTGAAGATGTTTCTCGTTCAATGTGGTGAGGTCATCGTGATGAAAACTGTGCGACCCGATGGTATGGCCCTCATCGGCCAGCCGCCTCAGAAGGTCGGGGTATTTGCGGGCATAGGCGCCGGTCCAGAAATAGGTCGCGGGCACCTCGACAGCCAGCGACAGGAGAGAGGCGGCATCGGGCTCGAACTCGACATCGAAGGTCAGAAGCACGTCCCCGCCCTCGGCCGGCCTGTGCTGCGCTGTTGCCGGAAAGGCCGCGGTGAGGGCGCAGAAGAAGGGGGCGCAGCAGAGAAGGGCCAGGAGGCGCCGGATGCCGGTCAGCGCGGCCGGGCGGGCGGCAGGCGCCGACGGCCGGGCGTGCTGTCTGGCGGTTGGCGCAACGGCGCAGGAGCGAGGTTCGGAAGGCATTTCGGCGAAAATCCGCTACATTGATCATCAAAGTCTACAGTTTCTTGCCTAGCCGTGAAAGTCCCCTTGTCGGGTAGGGGCAATCTCTTCTATTTGTAGCCCAGGTCGCCACAAAGGCGCCACAGTGTTGACCAGTTCTTAAGGAATGGTCCCGTAGAGGACCAAGATGAACGTGGCAGAGGAATCGAGCAGCGATTTTCTCTTTGCCAAACTCAATGGTAACTCGCCGAACGCTCGTTCGGCGGGAGCGGAGAAATCTGATGAAAACACTGGAAGCATTCCTCCTCTCTCTGACGATCATGGAATCCGATGGGAATTATCAGGCCGTCAATACGTTGAATTTCCTCGGGGCTTATCAATTCGGGGAAGCCGCGCTGACCGATCTCGGCTTCGTCCGCTATGACGGAAACGCCTTTGACAACAATTACAGCGGTGGCTGGACCGGCAAGCACGGCGTCTATTCGACGCGTGACTTCCTGAACAGCCGCCGGGCCCAGGATCTGGCCGCGCGTGAATGGGTCGAGCTGATGTGGCACTACATCGAGCTTCAGAACCTCGATGCCTATGCCTGGTCGGAAGTGGGCGGCATCACCCTCACCCCCAGCGCGATGCTTGCCGCGACCCATCTGCTTGGCCCCGATTCGCTGGCCCAGTTCGTGCGGTCCAACGGCACGGTGGACCTTCGCGATCCCTACGGCACCCCCATCTCGCGATACATGACGCAGCTGGCGGATTACCACATTCCCTTCGCCCCGAGTGCGCCGGTCATCGTGACGGCGGCTTCGGGTTCCTGACGGACGAAGGCCCGACGCCGAAAGGGCCTTCTGATGCCGCTCAGGGCGGGCCGGCTTCGCTTGCGGCCCGCTCGATCCGCAGAAAGAACGCGCGTTCCTCTCCAAGGAAGCGCGCGGCCTCGATCGAGAGGTGCCCGGCATCGCGATACATGAAGATGTCGCCGATCCCTGTCCGGCACCGCCCGTCGGCGCAGATCAGATCGTGGAGAAAGACCACGGGCGATTCCTCGGAAAGCCCCCTCAGGAAATCATGGACGATCCAGCTGAGCGGAGAGATCTCCTCGGTGGTGAAATCGCAGGCTGACTCCGGATCGCCCCGAAGCGCGGCCCGGGCAAGCACCGTCCCGGTGACGGGGAAGAGGCCCCAGGCCGATGGCATCGGGTGCCGGAGTCGAACCAGACAAGCGCGCCGCGATCAAGACGAAAAGCGCCGGCAGGATGCGCCGGATCCGGCGCTCATGGAACCGCGCGAGGCTGAACCGGCCTTCGGCCAGATCGGCCACGATCAGCGATGTGATGAGATAGCCGGAAACGACAGGGAAGATGTCCACGCCCAGAGAGCCGCCCGGCATCAGGCGGGGGTCGGCATGAAACAGGATGACAGCCGAAACGGCTATCGCCCGCAGGCCGTCGATATGTGGCCGATAGATCATGCGGAGCCAGGGCTCCCGAAGCCGGCCCAGGAGGACGGGATCATTCCGCGGGTTCCATCCGCTTCGGTGCGCTGCCGGCCCCGGCAGGCCAGCCTGTGCCGGCGCTGTGCTTGCGGAAGACCCCGCCGGTCCGATCCAGCTTGTTCCAGCCGGCCATCTGGCCGATCAGCGCATGCCAGATCGCGTTGATGGTCGAAACGTACAGAAGCTGCCGATAGCCGAACCGCAGCACCGGCACCAAAGCCAGGAGCTTCCAGTCGAAGCGCCTTTCGTATCTCAGGGCGACCACCGTGTTGAGCATGTCGAGCCCGGTCAGGATGAAGTAGCTGACAAAGACGATCACCGGCAGACCCGACCAGCTCATCCCCTCGCCGCTGGCAAGGATCATGGCGGATTTGACCAGCAGGATGATCAGCAAGAGATCGACAAGCGGCGACAGCAGGCTCGACACCAGCCCGAACCAGATCGCATCCACGATGGAAATGCCGACCGTCCGCCGTTCGGCAATGGCGCCGCGATGTTTCCAGGACACTTCGAACATCCCGAAGGTCCAGCGCAGCCGCTGCCGCATGAAGGCCCGGACCGTTGCCGGCGCTTCGGTCACGGCGCGGGCCTGTTCCTGGAAACGCACGCGGTAGCCGGCACGGTGAACGGCCACGGTCAGATCGGCATCCTCGGTGATCGTCTCGCCGGAAAAGCCGTCGGCGGCCATCACCGCTTCGGTCCGCCAGGCGCCCACCGCGCCGGGAACGACGAGGATCCCTTCGAAAACCTCATAGGCCCGCCGCATGATGTGCTGGCTGACAAGGTATTCGAGCGTCTGGCAGGCCGTGATGAAGTTTTCGCGGTTGCCCACCTCGACAAGTCCGGCGACCGCTCCGACCTTTTCTTCCTTGAACGGTTGCATCAGCAAGCCGATCGTATCCGGGAAGAACAGCGAATCCGCATCCGCGATGATGAAATAGGGCGTGGTGATGACCGACAGCCCGTGGTTCGCCGCGCGCCATTTGCCCTGGTTTTGCTGGTGCAGAAGGATGACCCGGTCGTCGCTGCCGAAAGCGGTCAGGGCCCGGGTATAGGTCTGGTCGGTCGAGCCATCGTCGACGATGACGATCCGCAGGTTCGGATAGTCGGATTCAAGAAGCGAGCCGATGCACCGCTCGATCACCAGTTCCTCGTTGAAGGCAGGCACGATCACCGTCACCGGCGGCGTGAACTCCGGGTCGAAGCCCTTGCGGGAACCGCGCCAGATCGCGAGGCCCAGATAGATCAGCGACCGGATGCCGGCAAAGACCACAAGGCCCAGAAACAGTGCCGTCAGCCCGAACAGCCAGAAGCGCAAGCTGCCGAAGACGATCCCGTCGCGCCAGGGGGAGGCTTCGGATACCAGCGGCATCGCCTGTTCGGGGGCAAGGCCTGCGCCCTCATGCAGGGCGCGGAAGCCGAACCCTTCGGAGCGCAGCCCCACCAGGATCGACGGAAGCAGCTCGACAACATTCGCCGCGTTCCAGGGGCCAAGCTCGAAGGTGATGACGCCGCTGCTGCCAAGGGCGGCCTCGTCCCGGATCCGCGTGATGAAGCCGGCCGGCTCGAAACGGCCATAGGGGGCGGTGATCCCCGAGAAGACAACAAGCTGGCCACGATCCAGCAACCGTGCCGCCGTCTCGATCTGCTCGTGACGCGGCAGACCCTGCCGGCTGTCCAGCTGATTGCGGTAAAAGATCGTCTGCGTTCCGGTTTCGCGGGCCAGAAGGTGCAAGGTGCCGTTGTCGACCAGAGCCGAGATCTCGGCAGGATCGAAACGGCGGGGCGCCGGCTGCAGGATCCCGATGTCATGCCCCGCCCTGCGCAGTTCTTCGACCAGGCCCGGATTGGCAAGGATCGTCGTGCCATCCACGAAAAAGGTCGCCGCGATCCCCGCCTCGGACAGGGTCCGAAGCAGGGCCTGGCTCTCGGCCTTTCGCGGCAGGCCTTCGAAGGTGAGGTAAAGGCTCTCTTCGGCCTGTGCGCCGCCCAGGATCGCCATGTTGGGCCGCGGCGGGATCTCGTAGGCGGCGGCAAGGGTCCGACGCTCCGGGCCGGTGCGGGTCACGATCCGCTGGCCGGTGATGGCGGGTTCGAAATCGATCAGGAACGGCCCCCTGCCGTCCATCTGAAGGATGTGATCCAGATGCACCGGACGGTTCAGCAGCTCTTCGGCCGCCTCGACCGTCATCTCGGGGTCAAGCAGGGACCAGACGGCCGGATCCTCGTAGCCCAGGGGCCAGATCGCCACGGCCTGACGGGGGTCCAGTCGGCTCAGCTGGTTGTAGAAGGTGGCGGCATCAAGCAGCCAGACATCGTTCAGACGGCGCGCGTCGTCGACAAAGCGCATGCGAAAGGTGCCAAGCTCTTCGTTGAGCACGGCGCTGCTTTCGGTCGTGGCCATCAGGCTCATCGTCTCGGCATAGGTCAGGCGCCGTGGCGCGGCCCTGCTGCTTTGCCAGGCATAGCCGAACCCGCCCGGAGCGATCACAAGCTTGTCTGCGGGAACAAGCCCGGTCACGCGGGCAATATTCTCGGCCACCCAGTCGGACGAGGCCAGCGGCATGGTCGGCCGGTCGGGTTCGGCAAAGGCCTTCAGGACCACCAGATCGACCGCCTGGATCAGCCAGGGATCCTCGACGAACCGGGCGTCGATGCCGCCGATCACGCAGAACGGCAGATCGAACCAGTCGCGCCAGGCCCGGATCGTGGCGGTGAGCAGCATCGGATCGGTTGCCGGCGCGTTGGACAGATCGAGGCAGATCCCGTCGACGGCCCCCCGGTCGACATGCCGGTTCAGATCGAACCTGACCTGCCACTGATCCGAGGAGGAGCCGAGCATCCGGTCCAGGGCATCGGACGAGGCGCCGCCGCGCAATCCGATGACCTCGAATACCTTGGCATCGGGGCCGACAGCCTCGGGCCCGGGGGTCGGTGCCACCCGGGCCACCGAGGCGGTTGCAAGGTCAAGCTGGTAGGTCTCGGCCAGAACGAGATCGACTGCGGCGCAGGCCAGCGCCGGAGAGCTGGAGGCCGCCCGATCGAGGGCCGGCAGGAAAGCCGCGACTGTTCGGTCCGGGGTGGCCGCGGGCGCGTGCGGGCCGCTGCAGGCGTGTCGGGACGGCCCGTCCGTGAAAAGGATCGTTCGGTCGGTGCCAAGCTCGACTGCTTCTGCGGCAGAGGCATGCAAAGCCGTCAGAGCGGCGTCCCCTCCCGAATGGGCTGGCAGATCCTTCATGCGAAGGGCAAAGTCGAAGGCCAATCCCAGGACAGCCAGAAGCCCGATCAGGAAAACCAGGCGGACCGCCACTCGCCGACGACCGGACCGGTCTTCGAAGACATGGACAGGCGTTGCTTCTTGCCTCGTCTGGGGTAGCCTGTCGTCATGCATCTTGGGGTCGCTGTCGCGTCGCCGTGGACCGGGAAAGGTAGCGAAAATTGGATACAGAAAACACTCAAATTAGAGTCATACCTGCAATTATAGAATTTACGAAGGATTTTGGCGATTGAACGCTCGAGTCCGCCAATGAATCGGAACCGCCCCCTTTTGTTGACGCGACGTCAACTGTTGCGTATTGGGGTAATGTCATCCGCTATAGTTGTATTGGGTGTAGGGGCGCAATCCCAGGTTGAAAACCTTTCCGCCTGTCTGATCGTGATTGCAGATGCCGGGCCCGATCTGGCGGCGGGCGATCTTGAGCAGATCCTTTCGGAGTTCAGCCGACGGGGCATTCCCGTGACTTTCGCGCTCTCGTCCGGGGAACTCGGCGCCTCGCCGGTATCGGAACAGGCACTTCTTTTGCGCGCCTTCGCCGAGCGCGAGGTCGGGCTATTCGAGATCGCGGCACCTCTGGATGTGATCGCCGACGAAAGTCGCTATTTCCAGATGCGGGATGCCGGAGCGCTCCGGGCCGATCTGACGCGGACATTCGGCGCGGAATTCGCCGGCCAGGTGACGACCATCTGCCACAGACCGGACGAGGCCACCCTGGACCTGCCCGCCTTTCGCTCTGCCGGGTTCCAGATATCGATCCAGCCCGGTGGCGACCCGGATTTTTCGGCGGAATTCGTCGGACGAAGCCAGCTCATGTTGCGCGGGGGAGGGGTGCTGCCCCTGGACGGCGACCCGCGCAGTGTCGTTGCCCAGGTCGAAGCGGCAATGGAAAGCGGGCGCGACACATTGCTCACGCTGTCGCTCGCGGGCATCACTTCGGAAAACCTCGCTTCGGTTCAAACACTTGTCGGGGCGGTTGCCGAACAGATCCTCGCCGAGGCAATGGCGCGATCCTTCTACCTGACCCGGCCGACGGATTATCTGCTGCAGTTCGGCCCGCCCCTTCAGCCCGAGTTTGCGCTGCTGCTCGATTATCCCGACGATCCCGCCGGGCAAGAGGCGATTTCCGCCTTTGCAATGACCCTGTCGGAATTCGCCGTGCCCGCGACGCTGATTGCGGATCCCGGTGTTGAAGGATTGCCCGAAGGGATTGATATCCTTCCGGTTTGGCGACCATTGGCCGATCCGATGGGCCTGTCTCAGGATATCCTGCCCGGCATCCTCTATCTGCCGGAACCTGTCGATGCGGCGGCGCTGCCGCCTGTCGCCACCATCGTCGACGGAACGTCCGGGGACCGCGCCCCGACTGCGCTGGGCGCGGATGGCCGTCTGCACCTTGTGCCGTCGGACTGGTCCGATCTGGCCGCGCGGCCCTGGCCCGCGACTGGCAGTTTCGCCCTGCGGATCCGCTGGGCGGACATTGCCACCAACATGCAGCAAACCGCCCTCCTGCGGCGGATCACGACAGCGGCGCAGCAGGGGCAGGTCCGGTTCAAGACGCTGCCAGAGTTTGTCGATCAGATCCTTGCGCCCGAGCCGCTGCACACAAGGCTGTGGTCCACGCTCGCACGACGGCAAAGCGACCCTCCGGTCCTGCGGACGCTTCTGGGCCCCGAGCGTGACCAGCTGCTTGACGACGCCGCCGTCGCATGGAGCTTTATCGAGAGATTTACCAGCCCTTTCACAGGCTTATGCGCGGGAACCGTGCAGGGAGGCCCCAACCAGCGCGTCAACCGCGAGGCGACCTACTGGGATCTCGCAAGCCAGATGCAGGGCATCATCGCCGCCTCCGAACTCGGGATCATCCCGGAAGACGACGCCCGCGACAGGCTGGATCTCATGGTGCGGAACCTGCCTCAGGGCCGGGTCCAGAACTACAGCCTGCCGCCCGCGATGTTCAACACCAGCCGCGATCTTGCCGTGGTCACGCCGGGTTTCGACAGCTGCGATGTCGGGCGGTTCCTGATCGCGCTTCGCATGGCGGAAGAGAGCGGCCTGCTGCCACCGGACGCGGCGGATGCCGTCCTCGGGGGATGGGATCTTGACCGGACGGTGATTGACGGCCGGACCTTTGATCACGATGGCCGCGCCTGGCGGGATGTCACCAAATCCCATTGCACGCCCTATATCGCCCCGGTCTTTGCGCAGATCGGATTGCCGTTGCAGCCGCTTTATCCGCCGGTGCCAAGCCGGTTGGGCTACAAGCCCGCGGCCGATGACCTGATGCGCCTGCTTTACGCGGCCGCCTCTCTGGGATCTTTCGGCACCGAGCCGCTTCTGCTTGAGGCGATCGAACTTGGCGCAAGCCCGGAATCGGCTTTTCTGGCCGATGTGCTTTTCGATGCGCAACTCGGATGGTACGAGGAGACGGGCGAATTGAAGGCGGTTTCGGAGAATCCGCTGAATGTTCCGCCCTGGTTCACCTATCAGGGTTTGAGGATCGACCGGCTGGGCGCCGAAGCCTGGACCATCCTCAGCCTCGATCAATCCGCGGCCTTCCAGACCGAAAGTTTCAGGCGCAGCATCGAGGTGGTAAGCTCCAAATCGGCCTATCTCTGGGCTGCTGCCTATCCGCATCCCTATTCGGATCTTCTGATCGACCTGATCCGCGAGAAGGCGAAGATCGACGGGTTCGGATTTTCGGTCGGGGTCTTTGCGGAGTCGATGCTGCCGATGGAGAATTACAGTGATCTGAATACGAACGGGATCATTCTTTCAGCCATCCGCACGATCCTGCGCAACGGATAGCGGCGGGGCGATTCGCCTCAGTTGCCCCAGACCACGGCGTTCTCGTGCCGCTTGATCAGGGTCCGAAGCTCGCTGAACCCGTCAAGGATATGGCGCGAGAGTTTCTCGGAGGCCGGCAGCCGTGCCGCACCCTCCATCCGCAGGATCCCCAGCGACCTGTCCGGCTGCGGGATCGGGACGGGCAGCACCGTGACCTTGCCGGTGTGGCGGAAGGCGAAGATCACCGAATGGGGCAGGACGGTCAGGGCATCCGTCTCTTCCAGGTAGTTCAGCACCGACAGAAGCGACCCGCCGGAATAGCGGATCGCCACTTCCGTCATGCCGATGGACAGAAGGATCGCATGCAGATCCGCCAGCAGGGGAGAGCCGGGCAGGGGCGCGATCCAGGGCACGTCAAGCAGATCGCGCGCGCTGATCCGGCGCTTCTTGAGCAGCGGATGGCGGGCGTTGCAGGCCACCACGTTGCGGCCGGGAAGGATCTCGGTGAAGCTGAAGCCCGATCCGGCATCCACCACCCCCAGCGGGCAGATCGCAAGGTCCAGCTGGTTCGACAGGATCCCGGCCTGCAGCTCGGGCAGGTTGCCATAGGACTGGTCGACGCGGATATCGGGCTCGATCCGCTGGAACTCGCCGATCATGCGGCTGATGAAGGCATCCATGAAGAAGGGCACGCCCGCGATGCGCACCGTGCCAAGGCTGCCGCGCTGAAAGCTCTGTACCGTTTCGGATGCCTTGCGCGACGCCTCGAGGATCACCTTGCCATGCGCGGCCAGCTGGCGGCCGATCAAGGTGGGCACCAGAGGGCGGCGGCCGGGTTCGAACAGCGCCTCGCCCAGCCGCTTTTCCATGTTCGACAGGGTGCGCGACACGGCCGGTTGCGACAGGCCCAGGCGCAGCGCGCCTTCGGTGACGCCGCCCGCCTCGACCACGGCGGCAAGCTGGGCAAGGTGACTTTCAGGGAACTTCATAACAAATTGCTATATCGACTGCGCAAAAATCGATCCACAAAATAATCTCCCTGCCTAATTTTCTTTCGCAAGAGAAACCGGGGAGGGGTTCGCGATGGAAGGCAGGGCGGCAAGCATGCTGGCGGAACGGTCCGCTCATGCCTTCGCGGCCCGCGTGGCCGCCGCGCCCGACCATCGGCTGGCCGCCGCCCTGTCGGGTCTGGTCGATCACCTCAACCTCATGGTCCGCGACCACGACATCACCCGCGAGGATCTGCGCGCGATCCTGTCTTTCCTGACCGATGTGGGCGAGGCCTGTTCCGAAAAGCGGCAGGAATGGGTGCTTCTGGCCGATACGCTGGGCCTGACGAGCGTGGTCGAAGCCCATGCCGCCCGCCGCCCCGACGGGGCCACGCCCAACACGATGCCCGGGCCCTTCTACCGCGCCGATGCGCCCGGCCGCGCCGATGGCGAGAGCATCTCGCTTGATGGCAAGGGGGTGGCGCTGACCTTTGCCGCGCGCGTCACCGATCTGGACGGTGAACCCGTCGCGGCCCAGGTCGAGGTCTGGCAGGCCAATGCCGAGGGCCTTTACGAAAACCAGGATCCCGACCGCCAGCCCGAGTTCAACCTGCGCGGCCGCTACCGGACCGATGCCGCAGGCCTCGTCACGATCCGCACCATCCGGCCCCAGGGCTATGCCGTGCCGGGCGACGGGCCGGTGGGCCAGTTGATGACCCGGCTGGGGATCAACCTGCGCCGGCCCGCGCATCTGCATTTCCGCATCACCGCGCCGGGGTTCCAGGTGCTGACGACCCATGTGTTCGACGCCGCCGACCCCGATATCGCGCGCGACCCGCTTTTCGCCGTCCACCCCGCGCTTCTGGCCGAGTTCCGGCCCGATGGCGCAGGCGGCTGGCAGACCGACTACCGCTTCGTCCTTGCGCGCGAAAAGGCGCGGGGGGCGGCCTGAACATAGACGGGGCCCGACGGGCACAACGACAAAGGGAGAGAGAGAGATGTCCAAGATCAGCGGATACCACCACCTGACCATGTCGACCGACGGCGCGCAGGAGGATTATGATTTCTACACCAAGACCCTGGGCCTGCATTCGGTCAAGCGCACGGTCCTGTTCGACGGTGTCCTGCCGGTCTATCACCTCTATTACGGGGCGAAGAACGGCGATGCCTCGACCATCATCACGACCTTCCCCTTCCGCAAGCCCGGCGTCTATGGCCGGCGCGGCTCGAACCAGTCCAAGATCGTGCAGCAGGCGATCCCGGTGGGGGCCTCGGACTTCTGGGTGAACCGTCTGAACGAACGCGGCGTGAAGGCGGCAAAGACCAGCCGCTTCGGCCTTGACCGGGTGGCTTTCGAACATCCCTGCGGCATCCCGCATGAACTGGTCGAAAACCCCGGCGACAGCCGCGCGCCGATCACGAACGAGGCGCAGGGGATCGGCACCGACCACGGCATCCGCGGCATCTATGGCGCGGCCGTGTCGGTCCTTGACCGGACCGCGATGGACGATTTCCTGACCATTGCCCTCCCGCTCAAGAAGGAAGGCGACACCGACGAGGGGCTGATCTTCTCGGTCCCCAATGGTGACGGCCCCCGTTCGATGGTCGAGGTGATCCACGAACCCAACGTGCCGCAGGGCACATGGACGCTTGCCGGCGGCACGATCCATCACCTCGCGCTGAACACCGGCAACGAGGAGAACCAGATGTCGCTGCGCGCCCATATCGAGGGGCTGGGCTTCACCGACATCTCGGAGCAGAAGGACCGCAACTACTTCAAATCCTGTTATGTCCGTTCGCCCGGCGGCGCGCTGTTCGAACTGGCCTGGACCGTGCCCGAAGGCTGGGCCAAGGACGAACCGGCCGATGCGATCGGCACGACGCTGGTCTTTCCGCCGTGGTTCGAGGATCGCCGCGACGAGATGGTCGCAGGCCTCGAGCCCGCCGATTTCGACTGAGGCGCCGATGGCCCCCCTCCTGCATCACGGCACGGAACTGGCGACGGCGCAGGTGGCCTGCATCGTGGTCCATGGCCGTGGCCAGAGCCAGGCCGACATGATCTCTGCCATCGTGTCGCGCCTCGATCTGCCGGGGGTGGCCTATGTCCTGCCGAAATCCGACGGCCCCGCCTGGTATGACGCCCGCGCCGTCGATCCGCTGACCGAAGCCACAAGCGCGCAACTTGCCCGGGGGCTCGAGGTCTTGGACGGGGTGCTGGCCGGGGTCCACGCGACCCGGCCGGATGTCCCGGTGCTGCTGGCGGGCTTCTCGCAAGGCGCCTGCCTTGCCGCGGAATACCTGCTGTCGCGCGGGCCTGTCGTCTGCGCGGCGGCGCTTCTGACCGGCTGCCGGGTGGGGGTGGCCGCCGATGCCCGCCCGCTGACCGATCTGGCCGGGCTGCCGGTCTATGTCTCGGGCGGCGACGCCGATCCCTGGATCCCGGCCGGGGCCTTCCACGAACTCCTCGCCGAACTGACCGCCGCCGGCGCCCGCCTCCGCTCGGACCTTTTCCCCGGCCGCCCGCACGAGGTTTCGTCCCCCGAGATCGCCACCCTGTCCGCCATGCTGACGGCCCTTGCCGCCGGCCAACCGCTGCTGGAGGCCGCATGACCGCGCTCCTGAACGGTTTCGCCTTCGCGGGCATCCCCAGCCGGGTGATCTTCGGCGCGGGCACCCTTGTCCAGATCGGGGCCGAGGTCGAACGGCTGGGCCGCTCCCGCGCGCTCGTCCTCTCCACCCCGCATCAGGCGGCCGAGGCGCAGGCGCTGGCCGACCGGCTTGGCCCCCTTGCCGCGGGCACCTTCACCGATGCCACGATGCACACCCCCACCGACGTGACCGCCCGCGCCGTCGAGGCCTTCCGCGCGGCGAATGCCGATTGCCTCGTGGCCCTCGGCGGCGGTTCGACCATCGGCCTGGGCAAGGCCATCGCCACCCGCACCGGCGCCGATCAGGTGGTCATCCCCACCACCTATGCCGGCTCCGAAATGACCGACATCCTGGGCGAGACGGCCGACGGGCAAAAGACCACCCGCCGCGATCCCTCGATCCGGCCCGAGACGGTGATCTACGACGTCGACCTCACGCTCAGCCTGCCGCCCGCGATGACCGTCACCTCGGCGATGAACGCCATCGCGCATGGGGTCGAGGGGCTTTATGCCCCCGACGCCAACCCGATCCTGTCGATGATGGCCGCCGCCGCCATGCGCGCCTTCAAGACGGGCCTGCCCCGCGTCGTGGCCGACCCCTCCGACCGCGCCGCCCGGGCCGAGGTGCTCTATGGCGCCTGGCTCTGCTCGACCGTGCTCGGCCATATCACCATGGCGCTGCATCACAAGCTGGCCCATGTCCTTGGCGGCTCCTTCGGCACGCCGCATGCCGAAACCCACGCGATCCTTCTGCCCCATACCGCAGGCTTCAACGCCCCCGCCGCGCGCGACACGCTCGCCCCCGTGGCCGAGGTCTTTGGCAGCGTCGGCCCCGGCCTGTGGGATTTCGCCAAGGAAACCGGCGCGCCTCTGCGCCTGTCCGACCTGGGCCTGACCGAGGCCGACCTCGACCGCGCGGCGGAGATTGCCGTCCAGAACCCCTACCACAACCCCCGGCCCTTCGACCGCGACGACATCCGCCACCTTCTGCAAGACGCCTTCGACGGCACAAGACCAAGCGACTGAGACCACCATAATCAGGGAGGAGACCCACATGATCACCCGCCGCCGCCTGCTCAAATCCGCCGCCTCCTCGGGCCTCGTGCTCGGGGCCTCCGGCCTTGCCATGCCTGCCATCGCGCAGAACGCGCCCATCCGCATCGGCTATGTCAGCCCGCAGACCGGCCCGCTGGCCGGCTTCGCCGAGGCCGATGCCTATACGCTGAACATGTATGCCGCGCGCATGGCGGCCGAGGGGATGAATGTCGAGGTCATCGTCAAGGACAGCCAGTCCAACCCCAACCGCGCAGCCACCGTCGCGCAGGAACTGATCATCCAGGACGAGGTGCATCTGATGCTCGTCGCCTCGACGCCCGAGACGACGAACCCGGTGGCAACCGTCTGCGAGGCCGAAGGCGTGCCCGTCATCTCGACCAAGGCCCCCTGGCAGCCATTCTTCATCGGCCAGCAGGGCAATCCCGGCGATCCCGAAAGCTGGCGCCCCTTCGATTTCGCCTTCCACTATTTCTGGGGGCTCGAGGATGTGATCGCCGTCTTCACCAACATGTGGAACCAGCTTGATACCAACCGCCAGGTCGGCGGCCTCTTCCCCAATGATGCCGATGGCAATGCCTGGGGCGATCCCAATGTCGGCGTGGCCCCCGGCTTTGCCGAAGCCGGCTTCACCACGGTCGATCCCGGCCGCTACCAGAACCTCAGCGACGATTTCACCGCCCAGATCAACGCCTTCAGGGCGGCCGAGGTGGAAATCGTGACCGGCGTGGTGATCCCGCCCGATTTCACCACCTTCTGGAACCAGTCCCGCCAGCAGGGCTTCGTCCCCAAGGCGGCAACGGTCGCCAAGGCGATCCTCTTCCCCCAGGCGGTCGAGGCTTTGGGCGAAAACGGCCATAACCTCTCCTCCGAGGTCTGGTGGTCGCGCAACCACCCCTTCACCTCCTCGCTCACCGGCGAAAGTGCTGCCGATCTGGCCGATGGCTTCACCGAATTCTCGGGCCGCCCCTGGACCCAGCCGATCGGCTTCATCCATTCGCTCTTCGAGGTCGCCACCGACGTGATCGCCCGCGCCTCCGACCCCACCGACCCCGAGGATATGGCCGCCACCATCGCCGCCACCGACCTCAACACCATCGTCGGCCGGGTGGCCTGGGACGGCTCCAACGTGCCCCCCTTCGCGGCCCAGAACGTCTGCAAGACCCCGCTCGTGGGCGGCCAATGGCGCCGGCAGGACGATGGCACATTCGACCTCACCATCGTCGACAACCAGACCGCGCCCGAGATCCCCACCGCCGGCACGATGGAGGAGATCGCCTGATCCGCGAAAACACCCCGGGACGGGCAGGCGCTACCTGTCCGTCCCGCGACCGTCCCCTGCTTCTTTTGTTCCCAAATATCCTGGGGTCCGGGGCAAAGCCCCGGGTCTCTCCGCCCGGACCGGACGCCTGATCTGATGACCATCCTGTCACTCCAAGACCTCTCGAAAAGCTTCGGCGCCCTCAAGGTGACCGATGACGTCAGCTTCGACGTGCCCGAAGGTCAGGCGCTGGGCATCATCGGGCCGAACGGGGCGGGCAAATCCACGCTCTTCAACCTGATCACCGGCAACATCCCCGCCGACCGCGGCACGATCCGCTTCGCCGGGCAGGACGTGACCCGCACGCCCCCGATGCAGCGCTGCCTGATGGGGATGGGCCGGTCCTTCCAGATCCCGCAGCCCTTCTCCAACCTCACCGTCTTCGAAAACCTCGTCGTCGCCGCCACCCACGGCCAGAACCTGCCCGAAGCGCAGGTGACCGCCCGCTGCGGCACCATCCTGGAACGGACCGAGCTTCTGTCCCGCGCCAACCAGCCGGCCGCCTCGCTCAGCCTCCTGCAGCGCAAGCGCCTCGAGCTTGCGCGCGCCATGGCCACGAAACCGCGCCTCCTCCTGCTCGACGAGATCGCGGGCGGGCTGACCGAGGGGGAATGCGTGGCCCTCGTGGATACGATCAAGGCGATCCATGCCGAGGGGGTGACGATCATCTGGATCGAACATGTGCTCCATGCCCTGACAGCGGTGGTCGAGCGGCTGGTGGTGCTCGATTTCGGGCGGATCATCGGCATGGGCGACCCGGCCGAGGTGATGGACAGCCGCGAGGTGCGCGAGATCTATCTGGGGATCGAGATCTGATGGCGCTGCTGGAAACTGATGGCCTGACGGCGCATTACGGCGATTTCCAGGCGCTCTTCGGCGTCGATATCGCGCTCGAGGAAGCCGAGACCATCGCCATCATCGGCGCCAATGGCGCGGGCAAGACCACCTTGATGCGCGCGATTGCGGGGCTCTTGCGCAGCGCGCCGGGCATGGTGCGTTACGAGGGGCGCGAGATCGGCGCCCTGCCGGCGGCCGAGGTCATGGGCCTTGGCATCGCCATGGTGCCCGAGGGGCGCCGGCTGTTCCCCTCGCTCACCGTCGAGGAGAACCTGATGATCGGCGCCCATGGGCGCAAGGTCGCGGGGCCCTGGCGGCTCGAGACCGTCTACGAGCTGTTCCCGATCCTGAAGGAGCGGCGGAACAGCCCCGGCACGGCGCTGTCGGGCGGCCAGCAGCAGATGGTGGCCATCGGCCGGGCGCTGATGTCGAACCCGAAGGTGCTTTTGTGCGACGAGCTGAGCCTTGGTCTGGCACCGGTGGTGATCCGCGACATCTATGCCGCGATGCCGAAGATCCGCGACGGCGGGGCGAGTGTCGTCGTGGTCGAGCAGGATATCGGCCAGGCGCTGAAAGTGGCGCAGCGGGTCTATTGCCTGATGGAGGGGCGGGTCACGCTGACGGGGCGGCCGGAGGAGCTGAGCCGCGAGGCGATCCACGACGCCTATTTCGGAGCGGCGGCATGAGCCGGGCGGCAGAAAATTGGCCAATTTTCTGCCCCGGGGGGGCGCTGCCCCCCGTCGCGCTTTGCGCGACTCCCCCC
>JBHYFN010000043.1:0-31123 GCA_051859505.1 Paracoccaceae bacterium
TGGTCGCAGCTGACGAAGGGCGATCCGAACTACACGCTGGTGCAGGTCTCGCTCAACGACGTGATCATGGTCTTTGCCTTCGCGCCCATCGTGGCGCTGCTTCTGGGCATCACCGACCTGACCGTCCCGTGGGAGACGCTAGTGCTGTCCGTCGTCCTCTACGTCGTGCTGCCGCTGATCGCCGGGGCCTGGACGCGGGCGCGGCTGATCCGGGGTGGCGGAGAGGCGGCGGTCGCGGCCTTCACGGCGCGGGTCAAGCCGGCCTCGGTCCTTGGGCTGTTGCTTACCGTGATCCTGCTTTTCGGCTTTCAGGGCCATGTCATCACCGACAATCCCTTCCTGATCGTGCTGCTGGCGACGCCGATCCTGATCCAGTCCTACGGCATGTTCGCCATCGCCTATGGCTGGGCTTGGGCCTGGCGGGTGCCGCACAACGTGGCAGCGCCCTGCGCGCTGATCGGCACGTCGAACTTCTTCGAGCTCGCGGTCGCCGTCGCCATCGGCCTGTTCGGGCTGAATTCGGGGGCGGCGCTGGTGACGGTGGTGGGCGTGCTGGTCGAGGTGCCGGTGATGCTGTCGCTTGTCTGGTTCGCCAACCGCACCCGCGCGCGGTTCGCCGGACGGGCCGAGGCCGCCGTGCCTTGACCTTGCCGCCCCTCCGGTCATTCTGGCGCCGGGGAGGATGCGGGAGATGCTGACCGAACGGGCGACCAGCCTGGTTCATGCGCTTGGCCTGTGCGGCCCAGAGGTTCTGCCCGAGGTCGTGCCCCTGACCGGCGGTGTCGCCTCGGATATCGGGCGGGTCGTCTGGCCCGGCGGCGAGGCGGTGGTCAAATTCGCGCTGGAAAAGCTGCGGGTGAAGGAGGACTGGCAGGTTCCCGTCAGCCGGAATGCGGCCGAATATGCCTGGCTGGGGTTCGCCGGGTCCGTGCTGCCCGAGGTTGCGCCGCGGCTTCTGGGGCGGAGCGAGGCTCTGGGCGGCTTCGCGATGGAGATGGTGGAGGGGGCGGAGGTCTGGAAGGGGCTGATGCTCTCGGGCCGGTCGTGGGGCGAGGAAGCGGGGGCCGTCGGCGCGGCGCTGGGGCGGCTCCATGCGGCGAGCCGTGCGGCGTGGTTCGATGCCCGGCCCTTCGACAACATGCCCCTGTTCCACGCGCTGCGGATCGAGCCATATCTCTTGTTCACCGCGACCCGCCACCCGGAGCTTGCCGGGCGGCTTGAGGCGCTCTCCGAAGGGTTGGAGACCACCCGCCCCGTCCTGATCCACGGCGATGTCAGCCCCAAGAACATCCTGATCCGGGGAGGGGCGCCGGTTTTCCTTGATGCCGAATGCGCCACGATGGGCGATCCGGCCTTTGACCTTGCCTTCTGCATCAACCACTTGATCCTGAAGGGCTTTCACCTGCCCGGCGCGCAAGGCGCGCTCTGGGCCTCGGCCGCAGCACTCTGGGAGGCCTACGCGGCCCATGTGACATGGGAAGCGGCCGGGGCGCTCGAGGCGCGCGTCGCGGCCCTTCTGCCGGCGCTGATGCTGGCGCGGATCGACGGCAAGTCGCCGGTGGAATACCTGGACGCGCCGACCCGGACCCGTGTCCGCCGCGCCGCCATCCCGCTGATCACCGACCCCGCCCCCACCCTCTCCGCCCTGATCGCCCACCTGAAGGATCCCGCATGACCACTCTGATCGAGACCATCCGCGCCGCCCGCGTCTGGGACAGCCGGGGCCGGCCCACCGTCGAGGCCGAGGTGCGCCTCTCGGGCGGGGCCACGGGCCGCGCCATCGCCCCCGCCGGCGCCTCTCGCGGGTCGCGCGAGGCGGTGGACCTGCGCGACGGCGGCGAACGGCTGGGCGGCATGGGCGTCACCCGCGCGCTGAAGGCGGTGGAGGAGGTGATCGCCCCCCTGCTGGCCGGGCGGGACGCCGCCGATCAGGCAGCCTGCGACGCCGCCATGCGCGCGGCGGACGGGACGGCGACGCTGTCGCGCCTTGGCGGCAATGCGGTGGTGGCGGTGTCTCTGGCGCTGGCGCATGCTGTGGCGGCGGCGCGGGGGATGCCGCTTTGGGCGCATCTGGCCGAGGTGACGGGGCGCGAGGCGCTGGTCCCCCTGCCCGAGATCCAGATCTTTGGCGGCGGCGCGCATGCCGGGCGGCGGATCGACATTCAGGATCTGATGGTCATGGTGCCGGGTGCGGCCACGCTGGACGAGGCGCTGGAAGTCACGGCCGAGATCTACCGCGCCGGCGGGGCGATCATGGCCGCCAAAGGGCGGTTGCACGGGGTGGCGGATGAGGGCGGCTGGTGGCCGGATTTCGCCAGCAATGAAGAGGCTCTGGAAACGCTCTGCGAAGCCATCGTGAAGGCGGGCGAAAGCCCCGGCGGCCGGGTCGTCCTGTCGCTCGATATTGCGGCAAGCGAATTCGGCAGGGACGGGCGCTACCGCCTTGCGTTGGAAGACCGCGAGATGGCGGGGGCGGAGTTCGCGACCCTCCTGTCGCGCTGGTGCCGCGACTACCACGTCGCCGCGATCGAGGATCCGCTGGGCGAGGATGACCGCGAGGGGACCATCGCCTTCACGAAGGCCGAGGGCGACAGGCTCCAGATCATCGGGGACGACTATCTTGTGACCGATGCGGCGCTGATCGAGGCGGCTGTCCGGGACGGGGCCTGCAATGCCGCGCTGATCAAGATCAATCAAAATGGCACACTTTCCGGTGCTCTTGAGGCCGAGAAAGCCGCGAATGCCGCAGGATGGGGGCGCATCGTCTCGGCCCGCTCGGGCGAGTCCGAGGATGTCAGCATCGTCCATATCGCCACCGGGCTTGGCACCGGGCAACTCAAGGTGGGCTCTATGGCCCGCTCGGAGCGCGGGGCGAAATGGAACGAGTGCCTGCGCATCGCGCGCGACGGCGTGCCTTATGCGGGCGGGCGGGCATTGGCAAAGACATGGTGGGGGAAGGCATGAGACTTCAGGGCAAGATCGCGGTCGTCACGGCGGCGGCGCAGGGCATCGGGCGCGCGGGCGCGGAGCGGCTGGCGGCGGAAGGGGCGACGGTCTTTGCTACCGACATCCGCGCCGACCTGCTGGAGGGCTTCCCCGGCGAGGTCGCCGCACTCGACGCGACCGACCATGCCGCGGTCCATGCCTATATGGCGCAGTTCGACCGGATCGACGTGCTGTTGCATGCGGTGGGTTACGTCTTTCAGGGCGATATCGAGGAGACGGGGCCTGAGGATTGGCGGCGGTCAATGTCGATCACGCTCGACAGCGCGTATAACGTGATCCAGGCGGCGGTGCCCCGGATGAAGGCGCAGGGCGGGTCGATCATCACCATCGCCTCGGTCGCCGGATCGACCAAGGGCTTCGCCAAGCGCGCGGCCTATGGCGCGGCCAAGGCGGGCGTGATCGGGCTGACCAAGGCCATCGCGGCGGATTACCTGCGGCTCGGTTTGCGGGCGAATGCCGTCTGCCCCGGCACGGTCGACAGCCCCTCCTGGCGCGCGCGCGTGGCGGAGCTGGCCGAGCAGATGGGCAGCGAGGAGGCGGCGCTGCAATTCTTCCTCGACCGCCAACCCGCCGGCCGCGTGGGCACGCCCGAGGAAATCGCCGGCATGATCGCCTTCCTCGCCTCGGACGACGCGGGCTTCATCACGGGGCAGGTGCTGAATGTGGATGGGGGGATTACGATTTGAGGGGGGTAGTGCCACTGAGCCGTGCTGATCTCTGCGGAGACGTAAAGTGTTGCGCCGTGAGTCTGACGATGCCAAGGAAGTGAAGCGCTTGACTCCGCCTATCCGGCCGGCGTAGGCGACGACTGTCGGACACTTGATTGCAAATCAAGAAGAGACCATCTTGAAGCACGCTGACATCTGCTGGTTGCGACTCTGAGTGACAACTGTCACTTTGCATGATTTGCGAAAAGGAGACAGGAAATGCGAAATCAAGCGGCCGAGCTGACTGCTGAGATGGCAGTAGAGAGAGGTTTCGATTTATTCGAAACACTGGTGGCGCGCGGAGCTGGTCTGGAAGACGTTCTGCTTGAGGAGCTGGAGCCAGTTGATGATGGATGGATCGTTACGATCGGATTTAATGGGAAGCGCCAAGAGATTTCGGAACCTGCGGTTGCAGGGGGAATGGCCGCATTGACCGGCTTTGGCCAAAAGACAACAACAACCGTACGCGAAATTCGGCGCATTCAACTTGATCGCCACGGGCGTTTTGTGAAAATGGGCTGAGTGTTGGCTGCTGTCTTGCTAGACTCTAGTCCGCTGGTTTTATACATTTATGGCCGAACGGATCTCGCCAGTATCGGAAGGCAAAGGACTAAAGAATATACTATTGAAGTCTGCAACCGGTTGATATTGGAGGTTCAGAAATTTGGTCGTCATGTATCTTTACCCAATATATTGACAGAAGCCTCAAACCTTTTGGGAGCTGGCAGCGAAGAGTTTCCGCGGGGTGCTGCCAGTTTGCTTGCCAGTTACGCTGAATACCTTGATGAGATTTATCAGCCGAGTAAAGACGTTGTTCGGATTTCAGAGTATGAGGGTTTAGGGCTAGCTGACGCTGCAATACTCTCTTTGTATCCGCGCCTCATTCGGGAGCGTGTCACCGTCATTACGAAAGATTATCAACTTTACAGTCGCTTATGCAAGTTTAATGTTGATTGTGTGAACATCAGTCACTGGGCGACAAAGAGGAGATGAGCACTACACCGCGGCGTGACCGGCCAGAGATGCAGACCCGATCCGGTGCCTGAGGCGAAAGGATGATCGTGAGCATGTCGCGCCTGCCCCCGCTCGATCTGTTTCGCACCTTCGAGGCGGTGGCGCGGCACCGGAGCTTTACCCGCGCCGCCACCGAGCTTTGCCTGACCCAAAGCGCCGTCAGCCGGCAGATCGGCGCGCTGGAAGAGGCGCTGGGGCTGCGGCTGTTTCGCCGTCTGCATCGCGCCATCGAGCTGACGCCGGAGGGGCAGCTTCTGTGCGAGGCGGTGACGCGCGGGCTGGAGGAGATCGGCGGGTGCCTTGCCGCGCTGGGGGCTGCGGCGGGGGCGCCGCAGGTCACGGTCAGCGCCTCGGTCGCCTTTGCCTGGTTCTGGCTGATGCCGCGGCTGGAGCGGTTCGGCGGGCTTTACCCGGATGTGGATCTGCGGGTGCTGGCGACCGATCAGCCGGTGCTGCCGGGGGCGGGCGAGGCGGATGTGGCGATCCTGTTCGGGTCGGGAAAATGGGCCGGGCTGGAGGCGCGGCTTCTGTTCGGAGAGCGGGTCTATCCGGTCTGCAGCCCCGCCTATCTGCGCGACCGTCCCCTGCTGCACCGGCCCGAGGATTTGCTGGACCAGACGCTGCTGCATCTTGAATACGGCAAGCCCGGTTTCGGCGGGGTGGACTGGCGGAGCTGGCTTCTGCGGCAGGGTGTGAACGGGCAGCCGGTGCGGCGCGGCGTGCGGTTCAACTCTTACCCGATGGTGCTGGAGGCGGCGCAGGCCGGGCGGGGTGTCGCCCTGGGGTGGAGCTATGTGACCGATCCGCTGGTGGCGGAGGGGCGGCTGGTCTGCCCCGTGGCGCGCGTGGTCGAGACGCAGGAGGGCTATTACCTCTGCGCATCCGGGGCGACGCAACGATCGCCGCATGTCACTGCTTTTCTGGACTGGGTCAGCGCCGAGGCGGCTGAGGCCTTGGATGGTGCCATGATCCCGGCGCATGCGAATGATGCGGAATGATCATTTGAGCGGGGCCGGCGGCCGGTGCTAGCCTCACGGCGCAGACCCTCTGGATCCGTGCCATGTCCGACTCAGCCACGCGCCGCGCCGGGCGGCGCAACCGGATCGACGCCGCGCCCGCCGCCTCGCCCGTGCCGGCGGGGATGGTCGGGGGGCGCTACCGGCCGCTGACCGAAGCCGAGGTGCTGCAGGTCCATGACCTTGTCCTGCGGCTGCTGGAGGATCTGGGCCTGTCGCAGGTGACGCCCAGCCTTGAGGCGCGGGCGGTGGCGGCGGGTGCACGGGTGGACGGCGAGGGGCGGTTGCGGTTTCCGCGCGCGCTGGTCGAGGATGTGATCGCGCGGAGCCGTCGGAGCCTTGTCCTGCACGGGATCGACCCGCGGCATGATATCGAGATCGGCGGCCGGCGGGTGCATACCGGCACCGGGGGTGCGGCGCCGACGATCATGGATTTCGAGACCGGCCTTTACCGCGAAAGCACCGTGGCGGACCTTTACGACATCGCCCGCCTTGTGGACCGGCTGGACAATATCCACTGGTATCACCGCTCGATCGTGGCGCGGGATGCGACGAGCATCCTCGATCTGGACATGAACACCACCTATGCCTGCCTGTCGGGCACCACGAAATCCATCGCGGTCAGCTATACCGACGGCGCCTCGGTCCGGGCGGTGCAGCCGATGCTGGATGCGGTGGCGGGGGGCGAGGGGCGGCACCGGGCGCGGCCCTTCTGCACGGCCGTCTGCTGCCATGTCGTGCCGCCGATGCGCTTTGCCACGGAAAGCTGCGAGGCGCTTGAGGCGGCGGTTCTGGCGGGGATGCCGATCCTTCTGGTCTCGGCCGGGCAGGCGGGGGCGACCGCGCCCGCCGCACTTGCCGGTGCCGTGGCGCAGGCCTGTGCCGAGGTGCTGGCGGGGCTGATCCTGTGCCATGTCATCGACCCGGACTGCCGGGGCATCTTTGCCGCCTGGCCCTTTGTCAGCGACCTGCGGACGGGGGCGATGTCGGGCGGATCGGGGGAACAGGCGCTCTTGTCCGCCGCCTGTGCGCAGATGGCGGCGTTCTATGACCTGCCGAATTCGGTGCCTGCGGGGATGACCGACAGCAAGCTCCCCGATGCGCAAAGCGGGGGCGAGAAGGGCTATACCGTGTCGCTGGCCGCGCAAGCGGGGGCGACGATGATCCATGAATGCGCAGGCATGCAAGGCTCGCTCATGGGGACGACCTTCGAGGGCTATGTCATCGACAACGATCTTCTGGGGGCGATCCTGCGGACGGTGAAGGGGATCGAGGTCAGTGCCGATACCTTGAACTTCGAAGTCATCCGCGACACGGTGACGGGCGCGGGCCATTACCTTGGCCATGCCCAGACATTCGCGCGGATGAAGACGGATTACCTTTATCCCGAAATCGCCGACCGCCGCAGCATCAGCGAATGGCAGGATGCGGGCGGGCGCGATGCGCGGGCGGTGGCGCGCGACAGGGTGCGGCGGATCCTGGCTGAACATTATCCCCGCCATATCGACGGGTCGGTCGATGCGGCGATCCGGGCGGGCTACAACATCATCCTGCCGCGCGAGAGGATGCAGGCCGGCAACGGCATCTGGTGAAGGAGGGGCATATGCAGACCCATGCGAAGGTGGTCATCGTCGGCGGCGGCATGATGGGGGTGGGGCTGGCCTATCACCTGGCCGAGGCGGGCTGGACCGATGTCCTGCTGATCGAGAAGGGCGAGTTGACCAGCGGCTCGACCTGGCATGCCGCGGGGCAGTGCCCGTCCTTCATCGGCAATTACAACATGGCCAAGGTCCATCACTACGGCAACACGCTCTATCCCCGGCTCGAGGCGCTGACCGGCCATCCGACCGGCTGGCACGGCTGCGGCGGCATCCGGCTGGCGACGACAGAGGAAGAGGTGGACTGGTTCCGCCATGTGGCCGGATTTGCCGCCAATGTGGGCTTCGAGATGGAGATCATCGGCCCCGACCGCATCCGCGAGCTGAACCCCTGGCTGCAGGTCGACGGCATCCTTGCGGGCGCGCATACCACGATGGACGGGCATGTCGATCCGGCAAGCGCCTGCAACTCCATGGCCGCGGGCGCGCGGGCGATGGGCGCCACGATCCAGCGCCACACCCGCGTGACCGGCATCACCCGGCTGCCCTCGGGCGAATTCCGGGTTGCGACGGAGAAGGGCGATGTGACCTGCGAACATGTGGTCAATGCCGCCGGCTGCTATGCGCGCGAGGTGGGGAAATGGCTGGGCGTGGACACGCCGATCACCAATATGGAGCATCAGTATCTGGTGACCGAGCCGCTGGCGGAATTCGCCGACAGCACGGTCGAGCTGCCGGTCATGCGCGATCCGGCGACGGCGGGCTATTACCGGCAGGAACAGAAGGCGGGGCTGGTCGGCATCTATGAACATACCGGCGCGCGCGAGGCCTGGGCCGCGCGGGGTGGCTGGCCGGAATGGACAAGCGAGAACGAGCTGTTCGAGGGCGATCTGGACCGGATCTATCCCTGGCTGGAAAAGGCGCTTGATCGGATGCCGATCTTTGCCAATGCGGGGATCAAGCGGATCATCAACGGCGCCATTCCGCATACGCCCGACGGCAACCCTCTGGTCGGGCCGATGCCCGGGGTGGCGAATGCGTGGCAGTGTTGCGGCTCGTCCATCGGGATCGCGCAGGGGGCGGGGTGTGGCAAGTTCCTCGCCCAGTGGATGATTCATGGCGATGCCGAGATCAACATGGGCGGCCTCGATCCGCGCCGGTTCGGGGTGTGGGCCGATCAGGATTACACGCGGGCCAAGAGTTTCGACGATTACCACAACATGTTCGAAACCCCCCTCCCGGGGCGCGAGATCCACGCCGGCCGCCCCGTCCGCGCCACACCGCTCTACGAGGTGCTGAAGGCCAGGGGCGCGGTGATGACCGAGGTGCATGGCTGGGAGCGGCCCAAGTATTTCGCGCCCGAAGGGTTCACCGAGAAGCTCCAGTTCCGCCGCACCAATACCTTTGATCTGGTCGCCGCCGAGGCCCTTGCCGTGCGCGAGCGGGTGGGGATCATGGATCTGTCGAGCTTTGCCAAATTCGACGTGACCGGCCCGGGGGCCGAAGCGGCGCTCGACCGGCTGACCGCCAACCGCCTGCCGAAGAAGCTGGACGGGATCGGGCTGACGCATGTCCTGTCGGACAATGGCCGCATCCTTGGCGAATGGACGATCACCCGGCTGGGGCCCGAGCGGTTCTACATCCTGACTGGCGCCGGGGCCGAGGTGCAGGCGGGCGACGATCTGGCCACCATCGCCGGGCCGGATGTGACTGTGACCAATGTGACCGACAGCTTCGGCATGCTGCTGGTCGCCGGCCCGAAGGCGCGCGAGGTGCTGGCGGGGCTGACCGATGCCGACCTTTCGAACGCGGGGTTCCGCTGGCTCTCGGCGCAAGAGATCACGCTGGCCGGTGTTCCCGTCCGTGCGCTGCGGGTGACCTACGTGGGCGAGCTGGGGTGGGAGATTCATGCGCCGATGGGCGACCTTGCCCGGCTTTACGCGGCGATATGGGCGGCGGGCGCGGCGCATGGCATTGCAGATTTCGGGGTGCAGGCGGTGAATTCCCTGCGGATGGAGAAGGGCTATCGCGGCTACGGGTCGGAACTGACCAACGAGATCACCCTGATCGAGGCCGATTGCACCCGCTTCTACGCCCCCGACAAGGGCGATTTCCGCGGCCGCGCCGCGACCGAGGCGGTGCGGGCTGGCGGGATCACGACCGGCCTTGTCTATGCCGAGGTCGCCGCCACCGATTGCGACATTCACGGCGGCGAGGCGGTGATGCAGGGCGATCGCGTGGTGGGCGTCTGCACCTCGGGCGGCTATGGCCATGCGACGGGGAAAAGCCTGACCTTCGCCTATCTGGAACCCGGCGCGACAGAGGGGCTGGAAGTGGTGATCCTGGGCGAGCGGCGCGGCCTCACGATCCTGCCCGAACCCGCCTGGGATCCGGCGAACGCGCGGCAAAGGGCCTAGGCGGGCGGAGGGGAGGCACGACAGGAATGACCACACCGGCCCCCGGACGCCTTGCCCCGATCAAGGGCCAGCCAAGCATGAAAGCCGTCGTCACCACCGGGAACGGCGGCTATGACCGGCTGCTTTACTGCGACGCCCTCCGCCCCGTGCCCGGCCCCCACGAGGTGCTGATCGAGGTGCGCGCCGCGGGCATGAACAATACCGAGATCAACACGCGGCTGGGGTGGTATTCCTCCTCGGTCAGGACCGGCACCGAGGATGCGGCCGAGGCGCAGGAGATCGCCCCCACCGGCAAGGCCGACGGCGGCTGGAACGCGGCGACGCCCTTCCCCTTCATCCAGGGAACCGATTGCTGCGGGATCGTCGTCGAGGCGGGACGCGCGGTCGCGCCGGGTCTGCTGGGGCGGCGCGTCCTTGTCCGGGCCTGCATGCGGCCCGAAGGTTTCGCCTCGCCCGAGAACATCTGGATGGGCTCGGATTTCGACGGCGCCTTTGCCCAGTTCGTCAAGGTGCCGGCCTCCGAGGCCTTCCCGGTGGATTGCGGCTGGAGCGATGCCGAGCTGGCCACCCTCCCCTGCGCCTATGGCACGGCCGAGAACATGATCCACCGCGCCGGCGTGGGCGCGGGGATGCGGGTGCTTGTGGCCGGGGCCTCGGGCGGGGTGGGATCGGCGGCGGTGCAACTGGCAAAGCGGCGCGGGGCGCAGGTGATCGGGATCACGACGCCGTCGAAGGCGGCCGAGGTGCGGGCGGTCGGTGCGGATGAGATCCTTGAACGTGGCGCGGATCCGGCGGGGGTTCTGGGCGCCGGGTCGGTCGATGTCGTGGTCGACAATGTCGCCGGGCCGGCGTTCGGCGCGATGCTGCAGGTTCTGCGCCGCGGCGGGGCCTATGTCACCTCGGGCGCGATCGGCGGGCCGCTGGTCGAGCTGGACATGCGGGTGCTGTACCTCAAGGATCTGCGGCTGATCGGCTGCACGGGTTGGGACGCGCCGGTCTTTCCCAACCTGATCGGCTATGTCGAACGCGGCGAGATCCGCCCGCTTCTGGCCCGCAGCTGGCCGCTTGAGAAGATCGCCGAGGCGCAGCGGGAGTTCCTGACGAAATCGCATGTCGGCAATTTCGTCCTGATCCCGCCGGAGGTGTGAGGCGCCGCGGCGCCGGGCCTAGCTTCGATACTCCGGTTCCTCGCGGTCGAGGATGGCGCGGACCTGGGCCATGTGGTCGATCGAGAGCTGGCCGTAATTGTCCCAGTCTTCGGCGGTCTGGCGGGCCACATGTTCGGGCGCGATGCGCAGCGGGCGGCCGGTTGACAGGGCAAGGATCTGCGTCTCGGCCGCGCGTTCGAAATAATACATCGTATCAAAGGCATCGGCCACGGTGGGGGCGGCGACAAGGACGCCGTGATTGCCCATCAGGAGCACTTTCTTTTCGCCCAGAACGGCGGCCAGACGGTCGCCCTCGTTGTCGGACAGGGCCATGCCGCCGAAACCGTCATCCACCGCGACACGGTCGTAAAACCGCATCGTGTTCTGGTCGATGGGCAGCATCGTGCTGTCGGCGAGCGCCGCAAGCGCCGTGGTATAGCGCGGGTGCAGGTGCATCAGGCAGCGGGCATGGGGCAGGCGTTGGTGGATGCGGGAATGGATGAACCAGGCGGTCGGGTCGGGCGCGTCGGGGCGGTTCATCGCCTCGGTATCATCGGCGTTCAGAAGCTGCAGGTCGGACGCCTTGATCCGCGCGAAATGGATCCCGCGCGGGTTCATCAGGAACTGCTTGCCGTCCTCCGAGGTCGCCACGCTGAAATGGTTGGCCACGCTTTCATGCATCCCCAGCCGCGCGAACCAGCGGAAGGCGGCGGTCAGATCCAGGCGGAGCGTTTCGATATCCGGCGCCGCGACCGGCTTGCCGCGGGTCAGCTCTGTCACCTTGTTCATCGGTCTGGTCCTTCGCTCTGCGGGGGTCCGGGGCAGCCTAGCACGGGGGCGGGGCGGCGGTGCAAGGCTTTCCGGCCAGAGCCTGGGCCAGGCTTTCTGCCGCGGGGCGGTTTACCTTGGCCGGCGGCGGCCTAACTCCCCCGGGTGCGGAAGCGAAAGGATCGGCCCATGACCAGGAAGGAACGTCCTGTTGTGCTTGTCATGGGCAGTGCGCCCGATGCGGTGCGGGCGGAAGGGTTCGACCGGGGGCTCTTCGACCATATCGTCGCGATCAACAACGCCTGGCGGGTGCGGCCCGATTGGGATTGGCTGGTCCATGCCGGTGATTTCCCCGCCGACCGGATGCCCGAGGCGACCGCGCCGGGCCAGCAGATCCGCAGCTTTGAGGATTACGTGCCGGCGCAGAACGATTTTGGCGGCTTCGTCTATGCCGGGGGGACGATGGCCTTTACCGCGGCCTATTGGGCGCTGGCGCGGCTCCGCCCCCGGGTTCTGGGCTTCATCGGCTGCGACATGATCTATCCGACCAGCGGACCCAGC
Source organism: Paracoccaceae bacterium (assembly GCA_051859505.1). GTDB lineage: Bacteria > Pseudomonadota > Alphaproteobacteria > Rhodobacterales > Rhodobacteraceae > JAFIEN01. The sequence goes on from JBHYFN010000043.1 coordinate 12,236, forward strand.
CATTTCTATGGCGTCGGCACGCCCGATCCCCTGCGCGAGGATATCACGCTGCAAAGCCTCGAGGCGAAGGCGGCGCGGCTTGAGATCCTGGCCGCACGCGAGGGCTGTGCCTGTGTGAACCTGTCGGATGCGCCCCGGTCGCGGCTGGTGTTCCGCCGCGCCCGGGCCGAGGCGCAGGGCCTTGCCGCCCTGACCCCGCGGGAGTTTGGCGCGCCCGAGGTGGAGGCGGCGCTGCGGCGCGAGGCGGAGCTGGCCTATATGGTGCCGACCGGGGATTACTGGAACCATCTTGACGGGATCGACCCGGCCGAGTTGCGCGGGATTGATGCGCTTTGGTCGGAGGCGCATGGGACAGCCGGGGCGCAGACCGAAGCCACCGCCCTGAAGGCCGCGGGCTAGGGCCCGAGGGCAAGGCTGAGCGCGAGCGACAGCAGACCAAGCCAGAACGCCACGGAGACGAGGGCCGCGAGGGGGAAGCGTCTTTGCCGTGCGATCAACCGCGCCTCGCGTTCGGGATCGGCAAGGGCGCAGAAGCGGCGGTGAATTGCGGCATGGCGCGGGTCGTGCATGGCGGGGCCTCCTCCGGTCGGGGTTCCGGGGGGAGCCTTGCACGAGAGAGGTTAAGGCTGCCCTAAGCGGCGGGGGCCGGCATATCCGCCCGCGCGATCAGCGCGCCGTGATGGGCGATCACTTGCAGGGCCAGCGCGTGGCCGGCGCGGGCGGCCTCTTGCGGGGTCTGGCCCGAAAGCCGCGCGGCAAGGTAGCCCGCGTTGAAACTGTCGCCCGCGCCCGAGGTGTCGACCACCGTTTCGGCCCTGGGCAGGGCGGGCAGGTCGAGCAGGTCGCCCTGCCAGAGCATCGGCCCGGCCGCAGCCCTTTTGAGCGCGATCTCCTCGACCCCGCAGGCGGCAATGCGGGCGATCACGGCGGCCGCATCCTCGCCGGGATAGAGCGCCTGTTCGTCGTCGCAAGAGGGCAGGGCGATCGAACAGACCCGCCACATCGCATCGAAAGCCGCGCGGGCGGTTTCGGCATCGGGCCAGAGCCGGGGCCGGTAGTTGGTGTCGAACACGATCCGGGCGCCCTTGGCCCGCAGATCGCCCAGATGCGCGACAAGGGCTGCGCGCACCTCGGGCGGCAGGATCGCCAGCGTGATGCCCGAGACATAGATCACCCCGAAGGCGTCCAGATCCTCGAGCCCGGCTCCGATGCCGGAAAACAGCGTCCGCGCCGCCGAGGATTCGCGCCAGTAGCGGAAGGACCGTTCGCCCTTGTCGTCGATCTCGATCGAATAGAGGCCGGGCAGGCGGGTTTCGTGCCGGCCCACAAGGCTCGCGTCGATGCCCTCGTCGCCGAACATGGCGATCATCCGGGTCGAGAAGGCATCGGTTCCAAGGTTGGTCACATAGGCCGCATCCTGCCCCAGCCGCGCCAGATAGGCGGCGGTGTTCAGCGTGTCGCCGGCGAAACCCACCGTGGCCTGCCCGGCATCAAGGTCGATCCGGCTGAGTTCGATCATGCATTCGCCGACACAGGCGATCCTTGGCGCGGGCATGGCGGCTTTCCCCTTGGGCGACGTTGCGAAAATGTCTAATGGGCGCGGCGGGTGCGCGCAATCGCCCTTGCCGGCGGCAAGGCGTTGCGAAAAGGTGCGGCCGAACCAGAGGACGGCGACACCGGCAGGACAGATGAAACCGTGGGAAGAGACAGAGGGTTACATCCTGTTCTGCGAGGCGATGCGGCGGGGCGATCTGCAACCCGGACAGCAGTTGACGCAGAACGAGCTTTGCGCGGTGCTGGGCCTGTCGCTGACCCCTTTGCGCGAGACTCTGGTGCTGTTGCAGGCCTATGGCCTGGTGACGGTGCGGCCGCGCACCGGCATTCAGGTGATCTACCCCGATGTACGTTTCATCCGCGAGAATTTCCAGTTCCGCATCCTGATCGAGACCCACGCCCTTGACCGGCTGATCCAGTCCGACGCGGGCGCCTGGGTGGCCGAGATGGCCGCCAGTCACGAGCGATGCCATCAGGCGCTTGCCGAAACGGGTGATGCGGACCGGGCGATCTCCGACTTCCTGCAGCTTGACCGGCGGTTTCATGCGGAACTGGTCGACATTCTGGGCAATGCCGCGATTGCCGGGCAGCATCGGCGGCTGCTCGACAATATCAGCCTTGTCCGGCTGACCCACAAGAAACTGCCCGTCCGGGTGCAGCTGCTTGAGGCGGCGACCGAGCATCTTGCCATCCTTGACGCCTTGCAGCGGGGCGAAAAGGCCGAGGCGGTCGCCGCGCTCGAGGCGCATTTCATGGGCTCGACCCATCGGCTTTTCGCCTGCTGAGGGCGGGCCTTACGTCAGCGCGGTCCAGATCCGGTAGCGCCCCTGCCCGGTGATCTCGCGCGCCAAACCGCGGCGGCACAGCAGATCGAGGTTGCGCTGGACGCTGGCGCGGCTGGCGCCGGTCAGCTTTTCGGCCATCGGCGCGGTCAGCATCGGCCAGGCGGTCAGCGCCGCGACCAGAAGGGCGGGAGTGCGGCCCGACAGATCGGCGATGGCGCGGGTCGCCCGGTCCTGCCAGGCCTGCAGGCGGTCAAGCTCAAGGAGGGCGGCCAGCGTCGCGGCCTCGGCCCCTTCCAGCCAGCGGGCGAGACGGTCCCCGACCGATCCGGTGGCGCGGGCGGCGGGAAAGCCTGCCGCGGCGAGGGGCAGGAACAGCGCCCCGCCCCGGCCGGGGGCGGCGGCGCTGCGGGCGGCAAGGACGGCGGCCTCGATCTGATGCGCGGCCTCGCCTTCGCCCAGCAGGCGCCAGGCCTGAAACAGGGCGGCGGCGCGGGTGAAGGGATGCAGGCCCGCGAGCCGGGCCGAGAGGTCGGCCAGATCGGCGACGGCTTCGGGCGGGGCCTCGTTGCCCGAGGCGCGGCCCAGAAAGGCGGCAAGTCCCGCCTCCGGGCCCGTCTCTGGCCCCGACTCTGGCCCCGGCCCGCCACCCAGCCGGCGCAGGGCCCAGCCCGCCCGCGAAAGGGCCAGCGGATCCTCTTGCGCGCCCGAAAGCCGAAGCGCGGACCAGAGCGCCAGCCTGTCGTTCGAAATCCGGTCGCCGATCCACCAGCTAAGCTCGACCGCCTCGGTCAGCGCCAGCCGGTGCCGCCAGCCATCGGGCGCGCGGCGCAGGCGTTCGTCCAGCGCGCCAAAGAGAACCGCCACCCCGGCCAGGGCCTGCGCCTGCGCCGCCTCGGCTTTGCGCCATTCCGAAAGGTCGAACAGCAGCCGCCCGCCCGACCGGGGCAGGGGCGGCAGGGCGGGATGAGGATCTTTGTCGCCCTCTTCGTCGGGGCCGGGAAGGAACCACAGATCCTCTTCCTGCGGCGCCGCGTCATAGGGGCCGGGCCATGCAAGGCCGTCGGGATCTGCGGGGGGGCGTGCCATGGGGCGATCCTAGGACGCGGCGCGGGGCGGCCCAAGGTGAAATCGTGCGGGGGGCGCGGTGGGCTTGATCTGGGTCATCCACGCGCGCCCGCCGCCCGGCTAGGGTTGGTGGCGCGGCATGAGGCCGGCGGCGGGGAGAGCATGGACCGAAACCAGCAGTTCCACATCTGGTATTTCGTTGCCGCCTTTCTGGCGCTGCTTCTGGTGCAGTCGTGGTTCTCGCAGGCCTCGGTGACGGAGCGCATCCCCTACAGCACCTTCCTCGAGCATCTGGAATCGGGCCGCGTCGCCTCGGTCACCGTGCGGCCCGAGCAGATCGAAGGGCGCTACCGCGACCCGATCGACGGCAATACGCATTTCATCACCAATATCGTGCCCGGCGACCTGACAGACCGGCTCGAGGCGTCGGGGGCCGAATTCGACGGCACGGTGCAGAACACCTTTCTGGCGACGCTTCTGTCCTGGGTGGTGCCGGTTCTGCTGATCTTTGCGCTGTGGAGTTTCGTCCTGCGCCGGGTGATCGAGAGGCAGGGCATGGGCGGGATGATGAATGTCGGCAAATCCCGCGCCAAGGTCTATGTCGAGAAGAACACCGGCGTCACCTTCAACGATGTGGCCGGCGTGGACGAAGCCAAGGCCGAGCTGAAAGAGATCGTCGATTTCCTGAAAGAGCCCGACCGTTTCGGCCGCCTTGGCGCGCGCATTCCCAAGGGCATCCTGCTGACCGGCCCGCCCGGCACCGGCAAGACGCTGTTTGCCCGCGCGGTGGCGGGCGAGGCGGGGGTGCCGTTCTTCTCGATCTCGGGGTCGGAATTCGTCGAGATGTTCGTGGGCGTCGGTGCCGCCCGCGTCCGCGACCTCTTTGATCAGGCGCGCAAGGCCGCACCCTGCATCATCTTCATCGACGAGCTGGACGCGATGGGCCGCCGCCGCAGCGTGGGTGGCTTCGGCGGCGGGCATGACGAGAAGGAACAGACCCTCAACCAGCTTCTGGCCGAGCTGGACGGGTTCGATCCGCGCGACGGGATCGTGCTTCTGGCCGCGACCAACCGGCCCGAGATCCTGGACCCCGCCTTGATGCGCGCGGGCCGGTTCGACCGGCAGATCGTGGTGGACCGGCCCGACAAGGTGGGCCGCGCCGCGATCCTGCGGGTGCATCTGCGCAAGATCGCGGTCGACAACGCGCTGGATGTGGATGCGGTGGCGGGGCTGACGCCGGGCTTCACCGGGGCGGAGCTGGCCAATCTGGTGAACGAGGCCGCGATCCATGCCACGCGGCGCGGGGCCGAGCAGGTGGCGATGGAGGACATCACCTCTGCCCTCGAACGGGTCGTGGCGGGGATGGAGCGCAAGGGCCGCCTCCTGAACCCGAAAGAGCGCGAGACGGTGGCCTGGCACGAGATGGGCCATGCGCTGGCCGCGGCGCAGCTTCCGGGGGCGGATCCTGTCCACAAGGTCTCGATCATCCCGCGCACCATCGGGGCCTTGGGCTATACGATGACGCGGCCGACCGAGGACCGGTTCCTGATCACCCGGTCGGAACTGGAAAACCGGATGGTCATGCTGCTGGCAGGCCGCGCGGCCGAAGCGATCCGCTTTGGCGAGGTGTCGACCGGGGCGGCGGATGATCTGGTCCGCGCCACCGATATCGCCCGGCAGATCGTGACGCGATTCGGCATGGACGAAACCCTGGGCCAGGCCGTGCTGGAGCAGGACCGCGGCGGCTTTCTGGGCGAAGACCGGATGAGCTTTACCCCCCGCGACCATTCCGAGGCGACGGCGCGCGAGGTGGATCTTGCCGTGCGCGGGCTTCTGGACACGGCCTATGAACGCGCGCAGGCCCTGCTGCAGGCGCACCGCAAGGATCTTGATGCCGGGGCGAAACTGCTGCTCGAGCGCGAGACGATCACCCCCGCGGATTTCCCGCCGCTGCGCTCTGCCCGGGATCGGGATGCGGCATGAGGGCGGGGCGAATGGTCGCGGGGCGGCAATTCCTGACAGCTCCGGTCGGAATTGACATGCCCGAGTTCTTCTGTCAGGTATTGCCGTCATGGGAGCGCCCGCTCTCACTTCCGCCGAGGCGCTGCCCATGATCGTCTGCCACTGCCAGAACATCGCGGATCACGAGATCAACGCCGCCATCGACTGGATGCGCGCCGCCGATGGCGACACGATCATCACGCCGGGCAAGATCTATCGCGCCCTTGGCAAGACCGCCGATTGCGGCGGCTGCATGACACTGTTCCTTGCCACGATGCGGCGGAACGATAATCTGGAAGTCCCCATCCAGCTGCGCAACCTCCGGGCCGCGGCCAAGACAGGATAAGACATATGAAAGGCGACCCGAAGGTCATCGACTATCTCAACCGTGCGATCCGCTCCGAGCTGACGGCCGTCAGCCAGTACTGGGTGCATTACCGGCTTCAGGAGGACTGGGGCCTGGGCGCCATGGCCCGCAAGAGCCGCGCCGAAAGCATCGAGGAGATGCACCATGCCGACAAGTTCATCGCGCGGGTGATCTTCCTTGAAGGCCATCCCAACCTGCAGAAGCTTGATCCGCTGCGCATCGGCCAGACCCCGCGCGAGTCGCTGGAATGCGATCTGGCGGCCGAGCATGAGGCGCGCGCGCTTTACAAGGAGGCGCGGGATTACTGCAGGGAGGTGGGCGATTACGTCAGCATGAAGATGTTTGAAGAGGTCATGGCCGACGAGGAGGGCCATATCGACTTTCTCGAGACCCAGCTCGACCTGCACGACAAGCTGGGCGCCGAGCGCTATGCCCTGCTGAACGCGTCAAAGGCGGACGAGGCGGAATAGCCGCCAGCCGGACTGCCAGCCGGAATGACGACGCGGTGCCCTCCCGGGGGCGCCGCGTCACCCCCGCGCCTCAGGCCGCCAGCGGCCCCTTGCGGCGGGAAATCACCACCAGCATCAGGATCGTCACCACGTAGGGCAGGCTGGTCAGAAGCTGCGACGGCAGGTTCACGCCCGTCGCCTGCGCCATGAGCTCGCCCAGCGACAGGACGCCGAACAGAAGCGCGCCAAAGGCGATGCGCCCGGTCTTCCAGGTGCCGAAGACTACGAGCGCCAGCGCGATCCAGCCGCGCCCGGCGATCATCCCGTCGGCCCAGAGCGGCGTATAGACGGTCGAGGCATAGGCCCCGCCCAGCCCCGCCATCGCACCGCCGAAGCCCACCGCCGCAAAGCGGATCGCCGCGACGTTATAGCCGATCGCGCGGGCGACCGAGGCATTCTCGCCCACCGCCTGAATGACAAGGCCGGGCTTGGTCCGGGTCAGCACATATCCCAGTGCGATGGTGAAGGGGATCGCCAGCCAGACGAGGATGTCCTGCGTCAGAAGCGTGGGCCCGACCAGAGGTATCTGCGACAGGCCGGGCAGGCCCAGCTTGGGCAGGCCGGTGATGGTCAGGCTCTCGAAGCTCTTGCCGAACAGCGCCGAAAGGCCAAGGCCCAGCACGCTGAGCGCAAGGCCCGCCGCCACCTCGTTGACACGCAGGGTGATGACCAGCACGGCAAAGACCATCGACAGCGCCATGCCGGCGAAGGCGCCGCCCATGAAACCAAGGCTGTGGCTGCCCGTCTGATAGACAAGGATGAAGGCCACCGCTGCGCCGATGGCCATCATCCCCTCGATCCCGAGGTTCAGAAGGCCGGTCTTTTCCACCACCATCTCGCCCAAAGCCGCCAGCAGCAGGGGCAGGGCGGCGGCAAGGGTGCCGGCCAGTAGGAAGGCCAGGATGCTCATGCCTGCACCGCCGCGCGGGGCGCGCGTTCGATGCGGTAGCGGATGAAGGTCAGGCAGATCAGGTAGAAGACCAGCAGCATCCCCTGAAACACCTGCGTTGCCGCGACCGGCAACCCGGCCGAGACGGTCGCCGCATCGCCGCCGATATAGACGACCGAGATCAGAAAGGCCGAGGCGACGATCCCGATCGGGTTCAGCCCGCCGACATAGGCCACGATGATCGCCGCATAGCCATAGCCCGACGCGACCGAGCGTTGCAGCTGCCCCATCGGCCCCGCCACCTCGGACGCGCCCGCAATGCCCGCCGCCAGCCCGCCGACGGCCAGGCTGATCCAGACGGCGCGGCGCTTGTCGAACCCGGCATAGGTGGCCGCACGCGGCGCCATGCCGCCGACCTGAAGCTGGTAGCCCTGGAAATGGTGGCGCATCAGGATCCAGGCCAGCACGCTCGCCACAAGCGCGAAGTAGAGCGACACGTTGGTCCGCGCGCCGGCAAAGAGCGTGGGCAGGATCGCGTCCAGCGGGAACATCACCGACTGGGGGAAGTTGAAGCCCATCGGATCCTTCCAGGGGCCCAGCAGCAGGTAGTTCAGGATCTGGATCGCGATCAGGCTCATCATCAGGGTGACGAGGATTTCCGAGGCGCCGAACCGCGTCCGCAGCCCCGCGGCGATCAGCGCATAGGCCATGCCCCCCAGCGCGCCCATCACGACCATCAGGGGCCACATGAAGGGCACGCCGCCCATCGGATACCAGACCGGCAGCGCCGAGGCGCAGATCGCGCCGATGATGAACTGCCCCTCGGCCCCGATGTTGAAGACATTGGCGCGAAACCCGATCGCCAGCCCCTGCGCGATGATCAGGAGGGGGGCCATCTTCAGCAGCACCTCGGTGAAGGAATACCAGCTGAGGAAGGGCCGCAGCAGCAGCGCATGGAGCGCCGTGCCCGCCGGTTTGCCAAGGGCCGCGAAGAGGATCAGGCTGGCAAGGCAGGTCAGCCCCAGCGCGATGAAGGGCGCGGCCAGCATCATGGGGCGCGAGGCACGCTCGCGCGCGACGATACGATATCTCATGCAGCGTTCCCTTCGGCCGTTCCGGTCATCAGCGTGCCGATCTGGGCCGCAGTGGTGACATGCGGATCGCGCGGGCCGGAGAGGTGGCCGGCATGCAGGACGTGCAGCACGTCACAGATCTCGAACAGTTCCTCGAGTTCCTCGGAAATCACGAGGATCGCCGTGCCCTGATCGCGCATCGCGATCAGGCGGCGGCGGATCGCCGTGGCCGCGCCGATATCGACGCCCCATGTGGGTTGCGACACGAGCATCACCTTGGGCGCCAGCATGATCTCGCGCCCCAGCATGAATTTCTGCAGGTTGCCGCCCGAGAGGTTGCCCGCCTCGACATCGGGCCCGGCGGTGCGCACGTCGAATTCCTCGATGATGCGCCGGGTCAGCGCGCGTTCCGCCGCCCGCCGGATGAAGCCGCGCCGGACAAGGCCGGTCCCATGCGCCGTCAGAAGGGTGTTGTCGGCAAGGCTCATCCGGGGCACGGCGCCGCGCCCCAGTCGCTCCTCGGGGATGAAGGCGAAACCCAGCCTGCGCCGCCCCCCCGCCGACAGCCGCCCCGCCGGTTTGCCCATCAGCGTGATCGCGGCCGGATCGTTGACCGTCACCTCGCCCGAGATGGCGGCGGCAAGTTCCGCCTGTCCGTTGCCCGATATCCCCGCGATGCCGACGATCTGCCCCGATTTCACCGACAGCGAGATATCGTGCAGCGCGGTGCCAAAGCGGGTCTGGCTGGGCAGGCTCAGGCGGTTCAGGACCAGCCGGTCCTCGGCCACGCGGTGGGTGGTGTCGGCGTTGATCTTGGGGATCTCGCGGCCGATCATCATCCGGGCAAGCTCGCTCTTGTCATGCTCGCGCGGGTCGACACGGGCGGTCACGCGACCGGCGCGCAGGATGGTGGCGGTGTCGCACAGCTCGCGCACCTCGCCCAGCTTGTGGCTGATGAAAAGGATCGCCATCCCCTTGGCCTGCAGGCTGCGGAGCGTTTCGAACAGAAGCGCCACGCTTTGCGGCGGCAGGACGGAAGTGGGCTCGTCCAGGATCAGAAGCTTCGGCTCCAGCAGCAGGCAGCGGATGATCTCGACCCGCTGCCGTTCGCCCACCGACAGGGTATGGACCATCGCATCGGGATCGACCGACAGGCCGAAGGTCGTGCCAAGCTCGCGGATGCGGGCGGCAAGCTCGGCCCGCGTGCCCGGCACGAGAAGCGAGACGTTCTGCACCACGCTCAGCGTCTCGAACAGCGAGAAATGCTGGAACACCATGCCGATGCCCAGCTTCTGCGCCTCGCCGGGGCTGTTGAGGACGACCGGCGCGCCGTTCCAGGCGATCTCGCCCGCATCGGGGGTTTCCACCCCGTAGATCAGCTTCATCAGGGTGGATTTGCCCGCGCCGTTTTCCCCCAAGACCGCATGGATCGACCCCGCCTCGACGGTGAGGTCGATCTCGGCATTGGCCTGCACCTTGCCATAGCGTTTCGACACGCCATGCAGGGACAGGAGCGCGGGCATTTCCGTCATCGGACCCCGGTGCCTCAGTTCGGCAGAGGCGAGGTCACGCCCTCGACATGCCAGTCCTTGCTCAGGATCTCGGCATCCGTCATCGCCACGCCGTCGGCGTAACGCTCGGTCCCGTTCTGGTCGATCAGCGGGCCCTGGAAGACGGTGAAGCTGCCATCCGCGATCGCCGCCTGCCGCGCGGTGATCTGCTCCACCATCTCGGCGGGAATGTCGGCGTTCCAGTCGGCGGTGTAGACCACGTCATCCTCGACCCCGAGCCAGTAGTTGGCGCCTTCGAAGCTGCCCGCGACATGGGCATCGACCTTGGCCTTGAAGAAGGGGCCCCAGTCGGTGCCGACCACGCCAAGGTATTTCGTCGGCGCATAGGCCGCCATGGAGGAGTTGAGGTTGTAGACATAGACCCCCGCCTCTTCGGCGACCGAGATGACCGAGGGCGTGTCCTGCGCGTTCGAGAAGATCACGTCGCAATCCTGCGAGATCAGCGCGCGGGTCGCGTCCTGTTCGCTGGCCGGGTTGAACCACGAGTTCACCCAGACGACGCGCATGGTGATTTCGGGATCGACCGACCGCGCGCCCAGCATGAAGGCGTTGATCGAGGTGATCAGTTCGGGGATGGCGAAGGCGCCGACGCAGCCCAGAACCTTGGTCTTGGTCAGCGATGCGGCGGCCATGCCCATCAGATAGGTGCCCTGCCAGTATTTCGCAGTGAAGGGGGCGAAGTTGGGTTCCACCATGAAGCCCGAGGCATGGATGATCGACACATCCGGGTTGCGCCGGGCGATCTGGATGCCGCCGTTCTGATAGCCGAAGGACCCCAGAAGCAGCACCTTGTTGCCCTCGGCCACGAGGTTGTTGGCGATGCGGTCGGCGTCGGGGCCTTCCATGATATTCTCGAGCACGGTCACTTCGAGGCCGTCGCCATAAGCCTCTTTCACCGTGTTCACCCCGGCCATGAGCGCATGGGACCAGCCCACATCGGCGATGGGCGAGGGCAGCACGACGCCCATCTTCAGCACGTCCTGCGCGCGCGCGATCATCGGCACGGAAAGGGCGGTGCCCGTCGCAAGGGTGGATTTGAGGAAACTCCGGCGGGTGGTCTGGGTCATGGCAGCTGTCCTTCAGGCTGTGAGGGGAGGGGAATTTTCAGGGAGTATCGTGTGCAGCACGGCCTCGGCCTCGGCAAAGAGGCGGGATTCGTCAAGGCCGGGGAATTCGCCTTTGCGCCAGACCACGCGGCCGTTGACCATCGTGAGGTCCACCGGCGCGCCCACGCCCACCTTGGGGATCAGGCTGACGGGGTCATGCCGCGTGCCGACATAGTCAAGGCGGCGGGTGTCGATGGCGAAAAGGTCGGCCGCCATGCCGGGGGCCAGCGTGCCGATATCCGCCCGCCCCAGAAGCGAGGCGCCGCCGCGCGTGGCATAGTCGAGGAAGGCCCCCGGCACCGGCACCGGATCGGCGCGGGTCGAGGCGACGAGGCATTGCAGCATATAGGCGGAATGGACCGCGTGCATGAGGTTGGAATTGTCGTTCGACGCCGCGCCATCGGCGCCCAGCCCGATGCGCAGGCCAAGCGCGTGCATCGCCGGGATATCCGTCACCTCGGCGCCGACCAGATAGACCGGCTCGGGGCAATGCGACAGACCCGTGCCGCTGGCCGCCATCCGGGCCAGTTCCGCCCGGGTCAGCTCCCAGCCATGGGCATAGAAGGTGTCGGGGCCGGCGAAGCCCAACTCCTCGCAATAGTCCACGGTGCGCATGCCGTGGACCTGTTCGATCACCGGGCTTTCGCCTTCGCCGACATGGCTGTGCAGCAGCACGCCCTTGTCGCGGGCAAGGCGGACGGATTCCACGAAAGTCTCGCGGTAGCAGTTGACCGGCTGGCAGGGCGCGACCACGACCTGCCGCATCGAGAAGGGGGCGGGGTCGTGGAAGGCGTCGATCACCCGGGCGCAATCGGCGATGAATTCCTCGGTCGACTCCAGCATCTCGTCGGGGATGGTGGAGCCTTCGGATTTCGGCAGCGTATTGCCGCCGCGCCCGGCGTGGAAGCGGATGCCCATCAGCTCGGCCGCCTCGAACTGGCGGTCGATGATGCGGGTGCCGGCGTGGCGGGGGAAGCAATACTGGTGGTCGAAGGCGGTGGTGCAGCCGTGCTTGAGAAGCTCGGCCATGGCCACGACCGAGGAATGGTAGAAGCAATCCTCGGTCAGGCGGGAAAAGACCGGATAGATCAGGTCCAGCCATTCGATGACGGAGACCTTCGTCCAGTCCAGCTCGGCCCGGTTGCGCACGAAGCACTGGAAGAAGTGGTGATGCGTGTTGACGAGGCCGGGGTAGATGAAATGGCCGGTGGCGTCGATCACCTCGGCGCCCTGCGCCTGCGCGCTCAGGTCGGGGCCGATGGCCTTGATGGCGGGGCCGTCGATCAGGAGGTCATGGTCGCGCAGCACCGGATCGGTGGCCGAGGTGACGATCGCCGCGCAGGATTTCATCAGGATCACGCGGGAACCTCGGGTTTTGGCGACTCGGGTATCGGGGAAAGCTCATGCAGGCGGTGGATGCCCGGCATCTCGATGAACCCCGGCAGGGCGCGGATCGCTCGCATCCAGAGGCGGATCGCCGGGTAGGGGTCGAGGCTGACCCCGCCATCTGGGGCGAGTGCGACATTGGGGAAGCAGGCTATATCGGCGATGGTGGGGCGGGGGGCGGCGAGGAAGACCTGCCCGTCGATGCGGCGGTCGTGGAGGCGCGCCTCGAGGATGCGCAGGTGGCGGATGCCGGCGGCGCGCGCCGCACCGATATCGGCGGGCCAGCCGATCACGTCATGCAAGCGGGCAAGGCCAAGGCTGCCGTTCAGCGCGGTGCCGAAGGCCAGCCATTCGGCCACCTCGGCACCTGTCCGGGGATCCTCCTGCCCCAGCCAGTCGGGGCCGTGGGCCTGTGCCAGATAGGTCAGCATCGCCGCCGTCTGCGTCAGCACCAGATCGCCGTCCTGCAGCACCGGGATCGTGCCCGCCGGGTTCAGCGCCAGCATCTCGGGGCTGCGGTGTTCGTGGCCGGGGTGGAAGTTCACCGCCTTCAGCTCCAGCTTCACCCCCAGAAGCGCCGCCAGCAGCCGCACCTTGTAGCAACTCGCGCTCAGGACATAGTCATGCAGGATCATGCCGCAACCACCTGCGCGCCATAGGTGAAGCCCCGCCGCTTGAGCCAGCGGCGATAGGCGATCGAGGTCAGGTCCGCCTGCGTCGGCACCTCCATCCCGGGATCAAGCGGCAGGCGGCGCGGGATCTGGTTTTCCAGGATCGAGCGGTCCTGCAGGAAGATCATCTGCTGGAAACTCACCAGATCGGCCATCCCGGCCTCGTCGTCATAAAGCGCCATCCAGGGCCAGACGGTGCAATGTTCCTCGGTCATCGGCTGGACGAACAGGGTGATGATGTCCCATTCGCCGGGGCGGGGCGGGCAGGTCTTGTACAGCACCGAACAGGTCGGCGCGGGGACGCGGTACATGTATTCCGTGGTGATGCCGCCGGCGGCGGATTTGGCGGCCTGCGGCTGGTAGAAATGCACCTTGGTCGCCCAGACTTCGTCCTCGTCCTCGCGGATGGCCACGTCGTAGCGGCCCACCTCGGTATGGGGTTCGGCGCCAAGGATATCGGTATGGACGAAGGGGAAATGCGCGATGTCGAGGAAGTTTTCCACCGCGCGCAAGGGCGAGCAGCGCACCATGACCGACCCGCAATCGACAAGGCGGCGGCCCGGGGCCTCGGCCTCGGGGATGGTGAAAAGGTCGCGGGCGGGGGTGCCGGGGGTGGTCCAGAGATGGCCGAAACGCGCGATCACCGGCCAGGCGCGGCCGTCGGGGCCGGTCACGTAGGGGCCGGCGTCAGAGCGGCCCACCGTGATCATGCGGTCCAGAAGCTGCGTCTGCCGGCCGGCACCGAGAGCCGAGAGCATGCCGACCGGGTACCAGTTGTCCGCGATCTCGGGCGGCAGGTCGGGTGGCAGGTCGGGTGGTGTGGTGGCGTCGAGCATGGTCACTCCTCCTCGCAGGCGCGCCGCAGGGCCTCGAGCGCGCGGGAGGCGGCCTTGGCATCGGTGCCGGGGCGGATCAGGGCATGGGCGCGGCAGGTGGTGTCGTCCAGCGGCTGCACCAGCACGGCCAGATCGCCCGACCACATCAGGCCCTGTTCGCCTTCAACCAGCCGCGCCGCCAGCGCCTCGGCGGGGGCGGCGACCTCGACCGAGCGCAGGGGGACCAGCCCCTCGGGGGCCGCGGGCGGCGGTGCCTGGGGGTCAAGCGTGCCGAAGATCACCCCGCCCGCCTCGTGACAGCCAAAGACGCGGGCGGTGATCGTCTTCGGCGGCTCGAGCGCGGGATGGGCGGGGATATGCGCGCAGCCGCCGTCAAGCCCGTAGCGCCAGCCGTGATAGATGCAGGCCAGCGTCTCGCCCCGCACGAAGCCATGCGACAGGCGCATCCCGCGATGCGGGCAGCGGTCGCCCCAGATCCGCACGGCGCCGGTGGCCGAGCGCCAGAGGGCCAGATCCTCGGGTCCGATTCGGGCGGGAATGGCCGTGCCTGCGGGCAGATCAGGCGTCAGAGCAACGGCAACCCAGGTCAATTCGTTCATCGTCTCGTCACGTTTTGCTGCGACGGTTCTTTCATGCTGCCGTCGCCGGCCGCAATCGGGATCGCGTCGAATCTCGTCAGGGTTGCTGAATTTTCAGCCGCTGCCGCAATGCTGCACAATTCATGTGCAGTTGTCATCCGGTTGTTGCAGCACGCTGTCCACCTGCACCCCCGCCGGCCCCAGGCTGCAGGCGAGACCAAGGGCGTCGAGCATCTCTTTCGGCCCCGTCGCCCGGATGCGCAGCCCGGTGTTCGATGCGGCGATGCTCAGGTCGGTCAGGCCCAGTTTCGTGCCATGCCTCTGGATCCACGGGGGAAAATGGCTGGCGCCGACCTGGCCAGTGACAAGGAATCGCTCTGTCCGGATCTCGTTCATTCCCGCCCCGGTGGCCCTCATGCTGTGCTGCGGTGTTCTCGCATGGCGGCCCGAGCGAGGCCAAGCCGAAAGAGCGCGGAGGGAGGGTCAGTCCGCGCTGCGGGGGTCGGGCTGCCCGGAAAGCCAGCGGTCGAGGCGGGCCAGTTCGGCCGTGTGGAAGGCGCTCTCGTCCTCATCGGGGCCTGCTTGATCAGAACCGGGGCCGCGCCCCAGTTCCTTCGCCAGATGGAAGAAGCCCAGCCCGGGCAAGCCCTCGCCCGCCCGGCTGATCGCGCGGGCGGCGATGAAGGGGCGGCCGGCCTCTGCATCCTGCCGCATCGCATGTTCCAGCGCCGCCGTCACCTTGCGCACCGAGCCCGGCGCCCAAAGGCCCATCCTGCGCGCCAGCGCACCGTAGGTTTCGGATGTGCCGGGGGGCAGAGCGGCGAGATGGGCGCGCAGCCTGTCGGCCAGCGCCTCTTCGCCGCGCGCGGCGGTGGTTGTCGCGCGCGGTGGCGGAACCTCGCGGGCGCTGCCGTCGGGGGCGATCTCGGCGGCCCAGGCGCGGGCGCCGTGGCGCAGGGTGATCCGCACCTTGCCGGCATCCGCGCCGGTGCCGGCCTCGCTGGTGCTGACGACCGCGCCTTCGCGCATGGCCCTTTGCAGCGCCTCGGGCGTCAGGCCAAGGCGGGGGGCAAGGTAATCGGGGTCGATGATGAAGGCGCCGTCCTGTTCCTCGATCACGCCGGGGGGGACGGGGCGGTGGAGCGGGTTGGCGGGCGCGTAATAGGGCGCCTCGCCGCTGGCATGGTCGGTTACGTCGACGATATCGCGGATCGCCGGAAGGGCGGCGCGCAGCATCCGCTCCACCCCGTCGCGCAGGGTGGCGGCCGAGGCGGCGCAGCCCTGACAGCCGCCCGACATGCGCAGATGCACGACCCCGCCCGTGACCTTGACCGCCGCGATATGGCCGCCGTGGCTGGCGACCGAGGGGTTGACCTGGGTATCGAGCAACTCCTCGATCGCACGCAGCAGGGCGGCATCCTCGTCCAGATCGGCGACCGGGGCGGCGCCGATCTCGGGCACGGCGCGGATCGCGGCGGCGATGGCGGGTTTCAGCGCGCCCCAGTCGGCAGAGGCGGCGCGGCGGATCCAGATCGTCTGGCCGGTGATCTCGACCCGCTCCACCCCGTCGACGGCGAAGAGCGGCCCGGTCAGCGGCACGCCGGGATCGGGGGCGTCGAAGCGCAGGGGCACCTCGCCGCCCAGCACCTCGTCCAGGACGAAGCCCATCACCCGGTCGTCGGCGGGCGAGGTCTGGACGCGGATCCGCCGCAGGGGGGCGGCATCAGACATCCTCGAGCTCCGCACTGGCCAGACCGCGCAGGGCCTTGAAGGTGTAGATGCCGGTGTCGTGGCCGTCGCTGAAGGCCATGCCGAGCGCATAGTTCCCGACGCTCCAGACCCGGGTCAGGCGGATATCGAGCGGCACGGTGGCCGGGTCAAGCAGGGCCTTGCCCGTCATCTCTTCCCGACAGGCGGCGCAGGCGCAGGCGAGGCGCAGGTCGCGCGGGGGCAGGCGCTGTTCCTGCCCGTCGCCCCAGCGCAGGATCAGCCCCACCTCGTCATGATCAAGCGCGACCAGCCGCCCCGGCTGCCCGGCGGCGACCGGCGCGGGCTTGCCCCGTCCATCGGCCAGCGTCCAGGCAAAGGGCGTGGCGATGCCGCCGGCCGCCATCGCGCCGCCGGCAATGGCCGTGGCGATCTGGCGATAGGCCTCGGCCGCGGGGCTGGCGGGGGCGGCAGCGACCAGCGGCCGCCCGTCGTCGCCGGCGTCCACCACCGAGGGATCAAGCGGCACCTTGCCGAGGAAGGGCACGCCAAGCTCTCCGGCGATCGCCTCGCCGCCGCCCTGATGGAAGATATGCGTCACCGTCCCGCAAGAGGGGCAGGTGAAGCCGCTCATGTTCTCGACCACGCCGAGGATGGGGACGTTGACCTGCTCCATCATCCGCAGGCCGCGCCGCGCGATCTTGAGGCTCACGTCCTGCGGGGTGCTGACGACGACCGCGCCCGAGAGGGGGAAGGCCTGCGCAAGGGTCAGCTGGATATCGCCGGTGCCGGGGGGCAGGTCGAGAAGCAGGAGGTCGAGCGGCCCCCAGTCCACGTCGCGGACGAACATCTGCAGGTATTTCGCCACCATCGGGCCCCGCAGGATCGCGGGCTTGTCATCATCGGTCAGCATCGCCATCGAGATGACCCTGACGCCGAAAGCCTGCGCCGGCACGACCTTGCGCTCGGGCGACATGGCGGGGGGCTGGTTGCCGGGAATGCCCAGCATGCCGGGGATCGAGGGGCCGTAGATATCGGCATCGACCACGCCCACGCGCAGCCCCGCCTCGGCCAAAGCAACGGCCACATTGGCGGTGACGGTGGATTTGCCCACGCCGCCCTTGCCGCTGCTGACGGCGATCATGCGGGGGGCGGCGGGTTGGGTCTGGTCTGTCATCTCGCGGGTCTTTCCTTCTCCGTCAGCAGCGCGGGCGGGCCGTTCTCTGCGGCCCGGGCCGCCTGGGCCCTGAAGCTCTGGCACAGCTTGCCGATCTCGTCCTCGGCCAGTTCGGCTGCCATGCAGGCGCAGTAGCCCGCGCCGCCAAGTGCGGCGAAATGGGTGCAGTCCGAACAGGTGCCGAAACTCGGGGCCGAGCGCAAGCGGGCCAGCGCCTCGGTCAGCTGCGACAAGGTGTCGAGCAGGCCGGAATGCGTGCCGGGATCAAGCGCGGCCAGCGCGGCGGTCAGATCGGACAGGGGATCGCGGGCCAGCATGGCGCGGCCGGCGGCGGTGAGTTCGAAGAACACGCTGCGGCCGTCGGTATCCGAGCGGTGGCGCAGGATCAGCCCCTTCTCCTCGAGCGCCTTGACGATCTGCGAGGCGGTGCCCCGGGTCGTGGCGTGGAAACTGGCAAAGGCCGAGGGCGTGCGCGAGGGCCGGTTCGCGCGCGCGAAAAAGCGCAGGCAGGTCCATTGCGCGGCGGTCAGGTCCGAGCCGCTGTCCTCGGCCCGGGCGGTGCGGCCGATCTGGACCAGCAGTTCGGCGATCCTGTCGAGGGAAACGGGGGTCTGAGGCATGGGTATTTGATAGCGAGGCGAAACTGCTTTGACAACCAGCTGCAGAGCAATTAGTTTCGAATCGAAAGTAGTGAGAGCGCCGATGAACAAACCCTTTCGCCATTGGAAATCCGACGAT
The DNA here is from genome assembly GCA_051859505.1 of Paracoccaceae bacterium. Classification (GTDB taxonomy): domain Bacteria; phylum Pseudomonadota; class Alphaproteobacteria; order Rhodobacterales; family Rhodobacteraceae; genus JAFIEN01. Next base: position 30,249 of record JBHYFN010000043.1, read on the forward strand.
CCGGTGCGTGCCCGTCACCGGATGCTGACGGCAGAGGATGAGCTTGCCTTGATCCGCGCCTGGCAGGAGCGGCGCGACGTTGAGGCGCGCAACCGGCTTGTCGCGGCCTTCGCGCCGCTGGCGGCCACGGTCGCGCGGCGCTTTTCGCCCGGCCGGTCGGAACCGGACCCGGATCTGATCCAGCAGGCGAATATCGGCTTGATGAAGGCGGCGGACCGGTTCGATCCCGAGCGCGGGATGCGGTTTTCGACCTATGCGATCTGGTGGGTCCGGGCCGAGATCCAGGATTTCCGGCTGGCCAACTGGTCGATCGTGCGGCGCGCGAATTCGGCGCAGTTCCGCAAGGTGTTCTTCAACCTCGACCGGATGGAGCAGGCCCTGTCGCAGGATGAAGGGGACGATGCCGCCACCCGCGACGCGCGCCTGGCCACGGCGCTTGGGCTGAGCACGGAGCGGCTCTCGGAGCTGCGTCGGCAGGTTTCGGGGGCGGACAGTTCGCTGAACCAGAAGAGCCATGATGACGGGGGCGAGGATCGCATCGCGCTTTTGTCGGATCCCCAGAGCGAGGCGGAGGAAGGTCGCATCGACGCGCTGGATGCCGACCGCCTGCGCGCGGCGCTGGTCGCGGCCCTGCAGAGCCTGCCGGAACGCGAGCGCGACATCGTCTTTGCGACCCAGATCGCGGAACCGCCGGCGACGCTGGAGGTGCTGGGCGAGAAGTTCGGGATTTCGAAGGAGCGCGTCCGGCAGCTGCGGGAACGCGCCTTCGAGAAGCTGCGCAGCAATCTGCGCGCGCGGGATCTGTCGCTGGAGAGCTTTGTTTGATCACGGCCTGAGGTTGGGGCGGCAGAAATTTTGCAAATTTCTGACGGGGG
>JBHYFN010000044.1:0-29667 GCA_051859505.1 Paracoccaceae bacterium
GTCGGTCGAGACGGTGACCTTGACACCGCGCCGGTGAAGTTCCGCGATGGGATGGTCGCGCCAGCCGCCGGTTGCGCCCAGAAAGACGTTCGATCCCGGGCAGACTTCCAGCACGATCCCGGCTTCCGCGATCCGATCCACCAGCGCAAGGTCGTGGATCGCATTCACCCCGTGGCCGATCCGTTCAGGGGCCAGATCGCGGATCGTGTCGGCCACCATGTCCGGCCCGCCCCATTCGCCCGCATGGCAGGTGATGCGCAACCCCGCCTCGCGCGCCAGGTCAAAGCTGTAAGCGTAATCCTTCGGCCGCCCGACCGTTTCCGCCCCCGCCATGCCGAAGCCGGTGACGAAATCGCCCACGGTCTCGGCCGCGCACATTGCCGCGGTCTTTGCCTGTTCGGGGCCGAAATGGCGGATGCAGGTGACGATGCCGCGCAAGCAGATGCCCATGGTGCGCTCGGCTTCCTCGGCCGCGTCCTGAATGGCGGCAAGGTAGTCGCGCCAGGCGGCAAGGTCTCCGCCGCCGCAGAAATCGGGCGACAGGAAGGTTTCGGAATAGACCACGCCGTTCTCGGCGCTTTGTTCCAGCACGGCCAGCGTCAGGCGGCGGAAATCCTCGGGGGATTGCAGGGTGGTGCAGGCGGCCTCGTAGACCTTCAGGAAGTGGTCGAAGTCGCGGTAGATGTAGTTGCCGCGCTCGTCGAAGATGCCCGAGATGTCGATATGCTTTTCCCGCGCCAGCCCCGCGATGAAGGCGGGCGGCGCGCCGCCCTCGAGGTGGAGGTGCAGTTCGATCTTGGGAAGGCTTTGGAATGTCACAGGAAACTCCGTCCGGGGCCGTGGGAGGGGACGCGAAGATGCGCGGTCACACTGGCCGCCACATCGGCAAAGGCAAGGTGGCCAAGGGCACGGGGGCCAAGGCCGTGGCACAGGACCGGCACCCGTTCGCGGGTGTGATCGGTGCCGGGCCAGGTGGGATCGTTGCCGTGATCGGCGGTGACGATCAGAAGGTCGCCCGCGCGCAGGCGCGGAAGGAGCGCGCCAAGCGCGCCGTCGAACCATTCCAGGTGGCGCGCATAGCCTGCAGCGTCGCGGCGGTGGCCGAATAGGCTGTCGAATTCCACGAAATTGGCGAAGGTCAGACTGCCGTCTTCGGCGGTGTCGATCAGGTCGGCCAGCTGCCCCATCAGCACCGCGTCGCTTCCCTTGGCGACATCCGAAATGCCCCGCATCGAGAAGATGTCGCCGATCTTGCCCACCGCATGCACCACGCGGCCCGCGCCCTGCACCCAGTCACAGAGCGTGGGCGCGGGCGGCGCGATCGCATAGTCATGGCGGTTGGCGGTCCGGGTAAAGCCGGTCTCGGGCGTGCCGGTGAAGGGCCGCGCGATGACCCGGCCCACCTTCATGGCGTGAAGCCTGGGGGCCACGTCCTCGCAGAGCTTCAGGAGCCGATCCAGTCCGAAGACTTCCTCATGCGCGGCGATCTGAAAGACCGAATCGGCCGAGGTGTAGCAGATCGGCCAGCCGGTCTTCATATGCCGCGCGCCCTCTTCCTCGAGGATCACGGTGCCCGAGGCATGGCGGTTACCGAGGATGCCCCCGGTACCGGCGGCAAGGCAGACCTCGACCACCAGATCGTCGGGGAAGGCGGGGTCGGTGTCGGGGAAGGTGGTCCAGTCCCAGGGCACCGGCACGCCCGCCAGTTCCCAATGGCCCGAGGGCGTGTCCTTGCCGCGCGACACCTCGGTCGCGGCCCCCCAGGCGCCGGTGGGGATGGCCGTCAGGCCGGGGGCGTGGGCGCCGCTGGCCAGTTCCAGCGCAGCGCCCAGGCCGAGAGCATCAAGCGTGGGGAGGGTGAGGCCCACGCTTTCGGCGATATGCAGGACGGTATTCGCGCCCGTATCGGGCAGGGGGCCGTTGAAGAAGGCGCCCGCATCGGGGGCGCCGCCGATGCCGACGGAATCCATCACCACAAGGAAAGCGCGCGGCATCAGCCGACCCGGCCCCGCACCAGCGGGCCGACCTGCGGCGCCTCGCCGATGCGGATGGCGGCAAGGACGGCGCGGGCGGCGGCCTCGGCGCTGTCCTCGTCGCGGGCGTGGATCGTGGCGATGGGCTGGCCGCGTTCGACGCGCGTGCCCAGCGGCAGGACGTCGGTCAGGCCGACGGCAGGGTCGATCCGGTCGGTCTCGACCCGCCGCCCGCCGCCCATGGCGACCACCGCAAGGCCCAGCGCCTCGCCGTGGAATTCGGCGATATGGCCGGCCTCGGGCGCGACGACATCGCCGATGACCGGGGCCTGCGGCAGATGGGTGCGCCAGTCCTCGGCCATGTCGGGGGGGCCGCCGAGGGATGCGACCATGCGCGCGAACCGCTCCATCGCGCCGCCGCTGGCGATGGCCTCGCGGATCTTCTCCTCGCCCTCGCCCTCGGCCCCGCCAGCAAGTGCCAGGAGCCGGCCGCCCAGCGCCACGGTCAGGTCATGCAGGCGGGGGGCGGCGAGGCGGTTGCCGGAGAGGATCTCCATGCAGACCCCGACCTCGACCGCATTGCCGAGCGCCGGGCAAAGCGGCTCATTCATATCGGTGATGAGCGCGGCCGTCGGGCAGCCTGCGCCGTTCGCGGTCGAGACCAGCGCCTCGGCCAGGGCGCGGGCTTCGTCATCGGTTTTCATGAAGGCGCCCGAGCCGGATTTGACGTCCAGAACCAGCCCTTCAAGCCCCGCCGCCAGCTTCTTGGACAGGATCGAGGCGGTGATGAGGTCGATGCTTTCCACCGTGCCGGTCACGTCGCGGATCGCATAGAGGCGGCGGTCGGCGGGCGCGATGCGGCCCGTGGCGCCGACCACGGCGCAGCCGACCTGCGCGACCACCTCACGCAGCTTGCTTTCGTTGATCTGGGCCACGACCCCGGGGATCGCCTCCATCTTGTCGAGCGTGCCGCCGGTATGGCCAAGGCCGCGGCCCGAGATCATCGGGACAGCCACCCCGCAGGCCGCCAACGCAGGCGCAAGGATCAGCGAGACGGCATCGCCAAGGCCCCCGGTCGAGTGCTTGTCGAGGACGGGGGCATCGAGGTGCCATTTCAGCACATCGCCCGAATCCCGCATCCCCTCGGTCAGCGCGACCCGGCCCGCCTCGCCCAGGCCCCGCAGGCAGACGGCCATGGCGAAGGCGCCGGCCTGCGCGTCGCTGACCGCGCCCGAGGCAAGACCGGCGGCGAACCAGCGCAGCGCCTCGGCCGAGGGGGCCTCGCCGCGGCGCAGGGCAGCGATGATGCCGCGCGCCTCCATCAGCTGCCGCCCATATGGTCCTGCTCGAAAGCGCCGGGAAGAAGCTCGGCCAGTGTCATGACCGTCTCTTCGCCCCGCAGGTTCGCCATCGTGACCCGGACCCCGGCCTTGCCGAATTCGCGCAGTTTCTGGCGGCAGCCGCCGCAGGGGGCGACGGGGACGGTGGCATCGGCGATCACGGCGACTTCGGCGATTTCGGTATCGCCGCCGAGGATCATGGCGGCGATGGCACCGGCTTCGGCGCAGGTGCCTTCGGGATAGGCGGCATTCTCGACATTGACGCCGGCATAGACCTTGCCCGAGGTGCTGCGGATCGCGGCGCCCACCTTGAAGCGGGAATAGGGGGCATAGGCCTTGTCGCGGGCGATGCGCGCGGTCTCGAGCAGGGACATGGGCGGGTTCCTTTCAGGATCGGCGCAGTGTTCACCCGCCCGGCGGTCTTTGCAAGGTGGCGCTTGGTGTGGGGCGGGGCAGAAATTTGGCCAAATTTCTGCCGGGGGGCTCTGCCCCGATGCTTTTCTTTCGGGGGGCTCTGCCCCGAAGCTATTCAAACGGGGGGCTCTGCCCCCCGGGCCCGTTCCGGGCCTCCCCCCGGGATATTTTCAAACAAAAGAAGCAGAAAGAAGGGTCTGGAACCGGCCCGGCAGTGCGACCTCGATGAGTTCGAGATCTTCAGAGGGATCCTTCCATCCCGTCTCGAGGCCCGGCGGGATGACGAAGGCATCGCCCGTTTCGAGCCTGTGGTCGGGCTGGCCCTCGGCCGTGAGGGTCAGGCTGCCCGCGCTGACGAAGCCGAAGAGGATATCGGCATCATGGCGGGCGGTCGGGATGGGTCCGGGCGCGGCGGCTCGGGCAACCGGGGCGGCCGGGCGGACGACCTGTACCGATGCCGTGGCGGAGGTGTTCTCGGCGATGGTTGTGTCGCGGGCGAGGAAGCCGGGCAGGCGGAAGGGCTGCCAGTCGGCCCCTTCGGCGCGGTTGTGGACGAAGCGCTGGCCCTGCCATGCGCGGTCGGGGCAGAGATGCGGTGTCGGCAGGGTCATCTCGTGGTCGATCTCGGTCACATGGTCGGCCGGCACGCCGATCTCGAGGACTTCGATCCCTTCGGAGGCTTCGAGCACGCGATGCCGGATCTCGGGCGGCTGGATGAAGCAGTCGCCCGGCGTGAGCCGCAGCGGGCCGCCCTGATCCTCGTAGAGCACATCGACCCAGCCCTTGAGGCAGAAGATGAGCTGGAAGCCCACCTTGTGGAAATGCACCATATCGGGCACCGGACCGCCATCCGGGATGCGGATGTGGCTGGCGATCATCGCGCCGCCGAGGCGCGAGGGCACGAGGTCGCGATAGAGCATCCCGGCACGGCCGATCACCCAGGGGGCCTCGTCGCGCAGGCGCCGGACGACGAAGGCATGTTCAGTGGGTGGCAGGACGAGGGGCGGGTTCAGCGCCGCGATGGTGACGGATGTGCCGCCGGGCGCGGTGAGGCGCTTCGCCCCGCCGGCGAAGGCGGGGTCGTCGGTCAGGATGCGGATGCATCCCGGGGCTGCGTCGCCCTGGGTGAGGCGGATCCGGATCCCGTGGCCCGAGAACACCGCGACCCCGGGGTTGTCGGCGGGGTAGATCTCGTCAAGCCTGAGCCCCAGCTCTTTGCCGAAGAAGGCCAGATCGGCGCGCAGGTCGGTTGTGGCGAGCGGGATCTCGGCCCGGATGGGATAATCGGTCATGCGGCAGGATTGCCCCTGCCCCTGCGGATTTGCAAGGGCCGGGCAATCGTGGTTTATCGCCGCCATTCCCGCAGCGGAAAGGGACGGCCATGAGCGATACGACCGGGCAAGCCGGCAGGACCACCGGCGAGGATGCAGGCCCGGATATGGGCAAGGATACTGGCCCTGACACGGGCAAGGATACGGGCCTGCGCGAAGCGGCCCTCGAGTATCACCGCTATCCGCGCCCCGGAAAGCTCGAGGTCAGGGCCACCAAGCCGCTTGCCAACGGGCGCGACCTGTCGCGCGCCTATTCGCCCGGGGTGGCGGAGGCCTGTCTGGAGATCAAGGCCGACCCCGCGACCGCGCGCGACTATACCTCGCGCGGGAACCTGGTGGGCGTTGTCTCGAACGGGACGGCGGTCCTGGGTCTGGGCAATATCGGCGGTCTGGCGGCCAAGCCGGTGATGGAGGGCAAGGCCGTCCTGTTCAAGAAATTCGCCAATATCGATTGTTTCGATATCGAGCTTGATGAACCCGATCCCGAACGCCTGGCCGAGATCATCTGCGCGCTGGAGCCGACCTTTGGCGCGATCAACCTCGAAGACATCAAGGCGCCCGACTGTTTCCTGGTCGAGCGTATCTGCAGCGAGAGGATGAACATCCCCGTCTTTCACGACGACCAGCACGGCACCGCGATTGTCGTGGGGGCAGCGGCGACCAATGCGCTGATCGTGGCGGGCAAGAGGTTCGAAAACATCAAGGTGGTTTCCACCGGCGGCGGGGCGGCCGGGATAGCTTGCCTCGACATGTTGTTGAAACTGGGCGTGAAGCGGGAAAACGTCTGGCTGTTCGATCTGCACGGCCTTGTGCACGAAGGTCGGGAAATCGACATGACGCCGCAGAAGGCCGCCTATGCGCAGCCGGGCGGGCCGGTGTCCCTGGCCGATGCGATGACCGGGGCGGACCTGTTCCTTGGCCTGTCGGGCCCGGGGGTTCTGACGCCTGCGATGGTGGCCACGATGGCCGCTTCGCCCATCGTCTTTGCCCTTGCCAACCCCTCGCCCGAGATCGACCCGGCCGAGGCGCTGGCCGCCGTGCCAGAGGCGATCCTTGCCACCGGACGCAGTGATTATCCCAATCAGGTCAACAATGTCCTGTGCTTTCCCTTCATCTTTCGCGGCGCGCTTGATGTGGGGGCGACCACGATCAACGACGAGATGAAGATCGCCTGCATCGCCGGTATCGCCGCCCTCGCCCGCGAGACGACCAGCGCCGAAGCCGCCGAGGCCTATCGCGGCGAGAAGCTGACCTTCGGGCGCGAATACCTGATCCCCAAGCCTTTCGATCCGCGGCTGATCGGCGTCGTGGCCAGCGCCGTGGCCGAGGCGGCGATGCGCACCGGCGTGGCGACCCAGCCGATCGCCGACATTAAGGCCTATCGTGAAAAGCTCGACGGGTCGGTCTTCAAATCCGCGCTGATCATGCGGCCGGTCTTTGACGCGGCGCGCAGTGCCAACCGCCGGATCGTGCTGGCCGAGGGCGAGGATGAACGCGTCCTGCGCGCGACCCAGGCGATGATGGAGGAAACCTCGGACCAGCCGGTGCTTGTCGGGCGGCCCGAGGTGATCGCCCAGCGCTGTGAACGGGCCGGGCTCAAGATCCGGCCCGAGACGGATTTCCAGATCGTGAACCCCGAAAACGACCCCCGCTATCGCGATTACTGGGGCACCTATCACGAGATCATGGCCCGCCGCGGCGTGACCCCCGATATCGCCCGCGCCGTGATGCGGACGAACACAACGGCGATTGCCGCGGTGATGGTCCACCGGGGCGAGGCCGACAGCCTGATCTGCGGCACCTTCGGGCAGTTTCTGTGGCATTTGAACTATGTGACCCAGGTTCTGGGAACCTCCGGTCTGCGGCCGGTCGGGGCGCTGTCGCTGATGATCCTCGAGGACGGGCCGCTGTTCATCGCCGATACGCAGGTGCATCCCGAACCCTCGCCCGATCAGATCGCCGATACCGTCATCGCCGCGGCACGGCATGTGCGCCGCTTCGGCCTGACGCCCAAGATCGCGCTCTGCTCGCATTCGCAATTCGGCAATCTGGATTGCGATACCGGGCGGCGGATGCGCGGGGCGCTTGCGATCCTCGACAGCGCGCCCCGCGATTTCGAATACGAAGGCGAAATGCATATCGACGCCGCACTTGACGTCGACCTGCGCCAGCGGATCTTCCCGGGCTCGCGGCTTGACGGGCCGGCCAATGTGCTTGTCTTCGCCAATACCGATGCCGCGTCGGGGGTGCGCAACATCCTCAAGATGAAGGGCGGCGGGCTGGAGGTCGGGCCGATCCTGATGGGGATGGGAAACCGGGCGCATATCGTGACGCCGTCGATCACGCCGCGGGGTTTGCTGAACATCTCGGCCCTCGCGGGAACGCCGGTCACGCATTACAGCTAGGGCAGCGGCGGCCCGGACGGCAGGGCTGCGAATTCCTCCCCGCATTAACAGAAAGGTAAGCGCAGCCGTTCAGAGTCAGGTCAGAGCGAGTCGGAAAGACAGGCACTGGCCAAGATGAACAGACCCATGCGCATTTGCCTGATCGATGACCAGACGACCAGTCTGGCCGTGTTGAAGGGCGTCCTCTCCCGCGACCGAAGCCTTGAGATAGAAGGTTTCCGTGATGCGGATGCCGCCCTCGAACGGCTTGACGAGACAGTGTTCGACCTTGTGCTGGTCGATTTCCGGATGCCGAAGATGGATGGCATGGAGGTGGTCCGGGCGCTTCGGGCGACCGATACCTACCAGACCGTTCCCATCATCATGGTCACGGCCGACAACGACCGGCACCTGCGGCTTGAGGCGATCGAAGCCGGGGCGACCGACTTCCTGACCAAACCGGTCGATCCGCAAGAGCTTCGCATGCGGGTGCAGAACCTGCTGATGTTGCGCGATGCGCAGCTATCGCTTGCCGATCGCGCGCGCCTTCTGTCGGCCGAGGTCGCAAAGGCGACCGCGCAACTCGCGGCCCGGGAAGAGGAACTGATCCGCAGGCTCGCCCATGCCATCGACAGCCGCGACGGCGCGACCGGGGAACATGTGTCCCGCGTGGCCGATATCTCGCAGATCATCGCAAGAAACCTCGGCTGCGGGGATGAGTGCTGCCGGCTCGTCTATCTCGCAGCGCCCCTGCATGACACGGGCAAGATCGGAATACCTGACGCGATCCTGCTGAAGCCCGGCCCTCTGAACGACGAGGAATGGCAGATCATGCGCCGTCACACCGTGATCGGTGGCGACATCCTCGCCAATGGCGATACCGAACTGATCCGCGTGGCCGAACAGATCGCCCTGTCGCATCACGAAAGATGGGACGGCACCGGCTATCCGCTCGGCCTTGCCGGAGAGGAGATCCCGCTTGTCGGTCGCATCGTCGCGGTTGCCGATGTGTTCGACGCCCTGTGCAGCGCGCGCCCCTACAAACGGCCCTGGACCCTCGATGAGGCCCGGGCCGAGATCGAGAAGCAGTCGGGGCGCCATTTCGATCCGAACTGCGTGACGGCCTTCACCGCAAGCTGGCCCGAGGTCGTCGCCCTGTTCGACGCAACCAGAGCGCCCACAGGGCCATCCCCCCTTCCCCAAAGGAGAATCGCATGATCTTTCGCAGAGTTTTCGCCGCAATCACGCTGGGGCTGCTGCTGCCGCTCAATCTTGCCGCCGATCCGGCGGTGCTCGATACGCTTCCTGCCCCCGAGGGCGAGGTCATTCTGACTGTGGCCGGACAGGGCCTCGGGGCCGGCGCAGAGGATTGGGAAGCACCCTTCGACCTTGCCATGCTGGAAGCCCTGCCCGGTCGCGTCACCACAACAGCGACGCCCTGGCACGACGGGGTCAACGAATTCTCCGGCCCGCTCGCTTCGGCCCTGCTCGACAGTCTGGGCGCGGATGGCGCGACCCTGCGCCTGATCGCGATCAACGAATATTTCGCCGATATCCCGACGGAACAACTGCGGGACTATCCGGTCATCATCGCCACCAGGATCAACGGTGAACCGATCTCGGCCCGCAACAACGGGCCCCTGTTCTTGATCTATCCGCTGGACGAGTTTCCCGAACTCTTCAATGAAGAGACCTTCTCGAGATCCGTCTGGCAGATCACGAGAGCTGAAATCCTCTATTGACCTAACTGGGGGGGGGCGGCCGATTCAGAGGCAGCCCGACCAGCATCGCGATCGCTGCGCTGATCCTCATCAGCTTCATCCTCGTGGCCGCAACGGCGCGAATGTATGGTAGCCTGATCGAGGTTCAGAAAAGTCTCAATGCAGTGGTTCGCGAAGATGGCGTCTGGGCGATCTTTCAGGCAGATCGCGAGGTCGGACGCCTGATCGAACGACTCCTGGAGAGCCGGATCGCCGCGGATCCCGAAGCGATCGCCGAAGTGATGGTTCGGTTCGACATCGTCTATGGCCGCATCAATCTGATGCAACGCGGCAGCTTCTCCGACAGCTTCTCGGAAAGCGAGGAGATCCGCGACGGGATCACCGAGGTGCGGGACCTTATCGAGGCCATGGTCCCGACGATCGACAGCCTGCCGGAGCTTTCGTCCGATGACCTGCAGGACGCGCTCGGGCAACTGTCGGACGAGGCTCTCGTGCTTCGTCCGATCATCGAGAACATCCTGATCCGGGTGAATGCCGCCAAGAACCTCACCCGCATGGACGAGCGCGAGAACCAGCAGGCCGTGACGCGGCAGATCGGCACGGCGGTCGCGACGCTGGTGGCCATCTATGCCTGCATCGTTGCCATGCAGTTCGTCCAGGTCAGGCGCATGGCCGGCACAAGTCGCGAACTGCGGGAGCTGAGCCAGCGCAATGCCAGGATCGCCAACGAGGCAGAGGCCGCCAACCGGGCGAAGTCGATGTTCCTGGCAACGATGAGCCACGAGATCCGGACACCGCTCAATGGCATCATCGGCGCGACTGAATTGCTCGCACTTGCGCCTCTGGATGAAGAGAACAGATCGCGCCTGGCCATGATCCGCCAGTCGGGCGACCTGCTGCTTGATGTGATCAATGATGTGCTGGACCTGTCGAAACTGGAGTCGGGTCAGATCGATTTTGACCAGGCAAGCTTCAGGTTGCCGGATGTTTTCCGGGCCATCGAGGTCATCTTCGCCCCACGAGCCGCCGCCCGCGGCCTGGCGCTCGAATTCGATGTTGCCCCGCTTCAGTTGACGTCCGACCCGGCCCGATTGAGGCAGGTGCTTGTCAATCTGGTCGGCAATGCCGTGAAGTTCACCGAGCTTGGCAGCATACGGATCCGCGCGAAGGAAAGCGGCGACAACCTGCTGCTGGTCGAGGTCGAGGATACGGGGATCGGCATCTCGGAAGCCGGGACCGACCTGCTGTTCCGGGAATTCAGCCAGGTCGATGGCAGCATCTCGCGCCGATTCGGGGGAACGGGGCTTGGCCTTGCGATCTGCAAGCGCATCATCGAGGCGATGGGCGGCAGGATCGGGGTTCGAAGCGTTCCGGGCAGGGGCAGCACCTTCTGGTTCGAACTGCCGGTGACGGATATGGTCGCGGTCGATCCGTCGCCGCAAGTCGGGACGGAAATGGACGAGGGCCCGGAGCTGATGCAGGGAGGCCTTGCCGCCCGGCCGGGCGTCCGCATCCTGCTGGTCGAAGACAACGAGATCAACCGCCGTGTCGCGACAGGCCTGCTCGGCACCTTCGGGCTTCAGGTCCAGACGGCCTGCGACGGATTCGAGGCGATTGCCGCCCTGACGGACGACACCTTCGACCTCGTGTTCATGGACATGCAGATGCCGCGCCTGAGCGGCCTTGACGCGACCCGGCGCCTGAGGGCGAGCGGTTGCAGGGTGCCGATCGTCGGGTTGACGGCAAATGCCTTCGTCGAGGACAGGGAGAACTGCCTTGCCTCCGGTATGGACGATTTCCTGCCCAAGCCCGTCAAGCGGGACACGCTTCAGCGGATCCTGATCCAGTTTGACCTGCTGACACCAACCGATGGCAAGACCGCAGCCCCGGCCGCAGCCGCCCCGGCCGATCCCGCGGATGACGACCGGGGCGGGGCCGATGCTTCCGTCGATCTGCCCCGGATCGACCTTCTGGCCGATGAGATCGGGGCGGAAACGGTGCTCGAGCTTGTCGATGGTTTTGCCGATGAACTGCCCTCTCTCATCGAGAAGGCATCCGACCGGAACGCAACCCGGGAAGAACGCGATGACGCGCTGCATACGATCAAGGGGACCGGTCTGACCCTTGGCCTGACCGGCCTTGCCACGAAGGCGCAACAGTTGCGCCAGGAAGAGGAATGCGACGCATCCTGCCTTGCCGTGCTGGCCCGGCCTGATATCGATCTGGCCCGCGACCATCTTCTGGCGATGATCGAGACGATTGCAGAAGCCGTCGGCTAGACGCCCGGTCGGCTTGCGTCATTATCATTGACAAAAATAGTCAAGATTATAGAAAGCCCGAAGCAGGCAGGTTCCGGGCTTCCCGGGGCGTTACCCATCGACCCCAACCCGAAGAACCGTGAGGTTTCCGAAATGACAGTCACCCGACCCCTTGCCGCAGCCGCGCTGCTGTTCGCCGCATTGCCCGCCGCCGCTGATGTGACGCTTTACTCCGGCCGGGGCGAATCGCTCGTGGCCCCGATCATCGCCGCTTTCGAGGCCGAGACCGGGATCAAGGTCAACGTCCGCTATGCCGGCACATCCGAACTGGCCATCCTGCTGCAAGAGGAAGGGGCCGCCTCGCCGGCCGATCTGTTCTGGGCCCAGGATGTGGGTGCCCTTGGCGCGGTTCATCAGTTGCTTGCCAGCCTTCCCGAAGAGACGCTGGCGCGGGTTCCCTCGGTCTATCGGGATGCGGACGGGCACTGGATCGGCATCTCGGGGCGGGCGCGCCTGATGGCGCATCACACCGATGTCGATCCCGCGACCCTGCCCGCCAGCATCGTGGATCTTGCGGATCCGGCCTTCCGCGGCCGTTTCGCCCTCGCCCCGACGAATGGGTCGTTCCATGCCCATGTCACGGCACTTCGGGTGCAATACGGAGACGAGGCCACGCTTGACTGGCTCAAGGGCGTTGCCGCGAATGAACCCGTCATCGTGAGCAACAACACCGCCGGCTATCAGGCCGTTGCCGACGGCGAGGCGGATTTCTTCTGGACCAACAACTACTATCTGGGCCGTTTCCTGACCGCCGATTCGGCCTTTCCCGTCGCCCATGCGGCTTTCGAGGCCGGCGATCTGGGCAACCTGATGATGACGGCCGCCATCGGCCTGCTGGCCACCTCCGACAACACCGAGGAGGCCATCGCCTTTGTCGATTTCCTGCTGTCGCCTGCGGCGCAGCAGTATTTCATCGGCACGGTCTACGAATTCCCCGTCACGGAGGGCGCAATCGTTCCTGCGAACCTTTCCGAAAAGATGATGCCCTATCAAACCGCCGTCGAACTGGCGCCGGAGTTTGACCTGAACCTTCTGGGCGATCTTGAGGGGACGCTCGCGCTTCTGACCGAAGCCGGGATCCTTTGACGGCGAATCCTGCCAATCAGCGCCGGGGCATGCCCCCGGCGCAACTTGCCCTGACGGGGATCGGCCTTGTCATCGGGGCCTTGATGCTGACCCCTCTGGTCTATCTTGTTCTGCGCGCCTTCGAGGCCGATCCCGCGCGCGTCATGGGCATGATCTTCCGGGCGCGCACCGGGCAATTGCTGGTGAATACGGCGGCCCTCGTGGGGCTGGTGCTGGCGCTTTCCACGCTTATCGCCCTGCCGCTGGCCTTTCTTGTCAGCCGGACCGATCTTCTGGGGCGGCGGCTGATCAATGTGCTTGCCGTCCTGCCGCTGGCGATCCCCGGCTATGTCATGGCCTTTGCCCTGATCGGCCTGTCGGGCAATCACGGCTTCATGAACGTGCTGTTCGATATCCGGCTGCCGCGGATTCAGGGGCTTTGGGGTGCGGGCATCGCGCTGACGCTGTACTGCTTTCCCTACCTTTATCTCAATCTGCGCGCCGCATTCTCGGGGTTTGACCAGAGCCTCGAGGATTCGGCCCGGGTGCTGGGCCTTGGCCCGTGGGAGGTGTTCCTGAGGGTGCATCTGCCCAATCTGCTGCCGGCTTTCCTGTCGGGGTGGCTGGTGATCGGGCTTTACGTCATCGGCGATTTCGGGGCCGTGGCCCTGATGCGATACGAGGCGTTTTCCTTCGTCATCTATCAGCAATATTCGGCCGCCTTCGACCGCGTCTATGCGGCCTGGCTGGCCCTGATCCTGATCGCGATCGCCCTGTCGGTGGTCTGGTGGGAAAGCCGCCTGCGCAAGGATATGCGCCTGGCCCGGGTCGGATCGGGCACGGGGGCGGCGCCGCGCCGGCTGCGGCTGGGCCCCCTCGGGCAGGCCCTGGCCCTTGCCTTTGCCGCCCTTGTCGCGCTCGCCTCGCTGGGCTTTCCGGTCGCTGTCCTGACCTACTGGATGAGCCGGGGAGAAGTGCTCGCTTCCGTTCCCGAAGTCCTGTCCGCGCTGCACCATTCCCTTTCGGCGGCAATCCCGGCGGCCCTGCTTGCCGCCGCGCTGGCTCTGCCGGTCGCTTTCCTCGCGATCCGCTTTCCATCGCCCCTGTCACGCATGATCGAAAGGCTTGCCTTCGTCGGCTATGCGGTGCCTGCCCTGGCCTTCGCGCTTGCCTTCGTCTTTTTCGCGCTGCGCGGCGTGCCGTGGCTTTATCAGTCGATGACCCTGCTGGTCCTGGCCTATGGCCTGTCCTTCCTCGCCCTGGCGCTGGGGCCGATCCGGGCCTCGCTCTACCATGCGCGGCCGCGCGTGGAAGAGGCCGCGCGCAGCCTTGGGCGCGGCCCGATCGAGGTTTTCTTCCGGGTCACGCTGCCGGCGATCCGGCCGGGCGTGATCGGCGGGATCGTGCTGGTTTTCGCCATCACCATGAAGGAACTGCCGATCGCCTTCCTGCTGTCGCCGACCGGGTTCCGGCCGCTGGCCATTTCGATGTTCTCGCGCACCTCCGAGGGGATGCTGCTTCAGGCCGCACCCTATGCCGCTGCGATCATCCTGTTTTCAGGGCTTCTGATCGGGGCCGTGCTCCGCCACGACAAGCGCGGCTGAGGAGAGGCTGGACGACCTCTCGGGACGCTCTCTAATATGGCCCTGCGGTCCCGACCCGGGGCCGGAGGGAGGGCAGGATGATCCGCACGACCATCACGCTGGACGAAGAGCTTGCCGCGGAAATCGACCAGCATATCGGGCGCGCAGGCGTGGCCAACAGATCCGAGGCGATCCGCGACCTTGTGCGACGCGGCCTCTCGGCCATGCCGACCGAAGAACCCTCGGCCAGCTGTGTCGGCGTGGTCAGCTGTTCGGTCGACCAGACCATGCCGGGTCTGTCGCGCCGGCTGCGCGCCGCCCGGATGGAGCGTCACGCCGAAATCGTCTTCAACACCAGCCTGCCGGTGAACCATCAGGAGACGCTCGACATCTCGGTTTTCCGGACCTCGGTCGGGAGGGTCGATGACTATGCCCGCCGCGTTTTCGCCGAAAGGGGCATCCGTCACGGGGCGGTCGCCCTGATGCCCGTCACGATCGAGACGCTGCACCATGCCCATGACGACGAGGAAGAACCCCATAGCCACCTGCATCTGCGTGTGAACCAGAGCTTCTGACCGGACGGCCGGGCCTTCAGCCGGAATTTCCACAAATTCCGGCCGAGATTTTGTGCAAAATCTCGGTCCCCGGCCTCAGCCGCATTTCGAATGCCCGCAGGAGGCGCAGGTCATGCAGCCTTCCACCATCCGCATCTCGAAACTGCCGCAGGCGGGGCAGCTTTTCCCGCGACCGCCCACGACCATCACCTCGGCCTTGGGATCGGTCTTCAGCCCCAACCCTTCGCCCTCGATAAAGCCGATGGCGATCAGGTGCCGCTCGATCACCCCGCCGATGGCCGCAAGGATCGACGGGATATAGCGCCCCTCCATCCACGCGCCTCCGCGCGGGTCGAACACGGCCTTCAGCTCCTCGACCACGAAGGAAATGTCGCCCCCCCGACGGAACACGGCCGAGATCATCCGCGTCAGCGCCACCGTCCAGGCGAAATGCTCCATGTTCTTCGAGTTGATGAAGACCTCGAAAGGCCGCCGGTGACCAGCGATGACGATATCGTTGACCGTGATGTAAAGCGCGTGTTCGCTGTCGGGCCATTTCAGCTTGTAGGTCTGCCCCTCGAGCGCCGCCGGCCGGTCGAGCGGTTCGGAGAGATAGACCACCTCGGCCCCGCTGCCGCCCTCGGCCGCCTGCGCCTGGGGTTTCGGCTCTGCCTCTTCGCTCACGCTCAGGACGCTGCCGGTCACGTCGTTCGGGCGGTAGGTCGTGCAGCCCTTGCAGCCCTGATCCCAGGCGGCCATGTAGACCTCCTTGAAATCCTCGAAGCTGATGTCCTCGGGGCAATTGATGGTTTTCGAGATCGACGAATCCACCCAACGCTGCGCCGCCGCCTGCATCCGCACATGATCCAGCGGGGGTAGCGTCTGGGCATTGACGAAATGGTCCGGCAGGGGCGCGTCGCCCATCTTCTGGCGCCAGAGACGGACGGCGTAATCGACCACCTCTTCCTCGGTGCGGCTGCCGTCGGGCTGAAGCACCTTGCGCGTATAGGCATAGGCAAAGACCGGCTCGATCCCGGACGAGACATTGCCGGCGAACAGGCTGATCGTGCCGGTGGGCGCGATCGAGGTCAAAAGCGCGTTGCGGATGCCATGCGCACGGATCGCCGCGCGCACATCCTCGTCCATCGCGGCCATGGTGCCGGTGGCCAGAAAGGCCTCGGCATCGAACAGGGGGAAGGGGCCTTTTTCCTTGGCCAGATCGACCGAGGCAAGATAGGCCGACCGCGCGATCTGACGCATCCAGGCTTCCGTCTGCGCCGCCGCCGCCTCGGACCCATAGCGCAGCCCCAGCATCAGAAGCGCATCGGCAAGCCCCGTCACCCCCAGCCCGATCCGCCGCTTGGCGCGCGCCTCCGCCTCCTGCTGTTGCAGCGGAAAGCGCGAGGCGTCCACCACATTGTCCATCATCCGCACCGCGGTGCGCACCAGATCGTCGAGTGCCGCCTCGGGCAGATCGGCGGCGTCTCCGAACGCATCGGTCACGAGGGCCGCAAGGTTGATCGAGCCCAGAAGGCAGGCGCCATAGGGCGGCAGGGGCTGTTCGCCGCAGGGGTTGGTGGCGGAGATCGTCTCGACGTAGGCCAGGTTGTTCATCGCGTTGATACGGTCGATGAAGATCACGCCGGGCTCGGCATAGTCATAGGTCGAGCGCATGATCCGGTTCCACAGGTCGCGCGCCTGCACCGTGTGATAGACGCGGCCGTCGAATTGCAGGTCCCACGGGCCATCGGCCTTGACGGCGGCCATGAAGGGATCGGTCACAAGCACCGAAAGGTTGAACATCCGCAGACGGGCGGGATCCTTCTTGGCGTCGATGAAGGCCTCGATATCGGGATGATCGCAGCGCATCGTCGCCATCATCGCGCCCCGGCGCGAGCCCGCCGACATGATCGTCCGGCACATCGCATCCCAGACATCCATGAAGGACAGCGGCCCCGAGGCATCGGCCGCCACCCCCGCCACCGGCGCCCCGCGCGGACGGATGGTCGAGAAATCGTAGCCGATCCCGCCGCCCTGCTGCATGGTCAGCGCCGCTTCCTTGAGCCCGTCGAAGATGCCGCCCATGCTGTCGGGGATCGTGCCCATGACAAAGCAGTTGAACAGCGTCACCGACCGTCCCGTACCGGCCCCGGCCACGATCCGGCCCGCAGGCAGATAGCGGAAATCCTCGAGCGCGGCATAGAAGCGATCCTCCCAGAGCGCGGGGTCCGCCTCGACCGATGCCAGCGCGCGCGCGATGCGGCGCCAGGTATCCTCGACCGTGGCGTCGACAGGCGTGCCGTCGCCGGATTTCAGGCGGTATTTCATGTCCCAGATCTGTTCGGCGATGGGGGCTGCAAAGCGGGACATGGCGCGAATCCTCTGGCGGACGGATCAGGAGAGGTCAGAACATATGGGCAACCCGAAAACGGGTCAACAAGATGTAGCGGTCAGGACGGGTTGAACTCGGGCCGCCCTCGCCTAGGATAGGGCGAAGCATGGGGGTGCGGATGACCGGGACAATTCACCTGATCAAGCTGTCGGTGGGAACCGAGGATGTCGCCGATCTGGCCGATTGGCACAGCGATCCGCGCAGCCAGGGGCCGGACGGCCTGCCGCGCCATGTCACGCGGATGTGGCCCAAACGCGAGGCCGAGGTGCTGAACGGCGGGTCGATCTACTGGATCATCAAGGGGGTGGTGCTGTGCCGGCAACGCATCCTGCGGCTGGACGAGGTCAGGGGCGGGGACGGCATCGCCCGCTGTGCCATCGTGCTGGACCCGGAACTGGTGCGGGTGGAACCCGCCTTGAAGCGGCCGTTCCAGGGCTGGCGCTACCTGCAGCCAGGCGACGCGCCCCGCGATCTGGCGCGTGCGCGCAAGGGAGAGACGGCGCTGCCGCCGCAGCTCTCCGCCGCGCTGGCCGAAATCGGAGTGCGCTGAAGGCCGAGCATCGCTGAATATGCACATATTCAGCGGCGGAAAATGAACATTTTCCGCCCTACAGCCGCAACCGCGCCTCCAGCCGTCGCAGCGCGGCGCGATCCTCATCCGTCCAGACCGCCACGCGCGACTTGAAAAGCGTCGCCTGGCTGGAATGTACCAGCCCGTCGGGCAGCACCTTCAACCCGTTCGCGCGCAATGTCTCGCCCGTCGAGGTGATGTCGGCGATGGCCTCGGCGGTTTCATGCTTCACCGTCGCCTCGGTCGCGCCCTGGCTGTCGACCAGCTGATAATCCGCCACGCCATGCGATTGCAGGAAATCCCGCACCAGCCTGTGATACTTGGTGGCGATCCGCAGGCGAAAGCCGTGCCGCCGCCGGAAGGCCGCGCAGACCGCGTCCAGATCGTCGAGGCTGTCCACATCGACCCAGCCCTGCGGCACCGCGATCACCAGATCCGCCCCGCCAAATCCAAGCGGGGCCAGTTCGACGATCCGCCGGTCCCAGTTCGGCACCTTCTCGCGCACAACATCCGACCCCGTCACCCCCAGATGGATGCGCCCCAGCGACAGGTCGCGCGGGATCTCTCCGGCCGAGAGCAGGACCAGCTCCACCCCCTCGATCCCCTCGACCACCGCCGCATAGTCGCGCTCGGACCCGGCCCTTCGCAGGGTGATGCCGCGCGCGGCGAACCAGTCGAAGGTCTTGTCCATCAGCCGCCCCTTGGACGGCACGCCCAGGCGCAGGGTCATGCCCGTCCCTCCCGCAGCGCCACGACAAGTTCGGGCCGGATCACGCCGCCCACGGCCGGCACCGCCCGCCCCTGACCCAGGATCGTGGTCAGCGCATCATAGCGCCCGCCCGTGGCCACGGGCGGCAGGCCCGCTCGCCCCTCGGCCTGAAAGCCGAAGACGAAGCCGTCGTAATATTCCAGCGCGGTGCGCCCGAAGCTGCCCTCGAACTCCAGGTGATCCACATCGACGCCCCGGTCCGCCAGCGCCCCCGCGCGATCCGACAGCCGCTGCACCGCCGCGCCGATGGCGGGCAGGTCGACCGCGATGTCGCGCAGCTCCGAGATCACATGCGGCAGCGTCTCGCGCAGCGACAGGATCGCGTCGATCAGCGCCAGCTCCTCAGCCGAGATCGGCGGCGCCTCGGCATCGGCGCGGACCGTGCCGATCCGTTCGGCCACTTCGGCCCGCGACCGCAGGCCGATATCCGGCCCGGCCCCGGCAAAGGGATCGGCCTTGGCCAGAAGCGCCGCGCGCGAGGCGGCCATCGGCACCCGCCCCCCGAACCGGTCAAGCAGCGCGCGAAACCGGCGCGGCCGCCAGATATGGCGCGAGAGCGCGGTCTTGCGCGCCTCTGAGGTGCGCAGGCCCCGAACCGCGGCCATCAGGATGCCGATATCACCCGTGGCCGCCCGCACCGGCAGATCGCCCAGGCCCTTCGCGATCATCGCAAAGACCTCGGCATCGGCGCGGGCCGGGTCGGCGCCGTCAAAGACCTCGAACCCCACCTGCAGGAATTCGTTTGGCCGTTTCTCGTCCAGTTCCTGCCGACGGAAGACCTCGCCCGCATAGGTATAGCGGGCGGGATCGGCGCCGCTGTCCATATGCATCTGCACGACCGGCACCGTGAAATCGGGGCGCAGCATCATCTCGCCGCGCAGCGGATCGCCTGTGACATAGGCACGCGCGCGGATATCCTCGCCATAGAGGTCCAGCAGGATATCGGCCGGTTGCAGGATCGCGGCCTCGACCGGCGTCGCGCCCGCCTCGGCGAAAAGCGCGGTCAGCCGGGCGGCCTCGGCCCGGGCGGCAGCCTTTGCGGCGCTGTCGATCACCTGTCTTCGCCTTCGCCCAGCCCGTGTTCGGCCAGCCCGTGTTCGGCCAGACCGTGTTCGGCCAGGATGGCGCGGACGCGTGCGACCATCTCGGCGCGCGGCACCTCGTACTGGCTGGGACGATCCTTCCATTCCTCGAGGCTGGCGTTCGCCGCGATCTCTGCCCCAAGGATCAGGTCCTTGATCTGCACCACATTGCGGGCCTTTTCTTCGGCTCCTTCGATGATCGCGACCGGAGAGGCGCGCTTGTCGGCGTATTTCAACTGGTTGCCAAAGTTCTTCGGGTTGCCGAGGTACAGCTCGGCCCGGATCCCCACTTGGCGAAGCTCGCCCACCAGCCCCATGTAATCGGCCATCCGGTCGCGGTCCATGACCGTCACCACGACCGGCCCCGCCCCCTCGGCCCCGGTGACGCGGCCCTTGGCGCGGAGTGCTGCCAGCAGCCGGTCCACCCCGATCGAAACGCCGGTCGCGGGCACCTTCTGCCCGGTGAAGCGTTCGACCAGATCATCATAGCGCCCGCCCCCGGCGACCGAGCCGAAGCGCTGCGGGCGGCCCTTGTCGTCGGTGATCTCGAAGGTCAGTTCGGCCTCGAAGACGGGGCCGGTGTAGTAGCCGAGGCCTCGGACGACCGAGGGGTCGATGAGGATGCGGTCGGGGCCGTAGCCTTGGGCGGCAAGCAGGTCGCTGATTTGCTCAAGTTCGCCGACACCGTCCTGCCCAAGCGCCGAAGTCCCGACCAGTTCGCGCAGCCGCGCTACGGTTTCCGCCCCCGTTTCACGGCCCGCCCCGACGAAGCCCAGCACCACCTCGGCCTGGCTCTCCGACAGCCCCGCCCCCTTGGTGAAATCCCCGCTATCGTCCTTGCGCCCCGCGCCCAACAGCGCGCGCACGCCCTCCGGCCCCAGCCGGTCCAGCTTGTCGATGGCGCGCAGCACGATGCCGCGCTCGGCCGCGAACCTCTCGGGGTCTGCGGGGTCGAGGACGCCCGCCACCTCCATCACGCCATTCAGCACCTTGCGGTTGTTAACCCGCACCACGTAATCCCCGCGCGGGATGCCCACCTCTTCCAGCGTGTCGGCCAGCATGGCGCAGATCTCGGCGTCCGCAGCCACGCTCGCGGCCCCCACCGTATCGGCATCGCATTGATAGAACTGCCGGAACCGCCCCGGGCCGGGTTTCTCGTTGCGCCAGACCGGGCCCATCGCATAGCGGCGGTAGGGGGTGGGCAGGTCGTTGCGGCTCTGCGCGTAGAAGCGGGCCAAGGGCGCGGTCAGGTCATAGCGCAGCGCCAGCCAGTCCTTGTCTTCGTCTTGCCAGGCGAAGACGCCCTCGTTGGGGCGGTCGACATCGGGCAGGAACTTGCCCAGCGCCTCGACCGTCTCGACCGCGCTCGTCTCGAGCGCGTCGAACCCGTAGCGGTGATAGACGCGGGCGATCCGGGCCAGCATCGCGGCGCGGTCGGTGACCTCGGCCCCGCGATAGTCGCGAAAGCCCTTGGGCGTTTCGGCCCGGGGGCGGCGGGGGGGTTTGTCCTTGGCCATGTCTTGGATCCTACCCTGAGGCGTCGGGCGTGGCTTTATCGCGCGCGCAGCCGGACGGCAACCGGGGGCGGGGCTTGCCTTTGCCACCGGGCCGGGGTTTGTGGGGAGCATGGACCAGGATCCGCATCTGACCCGGCTGGAAGAACAGATCGCCCATCTGACCCGGATGGTCGAGGATCTTTCGGACGTGGTGGCCCGTCAGGAAGGCGAACTCGCGCGGCTGCAGCGTCAGGCGGCGCTGCTGGTCGAGCGCGAGCTTGCCCGGGCCGAGGCGGAGGGAGAGGCTGCCGATCCGAACCAGCGGCCGCCGCATTGGTAGGGCGGACCCTGCGCAGTTTCCGCCGCGGAAGTTGCGCCAGCCGCATTGGTCGGGCGCAAAGTGCGCCGTTCCCGCCGCGGAATTTGCGCAAATTCCGCGCCCCCTCGGCCGCGACTCAGCGCCCTTTGAAATCCTTGGCCACCACCGCGCCGTCGTGGATCAGGATCTCGGCCCAGACAGGCGAGGATCCGAAGCGTTCATAGACCGTCACGAAGAAGGTCGTCGCCTGCAGCGCCTCGATCCGCTCACCACAAGGCTGGCCGGACGGAACACGACAGATACGGGCCTTGATCTCTTCATAGGCGGTATCGGTCTGCGTGAAGGCGATCCTTGCATTATGCGATTGATATCGCACCATCTCATGCGTTGCCACATCCCCGAACAGCGCCATCGCGGCCGAAAACTGCCGCAGGCAGCCGTCGGGAAAGCCGCCGATGTAATGGGTGCGAAAGCCGGTCGAGGCGGGATTGCTGTCGTAAAGCACGAAACTGCCCATCTGCGCGACGGGTGACGCCCCGCTCGCCGCGGGCGTGACACCGCAGAGGCTGGCAATCTCGCCGAACGGCAGGCTCTGGCCCGGTGCGATCTGGACGGCATCCGGCCCGTCGGATTGCGGCCCTTCCGACCGTGGGCCAGCCGCCGCCGGGGTGGCGCCCGAACCGGGCGGGCCGAACAGCGACCACAACCCGCCGCCGCCGGTGCCTGCGGGGGCGGCAGAGGCAGGCTGGGCCGGGGCCGCCTCATCCGCGCCCTCGCCATCGCGCGCCTCGGCCAGAAGCGCCGGCAG
This sequence comes from Paracoccaceae bacterium, assembly GCA_051859505.1. Lineage (GTDB taxonomy): Bacteria > Pseudomonadota > Alphaproteobacteria > Rhodobacterales > Rhodobacteraceae > JAFIEN01. The sequence continues at coordinate 22,121 of JBHYFN010000044.1, forward strand.
GATCGGGGCATCCTCGGCCAGATCGCCTGCACCGGCTGCGATCCGCGCGGCCTCGGCGGCATCAATCTCCACCTCGGACAGCCGGTCGAGCTGGTCCAGCGGATCACCGCAGGCCGCCAGCAATACCAGCGCCGCGACCCCGATCAGAGTGCGCATATGTCCTCCGGCCCTGCCCGTCATGCGCCGGACCCTAGCCAAAGCGCCCCCCGCCGTCCACGCATCCGCAGCCCCGCTCGCGGAAACCCGCCGAGGGGGCAGGCTCAGGCCTCTTCCACTTCGAGCACCCCGTCGAGCGAGCGGAGCGCCGCCCGGATCTGCGGCGTGACCGGGTAATCCGCGCCGCAATCGACCTCGACCTCGCCCGGCAGGCCCTTGTCCATGAGGCAGAGAAAAACCGGCCCCCGCCCGCCCTTGATCCCGTCGCGCAGCGCCGCCTCGAGCAGGCCCGCGACGGAAGGCACAGCCTCGGGCCGGTCGACAAAGACCCGAAGGCCCGCGCTGCCCGCGCCATCGGCCACCGCCTCGAGCGGCTGGGCGCCGCGGCACAGAAGCTTGAGCTGGTCGGCCTCCATCGTCGCCTCGACCGTCAGAACCGCCTGCGCGCCGGGTTCAAGGAAGGGGCGCGCCACCTCGAGCGTGTCGGAAAAGACCGTCACCTCGTATTGCCCGGTCGGGTCGGACAGGCCGACGAAGGCGAACCGGTTGCCGCGCGCCGATTTGCGTTCCTGCCGCGCGGTGACGGTGCCGGCCATCTTGGCCAGATGCGGCCCCTGTTCGGCCCGCGCCGCGACCTCGTCCAGCGTCATCACGCCCTTGCGGCGCAGCGCGCCGAAGTAATCGTCCAGCGGATGGCCCGAGAGGTAGAAGCCGATCGCCTTGAACTCTTCGGCCAGCCGTTCCGCTGCGGGCCAGTCGGGCACGCCCGCCAGGCGCGGCTCGGGCAGGTCGTCGCCCGCCTCGCCGAACAGGCTGACCTGGTTCGAGGCGCGCTGCTCCACGATGGCCGCCGAATAGGCGACCAGCGCATCGAGGCTTTCCAGCACCCGCCGCCGGTTCGGGTCAAGCACGTCGAAGGCCCCGGCCCGGGCCAGCATTTCCAGCGGCCGCTTGCCCACCCGCTTGAGGTCCACCCGCCGGGCCAGATCGAACAGCGTGACGAAAGCCCGCCCCGCGCGTCCCTCGGTGATCAGCCGCATCGCATCGACGCCCACGTTCTTGAGCGCGCCCAGCGCATAGACCAGCTTGCCGCCCTCGACATCGAACGTGGCCTCGGAGCGGTTGACGCAAGGCGGCACCACCTCGATGCCCAGCCGCTTGCGCGCCTCCTGGAAATAGGTGCCCAGCTTGTCGGTCAGGTGGATGTCGCAGTTCATCACGCCCGCCATGAATTCGACCGGGTGATTGGCCTTGAGCCACGCCGTCTGGTAACTGACCACCGCATAGGCGGCGGCGTGGGACTTGTTGAAGCCGTAATTGGCGAATTTCTCCAGAAGGTCAAAGACCTCGCGCGCCTTGGCGGCGGGCACGCCGTTGGCCTTGGCCCCTTCTTCGAACTTGGGGCGTTCCTTGGCCATCTCCTCGGCGATCTTCTTGCCCATGGCGCGGCGCAAAAGGTCGGCGCCACCCAGCGAATAACCCGCCATGACCTGGGCGATCTCCATCACCTGTTCCTGATAGACGATGATGCCTTGCGTTTCCTTCAGGATATGGTCGATCGAAGGATGGGTGCTTTCGAGCGGCTTCAGCCCGTTCTTCACCTCGCAATAGGTGGGGATATTCTCCATCGGGCCGGGGCGATAGAGCGCGACAAGGGCCACGATATCCTCGATACAGGTGGGCTTCATCCGCTTGAGCGCATCCATCATCCCCGTCGATTCCACCTGGAACACGGCCACGGTGCGCGCCCGGGAATAAAGCTCGTAGGATTTCTCGTCATCGAGCGGGATCGCCCCGATGTCGTATTCGAACCCCTCGGGCGGCTCGTAGAGCCTTGTGCCATCGGGCGCATCGGCCAGCGTCCGGCCGGATTTGCGGATCAGCTCGACCGCGTTCTGGATCACGGTCAGGGTCTTTAGCCCCAGAAAATCGAACTTCACCAGCCCCGCCTGTTCCACCCATTTCATGTTGAACTGGGTTGCCGGCATGTCGGAGCGGGGATCCTGATAGAGCGGCACAAGCTCATCGAGCGGCCGGTCCCCGATCACCACGCCGGCGGCATGGGTCGAGGCATTGCGCAACAGCCCCTCGATCTGGCGCGCATAGTCGAGAAGGCGTTGCACCACCTCTTCGTTCTTGGCCTCTTCGCGCAGGCGGGGCTCATCCGCGAGCGCCTTTTCGATGCTGACGGGCTTGACCCCTTCGACCGGGATCATCTTGGAGAGGCGGTCTACCTGCCCGTAAGGCATCTGCAGGACGCGCCCCACATCGCGCACCGCGGCCTTTGACAGAAGCGCGCCGAAGGTGATGATCTGGCCCACCCGGTCGCGGCCGTATTTCTCTTGCACATAGCGGATCACCTCTTCGCGGCGGTCCATGCAGAAATCGATGTCGAAATCCGGCATCGAGACGCGCTCGGGGTTCAGGAACCGCTCGAACAGCAGGGAATAGCGCAGGGGATCAAGGTCGGTGATCGTCAGCGCATAGGCCACAAGGCTGCCCGCGCCGGACCCCCGCCCGGGGCCCACGGGAATGCCCTCGTCCTTGGCCCATTTGATGAAATCGGCCACGATCAGGAAATAGCCGGGAAAGCCCATCCCCTCGATGATGCCCAGTTCGAAATCGAGGCGCTTTTCATACTCCTCGACCGGGGCGGCATGGGGGATGACGGCCAGCCGCGCGGCCAGCCCCTCGCGCGCCTGACGGCGCAGCTCCTCGACCTCGTCCTCGGCGAAGCGGGGCAGGATGGGGGGCCGCTTCTTGACGCGAAAGGCGCAGCGGCGGGCGATTTCGACCGTGTTCTCAAGCGCTTCGGGCAGGTCGGCAAAGAGCGTGGCCATCTCGGCCTGCGACTTGAAATAGTGCTGCGGCGTCAGGCGGCGGCGGGGTTCCTGCTGGTCGACATAGGCGCCGTCCGCGATGCACAAAAGCGCGTCATGCGCCTCGTAAAGGCCCGCGTCGGGGAAATGCACGTCATTGGTGGCCACCAGCGGCAGGCCCAGCGCGTAAGCCATTTCAACATGGCCCTGTTCGCTGGCGCGTTCGGCCTCGGGCAGGCCATCCTCGCCGGGGTGGCGCTGCAGTTCGACGTAAAGCCGGTCGGGGAAGGTCGCGGCAAGGCGCGACAGAAGCGCCTCGGCCTTTGGCCCCTGGCCTGCGCGCAACAGCCGCCCCAGCGGGCCGTCGGGGCCGCCGGTCAGGCAGATCAGGCCCTCGGCATGGGTCGCAAGCTCCTCGGGCGTGACCTGAGGCAGCGCGCCCCCCTTGTCGAGATAGGCGCAGGAATTGAGCTTCATCAGGTTGCCGTAGCCCGCCTCGCTTTGTGCCAGAAGGACGATGGCGGCGGGGGGTTCGGGGCGCTTGCCCGGCTCTGTCGGGTGATAGGCAAGCGACAGCTGGCAGCCGATGATCGGCTGGATGCCGGCCTTGGCGGCGGTTTCGGAAAATTCGAGGGCGGCGAACATGTTGTTCGTATCGGTCAGGGCCACGGCGGGCATGCTGGCCTTGGCGGCAAGGCCGGGCAGTTTCTTGACCGGAACCGCGCCTTCCAGAAGCGAGTATTCGGAATGGACGCGAAGGTGGATGAATCGGGGGGTGCTGCTCATGGGGGCGAGACTAGACCGGCCCTCGCGCCCCGCCAAGACGCAGGTGTTCCGCGCCGGGCAGATACAGCATCTTGACCTCGTCACCCGCTCGTGCGGTGGTTGGGGCATGCGCTTTTTCGGTCCCGCCGTCCTCGCCCTTGTCCTTGCTGCATCCACGGCCACGGCCCTGCCGGTGTCGCGCTGCATCAATCTGGGCAACACGCTTGACGCGCCGACGGAAGGGGCCTGGGGGCCGCCGCTGACGCGCTCGGAAGTGGCGTGGATCGCGGCTGCGGGGTTCGATGCGGTGCGCCTTCCCGTCCGGTTCAACCGGCGCTGGGACGGCGCCATCGACCCGGCCCTTCTGGCGCGCGCCGACGAGGTCATCGGCTGGGCGCGGGAGGAAGGGCTGACGATCATCCTCGACCTGCACCATTTCGAAGCGCTGATGACCGATCCCGTCGGACAGGGCCCGGTGTTCCTCGCGATCTGGGAGGAGCTCGCGCGCCATTACGCAGGCGCCCCGGACGACCTGATCTTTGAATTGCTGAACGAAGCCACCGGCATGTTGACCAACCCCCGGCTGGAAGTGCTGTTCGCCGAGGCCATCGCCACGATCCGGCAGCATCACCCCGACCGATGGATCATCGCCGGCGGCGAGAACTGGAACAGCGCCTCGGCCATGTTCACCCTCGGCCTGCCCGAAGATGCGCGGGTCGCGCTGACCTTTCACCACTACGAACCCTATCCCTTCACCCATCAGCTGGCCCCCTGGACGGGTGAGAGCCTGCCCGCCCGCGGCTGGGGCACAGAGGAGGAGCGGGCCGATCTGGCCCGGCGCTTCCGCAGGGCCGCAGAGGTTGGCCGGCCGGTGCTTCTGGGCGAGTTCGGCGTCTACGGAGAGACGGAGTTGCAACACCGCCTTGCCTGGTCCGAGGCGGTGCGGCGCGAGGCCGAGGCCAATGGCTTTGGCTGGTGCATCTGGGCGCTGGATGCCGGTTTTCCGGTCAGGGATCGCGCAACCGGCGACTGGATCGACGGTTTCGAGGCCGCGTTGATGGCGCCCTGAGCCTTGAGGCTTGCCAAGCGCCCGGTCTGGCGCATTATTCTGGCGAGAGGCTTTCCTTGTGAAAGACGGGCCGCGCGCTCTACGCCGCATCGACCGCGCATGATGCCCTTGGACCTTTGGGTAAGGCGGCAGGTTATCTCATGGAGATCGGGTTTCGGCTGAACGGGCAGGACGTGCAGGTCAGCGCGCCGCCGACGCGGACGCTGCTGGATTGGCTGCGCGAGGATCGGGGGCTGTGCGGCACGAAGGAGGGCTGCAACGAAGGCGATTGCGGGGCCTGCACGGTGATGGTGCGGGACGAAGGCGGCGCAAGGGCGCTGAACGCCTGCATCCTGTTCCTGCCACAGCTGCAGGGGAAAGAGGTCGTCACGGTCGAGGGGCTCGCGGGGCCGGAGGGGGCATTGCACCCGGTGCAGGCGGCGATGGTGGAGCATCATGGCAGCCAGTGTGGCTTCTGCACGCCGGGGTTTGTCGTGGCGATGGCGGTGGCGCATCTGAACGGGGCGCGGGATCATGCGGTGCAGCTGCAGGGGAACCTGTGTCGCTGCACGGGCTATGCGCCGATATTGCGGGCGGCGGACGCGGCGGCAAAGGCGGAAGTGCCGGTGTGGTTGCGTAGGGTGGGCGAAGCCCACGCGCCCGCCGAAGGGATCGAGGACCAGCGTGGGCTTCGCCCACCCTACCGGATAGAGGACCTTGCGGCGGAAATCCTCAGCCGGCCCGAGGCCACGCTGATCGCAGGGGCCACAGATGTGGGGCTTTGGGTCACCAAGGGGTTGCGCGATCTGCCCGAGCCGATCTTCCTGAACCGCTGTCCCGATCTGGCGCGGATCGACGTGACAGAGATCGAGATCCGCGCGGGCGCGATGGCGACGATGACTGATCTGCTGGAGGTGGTGGAAAAGACGCTGCCCTCCTATGCCGCGCTGATCCGGCGCTATGGGTCGGTGCAGGTCAGGAATGCGGCGACGCTGGGCGGCAATATCGCCAATGGCTCGCCCATCGGGGACAATGCGCCGGCGCTGATCGCGTTGGGGGCGCGGCTGCATCTGCGGCGGGGCGAGGTGCGGCGCGAGTTGGCGCTCGAGGACTTCTTCCTCGACTACGGCAAGCAGGACCGGCAGCCGGGGGAATTCGTCGAGGCGGTGAGTTTTCCCCGCCATGCGCCGGGGTTCCGGGTGTGGAAGATCTCGAAACGGTTTGATCAGGACATCTCCGCCCTCTGCGGGGCCTTCGATCTGACGATCGAGGAGGGGAACGTGAAAGCGGCGCGGATCGCCTTCGGCGGCATGGCCGGGGTGCCGAAGCGGGCGCTTGCGGTCGAGGCGGCGCTTCTGGGCCGGCCGTGGGATGCGGCCACGGTCGAAGCGGCCCTGCCCGCCTTCGCCTCGGATTTCGCGCCGCTGTCGGACATGCGCGCCTCGGCCGCCTATCGGCTGGAGGTGGCGGGGAACCTGCTTTGGCGGTATTTTCAGGAGATGCAGGGTGCGGCCACCAACGCGCGGGAGGTGCGGGCATGAGTGTCGCGAAGCCCCTGCCGCATGATTCGGCCGTTCTGCATGTGACCGGGCAGGCGCGCTATGTGGACGATCTGCCGGTGCCGGCAGATTGCCTGCATCTGGCTTTTGGCCTCGCCCCCGTGGCGCGGGGGCGGATTGCGGGGATGGATCTTTCGGCCGTGCGCGCGGCGCCCGGGGTGCAACGGGTGATGGCCTTTGCCGATCTGCCGGGGCCCTGCGACACCTCGCCCGCCGCTCATGACGAGCCGCTGCTGTCGGACGGGACCATTCACTATCACGGCCAACCGGTCTTTCTGGTTCTGGCCGAGAGCCACCAGGCCGCACGGCGGGCGGCGGCTTTGGGCCGCGTGGACTGCGCAGCGGAGACCCCGATCCTGACCATCGACGAGGCCATCGCGGCGGGCAGCCGGTTCGAGGACGGACCCCGGATCTGGGCCGATGGCGATGTCGAGGCGGCGCTGGCCGCAGCCCCGCAGCGGCTGACCGGGCGGATCAAGATCGGGGGGCAGGAGCATTTCTACCTCGAGGGGCAGGCCGCACTCGCCCTGCCGCAGGAGGACGGGGGGATGGTTGTCCAGTCCTCGACCCAGCATCCGAGCGAGGTGCAGCACAAGGTGGCCGAGGCGCTGGGCCTGCCGATGGGGGCGGTGCGGGTCGAGGTGCGGCGGATGGGTGGCGGCTTCGGCGGCAAGGAGAGCCAGGCCAATGCGCTGGCCGTGGCCTGTGCGGTGGCGGCGGCGGCGACGGGGCGGCCCTGCAAGATGCGCTATGACCGCGACGACGACATGGTCATCACCGGCAAGAGGCACGATTTCCGCATCGACTATGTGCTGGGCCATGATGCGGCGGGGCGGATCCTGGCGCTGGATGTGGTGCAGCATGCCCGCTGCGGCTGGTCGGCGGATCTGTCGCTCGCGGTCTGCGACCGGGCGATGCTGCATGGGGGGAACTGTTACCTTCTGCCGGCGGCGCGGATCACCTCGCATCGGTGGCGGACGAATACGGCCTCGGCCACGGCCTTCCGGGGGTTCGGGGGGCCGCAGGGGATGCTGGGGATGGAGCGGGTGATGGATCATCTGGCCCATCATCTGGGGCGCGATCCGGTGGAGATCCGGCGGGCGAATTACTTTCCCGAGGTGGAAGGGGGGCTCTGCCCCCCGCCCCTGCGGGGCTCCCCCCGGGATATTTTTGAACAAAAGAAGCAGGCTGGCTTGCCCG
>JBHYFN010000045.1:0-29588 GCA_051859505.1 Paracoccaceae bacterium
GCCGCAGGGCGGCACAAACTGCCGTGACGTCGACAGCGACACCCCCGGCGCAGTCAGGGGCCGCAGGAATTTGGCCAAATTCCTGCCCCCCGGCCGGCGCGGATCAGCGCCCCTTGAAGACCCCGCCCAGAATCCCGCGCACGATCCTGCGGCCCGTCGTGCCCTGCAATTCCTTGATCACGGCCGTGCCCAGCGCATCGGTCAACGTGGGCGCGGGCCTCGTGCCGCCGCTGCGGCTGGGCGCGGCCACGGCGCGCGGCGGCGTGCCGCGCGCCGTCCTGCCATCGAACCGGCGGGCGTGGTTGAACTCGCGCGCCTCCGGCGCCTCCTCCACCGCGTCCACCGCCGGTTCGGTCGCGCGCCGCGCCAGCATCTCATGCGCGCTGTCGCGGTCGATGCGGAGCGCATATTTCGCCTGCATCGGCGAGGCGGCGATCTGCCCCGCCCGCTCCTCGGCCGCGATCGGCCCGATCTGCGACACGGGCGGGCGGATCAGCGTGCGCTCCACCACCCCCGGCACCCCCTTTTCGTCCAGAAGCGATGTCACCGCCTCGCCGGTACCGACCTCCTGGATCGCCTGGGCCGTATCGAAGGCGGGGTTGTCGCGATAGGTCCGCGCGGCCTTGGCAAGCTCGGTCCTGTCGCGCGCGGTGAAGGCGCGCAGCGCATGCTGGACGCGATTGCCCAGCTGGCCCAGAACCGTGTCGGGCACATCGGCCGGGTTCTGCGTCACGAAATAGATCCCCACCCCCTTCGAGCGGATCAGCCGCGCCACCCGCTCGACCTTTTCGACCAAGGCGCGGGGCGCGCCGTTGAACAGAAGATGCGCCTCGTCGAAAAAGAAGACGAGGACCGGCTTGTCGGGATTGCCGACCTCGGGCAGTTCCTCGAACAGGCTCGACAGAAGCCAGAGCAGGAACATCGCATAAAGCCGCGGCGCATTCATCAGCCTGTCGGCGGCGAGGATGTTGATCATGCCGCGCCCGTCGGCGTCGCGGCGCATCAGGTCGGACAGAGCCAGCGCCGGTTCGCCGAACAGCTCGGCCCCGCCCTGGTTTTCCAGCGCCAGCAGCGCCCGCTGGATCGCCCCGATCGAGGCCGTCGTCACATTGCCATAGCGCAGCGACAGATCCCGCGCGTTCTGGCCGCACCATTGCAGAAGCGATTGCAGATCCGGCAGGTCCAGCAGCGGCAGCCCCTGATCGTCCGAAACCCGGAAGACGACGTTGAGCACGCCCTCCTGCACATCCGTCAGTTCCAGCAGGCGCGACAGCAGCAGCGGCCCCATCTCGGCCACGGTGGCGCGCACCGGATGGCCCTGCTGGCCGAAGATATCCCAGAAGGTGACGGGGCAGGCGCGGTAATCGACCTCGATCCCGATGGTCGCGGCGCGTTTGAGAAAGGCCTCGTGCAGCCGCCCCGCAGGATCGCCCGCCCGGGCCATGCCCGAGACATCGCCCTTCACATCCGACAGAAAGACCGGCACCCCCGCCGCCGAGAACCCTTCGGCAAGGATCTGCATCGTGATCGTCTTGCCCGTCCCCGTCGCCCCGGCGATCAGCCCGTGGCGATTGGCCATCCGCAACAGAAGGTGCTGCTGCTCATGGTAGCCTGCGCCGCCACCGCCGATGATGATGCTCTCGGTCATCCGCCCTCTTTCGTCCGCCCCGAACCCGCCGCCCCAAAAACCTTCACGCGCGGCAACATGTCCTTAACCATTTCGTGCCAGTCTTGTCTTGTCCAGTGCCGGCTGGGGTCTTTGCCGGCGCGGGGCATGACTTCCTCCCTGTCAGACTGGCCGCGCCCTCGGGCGCGGCTTTTTTCTGCCGCTCCCCCCGGGCCGAAGGCCGGATCCGGCCTGCTTTTGCAAAAGCTTGCGGGGCCTGGCCCGGCCATCGGCAGGGCCCTTTCCGACGCCTTTGGCCCGGTCCGGTTTGGCTGTTGACGAACTGTCGGGATTGTGACTATTTTCCGGCCATAGTCGGCCAAGTCCGGCAGGGAGAACAAAAAGCAAAAAGGGGTCGCCGCTCGGCCCCTTTTTCTTTTGCCCCTTTTTCTTTTGCCCGTTTTTCTTTTACCGAGCGCTCTGGCCTCTCGCCCCTCCGCCCGCGACCAACCACCGCTGTCGACCACCGCGACCAACCACCGCTGCCGACCATCGCCCGCCGACGCCTCTCGGTGATTTGACCCTGACACCGGCCGGGCGGCGTGATAGATCCGCTCAGGAAATGTTGCCAGTCAGGAAGCTCCGATGACCAACCCCTTGAAACTCCTTTCGACCGTGGCCCTGATCGCGCTGGCCGGGCCCGTCATCGCCCAGGACGAGGCCACCGCGGAAGAGGTGGAAACCCCGCTCGAGGCCGGGGCCGGATCGGCGGTCGAGCTTGGCCTCGACATGGGCGAGCCCGTCGATGACGGCGAGCCTCGCATCGGGCAGGCCTATACGCGGGCCGAATATGGCGATTGGCTGCTGCGCTGCCTGCGCGCGCCCGAGGGCCCCGATCCCTGCCAGCTCTATCAGCTGCTGGAAGACGAGGACGACAACCCGGTGGCCGAGATCAGCATGTTCCCCCTGCCCCCCGGCGGGCGGGCCGCGGCCGGCGCGACCATCGTCGCCCCGCTCGAGACGCTTCTGGGCGAACAGATCACCATCTCGGTCGATGGCGCGGCGGCCCGGCGCTATGCCTTCACCTATTGCAACATGGGCGGCTGCGTGGCGCGCGTGGGTTTCACCTCCGAGGAAGTGGCCCAGTTCAAGGCCGGACGCGAGGCGATCATGCGGATCGTGCCCGCCGCCGCCCCCGATGCCGAGGTGCTGCTGACCATCTCGCTGACCGGGTTCACCGCCGGGTTCGACAGCGCCGACGAAGTCGCGGCGGAATAGCCGCCTGAGACCTTGCACAGCGGGCCGCCGGACCCCGGCGCCCGCACCCTGCCCCCTCGGACTGCCCTCAGACTGCCCTCGGATCGCGCTCAGATAGCCCGAAGCGCGATCACCGCGTTAAGCCCGCCGAAGGCAAAGGCATTGGACAGGACCGCCCGCACCTTCGCCTCGCGCGCGACATTGGGGACCACGTCCAGCGCGCATTCGGGATCGGGCTCCTCATAGCCGATGGTCGGCGCGATCACCCCGTCGCGCAGCGCCATGATGCAGGCCAGAAGCTCGACCGCGCCGGTGCCGCCGATCAGATGGCCATGCATCGACTTGGTCGACGAGATCATCAGCGCATCGGCATGCGGGCCGAAAGCATGGGCGACGGCGGCGCTTTCGGTCTTGTCATTCGCGGCCGTCCCGGTGCCATGGGCGTTGATATAGCCCACATCTTCCAACGGCATCCGCGCATCAGCCAGCGCGCCGGTGATCGCGCGTTCGGCGCCCGCGGCCTGCGGCATCACGATATCGCCCGCATCCGAGGACATGGCAAAGCCCACCACCTCGGCCAGGATCTCGGCCCCGCGCGCGCGGGCGTGTTCGTATTCCTCGAAGACGAAGGTCGCCGCCCCCTCGCCCTGGACCATGCCGTTGCGATTGGCGCTGAACGGGCGGCAGGCATCGCGCGACATGACGCGCAACCCCTCCCAGGCCTTGATTCCGCCAAAGCAGAGCATCGCCTCGGAGCCGCCGGTCAGCATCACCGTCGCCCCGCCCGAGCGGATCATCTGGAAGGCCAGCCCCATCGCATGATTTGAACTGGCGCAGGCCGTGGCCACGGTGAAGGAGGGGCCGCGCAGGTTGTATTCCATGCTCACATGGCTGGTCGCGGCATTGTTCATCAGCTTGGGCACGATGAAGGGGTGAACGCGGTTCTTGCCCTCTTCATAAACGGCGCGGTAATTTTCGTCCTGGGTGTTCAGCCCGCCGCCCGAAGTGCCCAGAACCACGCCCGAGCGGACGGCAAGCTCATCCTCGAAGGTCAGGCCCGACTGGCTGACGGCCTCTTTCGCGGCCAGAAGGGCGAACTGGGTGAACCGGTCGTAAAGGGCGATCTGCTGGCGGTTGAAATGGGCCTGTTCGTCATAGCCCTTCACCTGCGCGCCGATCTGAACCTGCAGCCGGTCGATATCCCGGATCTCGAGCCGGCCGATCCCGCAGCGCCCTTCGCGCATCCCGGCCCATGTATCGGGCACATTGGCCCCAAGCGCGTTGATCGTGCCCGCCCCCGTGATGACGACGCGGCGCATCCGCCCTAGCCCTTTTCGGCCACGAGCTTTTCGACCGCCGCGATGATCGCCGCGACCGAGGAAATGTCGAACGTGCTGTCCTGCGGCGCATTGGCGTTGAACGGGACAGAGATGTCGAAAGCCTCCTCGATGGCGAAGATGCTTTCCACCAGCCCGAGCGAATCGATCCCCAGATCCTCGAGGCTGTGGTCCAGCCGCACATCCGAGGGGGACAGGATCGCCTGTTCGGCAATGATCTCGATCACCTTGTCCGCTACTTTCATCGAAGCCTTCCGTTCCCCAAAAGACACCGCCCCGGCGCCCGCCCCGCGCGCCACCCGGGCCACCGATCCCCAAGCCCGGCTGTGCTTTAGTCCGTCTGGCCCGGGTTGGGAACCGCTTTCTGCTGCTGCATCCAGCGCGGCAGACGGCGCAGCGCCTTGTACATCTCGACCTGCTGGCCCATCCGCACCGCGGGGCTGCCCATCATCACGCGGCCCGCGGGCACATTCGACATCACCACCGTCGCGCCCGAGATGACCACATCATCCCCGATGCGCAGATTGTCGGCGATGCCGGATTGCCCGCCGATCACCACCCGCGATCCGATCACCGTCGAACCCGCGACACCGGACTGGCCGGCCATCAGGCAGTGATCCCCCAGAACGACATTGTGCCCGATATGGACCTGATTGTCGAGTTTGCAGCCATTTCCAAGGCTTGTGGGCCGGATCGTCCCGGAGTCGATGGTGGCGCCGGCCCCGATCTCGACATCGTCGCCGATCACCACGCTGCCCAGCGAATGGATCCGGTGCCATGTCGGATCTTCGGGCACCGTCACCGGGCCCTGCCCCATCGTGGCGCGCGACACCTCGACATGGCTGGGGGTGGCTGTGACGAAGGAAAACCCGTCCGAGCCGACAACCGCATTGGGCTGGGCGATGAACCGCGCGCCGATCACGACACGCGCACCGATCCGCACGCCGGCATGGATCAGCCCGCCGGCGCCGATCCGGGCGCCCTGCCCCAGGGTCACATGCGCGCCGATGCGGCAGCCCGCCCCGATCTGCACATCCGCCCCGATCACGACCAGCGGGCCGATGGCCACGCCTTCGCCAATCCGGGCCGAAGGGTCGATCACCGCCGAAGGATGGACCCCCGGCCCGATCCCCGGATCCGGCGCCAGAAGCCCGGTCAGCCGCGCCATGGCCAGCCGCCCGCGCGGGGCAAAGATCGCGGCCTTCAGCCCCAGCCCCGCCCAGTCGGCCCCGGGCCAAAGCACGGCGGCCCGCGCCTGCCCCCGGGCCAGCTGCGCGCCGTAAGAGGGCGCGAGGGCCAGGGCAAGGTCGTCCTCTCCGGCAGAGGCGGGTTCGGCGGCGGCCCTGACGGTCAGCGACAGATCGCCCGCGGCCTCGGCCCCGAGCGCCTCGGCAATCTCGGCAATCGTGTAGTGCATCGAGCCCCCCGATCCGGGCCCCCGGGCCCGCTTCCGGGCCGAGGTCTAGCCGCGAACCACGGTCGGGGCCACCCCCTCGGCGGCCAGTGCGGCCCAGATCCGCTCATCCCGGCCATAGACATCGCGGCGGAACTGCAGCGTGCCGTCCACATTGGTATAGGCCGTGCGGTAATCGAGATGCACCGGCACGTATTCCTCGAGCCGGACCCGCGTTTCGCGCCCGGTGTTGAGGCGTTCCTGAAAGAAGCTGACAGGATCGGCGGTCTGCGGCGCCAGCAGCGTGTAGGCAAAATCGAACGGATCGGCGAGGCGCACGCAGCCGTGGCTGTAGGTGCGCGATTCATGCGCGAACAGATCCTTGGCCGGCGTGTCGTGCAGATAGATGTTGTAGGGGTTGGGAAACATGAACTTGACCAGACCCAGCGCATTCGACCGGCTGGGCGGCTGCTGCATCGCATAGGGAAAGGTGCTGGCCGAATAGCGGCTGAAGTTGACGTTGTTGCGGTTGATCACCCGGCCCGCGCTGTCGGTGATGCGCAGATGCGAAACCGCGTTGGGGTTGCGCTGCAGCATGGGCAGATACTCGCCCACGATGATCGACCGGGGCACATACCAGGTCGGGTTGATGTCCATGTATTCGATCTCGTCCGAGAATTCGGGGGTCTGGCGGCTTTCGGCCATGGCCCCGATCACGGCGCGGGTGCGGAACACCTCGCGGTCGTGATCGACGATGCAGGCGCTCAGATCGCAGAGATTGACCCAGACATGCCGCTCGCCCCGCTCGGAATTCGACCAGCGCTCGCGCTCCATCGCGACGAGGACCGAGCGCAACCGCGCCTCGGGCCCGGTGTTGAGCGCGGTGATCGTGCTGTCGCCCGCGATCCCGTCGACATTCAGCCCGTGCCAGGCCTGCACCCGTTCGACCGCCGCGACCATCGAGGCGTCATAGGTGGCGGTTGCCGTGGGCGCGAGGTGGCCCATCGCGATCAGCCGGTTGCGCAGAGCGATCACCCGTTCGCCGCTCTGGCCCGGTTCGATCCGGCCCGAGGGCACATCCGGCCCCCAGCCACCCGCCGAGATCAGCGCATCAAGCTCGATCCGGGCGCGCAAGAGGCGCGCATATTCCGGCGAGCGGGGCGCAAGGTCGCGCAGATAGGCCTGCGGCAGCGCCTCGGCGAATTCGGTCAGCAGTTCCAGCCGGTCACGCAGCGGCACCACGCGCTTGATCTGGCTGATCACCCGGCCCGGCGTCAGAAGGCCGGTGTTCATGTCGCGCGCGAACCGCAGGAATTGCGCGGAAAGCTCGACCTCGGCCCGGCCCTGATCCAGCGGCGTGCGCGCATTCTGCAGCATGGCGATCAGGCCGCGCGGGTCATGCCGGCTTTCGGGCAGGCCATGCAGCGGCGCCTCTGTCAGCGCCGACAAAAGCGCGTTGCGCCGGGCGATGGCGATATCGCTGTCACCGCTCCAGATGCCTTCGAAATCGCGCGCGCGATAGAAGGCCGAAAGCGCCTCGTCGCGCGCGGCGGCTTCGGCCACGCCCTGGCGGAACCCCGTCACAAGGGTCAGCGCCTGTCCCGCACCCGGCAACAGTGCCGCCAGCGCGCCCCCGGAAATGGCGGTCAGCAGGCGGCGGCGGGAAAGGGTCGTCAGATCGGTCATCGGGTCCTCTTGCGGAACGGGTTGGCCTTTCGGACAGGCAGGCTATCCTAACACGATACAGGTTAACGATTTTCCGGCGTTTGAGAACCATCCTTCCGAAGACCTGTGGCCCAGGGGCCAGAGGCCATGGCAAACGCGCAACAATCCTTGCAATTTTTGACTGTTGCGCAAAATCCCGCCGATTAGGCATCGGTTTACCGAAAAACGGGTAAAGACGGGTTGGTTGCCGAGTCGGGCTGTGCCATAGTCCGAGGGCATCTGGGGAAAGATGGCAGAACGCCCGAAAAAATGCGGGCCCACAGGTAAGCGACCACGGAACAGGCGCTGGACAGATGATGAAAACGGAAACAACGGGCTTCACCCGTCGTGGAATCTTGGCCGCATTCGCGGCGACCGCGATTACCGCCGCACCCACCTACTCGAAGGCCGCAGGCTTTATCCGCAACGGCGGATCCGTCAGGCGGCTCCGGATGTATTCCGACCGCACCGGTGAACGGATCGACATGGTCTACTGGATCAACGGCGATTACATCGCCGATGCGGTGCGCGAGATCAGCCTCTTCATGCGCGACTGGCGCAACGGTCAGGCCGTCGCGATCGACACCCGTGCGATCGACCTTTTCGCCGCGGCGCATCGCCTGCTCGAGGTGAACGAACCCTACATGCTTCTGTCGGGCTACCGCTCGCCCGAGACGAATGCGATGCTGCGGGCCACCTCTTCCGGCGTGGCGCGCAACTCGCTGCACCTGCGGGGCCAGGCGGCGGATGTGCGGCTGGGCAGCCGCTCGGTCGGGCAGATCGCGCGCGCCGCGGCCGCCTGTCAGGGTGGCGGCGTGGGCAGCTATTCCGGCTCGAACTTCGTCCATATGGATTGCGGCGACGTGCGCACCTGGGGCCGCTAAGGCCTCCTGACCCGAAACACTGCGATCACAAAAAGGGCACCTCGCGGTGCCCTTTCTCTTGTCGGCCCGCTCAGGCGCGCTTGGCCTTTGCCGTGCCGTCGATGATCTCGACCAGCTCCTCGGTCGCATAGCTTGCGGCATCGTCGAACGGGGTCAGCACCAGAGCGGCCCCCCTCTCGACATAGATGCCCCCCTCCTCGGCATGGTTCACCGTGACGGCGACCGCCCCCTCGTAGCCCGACGAGGCCAGCCCGTGCAGCAGCGCCATCTGCGGATCGCTTTCGGTCAGCGGGCCCCGCAGCCGCGCCACGGCCGAGACGACGACCTTCACCCCCGACAGCGGCAGATGTGCGGCAAACTCGGCATCCGTCGCATCGCCGAACCGCGCCGGATAGCCCTTGTCCCGCCAGCTGGCCAGCGCGACGGGATCGAAATCCACCCCCAGCACGCGATAGCCCCGATCCACCAGCGCCTGCCCGATCTTGCTGCCATAGCGCCCAAGGCCAAAGACGATGGCGTCATGATCCTCGCCCCCGCCGTTGTCGTCGGCCTCTTCGCGGAAGGCGACCTTGCGCTCGAATATGCCCAGCCAGGGCTCGAACAGGTCATAAAGGCGGTGCGACCAGGTGATCATGTAGACCGACAGCGCGATGGTCACGAGGCCGACCAGCGTCACAAGGCCCATCGCCTCATCCCCGACATGGCCGATGGCGATCCCCATCGCCATGAAGATCAGCGAAAACTCCGAGATCTGCGCCACCGTCAGCCCGGCCAGAAAGCCGGTCCGCTTGCGATAGCCCAGAAATCCCATGATCACCATGACGATCAAGGGGTTGCCGATCAGCACGAAGAGCGACAGCACCACCGCCGGCCCGACCTGTTCGCCCAAGGTCGACAGATCCAGCACCGATCCCAGGTGCAGGAAGAAGAACAGGAGCAGGAAATCCCGCAGCGCGGCGAGGCGCGAGCCGATCGCCTCGCGGAACTGGGTCGAGGCGAGAGAGACCCCGGCCAGAAGCCCCCCCAGCTCCTTGCCGAAGCCGATCCAGTCGGCCGTCGCCGCAAGCCCCGCCGCCCAGCCGGTGGCGAAGATCACCAGAAGCTCGGGCGAACGCGCGATCCGCGTCAGGATCGGGTCGGCGGCATAGCGGATGAACAGGACAACGCCCGCGATCATCGCCAGCGCGCCCCCCACCAGCGACAGGATGCCGATGACATCCGCCCCCTCGCCCGCAGCCCCCACGCCGATGGCCGACAGCACGACCATCGCCAGCACGACGAAAATGTCCTGCACGATCAGAAACCCCAGCGCGATCTTGCCGTGGAGGGCCTCGATCTCGTGCTTGTCGGACAGAAGCTTGACGATGATGATGGTCGAGGAAAAGGTCAGCGCCACCGCGATGTAAAGCGCCGTCACCGCGTCGATGCCAAGCGCAAGGCAGATCAGGAAGCCGAAGAAGGCGGTGAAGCCCACCTGCCCCAGCCCCGTCGCCACCGCCACCTTGCCCAGGCTGCGCACAAGGCCCACGTCAAGCTTGAGCCCCACGAGAAACAGCAGCACGGCGATGCTGATCTGGCTCAGCGTCTCGATGAAGCCGGTCGAGGAGACCAGACCAAGCGCATCCGGCCCCGCCAGAACCCCCGCCGCGATGAAGGCCACCACAAGCGGCTGACGCGCGACCAGCCCGATGAAACCCAGCACCGCCGCCAGCATGACCAGCGCCGCGATCTCGTAGAACACATTGTCGAATGCGAGGTTCATCCTGCCGCCTTTCGCCTGCCGTTCCGCCTGCCCCTCCCGGCCTAGAGCCGCGCCGCGCCCGTGACAAGTGGATCAGGAGCGACAGGGGGATCACGGGGGGATCGTGAGGGAATCCCGCCCCGCCCGTCCCCGCCGAACGTGATTCCTGCCTGCAACACCCACAAACCAAAATTTCCATTCGCAATCACGCTCTTGACCTGAGAGGCAACCTGCGAATTGTTCACTGTGAGGCAGGAACAAACAAGAAATGCACCGATTGTTGCTTGTTAAAGCGGCAATGCGGCATCTGGAGTGGCAATGGACCTTCGGCATGAATCCCCGATGCCGGACATGCTCTACCGGATCACGGCACCGCTTGTCGTGGGGTTTCCGGACGGCACTTCGCTGAAGGTCTCGCAGTGGAACCTGCGGGCGCTTTATGACGCGCGTCTCGGCGAAAGATCGCTTGAAGGGGCGATGCTTTCGGTGCCGTTTCAGGGGGTTGGCGTCTATTTCGAGGTGTCGCTCGTGCCCGGCGACACGCCCGAGGAATTCCTGTTCGACGGCCTGACCGGCCGCCAGCGCGAGACTCTGGGCCTGTTCTACCGCAACCTTCTGTCGGGCAAGATGGCCGTCACCTCCGACATCATCACCTCGCTCGACACGCCCGTCGATCTTGTCCCGATGGAAGAGACCGAGGCCGAGGCCCGCCTTGGCAAGGCCGCCCGCACCCCCCGCCCGCTGCGCGCGATGGCGAGCCTTGTGGTCTATGTGGCGATCTTCCTGCTGGTCTTCTCCTATCTGGGGATGCTGGTGATCGACCGGCTGTCCACGATCCACGTGCCCGCCGGTCGCGTGGCGGCCCTGTCCGAGGATCCGCTGGCCGGCAATGGCGTGCGCGCGCGGCTCGAGCCCGATCACGTCACCGATGTCTGGGAAGGGATGAAGGGGCGGATCCTGTTCAACATGGACGGCCAGCAACGCGAGATGCCGGCCGTGGTGCGCCGGCTTGATTATACCGGACCCGACAGCAATTCGGCGATCCTGCTGACGCTGACCCCCCTGACGGCCGAGGATGCAGCGCTTCTGCGGCGGGGCATGCCGGTGCGGGTGGATCTGAACCGCCAGCTTCTGCGCCGGGCACTGGGCATGTCGGTCGGGGCGGCGCCCTGATGGGCGCCATCGCCGGGGGCAGCCGGTCGGACTACGCCTTCGAGAAGGATATCGTCAACCGCATCCGCGCCCTCTCGGGGCCGCAGCCCTACGGGTTCGACAAATACGGGCCCTGGTTCCTGACCAAGCTGCTTCTGGTGATCCTGACCATCGCCGCCGCCGCCATCGTCACGCCCAACCGCTTTTTCGACGCGCAGGTGCTGCATCTGTCGATCGCGCTGGGGATTCTGGGGATCTGGCGCTTTGGCTGGTGGTTCAACCATGCGCGGCGCTCGGAATTCTATGCCAACGGCCTCTGGCCCGGCAAACGCGCCCGGGCCGAGGCGATCTGGGCCGCCGGCTGGCGCCCGCGCCGGCTGCATATCCAGATGACCACCTACAAGGAGGAGCCGGCGATCACCCGGCTGGTCCTTGGCTCGATCATCGCGCAGATCCGGGCCGAGCGGATCCCCACCTCGCTCTGGATCGGCTGCGGCGCGCCCGAGGACGAGCTGGTGATCCGCGAATTCATCGAGACCCATGCCGCCGATATCTCGGGCGATCTGGCCGATGTGCGGCTCTTGCGGCAGAACCAGCCGGGCAAGCGGATGGCCATCGGGATGATCCTGCGCGGCATGTCGCGCCACGGGGTTGAAGAGGACGACCTCGTGATCTTCATGGATGGCGATGCGGTCTATGGCCCCGATGTGCTGCGCAAGACCCTGTCGATGTTCGCGGCCGATCCCAAGCTGCAGGCGCTGACCACCGATGAAGAGGTGATCTGCTACGGCCCCGAATGGATCGCGGCCTGGCTGCGGATGCGCTTTGCCCAGCGCCGTCTTGCGATGCAAAGCCATGCTGTCAGCAACCGGGTGCTGACCCTGACCGGGCGCTTCAGCGTGTTCCGCGCCAAGCATATCATCGACGAGAAGTTCGTGCGCACCATCGAGGCCGATCACCTGGATCACTGGCTCTGGGGCCGGTTCCGGTTCCTGTCGGGCGATGACAAGTCGACCTGGTATCACCTGCTCTCGCGGGGCGCGCGGATGACCTATGTGCCCGACACCACCGTCTTTACCATCGAGGTGATCAAGGGCTCGGGCCTGCAGCGGATGGTCGAGAATTTCCGCCGCTGGTCGGGCAACATGCTCAGGAACGGCAGCCGCGCCATGGCCCTTGGCCCCAATGCGATGCCCTTCTTCATCTGGTGGTGCCTGATCGACCAGCGGATCGCGATCTGGACGATGATGGTCAGCCCCGTCATCGCGATCATGGGCACGATCCTGGTGCCGATCTATATCGTCAATGCGCTGATCTGGGTGGTGGCAACGCGGCTGATCCTGTCGGCCTTCCTGTGGCGCTATGCCCGCGAACCCGAGATGAGCTGGAGCGTGATCCTCTATTTCAACCAGGTGGTGAATGCGGTGGTCAAGATCTACATGATCTTTCACCTGGCCAAGCAGAAGTGGTTCAACCGCGGCAACCAGTCGGCCGGAAACGCGGGCGGTCTGCGCTTCAAGGAGGCGATCGCCATGTTCCAGATGGTCACGGCGGTCAGCCTTTTCGTCACCACGATCGCGATCTATGCCGGAGTGCTGCCGCGCCCGTTCTAGGGCGCGGCGGGCCATGCGTCAGGCGAACAGGATCTGATCCCAGACCGCCACCACGGCATTGGCCTGATCCTCGGCCCCCTGCACGATGACCAGCCGGTCCTCGATCTGGATATGCACTTCGGATCCCTGCAGGCTCATGTGATCGTTGCGGAACTGCACCCGCGTCTGATCGGCCAGCAGGCCTATATCGGACAGGTCGATGCGGTCGGTCCCAACGTCGAAATCGGTGATCACATCGGTAAAGTTCCCAAGGTCGCGTTTGAGGAACACGAAGGTATCCGCCCCCGCCCCACCCGTGAGCATGTTGTTGCCGCGTCCGCCGACCAGAACATCGCTGCCGGTGCCGCCATAGAGGAAATCGTTGCCATGGCCGCCGTAAAGCGTGTCATTGCCCGCGCCGCCATAAAGCTCATCGCTGCCCGAACCGCCGTAAAGCGTGTCCCAGCCGCCGCCGCCATAAAGCACGTCATGGCCCTCGCCGCCGTATAGCACGTCATTGCCGGCGTCTCCGAACAGCACATCATCGCCGGTGTCGCCGTAAAGCGTGTCGTGCCCGTTGCCGCCGTAAAGCGTGTCATCGCCCTTGCCGCCGAACAGAAGGTCATGGCCGGTGCCGCCGTACAGCAGGTCGTTATCCTCGCCGCCATAAAGCGTGTCGTTGCCCCGCCCGCCGTACAGCGTGTCGTCGCCGGTGCCGCCGTAAAGCACATCCTGGCCGTCATCGCCGTGCAGCGTGTCGTCGCCCGCCCCGCCATAAAGCGTGTCATGACCGACCCCGCCGAACAGCAGGTCGTCCCCACTGTCGCCGTAAAGCTCGTCATTGCCGCCGCCGCCGTGGATGATGTCATCCCCCGAGCCGCCATAGGCGATATCGTTGCCCGATCCGGCAAAGATCCGGTCATGCCCGGCGCCGCCATAAAGCAGGTCGCGCCCGGTGCCGCCATACAGCACGTCATTGCCGGTATCGCCGTAAAGCGTGTCGTTGCCGTCGTCGCCCCAAAGCGTATCGGCCCCGGCCCCGCCGCGCAGCAGGTCGTGCCCGGTTCCGCCGTAAAGGCTGTCGTTGCCCTCGCCGCCATAAAGCTCGTCATTGCCGCGGCCGCCGTAAAGCGTGTCCTCTCCGGCGCCGCCGTAGAGCGTGTCGTTGCCGTCGTCTCCGTACAGAAGATCGTCGCCCTCGCCGCCGTAAAGCGTGTCATGGCCGGTGCCGCCAAAGAGCGTATCGTTGCCGTCCATCCCGTGCAGCGTGTCGTTGCCCGCCCCGCCATAGAGGATGTCGTCATTGGTCCAGACGGTAACGCCGGGGATATAGCCTAGATCAGGATCCGCGATGATCGCGCCCGAGGCAGCGGTGTCGATCCGCAGGATCACGTCGTCATAGTCGCGATCCCCGCCCCGCGGCAGATCCTCGAAACCCATCACGATCTCGCCGGTGCGCGGATCCACCTTGGTCTTGGTATGGTCGGTCACATCGCCGTTCAGCGCCCAGCCATTGGCCGGATCGGCGGCGGAATGCCAGATCGCGGTATTGGCGGCGGTGCGGATCTCGGTCGCAGTGCCGTTCTGATCGACGAAGAACAGGGCCAGCGGCCCGGTCGCATGGATCGAGCCCGGCCGCCCCGAGGCGTCGCGGAACTCCAGATGGCCGGAGCTGTCGGACAGAAGCTTGTTGGTGTTCATCCGCGCGGAATTCGGCAGGATGAAGAAGCCCAGCGTCGCGCCCGGCGGCACATCGAGGGACAGGACGCTGTCCTGGCCCGCATTGGCATTGGTGGTCAGGATCGTCACGGCGCCGATCGTCCCGTCGGGCCCGATCAGATACATGCCGGCACCGCTGGCGAAGCCGGATTTCTGCTTTTCGACCGTCACGGTCACGCTGCTGGACGCGCCGGGAGCGGGGCCGCCATAAAGCTGGTCCCCGCCGCCATGGCCGTGGATCACGTCATTGCCATGCGTGCCATAGATCTTGTCGGCACGATCCGTGCCGTGAATGTCGGTGCTCTGAAAAATGCTCATCTCGGTTCCTTCGGAGGCTGCTACCAGCCGATGCCGCACAGGGCGGCGGGTTGATCTGCGGGGTCACGGAACAGGCGCACCAGGTCGATCACGGGCGCCTCGCTTTCTGCGGCAAGCTTGCGGTAGCTGTCGCAGGCATGGGTGACGATCACCGCCTCGGCCCCCTCGACCGCGGTTTCGGCATCGGCTGCGATCATGCCGGCAAGCTTGGGCGCCAGCGCGCGCAGGCCGGGGCTGGCATGTTCGACATAGGCCAGCTGCGCCTCGATCCGGGTCTCGGGCGTGACGGCCTCGTCATGGGCGGTGATCTCGACGCCTTCGGCCTGAAGGGCGGCGATCACCTCGAGGATCGGGCTTTCGCGCAGATCATCGGTGCCGCGCTTGAAGGCCAGGCCCAGCACGGCCACCCTTTTCGCGCCGGTGGCGCGCACCATGCGCAGCGCCTCGGCGATCTGGGCGCTGTTGGAACGGTCCAGATTGGCGATCATCGGCAGATCGACCCCCATCGCCTCGGCCATATGGGTGACGGCGCGCACCTCCTTGGGCAGGCAGGAGCCGCCATAGGCAAAGCCCGGCTTGAGGTAATAGGGCGAGAGGTTCAGCTTCGTGTCCTGCACGAAGATGTCCATCACCGCGTGGCTGTCGACGCCGATGGGCTTGCACAACCGGCCGATCTCGTTGGCGAAGGTCACCTTGGCGGCATGCCAGACATTGTCGACATATTTCACCATCTCGGCCGTCTCGATCGAGGTGCGGATGATGTTGCCGTCCACCGGTTCATAGATCCGGGCCACGGTATCGGCGGCGCGCGGATCGGTCGCGCCGATCACCGTCTTGGGGGGGGCGTGGAAATCGGCGATGGCCACGCCTTCGCGCAGGAATTCAGGGTTGAAGCAGACGCCGAAATCGACGCCCGCGACCCGGCCCGAGACGCGCTCGATCTCGGGCACCATGACGCCCATGGTCGTGCCCGGCGGGATCGAGCAGCGCATCACCACGACATGCCAGTCGTCCTTGCGCTTGAGTCCTTCGCCGATGGAGCGCGCCGCCGACAGGATATGGCGGTAATCGCAGCTGCCATCCGCCGCCGTGGGCGTGCCGACCGAGACGAAGGTCACATCCGTGTCGATCACCGCCTGCGCCAGATCGTCGGTCGCATCGACAAGGCCCAAAGCCACGCCTTCGGCCAGAAGCTCGGTCAGGCCTTCCTCGTGCAGCGGCGCGCGCCCCTCGCGGATCGCGGCGATCTTGACCGGGTCGAGGTCCACCCCCACGACGCGATGCCCCAGCGAGGACAGACACCCCGCCGAAACCGCACCCACATAGCCAAGCCCGACAACCGAGATCGCAACCTTGCTCTCGATCACCCTCAGCGCGACGGGGGCGGCGCTTGGCCCTCCGGCAAAACTCTTGACCTCGTGCAGCATGTCCCGACCTCCGAACCGATCGCATGGTTAACGCTTCGTTAGGAGCAGTTAACGGATCGAAAAGGTCGGAAAGGTGGCGCGATCTGGACGCGCGCGGTATCTCTTGATGGTCAAAGCGCGGCCGCTGCGGGGGCGGATCGTGGCATCCGCCCCGTTTGCGTAGCGGCGGGTCAGCGGGTCAACGCGTCAGCGCGTCAGGGTGCGCGCCACGGCATCCTGCCATCCGGCCAGCCGCGCCTTGCGGGTGGCCTCGTCCATCCGGGGCGTGAAGCGGCGATCAAGCGCCCAGTCCTTGGCGAATTCGGCCGGGCCGGGATAAAGGCCCACCTGCATCCCCGCCAGCCAGGCCGCCCCCAGCGCCGTCGTCTCGAGCACCCGGGGCCGGTCCACGGGGGCGTCCAGAATGTCGGCAAGGAATTGCATGGTCCAGTCCGAGGCGCTCATCCCGCCATCGACCCGCAGGACGGCATCCTGACCCGCATCCTGACCGGAGGCCTGCCAATCCGCGCGCATCGCGGCCAGAAGGTCGAAGGTCTGAAAGCCCACGCTTTCCAGCGCGGCCCGGGCGAAATCGGCGGGGCCGGAATTGCGCGTCAGCCCGTAGATCGCGCCGCGCGCATCGGGATCCCAATGCGGCGCGCCAAGGCCGGTGAAGGCGGGCACCAGATAAAGCGCCTGTTCGGGATCGGCGGCCTCGGCCAGGGCCTGCGTCTCGCCCGCCTCGCGGATGATCCGAAGGCCGTCGCGCAGCCATTGCACCACCGCGCCCGCGATGAAGATCGACCCTTCCAGCGCATAGGTCGGCCGCCCCTCCAGCTGATAGGCGATGGTGGTCAGCAACCGATGGGTCGAGGCGACGGGCGTATCCCCGGTGTTCAGAAGCGCGAAACAGCCGGTGCCATAGGTGGATTTCAGCATCCCCGGCGCGAAACAGGCCTGCCCGATGGTGGCGGCCTGCTGATCCCCGGCGACGCCCCGGATCGCAAGCTCGGCCCCGAAAAGATCGGCCCGCGTCCGGCCGAAATCGGCGGCACAGTCGCGCACCTCGGGCAGCATCGCCTGCGGAATATCCAGCCTGTCGCAGATCAGCGCATCCCAGCCGCCCTCGCGGATGTTGTAAAGCATGGTGCGCGCGGCATTGGTCGCATCGGTCGCATGAACACGCCCGCCGGTCAGCTTCCAGATCAGAAAGCAATCGACCGTGCCGAAGAGAAGCGCGCCCTTCGCGGCCCGCGCCCGCGCGCCCTCCACATGGTCGAGGATCCAGGCAAGTTTCGTGGCCGAGAAATAGGGATCAAGCAGCAGGCCGGTGCGCGCCGTCACCTCGGCCTCGAACCCCTCGGCGCGCAGCCTGTCGCAGAGGGCGGCGGTGCGGCGGTCCTGCCAGACGATGGCGTTATGGATCGGCTGGCCCGTCTCCCTGTCCCAGACAAGCGTTGTCTCGCGCTGGTTGGTGATGCCGATGGCGGCGATATCGCCGGGGCCAAGGCCCGCCTTCTCGATCGCGCCGCGGCAGGTCGAGGCGACCGAGGACCAGATATCCGACGGGTCATGTTCGACCCAGCCCGAGCGGGGGAAATGCTGGGCGAATTCCTCTTGCGCGGTGGCGATGGGGCGCATGGCGGCATCGAACAGAATCGCCCGTGTTGATGTCGTGCCCTGATCTATGGCCAGGATATGTGTCATTGCGATGCCCCTCCCCTTTCGGCCGGCCGTGCGGCGGCCATGTACTCCTCGAGCGCGGCCACCTGATCGGGCGACAGCCGCAGCCCCAGCTTGCTGCGCCGCCAGATCACATCCTCGGCCGAGCGGGCGAATTCGCGCGCCATCAGCCAGTTGACCTCGGCCCCGGTCAGGGTGGCGCCGAACGCCGGCCCCAGATCGGCGGCGGCCTTTGCAGGGCCCAGAACCGCGCGCGCCTCTGTCCCATAGGCCTTGACCAGCCGCAGCGCCCAGGGCGCGCTGAGGAAAGGGTAATCGGCCCGCAGCGCCGTGACCAGAGCCTCGCGCCCGCGCACCGGGAAATCGCCGCCGGGCAAGGCCACCCCGGCCGTCCAGTCGCCCGAGCCGCCGATCAGCGGCACAAGCCGGTGCATCACCTGTTCGGCCAGCTTGCGATAGGTGGTGATCTTGCCGCCAAAGACATTCAGAAGCGGCGCGCCGTTCCGGTCGAGCGAGAGAACGTAATCCCGCGTCGCCGCCGTGGCCGACTTGGCCCCGTCGTCATAAAGCGGGCGGACCCCGGAATAGGTCCAGACGATCTGGTCGCGGGTCACGGGGGTTTCGAAATACTGGCTGGCAAAGGCGCAGAGGTAGTCCTGCTCGGCCTCGCTCGCCTCTGGCCTGACCGTCAGGCCCTCGTGTTCCTGATCGGTGGTGCCGATCAGGGTGAAATCCGTCTCGTAGGGAATGGCAAAGATGATCCGCCCGTCGGTGCCCTGAAAGAAATAGCATTTCTCGTGATCGTAAAGCCGGGGCACGACGATATGGCTGCCCCGCACCAGCCGCACCCCTTCGGTGGAATTGACCCGCAGCGCCCCGCGGATCACCTCTTCGACCCAGGGACCGGCGGCATTGACCAGCGCGCGGGCCGTGACCTCGCGCCGGCCCTCCGGCCCGTCGAGAAGCACGCGCCACTGCCCCTCGGCCCGTTCGGCCCCGACCACCTTGGTCCGGGTCATCACCTGCGCCCCGCGCTCTGCCGCATCGCGGGCGTTCAGCACGACAAGCCGCGAATCCTCGATCCAGCAGTCGGAATATTCAAAGGCCCGGCGAAACCGCTTCTGCAGCGGCCGCCCCTCGGGCGCGCGGGTCAGATCGAGCGTGGCCGTCCCCGGCAGGATCCGGCGCCCGCCCAGATGGTCATAAAGAAACAGCCCCAGCCGGATCAGCCAGGCCGGCCGGCGCCCCTTCATCCAGGGCATGACCCGCGACAGCAGCCGGCCCGTGGGGGTATCGCCCTCGAAGCGCATCTCGGGGCTGTAGGGCAGCACGAAGCGCATCGGCCAGGAGATATGCGGCATGGCGCGCAAAAGCGTCTCGCGCTCGATCAGGGAATGGCGGACAAGGCCGAACTCGAAAAACTCGAGATAGCGCAGCCCGCCGTGAAACAGCTTGGTCGAGGCCGAGGAGGTGGCCCCGGCGAGATCCTGCATCTCGGCCAGACCGACGCTCAGGCCCCGCCCCGCCGCATCGCGCGCAATGCCGCAGCCATTGATGCCGCCGCCGATGATGAACAGGTCGAATTCGCTCTGCATGGTCCTCCGGCCCCTTTTCGGGGGCGAAACTTGCTAAATGCGGCGGGCATGGCAAGCCCCTCCGGCCTGCTTCTGCGGGCCAGACCGGAGGCGCGCCGGTTCAGCCCTCCGCGTCGCCCCGGAACCCGGTCGCCACGACGAATTTCTCGGAACTGTCACTGCGCGAGGCGGGCGGCTTGACGTTGACCACCTTTTCGAACTTCTGCTTCAGCCTTGCCTGCAGGCCACCCTCAGCGCCGCCGGCCAGAACCTTGGCCACGAAAGTGCCCCCGGGCGAGAGCACATCGAAGGCCAGCTCGGCCGCCGCCTCGCACAGCGCGATGATGCGGTTGTGATCGGTCTGCCTGTGGCCCGAGGCCGAGGCCGCCATATCCGACATGACCACATCGGCAGGCCCCCCCAGCCAGCCCTTGACCAGATCATCCGCCCCGTCGGCCATGAAATCGAGCTGGTGGATCTCGGCCCCTGGCACCGGGTCGACCTCCTGCAGGTCGATACCGATGATGCGGCCCACGGGCTTGCCGCGGCGTTCGCCCAGCGCGTTGATCCGCGGCACCGCCACCTGCAGCCAGCCGCCCGGCGCACAGCCCAGATCCACCACCCGCGCGCCGGGCCGCAGGAAGCCGTATTTGTCATCAAGCTCCATGATCTTGTAGGCGGCGCGGCCGCGATAGCCTTCGGCCCGGGCGCGCGCGACATAGGGATCGTTCAGCTGCCGCTCGAGCCAGAGCTTGGACGAGAGCTTGCGCCCCTTGGCCGTCTTTACCTTGACGGTCAGATCCCTCTGGCCGCGGCCGGACGTGCCTTTCTTGATCGGTGGTCTGGTCATGCGCCGGGGCTACAAGCGCAAGGGCCGCTTGGCAAGGGTCGGGGATTCGGGCGGGGGGCGGAAATTTGGCCAAATTTCCGCGCGTCCCCGGCGCGACCCGCGCGCCCGAGACGGCACCGGCGCCGGTGGGGGGGATGCGGAAATTTGGCCAAATTTCCGCCCCGCCCGGATCAGGCGCGGCGGCGCCGTCCGGTACGGGCCCGCCCTTCGCCCTCGGCCACCGGGGCGCGGTTGAAGCGGATCCATTCCCCGCCCGAAGGATCGGTGTTCATGAGGAAATTCGCCGCCCGGATCGCCTGCATCTCGCCGCCCGGACGCGGCCTGGTCGAGCCCAGCCCGAACATCTGGCAAAAGGCCTCGTCATCCATATCCGCAGGCAGCACGATGCCCGCCGCCTCGACCTCGGCCCGCTTCTCGGCGATCTTGGTGGGCCCGGTCGGCAGCGCGACCGGGTTCATGATCGCACTGGTCATGCCGGTCGCCATCGCCATCGGCAGGAAGGCGTTGTTGATCCCGTGCCGGTTCGGCAGCCCGAACGAGATGTTCGAGGCGCCACAGGTCGTGTTCACGCCCAGCTCCTCGCGCAGCCGCCGCACCAGCGCGAAGACCTGCAACCCCGCCGTCGACATCGCCCCGATCGGCATCACCAGCGGATCGACCACGATATCATGCGCCGGAATCCCGAAATCCGCCGCCCGTTCCACGATCTTCTTGGCCACCGCGAAGCGCACCTCGGGATCCTCGGAAATCCCCGTATCGTCGTTCGAGATCGCCACCACTGGCACGTTGTATTTCTTCACCAGCGGCAGGACGAGTTCCAGCCGCTCCTCCTCGCCCGTGACCGAGTTCAGGAGCGGCCGCCCCTCGCAGGCCTCGAGCCCCGCCTCGAGCGCGCCGGGGACCGACGAGTCGATGCAGAGCGGCGCATCCACGATGGCCTGCACCCGGGTGATCAGGTCGCGCATCAGGGGCGGCTCGACGAAATTGTTGTCGGCATAGCGCGCATCCTCGGCCATCTTGTTGGTGAAGACCGCGCCCGAATTGATGTCGAGCACCGTCGCCCCCGCCGCGACCTGGGCGATCGCATCCGCCTCGACCGTGGAGAAATTGCCCGCCTCCAGCTCGGCCGCGAGCTTCTTGCGGCCGGTGGGGTTGATCCGCTCTCCGATGACGCAGAAGGGCTGGTCGAAGCCGATGATGACGGTCTTCGTTTTCGATTCGACGATGGTGCGGGTCATGTTCTATCCGTTGATCACTGCAGGGCGGGTGGCGGGCGTGCCGTTCTCGGCCGCCCATGTGGCGGTGGCCCTGATACCGCCCAGCGGGAAGAAATGCACCTGCTCGATGGCGAAATCGGGATGGGCCGCCTTGTGCGCGGCCAACCCCGCCAGCACCTCGGTCGGCTCATAGGGCAGAAGCAGCTTGGTCACGTCCATCGCGCGTTTTTGCAAGACGCGCACCGAGGGCCCCACGCCGCAGGCCATGGCGAACTTGATCAGCGTCTGCAGCTTGGCCGGCCCCGCGATGCCGATATGGATCGGCAGATCGACGCCCGCGGCCTTGATCCGGTTCGCCCAGTCGATCACCGGTGCGGCGTCGAAGGCGAATTGCGTGGCGATCGCCATCTGCGCCGCCGTCCGCTCGGAAAAGGCCTGCTTCCAGCGCAGCGCCTCCATCACCACACGCTCGCCGCCCTCCGCGTCGATATCGCGATTGCCCTCGGGATGACCGGCCACATGCAGCCGCCTGAACCCCGCCGCATCGAACAGCCCCGTCTCGATCAGCTGCATCGAGCTGTCGAAATCCCCCGCCGGCACCTTGACGCCGCCGCCCAGCAACAGCGCCTGATCCACCCCGGCCTCGCCCTGATAGCGCGCGATCCAGTCGGCCAGCTCGGCCTTGCCGCGGATGATCCGCGCCGGGAAATGCGGCATCACGGCAAAGCCCTCGGCGGCGATCCGCGCGGCGGTGGCGACCATGTCCTCGATCGGCGTGCCCTCGATATGGGCGATGTAGACGCGGGTGCCGGGCGGCAGGATCGCCCGGAAATCCTCGATCTTCTCGGCGGTGCGCGGCATCACCTCGATCGAATAGCCCTCGAGGAAGGCGGCAGTGCCAGCCACGCCGCCGGTGGGCGTTGCCTTGGCTTTGCGAAACGGGAGCAGCGACATCAGGGCCTCCTTCATGCGGGCCGGAAACGGGGGACGGGCGGGATCAGGCGCGCCCGTCATTGGCGATCAGCGCCATCAGGCGGTCCTTGTCGTAGTCCGCCTCGATCCGGGCGGCCTCGGCGGCGGCCGCCTCCTCGGGCGTGCCCTCCACCTCATAGGGGGCGGCCTTGCGCCATTCGGCAAGGTAGTCGTCCGTGCCGGCCGCCCCGCCCTTCATCGCGGCGCGGTCGATGGCCTGTTCGAAGCGTTCGGAAAGCTGGATCTTGGTGCCCTTGCGGCCCTTGCCGACGATCACCTGTGCGGGAATGTCGCGCCAGTAGACGATGGTGACCTCGGGCATCTGATTCCCTCCTGCTCTGTGCGGCTTCTACGCGCCGGGGCCGGCCCGGCGGGGTCGGATTTCGACATCGGATGCGCGGCAAGCGACGGCGGGGTCGCAATCGGACCTCTCGCCACTCTGCCCGCCTGCGCGCGCCGCCCCCTCCTGCAGGCCCGCCGGCCGGTCCGTCCACGGGTCCGTCTGCGGGTCCGTCTGCGGGTCTGGCGCAGAAAGAATGCACCTGTCACCTCATTGCACGCTTGCGCAAAGTTCCGCCGATGCCTACCTTGACAGCAACTCGAAATTGGAGGGCGTACGATGGCGCCCAGGCGTGCCGAGAGCGCGGGCGCCTTTCCGAAAGCGGTCGAAGGCCCTGCGCCGAAGCTTCCCGATCCGGCCACGCTTTATGCGGCGCTGGATCTGGGAACAAACAGTTGCCGGATGCTGATTGCCCAACCCAAGGGCAGCCAGTTCCATGTGATCGACAGTTTCTCGAAAACTGTCCAGCTCGGTCAGGGCCTTGAAAGCTCTGGCAAGCTTTCGCGCGCCTCGATGCAGCGCACCCTGGCCGCGATTCGCGTCTGCAAGCACAAGCTGGCCCGCCACAAGGTGACGCGGATGCGCCTTGTCGCGACCGAAGCCTGCCGCCGCGCCCGCAACGGCATGGCCTTTCTGGCGCAGGTCAAACGCGAAACCGGCCTCCGGCTCGACATCATCCAGCCCGAGGAAGAGGCGCGCCTTGCGGTGATCTCCTGCGCGCCGCTGGTCTCGACCCGGACCGAGCAGCTGCTTGTCGTCGATATCGGCGGCGGCTCGACCGAGCTGGTCTGGATCGACCTCTCGAACGTGCCCCCGCGCGAACGGCCGCGCGCGATCATGCGGCTCCATGCAGGGTTTCGCCCCGATCCCGGGCCCTTTCCGGTCGCCAAGGTGGTGGACTGGATCTCGGTCCCGCTCGGCGTGGCGACGCTGCGCGACCAGTTCATCGACGTGCAGGACGATGCCGGGCGATTCGCGCTGATGAGCTGGTTTTTCGAGGAAAACCTCTCGGCCTTCGCGCCTTCGGCGGCCGAACAGGCGCGCGAAGGGTTCCAGATCATCGGCACCTCGGGCACCGTGACCACGGTCGCGGCCAGCCATCTGGGGCTCAAGCGCTATGACCGGACCAAGGTGGACGGGCTGCGCATGACCTCGGACCAGATCGACGCGGTGATCCGGGGCTATCTCGCCCTTGGTCCCGAAGGGCGGCGCAACGATCCCCGGATCGGGCGCGACCGGCAGGCGCTGATCATGTCGGGGGCGGCGATCCTGCAGGCCTTGATGCGGCTCTGGCCGACCGACCGGCTTTCGGTGGCCGACCGGGGCCTGCGCGAAGGGCTGCTTTACGCGCAGATGAGCGCCGATGGCGCGCTCGAGGACGGGCCGTTCTGACGGCCCGCCCGCACCTCGCGGGGGCGATGGCTTGAAGGCGGGGGCGAAAGCGGCCTATCACGGCCAAGGCGGCCGCGCGCGCGCCGAAGGAGACGCCCCACCATGACCGACCCCGCCAGCCCCCCGTCGCTTGTTGCCGATATCGGCGGCACCAACACCCGCGTCGCGCTGGCCGAGGGGAAAACGCTCCTGCCCGACACGATCCGGCGCTATGCCAATGCCGAATTCGACGGCCTCGAAGCGGTGCTGCGGCGGTTCCTGCGCGACGAGGGCAGCGGGCCGGTCCGCGCGGCCTGCATCGCGGTGGCGGGGCCGGTGCAGGACGGCCGCGCCACGATGACCAATCTCGACTGGACGATGGACCACGAGACCCTGACCGGCGCGACCGGGGCGGGGCTGGTCGATATCCTCAACGATCTGCAGGCGCAGGGCCATGCGCTTGGCCATCTCGCGGCGGGCAGCATCCGCACCATCCTGCCCTTTCCCGACGCGCCGCATGACACGACCCGGCTGGTGATCGGCGTCGGCACCGGCTTCAACATCGCGCCGGTCCATATCGTCGGGCGGCACCGGCTGGTCCCGGCGGCCGAGGCGGGCCATGTGGACCTGCCCCTGCGCGGCGACGAGGCCACCCGGCTCGCCGCCTTCATCACCGCCGCACAGGGTTTCGCCTCGGTCGAGGATGTGCTCTCGGGGCGCGGGCTGGAGCGGGTCTATGCCTGGACCACGCGCGAGGCGGGCCAGCCCCGAAGCGCCCGCGCGGCCGAGATCGTGGCCGCCGCCAATGCCGGCACCGATCCCGAGGCGCTGCGCGCCATCGCCGTCTTTGCGCGGGTTCTGGGCACGGTCGCGGGCAACCTGGCGCTGACCTGCCTGCCCTTCGGCGGCATCTTCCTGGTGGGCGGCGTGGCGCGGGCGGTGGCGCCCTTCCTGCTAGGCGCCGGCTTTGCCGAGGCCTTCGCCGACAAGGGCCGGTTTTCGGAGTTCATGTCGGGCTTCGGCCTGGGCGTGATCGAGGATGACTACGCCGCCCTCACCGGCTGCGCGGCCCATCTCGCCGCCCGCCTCGCGGCCGAGACCGGCGACTGACCCCCCCCTGTCCGCCTCGGGCGACCGGGGCGCCCCGCCTCAGGCGACTCTGGCACCCCGCTTCAGGCGGCCCGGGCACCCCATCTCGGGCGACCCGCCCCCGCCTCGGTCGCCCCGCCCCCTGCCGCAGGCGACCGGGGCACACCACCTCAGGCGACACGCCGCCCCGCCGCAGGCGACTCGGTCCACCCCCCACCTCGTCCGCCCAGGGCAACGCCCCGACTTGCCCGCCCGGGGGCGCAGCCGCCATCGCGGCACCTCGGGCCGTTCAGTGCAATTGCCCCTGCACGGTATTGGTCAGCTGGGTCAGGGAGAACGGCTTGGGCAGAAAGACCGAGTTCGGGATCAGCGCCTTCTGCTCGCCGAAGGCATCCTCGGCATAGCCCGAGACAAAGACGACGCGGGTCTCGGGGCGGTCGCGCAGCGCCTCGCGCACCCAGGTCGGGCCATCCATGCCGGGCATGATCACATCGGTCACGAAGATATCCACCGTAAGGTCAGGATCCTCCAGCATCGCCAGCGCCGCCTCCGCGCTTTCCGCCTCGAGCACGGAATAGCCGCGCAGCTTCAGCGCGCGGCTGGCAAAGGCGCGCACCGGGGCCTCATCCTCGACAAGCAGCACCACGCCCTCGCCCCGGCGCGGCATCGCGACGGGTTCGGGCGGGCGCGGGGCCACGACGCTTGGCAGCGGCTTGTCGAAGGCCGGCAGGTAAAGCGTGAAGGTCGTGCGCGTTCCGGGATCGCTGTCCACGAAGATGAAGCCGCCCGTCTGCTTGACGATCCCGTAAGCCGTCGAAAGCCCCAGCCCCGTCCCCTCGCCGGGGCGTTTCGTCGTGTAAAAGGGTTCAAAGACCTTCTGGCGCTTTTCCGGCGGGATGCCGGTGCCCTCGTCGTTCAC
The DNA here is from genome assembly GCA_051859505.1 of Paracoccaceae bacterium. Classification (GTDB taxonomy): domain Bacteria; phylum Pseudomonadota; class Alphaproteobacteria; order Rhodobacterales; family Rhodobacteraceae; genus JAFIEN01. The sequence goes on from JBHYFN010000045.1 coordinate 26,125, forward strand.
CCGCACGATGACGTAGCGCCCCGCGGGCACGGTCGCCCGGTCCCGTTCCAGAGGCTCCTCCAGGGTGACATTCTCGGTCTCGATCCAGATCTCGCCGCCATCGGGCATGGCATCGCGGGCATTCACCACCAGGTTCATCAGCACCTGTTCCAGCTGCCGCTTGTCGGCCCGGATATGCAGCAGCTCGGGATCGTGGTTGAGCGTGAGGCGCACCTTCTCTCCCACCAGGCGGTTCAGCAGATGGGTCAGATCCGACAGCGTGTCGCGCAGGTCCAGCATCTCGGGCATGAGGTTCTGCTTGCGCGAAAAGGCCAGGAGCTGCCCCACGAGGCTGGCGGCGCGGTTGGCATTCTGGTGAATCTGTATGAGGTCGCCGTAATCCTGATCGCCCGAATCATGGCGCAGCAGCAGCAGGTCGCAATGGCCCGAGATCGCGGTCAGCAGGTTGTTGAAATCATGCGCCACGCCGCCGGCAAGCTGGCCGATGGCCTGCATCTTCTGGCTCTGGACGAATTGCGCCTCGAGCGATTTCAGCTCGGTCACATCGTTCAGCACCGCGATCAGATGCGCCTGTTCGCCCTGCCCGGCAAGGTGCAGCGTCACGCGCAGAAAGGTATCCTGATGCGCCCCCGTGCCGCGCAGGAACTGCGGCCCCGGGGCGGCCCGCCCCTCGGCCACATCGCGCAGCCAGTCGATCATCGGCCGGCCCAACCCCTCCAGCAGGTCCGACAGCCTGGTGCCCGCGCCGATCGGCATCGGCAGAAGCGCCCGCGCCTCGCGGTTGGAATCGATCACCTCGCCGGTCGGCGCGATCTTCAGAAGCGGCACCGGCAGATCCTCGATCGCCTCCCAACCGGCGCGCTGCAATTGCCCGCCGCCCGCAGCCTCGGCCGGCAGCAGATAGATCTCGCGCCGCCCCGCCGATCCCACGACCTGGGCGACAAGCGTCTCCCTCGCGCCATCGACCGTATCGACAAGATGGATCCGCCCGGTGGTCAGCGGCAGATCCCGGAACACCCGGTCAAGCGTGCGCGCCCGCCCCCCCGTCAGTCGGCGGAACGCATCGTTCATGTAGAGGATCGTGCCCGATGGCCCCGCCGTCAGCATCGGCAGGCTGAGCGCATCGGCACTGCGCCCCACGGCCTGACGATCCCCCATGTCGGCAAAGCGCCAGAGGTATCGGTCGGCATCCACCGGATGGACGATCAGCCGCAGGATCCCGCGGCGCGTGACCATATCCTCCTGCGCGATCCCCTCGGCCCGGGCCGTCGCCTGCAGCCGGAACAGCAGCGCCCCCGGCGTGGTCACAAGCTCGCCCAGGACCACCGACAGGTTGTCCGGCACAGGGCCCCCCGCCCGGTCGCGCGCCGCCCGGTTTGCCTGCACGATCCGGTTGTCGTCGTCGCAAAGGTAGGTCGCGACCTCGTCCAGCGCGACGAATTCCATCACCGCGCTGCGCAGCCGGCGCCGCCGCCCCTCGCGCACCAGACCCGTCGCCGCCTTCAGCGCCACCGCGGCAAAGAGGATCGCACCCGTCAGCCGCAGGATCATGCTGACCAGCGGATCGGGCACCATAAAGCCGCCGGCCAGCATGCTGGCGGCGATGAGCAGGACCGAAAGCGCCAGCGGCCAGTTGCCTTCTGTCGCCAGACCCAGCGGTCCGCTGTGTATCTCTGCCTGGGCCACGCGCCACCCTTCTGCTGCGACGCCCCGTTCTCGCCGCAAATCCCCTAAGATGTGGTAAACACGCGCTTCACCTTAGGCAATTTCCCGCTCGTGACAACTTACAGTTTAATCTAATCCGCCCAAAACTGTGCAAGGTAGAACCCATCGCCCTCCGGACCGGGCAGGCGCTGCATCTCGTCGACCTGTCGCCAGCGGGGGTGCGCCTCGACAAACCGCCGCGCCTGGGCGCGGTTCTCGTCCGCCAGCACCGAACAGGTCGCATAGGCCAACACCCCCCCGGCGCCGACGAAACCGGCCGCCTGGGCCAGGATCCCGGCCTGCAGCCCGGTCAACCGCGTCAGATCCTCGGGCCCCAGCCGCCATTTCGCATCGGGCGTGCGCCGCCAGGTTCCGCTGCCCGAACAGGGCGCGTCCACCAGAACCAGATCCATCGGCGCCTCGCGCGCCAGCGCCTCTCCCGTCACCTGCCGCACCGCCAGCCCCGCCCGCGCCGCCCGCGCCGGCAGGTCGCGCATCCGCCGCGGATCGGCGTCATGGGCAACCAGATCCAGCCGCGCCAGCGCCCCCATGGCCAGCGCCTTGCCCCCGCCGCCGGCACAGTAATCCAGCACCCGCATCCCGTCGCGCAACTCCAACCGCAACACCGCCGCCTGCGACGAAGCATCCTGCAGCTCGACCAGACCCTCGCGATAGGCCGAGGAGCCCTCGATCCGACGCGCGCCCTCCTCCACCACCAGCGCCGTCGCGACCTCCGGATGCTCCGCGCAGAAGATCCCCTCCGCCGCCAGCCGCGCGCGCGCCTCCGCGCGCCCGATCCGGGCGAGGTTCACCCGCAGGAACACCGGCGCGCGGGCCCGCAAGGCCTCGGCCACGGCCGGGGCCTCCGCCCCCAGATCCCGCCGGAACAGCGCCCAGAGCCAGTCCGGCAGATCCGCGGCCACGGCCGGGGAAAGCGCTGCGGGCCGAAAGGCCGCCTCGGTCGCAGAAAGCTGTGCGGGCGCATGCCCCACCCCGGTGAACAGCGCCGCCGGATCCTGCCCTGCGGCCCGCAGCCGCCCGATCATCAGCCCCCGCCCGGTCTCCGCCCCGCCCAGCGCCGCGAAGGACCGCCGGCACCGCAAGGCCTCGAACACATGATCGCGCACCATGGCCCGGTCGCCCGACCCGGCAAACCGGCTCGCCCGCGCCCAGCCGGTCAGAACCTTCTCGGCCGCTGCACCCGCAAGGATCCGGTCCAGACAGTCCACCGCCGCCGCGATCCGCGCCCCCGGCGTCACCCCCCTTGTCCTCGATATCCCCGCCCGAAGGCCGAAGCCCCCCCCTGCCCCGGCTTCTTTTGTTCGAAAATATCCCGGGGGGTGAACTGGCCGCAGGCCAGGAGGGGGGCAGCGCCCCCCTGATCGGGGAATTTGGACAAATTCCCCGCTCCCGAACGAACCGCCCCGCGAAGCGGCGGGAAATCGGGAACAGGATCAGCCGATGCGATAATTCGGGCTTTCCCGGGTGATCTGCACATCATGCACATGGCTTTCCTTGAGGCCGGCACTGGTGATCTTCACGAAGCGGCTGTTGCGGCGCATCTCCTCGACCGTGGCATTGCCGGTATAGCCCATCGCGGCGCGCAAGCCCCCCACCAGCTGATGGATCACCGCATGGGCCGAGCCCTTGTAGGGCACCTGCCCCTCGATCCCCTCGGGCACCAGCTTGTCGCTGGCCGCATCCTTCTGGAAATACCGATCCGCACTGCCCCGCGCCATCGCACCAAGCGAGCCCATGCC
>JBHYFN010000046.1:0-29510 GCA_051859505.1 Paracoccaceae bacterium
GGGGGATAACGGTGCCGGCAAATCGACCCTGGTGAAAACCGTGATGGGGTTTCATCGGCCCGATCCGGGCGGAGCGGTCTGGTTCAAGGGCGAACGGATCGACGACTGGTCCGTCGCGCGCGCCCGCAGCCTTGGGATCGAGACGATCTATCAGGAGCGTGCGCTTTGCGAAAAGCAACCGATCTGGCGCAACATGTTCATGGGGCGCGAGCCGCGCACGAAATGGGGCCTGCTCGACGTCAAGAAGATGCGCTCTGAATCCGCGCGGCTTATGTCGCAGCACATGGGCTTTACCTCGGCGGCCGTCCATCCCGACAATGTGGTCAGCACCATGTCGGGCGGCGAGAAACAGGGCGTGGCGATCACCCGCGCGCTGTATTTCGATGCGCAGCTTGTCATCCTGGACGAGCCCACCGTCGGCCTGTCGCTGAGCGAGACGAAGAAGACGCTGGAATTCGTGCAGGGCATCAAGGATGCCGGGCGATCGGCCATCTTCATCGACCACAACATATTCCATGTCTATCCGGTCGTGGACCGTCTCTATGTGCTCGACCGGGGCAAGGTCGCCGGGGTCTACCACAAGAGCGAGATCACGATGGATGAGCTGATCGAGCGGCTTTATCACGTCGCGCGCACCGGAACGCTGAACTGAGGGAGAGGGCGGATGGTCCCCGAAACCGAAGAACAGGCCGCACGGCCGGTCAACAACCGGGTGGGCAGGCCCTCGCTGTGGCGGCGCTACGTGTCGCAGATGGGGATCGTGGGCGTGGGCCTCGTGATGTGGCTGGCCTTCGTGATTGCAGCACCTGCGGTGTTCATGAACTGGAACATCTACATCGCCTTCGCCCAGACCACGCCGCAATTCGGTATCATCGCCATCGCGCTGACCTTCGTCGTGATCACCGGCGAGATCGACCTGTCCTTCCCCTCGATCATGGCGCTGGGGACCAGCGTCTTCGTCCTGCTGGCCCCGGCCGGCGTGCCCTGGCCCATCGCCATGGCGGCCGCCTTCGCCACCGGTGCCTTCTGCGGCTGGATCAACGGAACGCTGGTTTCGTGGCTGAACATCCCCTCGCTGGTCATCACCATCGGCACCTCGTTCCTGTTCCGGGGGCTGGAACTGGTGCTGATGAGCGGAACCGGCGTGCCGCTGACGGCGGCGGATTATCCCGCGCTGCACCTGATCTTTCGTTCCATGCCCTTCGGCATTCCGATCCAGACGATCTGGATGGTGCTGTTCCTGATCCTCGCCTGGGTGCTTCTCAACCGCACGCGGTTCGGGGCGCATGTGTTTCTTGTCGGCGACAACCCGACCTCGGCCCGGCTGATGGGGATCAACGCCGTCAGCGTCAAGACACGCGCCTTCATGCTGGTGGGTCTGGCCGCGACCTTCTCGGGCCTGATGACCTCTGTCTATGGCTACTACTTCTGGCCGACGCTGGGGGAAGGGTTCCTGCTGAACACCATCGCCTCGGTCTTTCTCGGGGGCACCTCGGTCTTTGGCGGGACGGGCTCCGTCGCCGGCACGTTCTTCGCGGCCTTCATCATCGGCGCGATCAATGCCGGGATCGTCTCGGCCGGGATCAACGCCTTCTACACGCAGCTGGCCTTCGGCCTTGTGATCGTGGTCTCGGTCGTGCTGCAGACCTTGATCGACCGGCGCATCCGGCGGCAGTCCCTGACCGGGCGGTAAGCGGATGAGGATCACCCGCGTTTCGACACAGGTGGTCAATGCCCGCCTGCGGAACTGGATCTTCGTCCGGCTCGAGACGGATCAACCCGGCCTGGCCGGCATCGGCGAAGCGACGCTCGAGTTCCAGACCCGCGCGGTGGTCGGCGCGGTCGAGGATCTGGCCCCTCTCATCCTGGGTCAGGATCCGCGCCGGATCGAGCACCTGTGGCAGGTCATGTTCCGCCATCCCTTCTTCAAGGGCGGGGTGGTGACGATGTCGGCGCTCTCGGGCATCGATCAGGCCCTGCATGACATCAAGGCAAAGGATCTTGGCATCCCGGTCTGGCAGCTTCTGGGCGGGCTGACCAAGGACAGGTTGCGGATGTACGACCATCTGGGCGGTGGCGATTCGACGGCCGTCTATGACAGCGCCCGGGCCGAGAGTTTCGCCGAAAAGGCCGCCCAGTCGCGGGCCGACGGATTCAGCGCGGTCAAGATCCTGGCCGTGGGGCGGACGGCGCCGCTGGACGGGCGCGCCGCGCTGGCCTCGGCCGAGGCGCTGATGGCCGCCGCGCGCGACGGCGCGGGCGAGGACATGGACATCATGGTCGATCTGCACGGCCGCACGACGGCCGCCATGGCGATCCAGTATGCCGAGGTGCTCAAGCCCTATCGACCGTGGTTTCTCGAGGAGCCGTGTCAGCCGGAAGACAACGACGGCATCGCGCGAGTTGCCCGGGCCACGACCATCCCCATCGCCTCGGGCGAGCGGCTGTGCCACCGGCGCGAGTTCCTGCCGTTGCTGCAATCGGGCGCGATCGCCGTGGCACAGCCTGATGTCTGCCATGCCGGGGGCCTGACCGAGGTGCGCCGGATCGCGGCGCTTTGCGATACCTTCGGGGTCTCGATGGCGCCGCACAACCCGCTGGGACCGGTCGCCACGATGGTGAACATCCACCTCGGCTTTGCCACGCCCAACTTCCTCATCCAGGAGGTGATGCGCTCCGATGTGCCCTGGCGCGACGAGGTTGTGCAGGGCAGCGCCAGGATCGAAGACGGCCACGTCCTGCCGCCCATGGCCCCCGGTCTGGGCATCGAAATCGACGATGTGGCGGCCATGCGGCACCCCTATCAAGAGGCCTTGCCGATCCAGTGGTATCACCTCGATGGATCGGTCGCCGACTGGTAGGGCAGACCACTTATGTGCGCCGGGCATTTGCGTGATACACTCGGCGCCAAGCAAGGGGTTGAAAAGTGTAAGGAACTGAGCAGTTTGCGTCCGAGGGCCTGATGTAGTTTCCCTGCCGTTGGCGGTGTGATCCTGAGTGGACATCGAGGTGAATGCTCGAGGTGGTGGACCTGCACCGGTTTCGTTCCGGTCAGGTGCTCATGCTAGGCGGCCCTCCTGCCGTTCATAGCTGTAGGTCTCGATCAGGGTGGTCTGATGCTCGGCGTGGACCTTCCGCTTCCAGTCCATGCCCGCCAGGTATTCCTCGCGATCCACGAAGGGCGCCGTGATCAGCCTTTCGCTGCCATCCCGCGCCTTCTCGCGCCGCACCCCGAAATGCTCGATGTAGATGCCGCTCTCGGTCAGCCGGAAATCGGGCTGGTAATCGCGCCTGCCGATCTCGGAAACCTTGTGTTCGTAGAGGGGCTCGTATTCATAGGCGACGCCGTTTTCGAAAAGCCAGTTGGCGATCTGCAGCTCTTCGTAGCTCTTGACCTTCTCGCCCTGCAGCGTCCGAAGGTCCTGGCTTTCCATGTGCGTGTAGAAGTCGTGCTTGGATTTGAAGTCCCATTCGGTCTTGGGCTCCACGAGGAAATGCGCGAAAAACTGGATGATCGCCTTCGATACCTCTGACAGCCGATAGACCAGGTCCTTCAGGATCTGCTTGATCAGGTTGGTGAAGGCCATGTCGTCGGTGGCATGGTCGGCCAGGGCAGGCTTCGACCCTTCGACGATCCCGATGATGTCATAGGCAATCGCGTGGAATGTCCGGGCGACGATAGGCACGCCGGATCGGGCCTCCACCCGTTCCGACATTTCCTCGGCCGCGTTCTTCGCGAAAGCCAGAAGCAGGATTTCGTCCGGCTGCCGGATGCCCGCCTTGACGAGGTAGGCAGCCTTGGCGGTGATGACACTGGTCTTGCCTGACCCGGCCCCTGCGAGGACCAGCGTCGCATCCTCGTCCACGACGACCGAAAGGCGCTGCTCCGGTGTCAGCGGCTTGCTCTCGATCGTGTCGAAGAAATCCTTCCAGCGGTTCAGTTCAGCCGTGACGAAGGCAGTGATGCCGTTGGCCCTCGCTGTTCGCGGATCGGAGGCGAAGTTCCGGATCGGGGCGAGGCGTGCGACAGTATCGGCACCGATCGCTTCCGCATTCAGCTTTGACAGGAGTGAGGCATCCAGAGCACGTGCCTCATCCAGCAGCGGCGCGATCTGGCACGCCGAGGGGTAGCGGGACGGCGCTGCCAGCGCCAGCACCCCGGCAAGAACCCTGTTCAGTCGCGCTGCTTCCTTCTCAAGGGCTGCCAGGTTGAAGCGGATCCAGGCATCCTTGACCCCGTGAGCGAACCCCGTGGCGGCGAAGTGCCCCGCCCCCTTCAGCGTGACGACGTCATGCCCCTGCGAACGGATGGACAGAACAGTCCCGAGCATCCCCTTGCGCAGGGCAGGCGCATGAGTCAGCGCCTGCAATGACATTGTGGCAACCTGACCGCGTCGTGTGATCCTGATCCGATCCCCGTCCAGCTCCATGGCGCGGGCGGACCTGCCGAAGGGGTCAACGAGGAAACCAAGCAAAGGGCGTTGTTGCAGTCGAATCAATGAACCGGGCCTCGTCGTCGTATCCTGTCTGCTTGTGGTGCGACCTTTGCCAACTGCAACCTGGATCGGCCATCAAGGCGAAATGCGATGGTCTTCGCAGGCTGACAGAGATGGAATGCTTTGAGAAGACGCATCACATCGCTTCGGGCGGATAGATCCGGGGGGCGTCAACCGGGCGGTCCAGGCGGATCGCTTCTGCTCTCAAGCTCCGCCCGCCACGGCCAGGTGCTTGCGAGGCCGACTGGTTCCGGGATGCGTTGAAAGACAAGGGGCTACGTCCTGGCCAGGGCTGATCTTGTCCACTGGATCAAATCCGGTCGCCCTTCACCTCTGGACAGAAATCCCGCGGCGAGGCCGTCCGATACGACAAGCCGCGCAACCGGATCGAGATCCTGTTCGGCAGGTTGAAGGGCTGGCGCCGGATCGCCACCGGCTTCGACCGCTGCGCCAGGTCGTTCCCCTCCGCCGCCGCCCTCGCCGCAGCCGTCCTCTCCTGGCCCTCACGATCACCAAGCCTGGTGCCTAGACCTCCGTCAGACGGCTCTCCAGCATTTCTCCGCGTTTGAGGAGCAGCGGATAGCCGATCATGGCAAAAGACGTGTTCAAGGACTTGAAGGCCCGCAAAAGCTCCAGATGAATTGCACTGGTTTCTATCGACTCCACCGTCCCCTGGCGGAGCCGCTCCAGATGGCGCGATTGCAGGTCGCGAGCGATGTTGCGGATCTTTTCCTTTTCCTCGACCAATTCGCGGGCAAGGCCGACATCCTCTGCCATCAGCACCGCGATCCCCTGCTGAACGTTGCGCAGGACAACGTCGTGGAAATCCGTCAACTCCCGCCAGCCTTCGGCCGAGAAGCTCAGGTTCTCGAGGGATTTGCGGCGCGCCAGATCAACCGCCTTGCGGGCGATCATATCCGCGCCGGCTTCCAGATTGATGGCCGTCTGGGACAATTCGAACGCGCGGCCGCCGATATCGTCTTCCCCCTCACGGCTGCGCACCTTGGCAAGATACATCCGCACCTCGAGGGACCGGCGTTCAATGCGACCAAGGGACTCTTGCAGTCTCTGCGCCAGGGTTTCGTCAAAGTTCTCGAACAACGGCAAAGCCTGACGCATCATGGCCTCGATCCTGTTGCCCATGTCCACCAGTTCGCGCACGGCACAGGCATAGGCGCGCGCCGGCTGATCCTGCACCGCCGGATCAAGCGCACTGCGGTGCAATTCTGCCGCATCGGGGTTCGGGGCATCCTGAATCAGAAGGGTTGCCAGACGCGTAATGGGCCCCACCAGCGGTAGACAGACCATCAGGAGCACGGCATTGAACAGCAGGTGCAGATGCAGCGCCTGAGCCCCCGCATCGCCCCCCAGCAGGTGAAACGGTATCTGCCCGCCGACAATGGCCCAAAGCACCAGGGCCGCGCCCCCGCCGCGCAGCACCAGATTGGCCCAGATCACCCGGCGCACCGCCACATCCGATTTCAGCGTCAGGAAGAACGCGATCATGGCGCCGCCCAGATTGGCCCCCATGATCATGGCGAAGGCCGCAACGGGGGGAAGCGCCCCCTGGCTGGCAAGCGTGGCGAACAGAAGCACGGCCGCAACGCTGGAATGCACGAGCCAGGCGAAAACGGCCGCCAGCAGGAAGGCGCTGATCGGATCATTCGCCAGATAAAGCATGACGCCATGTGCGCCAGCGTTGTCGACCAGAGGCAGGCTGGCCGCGCGGATCAGATCCAGAGACAGGAACACCAGCGCCAGCCCGATCATGATGCGTCCGATCTGGCGCAAGCGTCTGCGCGAGCTGCGCAGGAAGATCAGCACGCCGCCCAGCAACAACACGGGCATCACGCCGACAAGCCGCGAATTCAGGATCAGCGCCACCACGGCCGATCCCAGATCGGCGCCAAGCACGATGGCCATCCCAGCCATGCTGCCGATCGCACCTGCGGATACGAAGCCTGCCAGCAGCATGGCCACCGCGGTGGAGCTTTGCAGCAGCACCGCCGCACCGGCACCGCTGAAGGCCGCGGCAAATCGGTTCGACGTGGACCTGCGCAACCACAGGCGCAATTGCCCGCCAAACGCGCGTTCAAACCCAGTCCGCACCAGACGCACAGCCCAGATCAGCAGCGCTGCGGCGCCAGCCATATTCAGGATGAACAGAATGGGCGAGGTTTCCATGTTGTCCTGTCGAATTCGAAAGTCCCTGCCTTGGTGGGCAAGGCGTTGGAAGTCAATGGGGCCGTCTCCCATGAACCGTGGTCGCGCCGTCCTGCAATCCAAGGGTCGGTGACCTGACCTGCAAGGATGCGTGCAAGGCGGGCCTCGGCTGCGTCATGTCGATGGCCCGGACGGGCAATCCGATGGTCCTGTGCGGAGCCGGCTTGCCAGGATCTGCCGCCCCCCCTTCTTCATCCGAAATGCGGGACGGGTTGCGCAAGGGTTTGCAGGTTCTCGGTCGGCTCGCCGTCGATCCGGGCAAGCAGAAGACGGGCAAGCTCGCGGCCCGAATTCTCGATCTGTTCCTCGAGCGTATCGACTTCGGGGAAAAGCGTGCGCAACAGGTCCGAAGTTTGCTTGCTGACGATATGGATATCGCGCCCCGGCAGGATGCCGCTGTCCCGCAGGCCGGTGGTCAGGGACAGCGTGGCAAGCTCGCTGTCGCTCAGGATCCCGTCGGGGCGGTCGGGGCGGTGCCCCAGCTGGCGGCCCAGTTCGCGCAGACCCGCGACATGGCCCGCCCCCGGCCCGTCATCGGGCACCTGATCGACGATCACCTCGGCGCGGATGCCAAGCTCTGCTGCGGTGGCATGAAAGGTGCGTCGCATGATATGCGAACAGGTCGTCGGATTGTCGACGATCACCGCCGCGACATGCCGCGTCCCCAGTTCGGACAGCCGCGCCAGCCCGCTGCGGACAAAGCCCGCGATATCGAAGTCATGATAGGCATGGCCGGTGAAGAATTCGGTCCGGCCGTGGGTGACGAAGGGGATCCCGGCCTCGTTCAGATACTGGACCCGGCGGTCCATCGGCTCGGTATGGGTCAGGATCACGCCATCGGCCAGCCGTCCCTGCACGATGCGCTGCAGCGTCTGTTCGGATTCCACGCGGTCGAATTGCGGCAGGACGTTGAGCATGTAGTCATGCCCCCGGATGCCGTGGTGAATCCCCGCGATCAGCCTGCGCGAAAAGCCGACCGACGCCTCGCTGCCGTCAAGGATCAGGGCGAGGGTTCCGGTCTTGCCGGTGCGCAGCCTGACCCCTGCCCGGTCGGGCTGATAGCCGATCTTGCGGGCCGCCTCGAGGATGCGGTCGCGGGTCTCGGCGCGCAGGTTCGCGCCGCCCCGCAGCGCAAGCGACACGGTCGACATGCTGAGCCCCGTCATCTCGGACAGGGTCTTGAGCGTGGGCCGCGGCTGGTCCGCGATCTGCCTGGTACGAAGCGCCATGCTGTTCCTTCTAGCCTTTCGAGCAACGGGATGCACCTGCCCGGCAGGGCCGATGCTGCACTTGCATCGTTGCAGACTGCCGGCCGGACAGATCGGCCCGGCGTGCAAGCCGCCTATCCTCAACGCTCACTCAGGATCATGACAGAGACCCCGCCCGGGGCAAGTCGGAAATTGTAACGTTGCAATTTATTCGAAACCGGGGTTACGCTCAGGAACGGCGCGCCGGGATGAGTCGCGACCGAAAGGGAAACGGGCGCAATGCCCGAGGAGGATGTATGAACAAGCAATTCCTGCGCGCCACTGTCGGCGTCGCGGCCCTGTGCGGCATCACCACCGCCGCCCAGGCCGAAGTCTCGATCATGTACCCCGAATGGATCGCCTCGCTGGTCGAACCGGGCATCGCCAATTTCGAGGCGGCGACCGGCCAGACCGTCAACTCGATCAGGCTGCCGGGGGACGGCTATGATCGCCGCATCGCCGTGGACCTTGCGGCCGGCACCGCCGCCGATGTCGCGGTGATCGACAGCTTCATGGTCGCCGAGCTGGCTTCGGCGGGCTATCTCTCGCCGCTGGACGGCCCGCTGTCGGACTGGGACCAGTTCCAGCACTACATGGCCGGCCTCGTCGATGTGGTTTCCTATGACGGGTCGGTCTTTGCGCTGCCCACCGATACCGATGTGCGGATGCTCTGGTACTACCGCGCCAGCTTCGAGGCTGCAGGCATCGACATGCCCTGGACCCCGCAGACCTGGGACGATGTCCTCGAGGCGGGGCAGGCTCTCAAGGATGCGGGTATCGAAAACGCCTTCATCCTGCCCGCCGGCACCAAGCAGGGCGAAGCGGCCACGATGCAGGGCTTCTACATGGCGCTTCTGGGTGCCGACACGCCCGAAGACGACCGCAACCGCCTGCGCAACTGGGAGGCGGGCCAGTGGATCGGCGACAGCCCTGCCCTGCGCGCGACGGTGGAGCTTTACAACGAGGTCTACAACGTGCGGCAACTGACGCCGTCGTCGATCAACTATGCCACCGACATCGGTGCCGCCGTGCGCGAGGCGATGATGGCCGGTGAGGTCGGGATCCTCGCCTCGGGCTCGTGGGAATGGGCCTGCCTGTTCGATTGCAACGGCGTGAACGTGCCGTCCGTCGAGGAACGCAACGCGATGCTGGGCTGGACCCCCTGGCCCGGATCGGGCGCTGATGGCGCGCCTGCGACGACCAATATCTCGGGCGGCTGGGCGATCGGGGTGAATGCCACGGCCGCGGATCAGGACATGGCGGTGGCGCTTCTGACCACGATTTTCGACGAAGGCAACTTCAGCGACTGGACGCTGGAAAACGGCCGGATGGCGGTGCGCACCGACATCTCGGACTCGGCGGCCTATCTGGAAAACGCCTATCTTGCCGAAGCCACCAAGCTTGCCGCCACGACCACCGGCCGCGACACCTATCCCGGCTATCAGGTCGTCTCGGCCCTGGTGCAGGAGATGACGGCCGCGATCCTTGACGGCGTCAGCCCCGAGGATGCCCTGGCCGAATACAAGGCCGCGCTGATCGACGAGTTTGGCGAAGACAGCGTCATCACCTACGACTAGGCAAATCAGGCAGGGGCCGGGCGGACCTGTGCCCGCCCCTGCTTTTTTGGCCCCTGCTTCTTTGGCCCCTGCTTCTAGCGCCCTGGGCCTTGGGCCTTCGGCCTTGAGACTCGCGAACGAAAGACCGGACGATGACAGCCGACAAGACGGCATGGGTCAGCCCCGTGCTTGCCAACAGCCTGCCGGTGCTGATCCTTGCGGCGGTGCCTGCGGTGCTGTTCGTGGGGGTGCTGCTTTACTTCACGGCCTGGGCGGTGATGTTCAGTTTCACCGATCTCGAACTGGTCGGGCGCAAGGCGACCGAATGGTCCTGGGTCGGCACCGCCAATTACGAACGCCTGATCAACCGGCGCGGCTTCCTTGAAAGCCTCTGGACGACGGTGAATTTCACCTTCTTCTCGGCCATCGTGGGGCAGAGCATCCTGGGCTTCACCCTTGCCGTTGTGCTGCGCAGCTATCGCGGATCGCTCAAGACGCTGCTCGAGGTTTCGCTGATGCTGGGCTGGCTTCTGCCCGACATCGTCGCGGCCTTCCTGTGGTCGGCGACGACCTCGCGGACCGGGCTGATCAACCAGATGCTGGTCGTGCCGCTGGGCCTCGATCCGATCAACTTCATCAACGACTATCCGCTGACCGTGGTGATCATCGCCAATGTCTGGAAGGGCACGGCCTGGTCCTACCTGCTATACTCCGCCGCACTCGACAATGTCCCGCGCGAGGTGGTCGAGGCGGCCAAGGTTGACGGCGCCAATGCCTGGCAGCGGGTGACGCGGGTGATCCTGCCGATCATCCGGCCGCATATCGGGACGAACATGCTGTTCATCACGATCTGGACCTTCAGCTACTTCCCGCTGATCTATGCGCTGACCGGCGGCGGGCCGGGCAGCCGGACCGAGGTTCTGTCGATCTTTCTTTACAAGCAAAGCTTCGGGATCGGCAAACTCGGCTACGGATCGGCGATTTCGGTTGCAATGCTGGCCATCGTCGGGGTGCTGTCGCTGTTCTACCTGCGCCTGTTGAGAGAGCCGAAGTGATGGACAATCCAAACGCCCCCTCGCGCGCCATGGCCGTGGCGCTGGCTTTCCTCGCCGTGATCTGGGTCAGCCCCTTCGCCTGGCTCGTGTCGAACGCGGTCGATCCGCTCGCAGGCGGACAGCTGCGCCTGCCCGCCGCCGTGGGCGCGGACAATTTCATCCGCGCCATGTCGGGCAGTGCGGCGCAGCAGTTCCGGAATTCGATGTTCATCGCCGCCGGAACCGCCACGCTGACGCTGATCGTGGCCTCGGGCGCGGCCTATGCGTTGTCGCGCCTGCGGGTGCCGGGGCGCAATGCGTTCCTCTGGTCGCTGGTCCTTCTGCGGATGCTGCCGCCGACCGGGATCCTTGTGCCGATCTACTTTGCCGCGCAAAAGGCCGGGCTTCTGAACAACCTGGGCATCATCGTCGCCCTGACGGTGCTGAACCTGCCCTTTGCCATGCTGCTTCTGAAGAACTTTTTCGACACGGTCCCGGTCGAGCTCGAGGAAGCCGCCCATGTCGAGGGCGCCTCTCTTCTGACCATCCTGCGGCGGATCGTTCTGCCGATGTCGCGCGCGGGGCTTGCGGTCGTGTGGTTCTTCACCTTCACCGGCGCGTGGAACGAATTCATGTTCCCGCTGCTGTTTTCCCGGACCGAGGCATCGTTTCCCATGTCCATCGGCCTCTATTCCGCCTTCGGGCGGCACGGGGCGATCGACTACGGTTATCTCGCTGCCTTTTCCATCATCTACGCGGCGCCTGCCATCGCCGTCTATTTCATGCTGCGCCGGAACATGAACACCGGTTTCGCAGGTGTCGGAGTCAAAGGATGATCATCAACACCCCCCTCAAGCAGAAACTCGCGCTCGGGATCGACGACCTCAAGCAGGAGGGCAAGCTTGCCCGGCTGCTTGACGACCTGAAGGAGCGGATCCTAACCCCCGTCCCGGGCGGGATCGCCTGGCATGTGCACGAGGCCGAGATCGCGCCCGAGGCGGCCCTTGCCGCCGACTGGGAAAGCTGGCCCGCCTTCGGCCCCCGCAGCGTCTGGTCGAAAAGCCAGGGCCATACCTGGTTCGCCGCCCGCATCACCGTGCCGCAGGAGGCGGCGGGCAAATGCTTCGTGCTGCGCTTCACCTCGCAATGGCAGGAGCGGCCGGGCTCGACCGATCCGCAATGCCTGGCCTATCTTGACGGAGAGATCGCGCAGGCCATCGACGGCAATCACAACGAGGTTGTCATCGCGCGCGACGCCGCTCCCGGTGCCTCGGTCGTTCTGCATGTCGATGCCTTCACCTTCTTCGACCGCCCGCTCGCGGGCTTCACGGTCGAATACCTCGTCCGCGATCCCGAGATCGAGGCGCTTTACTGGGATCTCGCCACCCCGTTCGAGGTGGCCCGCCGCCTTCACCAGACCGACCCGCGCCGGCACCAGATCTTCAACCGGGTCGACGCTGGCCTGCGCGCGCTTGACCGGCGGGGCAAGGGGCTGACCGATGGGCTGATGGACAGCCTGCCGGCGGCAAAGGCGATCGCCGAAGAGATCTACGCCCTCACCGATACCGAGGTGCAGCCGACGATCACCGCCTTCGGCCATACCCATGTCGATATCGCCTGGCTCTGGCGCGTGCTGCATACCCGCGAAAAGGGCGGGCGGAGTTTCGCGACCGCGCTGACGATGATGGCGGAATATCCGCAGTTCATCTTCATGTACAATCAGGCGGTGCTCTATCACTTCATCAAGCAGGACTACCCGGTCCTGTGGGAGGGCATCAAGGCGGCGGTCAAGCGCGGCCAGCTTGATATCGAAGGCGCGATGTGGGTTGAACCCGATGCCAATATCGTGTCGGGCGAAAGCATGGTCCGCCAGATCATGATGGGCCGCAAGTTCCACCAGACCGAATTCGGCGTCACCCCGAAATGCGTCTGGCTGCCCGATACCTTTGGCTATTCCGCCAACATGCCCCAGATCCTTGATAAATCGGGGCTGGGCTATTTCCTGACCTCGAAACTGTCGTGGAACGATACCGACCGCCATCCCTATGACACCTTCTTCTGGCGCGGCATCGACGGGACCGAGACCAAGGCCCATCTGATCACCGCGCAGGAATTCGAAAGCGACGCGGTCTTTACCACCTACAATTCCGACCTCTCGGTCAGCCAGGTCATGGGGTCGTGGAAACGCTACGAGCCCAAGGCGGCACATGACGAGCTGGTCCTGTGCTACGGCTGGGGCGATGGCGGCGGCGGCCCGACGCGGGAAATGGTCGAGCGCGGCACCCGGCTGGAACGCGGCATCCCCGGCGCACCGCGCCTGCGGCTTGAAGGGCTGCGCCCCTTCCTTGACCGGCTGGGCGACAAGATGGGCGCGGAACCGGGCCGCTTCCCGCGCTGGAACGGCGAGCTTTACCTGCAATACCATCGCGGCACGCTGACCACGATCGGGCGCAACAAGCGCAACAACCGCACCGCCGAACGCCTGATGCGCGAGGTCGAGTGGATGGCCGCACTAGCCGATGTCACCACGGGCCAGCCCTACCCCTTTGAGGCGCTTGACAGGATGTGGAAGGTGGTCCTGATCAACCAGTTCCACGACATCCTGCCCGGCACCTCGATCCCCGAGGTCTATGCCGACAGCGACGCCGAATATGACGCGCTGTTTGCCGAGATCGAGGGCGGCAACGGCCCGCTGCAGGGGGCGGCCCGCGCGCTTTCGCGTGGTGGGGATGCCGCGCGGCTTTACAACTTCACCAGCCAGAGCCGCGACGGCGATCTGGCGGCTTTGCCCGCGGATACCGCCGGCACGGCGCTTGTCACCGCAGGCCGCGCCGAACCGCTGCAGCGGCTGACGGCGGCCGATGGCAGCACCTCGCTGGCCGCACCCGTCCACGGCCTTGGCCCGCATGGCTGGATCGGCGCGGCGCTGCAGGCTGACGGGGCGACCGCCCCTGCCGGAGGCCTTGCGGCCGAAGTGGGCCGCCTCGAGAATGACCATCTCGCCATCCGCTTCGATGCGAAGGGAGAGATCGCCTCGATCCTCGACAAGGCCACGGGGCGCGAGCTGATCGCGCCGGGCCAGACCGCCAACCGCCTTGTCGCCTATGAGGACAAGTCGATGAATTGGGATGCCTGGGATATCGACTGGTATTTCGAGGAACAGTTCTGGCCCCTCTCCGACAGCCCCGTCACCGTCACCGTGGCCGAGACCGGCCCGCATCGCGCGGCCCTGCGGATCGAGCGGCGCTACCGCGCCTCGACCATCGTGCAGGTCGTGTCGCTGGCGCGGGGCGCGCGGATGGTCGAATTCGACACCTTCATCGACTGGCACGAACAGCAAGAGGTCATCAAGGCCGTCTTCCCCCTCGACATGAACGTCTCGGAGGTGCGCTCCGAGATCCAGTTCGGCCATGTCACCCGCGCCACCCATCGCAACACCACATGGGACCGCGCCAGGTTCGAAGCCTCGATGCATCGCTGGCTCGACATGTCCGAACCCGATTTCGGCGCGGCGCTGATCAACGACTGCAAATACGGCTACGACGCCCATGAACAGACCCTGCGCCTGACGCTGGTGCGCGGCACCGTGCATCCGCATCCCCAGGCCGATCAGGGCGAACACCGGATCCGCTATGCGCTTTACCTGCATGCCGGCACCCGCGATCTGGAAACCGTCCACCACATGGCCGAACGGTTCAACAACCCCCTCCGCCTGATCGGCACGCCCGGGCCGCAGGCCGATGCGGCGGGCTTCTCGCTTGTTTCCTGCAGCGCCGCCAATGTCGCCGTTGAAACGGTGAAGAAGGCCGAGGACGGCGCGGGCCTCATCCTGCGCCTTTTCGAACATGCCAACCGGCGCGCCACGGCGACGATCGGCTTCGGCCTGCCCGTCGCCGCCGTCCACCGGACGAACCTGATGGAGGAAGACCCCACGCCCCTGCCGCTCGGACCCGACGGGACGGTCACGCTCGACCTGCGCCCCTTCGAGATCGCGACCCTGCGGATCACCCCGACGGGGGGCGCGGGGCATGGCTGATCTGGAACTGCGCGGGGTCGAAAAGACCTTTGGCGGGCTCACGGTCATCGACGGGGTGGACCTGTCGGTGGGCGACGGCGAATTCGTCGTCTTCGTCGGCCCCTCGGGCTGCGGCAAGTCCACGCTTCTGCGGATGATCGCGGGGCTTGAACATATCTCCGGGGGCGAGATCGCCATCGGCGGGCGGGTGGTCAACCGCCTCTCGGCACCCGAGCGCGGCATCGCCATGGTGTTCCAGTCCTATGCGCTTTACCCGCATATGTCGGTGCGCCAGAACATGTCCTTCGGCCTCGAACTCCAGCGCCGCCCCAAGGCCGAGATCGCCCGCAAGGTGCAGGACGCGGCCGATATCCTGCAGCTTGGGCCCTATCTCGACCGGATGCCCAAGGCGCTCTCGGGCGGCCAGCGCCAGCGCGTCGCCATCGGCCGGGCCATCGTGCGCGAACCCGAGGTGTTTCTGTTCGACGAACCGCTCTCGAACCTCGACGCCGCCTTGCGCGGCCAGACCCGGCTTGAGATCGCGCGCCTGCACGCCCGGCTGGGTGCCACGATGATCTATGTGACCCATGACCAGACCGAGGCGATGACGCTCGCCGACCGGATCGTCGTGCTGAACGCCGGCCGGATCGAACAGGTGGGCACCCCGCTGGAACTTTACCGCAAGCCGGTCAATGCCTTCGTCGCGGGCTTCATCGGCGGGCAGACGATGAACTTCCTGCCGCTGACCGAGGGCAGGCTGCGGCTTGCGCGCGAGGGGGCACCGCTCGATCTGGGCACGCGGGCCGTGACGCTGGGGATCCGGCCCGAGCACCTGCGCCTTGTGCCGCAAGCAGAGGCCGATCTTCTGGGCCGCGTGGATGTAATCGAGGAGTTCGGAGAATTCTCTCTTCTGCATCTCGAGCTTGACCCGGCCACCAGCTCTGGCGAGGGCGCCCCCCCTCGCATCGTGACCATCAAGGTCGAACGCCCGGTTGCCGCAGGCGAAGCGGTGGGCCTTTCGATCGAGCGCGACCATATCCACGCCTTCGACGCCTCCGGGCGGGTGCTCGCGGCCTGAGCGGTCCGGCCCCGAACCCTCGGGCGGCGGTGGTGGGGGGGCCTTTGAACGGTGAACGCGCCCGGGGGAAAATTTTGTTGTGCCAAAGCAGAATTCGGTCAAATTGCTGCGCAGCGGCAAGGGATTTCGGGATTGCCGAACAGAGGGGCGTGAAACTGCATGCAATCAGGTCAGATCCCCGAGGGGCACATCGGGTTTGACGGTGTTGTGGCAGGCTCGGCCGCAGAGGCGCTTGATGCCCCCCATCCCCCGATCAGCCAGCTTGCGGCCCTGCAATCCGACCTTGCCCGGCGCGATTTCGCCCTTGCGGACATGGCGGATCGACTGGAAACCGCCAGGATCGACGGCGATCGCGCTCGCAGCCTCGCCGAACGACGCGCGGCCGAGCTGGCGATCCTGACCGACCTGCTGGAAGAGCGCCGCAAGGAGGCAGAAACCCTGCAGCGCGCCTTGGCCATGTGGCGCGAGCAGGCGCAGGACGCAAAGACCGAGGTCAGCCGGCTCGAGGCCGAGTTGACGGCGCTCAGGGCGAGCCGGTCCTGGCGGATCACCTCCCCGCTAAGAAGGCTCGAACACCGCTTGCGGTGGATCAGGCGCCGCCTGGCTTCCGGCGGCCGCGAAACCGACTGAGGCGAAGGGGCACGGTTGGCCCCGGTGGTTTTCTGCGCGGTCCCGACAAAATGAATGGGGCCGACTTCCGTTTTTCGCACTATGGAGAGAGTCGGAATCACCGCCGGACGGGATTCCGATGAACTCTTCTTCTTCACAGGCAGTTGGGCCAGCGTTTCAGGTTGATGAGTAAGGTGGGCCCTCTGCGCTTGGATCAACGCCCCGATGGCGAGGCGCCACCGCGATCGGCACCACCGCAGACGGGGCCGTGTTGCATCGGCGTAACCGGCACGAATGGCAAGACCACGACGACCTGGTTCCTGCACCAGCTTCTGAAGGCTGTGGGCAAGAAGGTCGCGACGGTCAGCAACCGCACGGTGCTTGGTCTGGAGTATCAGGGCGTCACCCTGACGACGCCGATGCGGCGGCAGTTCAGGGACATCCTGAACCTCTGCGAGGCGGAGGGCATCGACTGGCTCGTCGCCGAGGTCTCGTCGCACGGGTTGCAGAACAAGCGGGTTGCCGACCTGCGGTTCGGGGCTGCAGCCTTTACCAACCTCAGCCCGGACCACCTTGATTTCCATGGCGACATGCAGTCCTACGCCCGGGCCAAGGCGCTGCTGTTCCGAAAATACCTGCGCGAGGACGGTGTCGCCGTGATCGGCGCGGACGATCCGTTCTCGGGCCGGATGGTTCGGGCCGCGCGCGGGCGCACCGACAGGATCGTCACCGTCGGCAGGGCCGAAACCGCAGAGTACCGCCTCCAGCGGGTCGAGGCGTCGGGCGCGGCGCAGATCGTCCTTGCCTCCTTTCCGCAACTCGACGGCATCCAGAGGATTTCGCTGCCCTTCCCCGGGCAGATCATGGCGCAGAACGCCCTTGTCGCACTCGCGGTGCTTTGCGGTGCGGGCTTCGATCCGGTCCGGTTGATCGAGGCCAGCGGCGCCCTGACGCCTCCGCCCGGTCGCATGGAGCGCGTCGCCACGCTCGACAATGGCGCGGTTGTCTATGTCGATTATGCCCATAACGGCGCCGGTCTGGTCGAGGCGCTGCGCTCGATCCGGCCGCATGTCGGGGGCCGGCTTCATGTCGTGATCAGTGCCGGCGGCAACCGCGACCTTTCCCGCCGGCAAGAGATCGGGCCCGCCGCCGCCGCCCATGCCGACCTTGTCTATGTCACCGACAGCGTTCCCCGAACCGAGGATCCGGCCCGCATCCGTGCCAGTATCCTTGCCAATTGCCCCGGCGCAATCGAAGTCGCGGACCGGCGCAGGGCCGTGGCCGAAGCCCTGTCGCGACTGGAGCCGGGCGATGCGCTCCTGCTTACCGAACGCGGCGACGAAACCGAATACTGGACGCCGGACGGCATGGCCGTCGAAACCGATGCCGAACTTGTAAACCGTTTGATTCCGTCAGTTGGAAAGGCCCTGCATGTCAGCGACGAAACATGAGATTGCGGATTTCTACGATGTCGTCGCAGGAAAATACGCCGAAACGCAGGAAGACTGGGACAACTGGATCGACAGCAATACCGACTTCTTCCGGGCCTATCTGGCCGCCACCCCGTTCAGGTCGCCGCTGCAGGTGATCGACATTGCGGCGGGCACCGGATCCCAGGTCATCGCGTTGCACAGGCTGGGGATCCGTCCCGCCGCGGCCGATATCTCGGCCCGGTCGCTTGCCCTGATCCCCGAAGGGCTGTGTTCCCAGTCGGTCGTGGCCGGCTGGGGCGAAATCTCGGCCTCGGTGCTCCGGCCGGCTCCGGCGTTCGACCTTGCCGTCGCGATGGACAACGCGCTTGCCCATGCGCTGACGCCAGAGGCGCTTGCGACCTGTGTCGCGGATGTGCGCGATCTGGTCGGCGGCGCCGGGAGGTTCCTGTTCAGCCTGCGCGACTACGACGCCATCCTGCTGCACCGTCCCGTCACCCATGGCAGCCCGCGCGACCGTGCCCGTGGCTACTGGCAGGAGTGGGAGTGGCTGTCCGAGGATCTCTATGTCTCGACCTGGTTCCTGAAAGGCGTCGCCACCGCACAGGTCCGCAGCCGGGCGATACGCCGGGCGGAACTCAAGGACCTTGCCCGCGCGCAGGGCGCGATCCTGCGTGATGTTCCGGGCTACTTTCAGCCCGCCTACGAATTCTCGTGGTGCCCGTGATTTCCCCCCGGCCCGCGAGCCTTGCCCCAATCGGCGCGGGAGTGAACCAGACCGCCCGGGCCCTCGTAACAATCGACCTTGCCAGCGCGTCACAGAGGGCCGAGGCCGATGGATGAACCTTCGCTGCGACTCTTGCGGTCTTCGCGCCACATGCAGCCCGACTGGTATTGCAGCACCTATCCCGACGTGGCCGAACTCGGACTCGAACCAGCGCTTCACTACCTGTCTTACGGCGCAAGGATGGGGCGCAATCCGGGGACGACCTTCGATACGGGGCACTATCTGCAAAGCTATCCCGATGCCGCCGCATCCGGGCTGAACCCGCTGGTCCACTTCATCCGGCAGGGGCGCAGCAAGGGCTATCTGCCGCGGCCACGGTCCGACAATCCGCTTCGCCCCGTGCGGTCCCTGGCAAGCAAGTTTCTGGTGCTGGGCTTCGAGGACAGACCGCTTCGACAGCTGGAAGAGATCGCAGAGAGCGCGAGCGATCCGGAAATCCGGGTCGAGGCGCTGCGCCAGCTTGCGCTGTGCCGGATGCAGGACGGCACCGAGGCCGGCACCCGCGAGGCGCTTGCCCGTATCGCGCAGGCGCGTGTCGCGCTTGCCCGTATCGCGCTTGCCCCTGACGCGCTTGCCCGTGACGTGCAGGCGCGCGGTGCCGGGCCGTCGCTTGCCACGGCGCGGGGGCTTGCGATCCTCGAGGTGCTTTGCCACGCAAGGCTGGGAGAGCTGGCGGCAGCGCGGGCCGCCTATGAGAGGGCCGTCCTTGCCGGCGAGGGCAGCCCGGACCTCTTGCTGGCATCGGTGAACCTCTATCGCGATCCGGCCGAACGGGTCGGGCGCCTCAACCACCTGCTCGACCGCATCGACCTGCCTCCCATCGCCTTGTCGGACGCGCCCGGCCTTGCCCCCTATGACAGGCTGCGCGTCGCCACGCCCCTTGCCCCGGTGCATGACGCGGCGAAAGTCACCGTCCTGATCGCCGCCTACCAGGCGGGCGCAACCCTTCCGACGGCGCTCCGTTCGCTTCGGGAACAGACCTGGCAGAACCTCGAGATCCTGGTGCTTGACGATTGTTCGCCCGACCCCGAAACCTCCCGCATCGCGCGCGATCTTGCGGCCGAGGATCCGCGGATCCGGCTGGTCCGGCTGGAAACCAACGGCGGGGCCTATGTCGCACGGAACCGGGGGCTGGACGAGGCGACGGGCGATTATATCGCGCTGCACGATGCGGATGACTGGTATCACCCGCTTCGGATCGAAAGGCAGGTGCGCTTCCTTCAGGACCATCCCGATGCCATGGCCTGCCTGACCCAGCAGGCCAGGCTGACCGAGGATCTGGCCTATACCCAGTATCCCCATAACTGCAGCCTGATCCGCACCAATGTGTCGTCCCTGCTGTGGCGGCGCCGGGTGATCGGGGATCTGGGCGGCTGGGCGGCGGTGCGGTTCGGCGCCGACAGCGAGTTCATCGCGCGGATGCGCCGGGTCCATGGCGCCGAAAGCGTGCAGGAAATGCCCGACAGCCTGTTCTGCTTCCAGCGCTATTCGGCATCATCGGCGGTCGGCGACGCGCAGTTCGGCGCGAATGGCTACTATTTCGGCGTCAGGCATGAATTCCACTGCGCCAGCGCGCATCATCTTGAGACCAGCGACAGCCACCATTATCCCAGAACACGCGCCAACCTTCCCTTCCCCGTGCCTGACGTGATGCTGCCCGATCGCAAGGGCAAGGATTCGGAACTGGAATTCGATGTGATCATCGCATCGGATTTCAGGATGCAGGGCGGCAGCGTCATCTCCTGCCTCGAGGAGATCCGGGCCCAGCATCAAGCCGGGCTGCGCACCGGCCTGGTGGCGCTTTACCGCTATGACCTTGACTATCCCAACCTGCGCCCGACGACCGCCGATTTCCGGGACGAGATCCAGAAGATGGGCATTCCCTTCATCTGCTTCGGGGAAACGGCGCGCTGCAAATTGCTGGTCCTGCGCTATCCGCCTGCTCTGGACGAGGCCCAGCGCCATATCCCTCGGATCTCGGCCGAGAGGATCGCCGTCGTCGTCAATCAACCGCCGATGAGCAATTACGGCCCCACCGGCATCACCCGCTACAGGATCGACGCCGTCGAGGCCAATCTGACGCGCACCTTCGGCCAGCGCGCGACCTGGTATCCGAACGGGCCGTTGGTGCGCGAGGCTCTCTTGCGCCATCATGCGGCGGACGTGGCGCGGATCCGGCTTTCCGAAACGGACTGGAGCAACATCATCGACGTGGAAGCCTGGCGTCGCCCCGCCCGTCCGGTCCAGCCGGATGGCCCGCTGCGGATCGGCCGCCATTCCCGCGACGATGCGCACAAATGGCCCAGCGATCCGGCCGAGATCCTTGCCGTCTATCCCGATGCCGGCAATGTCGAGGTGCATGTTCTGGGGGGCGGCAAGGTGCCCTCAACCCTTCTGGGTGGCATCCCGGCGAACTGGACCGTGCATGACTATGGCACGATCCATCCAAGGGAGTTTCTGGCCGGACTCGACATCTGGGCCTATTTCCACCACCCCGACTGGGTCGAAAGTTTCGGGCGCACCATCATCGAGGCGATGGCCGTCGGCGTCCCGGTCATCCTTCCGCCGGAACATGAAACCCTGTTCGGCGATGCCGCGGTCTATGCGCAGCCGCAGTCCGCGCTCGATGCGGCGTTCCGGCTCAAGCGCGATCCCGGGCTTTACGCAAGGCAGGTGCAAAAGGCACAGGACCATTTGCAGCAGTGGTTCAGCCATGACATGCATCTGCAGCGGGTGCTGACGGGCCGGGTCTGAGCGCGGGAGCGCCGGGCGCGCAGGCGGGGCCCGAAGGCAGGGTCCGAAGTCGGGGTCCGAAGGCGGGGCCCGAAGGCAAAGGATGGGCATGGCTCTGGAAGATGTCATTGCAAGGCGCCTGATCCTTGTCGGCGCGGGCGAGGCCGAGGGCGTGCTGCGCTGGATCACCAAGCGGGCGCGGGCGCGGGGCCTGACAGGCTGGACCAAGGAAAGGCCGATCACCGGGGGAGAGGTCTGCATCGACAGCCTGTTTGAAGGCGGCCCGAGCGATGTGGATTTCCTTGTCTCGAAGGCGCTGGCGGGCCTGCCCGGTTTCACCCTCGCCAGCGCGAACCTGATCCCGGTCGGGCTGACGCAGGCCGAAGGCTTCACCCGCCTGTCGCTGCGCGAGGCCGTGCTGGAAACCGTCTCGGACGCGCATATGGCCGATTTTTCTGCGGCCACTGTCGGCGTGCAGAAGGGCCTTGCGGCGGCGCTGTTCGGATCGGCCCGGGCGGTTCTTCGCGGCGGGCCCGAAGGCCATGGCGGCACAGAAGCGGCAATCGAGGCGACGACCGAGGCGGCAATCGAGGCGATCGTCCCCGAATACCTTCCCTTCGCCATCCAGAAAGCGATCCCCGCCCGACTGCGGCAACGGGCCGGTGCCTCCTTCACGAACGAGATGTGGTCTCGGGACCAGCTCCGCGAGGCCTATGCCGAGCGACGCGGCAGCGCGCTGGAGTACGAGCTGGAAGACAAGGACGCCGGCCGCCGCTTCGCCGAAGCGCTTGGCCTGAAAACCGCGCCGGTCCTGCAACGCGAGGTGACGCTCGACCAGATCGACTTTCAGCCGGGAACGGTCGTCAAGCCGGCCTCGGGGGGCGGATCGAAGGCTGTCTTCGTGATCCAGGGGGGCTCCGAGATCCTGGATCTGCAGAACAACGTCAGGCTGCCGGGCCTCGATGCCCTGCGCGAAGCGATGCGCCGGGCGCTTGACCTCAAACATGCCCGACAGGACAGCTGGCTGGTCGAGCGGATGGTCACCACCCGGCACGGCGGCCTTCCGACCGATCTCAAGATGCTGACCTTCTATGGCGAGGTCGGTCTTGTGCAGGAAGCCACCCGGATGCCCACTCGGCTCTGTTACTACGACCGAAGCGGTCAGAAGGTGTCGACCGGCCGCTATGCGGATCGGGCCTTCGACGGCACCGGGCTGGATCAGGCCTATGTCGATCTTGCCGAAAGGATCGGAGGCTCTGTGCCGGCGCCCTTCCTCAGGATCGATTTCTACAAGACCGACGACGGGCCGGTCTTCGGCGAGTTCACGCCAAAGCCCGGCAATTTCGAGCAATTCGATCTGTCGACGAACCGCAGCCTTGGTCAACGCTTCATCCGCGCAAGGGCACGCCTTCTGGCCGATCTGTTCGACGGCAAGGATTTCGCGACGTTCCGACAGCTCTTCCGGCCCTAGCCAAAGCCCACGCCCTGCGCTGCCCTGCCCTGCGCTGCCCTGCCCTGCGCTGCCCTGCCCTGCGCTGCCCTGCCCAACCGCCTTCGCCTCGCGGATCATGCCGAACCGTTCGAGACGGAAACGGCGCGCGGGGTGTGGCCCCGCGCGCCGCGAAGGTGCGCCGGATCGCCGCCCTATTGCAGGGCGATGTCGGTGATCACATGCGTCCAGGCCCCTTCCGGCTGGGCCGAGATCACCGGGTCCGACCCGCCCGCCAGCAGCGTGTCGACGGTGCGCTGGAAATCAGCCGGGTCAAGCACCCCGGTCGACCCCTCGGTCAGCTTGGCCACTTCGCGGATCATGCGCAGCTGGGCCTCTTCGGACTGGGCGCCCGTCTCGTCATAGTCCACGATGATCGCGGCCGCCGCTTCCTCGTTCTCACCGACCCATTCCCAGCCGGCCATCGAGGCGCGCACGAAGCGGGCCATCTTGTCGACGAATTCCGGATCCTCGAGGTTCTGCTCAAGCACCCACATCCCGTCTTCCAGCGTGGCGACGCCCATATCCTCGTATTTGAAGGTGATGAGCTCGTCTTCGGACACGCCGGCATCCAGCACCTGACCATATTCGTTGTAGGTCATGGTCGAGATGCAGTCGGCCTGCCGCTGGATCAGCGGATCGACGTTGAAGCCCTGCTTGAGGACCGTCACGCCATCCTCGCCGCCCTCGGTCGGGATGCCTTCCTGCGCCATCCAGCTGAGGAACGGGTATTCGTTGCCGAAGAACCAGACCCCGATCGTCCGACCCCGGAAATCCTGCGGCCCGGTGATGCCGCTGTCGGCCCAGCAGGTCAGCATCAGGCCCGAACGCTTGTAGGGCTGGGCGATGTTGACGACCGGCAGGCCGCCTTCGCGCGCGGCCAGCGCCGAGGGCATCCAGTTCAGCATCACATCGGCCGCACCACCGGCCAGAACCTGCGGCGGCGCGATGTCGGGCCCGCCGGGCAGGATCGTCACGTCCAGCCCTTCAGCTTCGTAAAAGCCCTGGTCGAGGGCGGCGTAATAGCCCGCGAACTGGCCCTGGGTGACCCACTGCAATTGCAGCGTCACGCTGTCCTGCGCAACGGCGGGCATCGCAAGCCCGGCCAGCAGGGTCGCCCCCAAGAGACGAGTCTTCATCTTCATGTTCTCCTGTCTGTCAGTTGTTGTCCTGTCCCCGTGCTCTGCCCCGGGTCGTTTCTTGTTATCTCCTTTGCGACGGATGCCAGAAGGTCACCCGCTTCTCGATCAGCGCGATTGCCCCGTAGACCAGCGTACCCGCCAGCGCGCCCACGAGGATCGCCGACCAGACCATATGCGTCGCCAGTTGTCCGTTCGATGCCGAGATGCGAAAGCCGATGCCCTGCGTCGGCGAGCCGAAGAATTCGGCCACAATCGCGCCGATCATCGCCAGAGTCGATGCAATCTTGAGCCCGTTGAAGATGAAGGGCAGCGCCGCCGGCAGGCGCAGTTTCACCAGCGTCGCCCAATAGCCCGCGCCATAGGTGCGCATCAGGTCGCGCTGCATCGCGGTCGTGTCGGCCAACCCCGCCACCACATTGACCAGCATCGGGAAAAAGACCATCAGCACCACGACCGCCGCCTTCGACTGCCAGCCGAAACCGAACCACATCACAAGGATCGGCGCCGTGCCCACGATGGGCAGGGCCGCCATGAAGCTTGCCACCGGCATCAGGCCCCGGCGCAACCCGTCGTAGCGGTCGACCAGTATGCCCACGGCCAGCGCGGCTGCCGTGCCCATGGCCAGCCCGCTCATCGCGCCCATCACGATGGTCTGGACGAAATCGCGCCAGAGCATCGGCAGGCTTGAGGTGAAGGTCGCCCAGATCATGCTGGGCGGCGGCAGGATCACGCGCGGCACCTGAAGGCCGCGGACCAACAGCTCCCAGACGACAAGGATGGTCACGCCGAAGATCACCGGCACCGCAAGGCGCACCGCCGGATGGCGCGCCCGCGCGCCGTCCCGCGTCAGCCAGGCGTTGAACGCCCAGGCCGCCACCCAGAAAGCCAGCGCCGCCCAGACCATCGTCATGGCTGCCCCCCCATGGCCCGCATCGTCCGGCGCTCGATCCAGCCGATGGCCCAGATCAGCAGGGCGGCCATCAGGGCGGCGGCAAAGAGCGCGGCCCAGATCTGTTCGGTATTGCCGTAATAGGATCCCGCCAGCATCCGCGCGCCAAGGCCGCCGCGCTGCACCGGCAATTCCCCCACGATGGTGCCGACAAGCGAGGCCGCGATGGCGATCTTGAGCGAGGCGAAGAGATAGGGGACCGAGGCCGGAAGCCGCAGCTTCCACAGGACCGCCCCTGCCCCCGCGCTCCAGGTCTTCATCTGGTCAAGCTGCATCGCATCGGGCGTGCGCAACCCCTTGACCATGCCCACCACCACCGGAAAGAAACTCAGATAGGCGCTGATGATCGCTTTCGGCAAAAGCCCCTGCACGCCCACGGAATTCAGCACGACGATGATCATCGGCGCGATGGCGACGATGGGGATGGTCTGGCTGACGATGGCCCAGGGCATGACGCTCATGTCCATCGCGCGGTTGTGGACGATGCCGATGGCCAGCAACACACCAAGGCTGGCCCCGATCAGAAAGCCCACGACCGTGGCCGACAGCGTGATGATGCCGTGATGGATCAGGCTGCGGTTCGACAGGCTGCCCGTCTGCACGATGCCCCGGCGCGAATTGACCTCTTCCTCCCAGGTCGAGGCCCAGATCTCTTGCGCCACCTGATGCGGGCTGGGCAGGCGTGAACGCTCGGAACTCCAGCTCGGGCCGATATGCTCGAGGTTCATGAAGACCAGCGCGATCCGCCCGACCTCCTGACGCTCGACCGCCGAGGATGGCGTCACGACCGCCCCCTCGCGTTCCGCGGTGGACAGGACTTCGCGGATGTTCATGGGCACGACAGCGACATACCAGAGCGCGAAAAGCGCGGCGACCACCCCCAGAACAGGCAGGATGCGGCCCTTCACGAGGGTGCCCCTGCAGTTACCCTGTTCCCCGACGACGGACATTCCCCGGCCCGCCTGCATCGCAGGTTCCGCCAGGGCGCAAGCGGGTTTCCCGCGCATCTCCGGTCCAGAGCAACCGGAGCCGGATCATCCCACTCCCAGGGTTGAGGCCGGCGGGCCGATGACCGCTGACACGGCAACCTGTCCCCCTCCCCCTGGCCGAGGCACAGGCCATGCCGATATCGCCCGGTCCCCGGCCTCGGTCCCCGCAGCCACGCCTGGGCGGCAGGACGGGCAGGACGGGCGACAGGACGGATGCAGGAATGGGCGCTGTGCGTCATCCGCCCTCCAGCATCCGAAGCCGTTGCGAAAGCTCGGCCCGTTCCATCACGACCATGGCGATCAGGACGACCAGGAAGGCCGGGATCGCCGACAGGATCCTGGGATCGGCGGGGCGGGCCGCGGCCGTCTCGATCCAGATCAACGCGGCGGCCGCCAGCGAACAGAACAGCCAGAGCGCCCCGAACAGCGCCACCCGCCGCCAGAAGACCCGCCGCAGCTGCCGGGCCTGCGCCGCCTTGCCGCCGCGCGGGCGCCGTGCCGCGGGGGTGGCGCGCTCGCCCTCTTCCAGATGGATCTCGCCCCTGCGATAGGCCCGCAGACGGGCGCGCAGCACCCAGATCTCGTAGACCAGAACGACCGGAAGGGCGAGGACGAGAAGCACCGTCAGCCAGAACAGGTCCATCTCCTGCGTGACGCGCAGCGACAGGCCCATCGACCCGCCCAGGACATGGATCGCCCCGACCACCAGCAACGCGCCCAGGACAACGCCCACCTCGCGCAGGAAAGCGGCCCAGGCCTGGAGGGGCGTCTGGGGCGCCAGTTTCGCCCCCTTTCCGCCCGTCCTGCGCGCTGGCCCGGCCATGGTCGCCATCATCCCCTGCACCAAAGCCGGCCCCACTCAGTCATCGACATGCCCCGCCCGCAGCCCTTCACGGACGCGATGGGCGATCTCGATGAATTCGGGGGTGTCGCGGATATCGAGCGGGCGTTCGCGCGGCAGCGGGCTGTCGATCACATCGGTGATCCGGCCCGGGCGCGGCGACATGACGACGATCCGGGTGGACAGATAGACCGCCTCGGGGATGGAATGGGTGACAAAGCCGATGGTCTTGCCCGTCCGGTCCCACAGCCGCAAAAGCTCTTCGTTCAGCCGGTCGCGGACGATTTCATCCAGCGCGCCAAAGGGTTCGTCCATCAACAGGATATCGGCATCGAAGGCCAGCGCGCGGGCGATCGAGGCGCGCTGCTGCATGCCGCCCGACAATTGCCAGGGGTATTTCTTCTCGAACCCCGCCAGATCGACCAGGTCCAGCACCCGCGCCACCCGCTCGGCCTGTTCCGCCCGCGAAAACCCCATGATTTCAAGCGGGAGGCGGATGTTGCCGCCGATGGTCCGCCAGGGATAAAGGCCCGCGGCCTGAAACACATAGCCATAGGCCCGCGCGCGGCGGGCCGCGTCGGGCGTCATGCCGTTGACGCTGAGCGTGCCGCCTGTCGGCGTCTCGAGCCCCGCGATGCAGCGCAGGAAGGTGGTCTTGCCACAGCCCGAAGGCCCGATGAAGCTGACGAAATCGCCCTTGTCGATGGTCAGGTTCACATCGCGCAGCGCCTGCACCGGGCCGTCGCCGGTTTCGAACACAAGGTCCAGGGCGCGGGCCTCGATCACCGGGGAGGGGCTGTCGGTCAGGGCGGCGGGGGCGGTGCTCATCGGGGCGCCTTGCCGGGGTTGCGGATCAGGGGCATGGGCGCAGCTCGTGATGCATGGAAAGCCTGTCGGTGGGGACGATGGTAAAGCCCTCCTCGCCCCGAAGCGGGCTGATCGTGTAGCTGTCGGTCCAGCTCTCGCCCTCGCCCGAGCACAGCACGTCGATCTGCCAACGGCCCTCGCCAAGGCCGGCGATCCGCGTGATCGGGCAGGTGCTTTCCCAGCGCTCGATCCGATCCGGGGCAAGGAGAAAGACCATGTCGGTATCCGAGGCCCGGCCCGCGGCCCGGGCGCAGCCGCCCGCGTCGCCATAGATCCCGCGGATCGGAGTGTCCTGCGCGGCCGCCGCGCTTGCGGCAAGCAGGCCGAGGACGGTCAGCGCCTTGCGCATCCCCTAGACCCCGCTGGCCGGAATGCCCGTCCGCTCGACCGGGCGGGGGGCGGTCAGCTCCTTCCATGTCGAGAGCGCCCGGTTGACCGGTGCCTGCGCGGGGCGGGGCACGAATTCCCCGTGGCCTTCCTGCGTGCGGATCTCGCCGTCATGCACGGCGACATGGCCACGCGTCAGGGTGAACCGGGGCAGGCCCTTCACGTGATGGCCCTCGAAGACATTGTAATCGATGGCCGATTGCTGGGCGCCTGCCGTGATCGTCTTTTCCTTCGCCGGATCCCAGACCACCAGATCGGCATCCGCGCCCACGGCCACGGCCCCCTTGCGGGGATAGCAGTTCAGGATCTTGGCGATATTCGTGCTGGTCACGGCCACGAATTCGTTCATCGTCAGCCGCCCCGTCGCCACCCCATGCGTCCAGAGCATCGGCATCCGGTCCTCAAGCCCCCCGGTGCCATTCGGGATCCTGGTGAAATCGCCAAGGCCAAAGCGTTTCTGTTCCGTGGTGAACGAGCAGTGATCCGTCGCCACAACCGACAGCGATCCCGCCTGCAGGCCTGCCCAAAGGCTGTCCTGATGGCGTTTGTCGCGGAACGGGGGCGACATGACGCGGCGGGCGGCGTGGTCCCAGTCGGGGTGGCGGTATTCGCTGTCGTCAAGGGTCAGGTGCTGGATCAGCGGCTCGCCCCAGACGCGCTTGCCCTGCTGGCGCGCGCGGCGGATCGCCTCGTGGCTTTCCTCGCAAGAGGTGTGGACAACGTAAAGCGGCACGCCGGCCATGTCGGCGATCATGATGGCGCGGTTGGTGGCCTCGCCCTCGACCTGGGGGGGCCTCGAATAGGCATGGGCCTCGGGGCCGGTATTGCCCTCGGCCATCAGCTTGCGCTGAAGTTCCGCCACCACATCGCCGTTCTCGGCATGGACCATCGCCACGCCGCCCAGCTCGGCCAGCCGCGAGAACGAGGCATAAAGCTCATCGTCATTGACCATGAGCGCGCCCTTGTAGGCCATGAAATGCTTGAAGCTGGTGATGCCCTTGTCGATCACCTTGGGCATGTCGTCAAAGACCTGCTCGCCCCACCAGGTGACGGCCATGTGGAAGGAATAGTCGCAGGTCGCGCGGGTGGACTTGTTGTGCCACATCGTCAGCCCGTCCAGCAGCGACTGGCCCGGGTTGGGCAGGACGAAATCCACCACCATCGTCGTGCCGCCCGACAAGGCCGCCCGGGTGCCGCTTTCGAAATCGTCGGCGGAATAGGTGCCCATGAAGGGCATCTCGAGATGGGTATGCGGGTCGATCCCGCCGGGCATGACGTAACAGCCCGTGGCGTCCAGTTCCGTATCGCCCTTCAGCCCCGGCCCGATGGCCGCGATCCGCCCGCCCTCGATCAGGATGTCGGCGGCATAGGTCAGGTCATGGGTGACGATGGTGCCGTTCTTGATGACAGTTGTGGGCATGTCATTCTCCTCGACAGCCGGCAGCTTCGCTACCGGGAATGATTGGCAAGTCGCGGAGCGAGTTATACGCCGCTGCCATGACTGACTTTGGGCCAAGTGCGCAATGGTGTTGGATCAACGTCCGAATGAGATGATCCCCTACTTCAGTCTGATTTCTTCGCTCTTCGCAAAGGTCCGTTCCGCCGAGGTAGAGATTTGCACCTGTCCAGTAACCTCTG
>JBHYFN010000047.1:0-269 GCA_051859505.1 Paracoccaceae bacterium
CTGCAACTGGACCGAGCCCGCCTCGAACCGCTCGACATGGGCGGCCATGGCAAGGATGCCCGCGCCTTCAACCTCTGCCCGGATCGCGGCAAGCCCGGCAAGGTCCGGGGCCACGGGCTTCTCGATCAGCACGCCGCAACCTGCGGCGGCGGCCAGCGCCACGCCCTCGCCATGCGCGGCCTCGGGCGTGGCGATGATGGCGCCGTCAAGGCCGAGGGCGAAGAATGCCGCCGGATCGGCCGTGGCCTTCGCGCCATGGGGTTCGGCCA
>JBHYFN010000047.1:279-26654 GCA_051859505.1 Paracoccaceae bacterium
CGAGGCGCGGGCGAGGTCCAGATCGCAGACCGCCACCAGGTCCGCCCCATCCGCCTCGGCCAGGATGCGCGTGTGCCAGGCCCCGATCATGCCCGCGCCCAGCACGCCGATGCGCAGCCGCGTCACCACGGCCGCGCCCCCGGCACCTTCAGCGCCTCGAGCGTGGTGGCGATGTTGCGGGGCGCGGGCGCCGGCATCTCGGGCCTGACAAGCCGCCCCCAGCCGGGCGGGGCCACCACCTTGCCCTCAACCGTCACGGTCCGGCCCCGCACAAGCGTCCGCACCGGAGCGCCCGTCACCGTCCAGCCGTCATAGGGCGTGTATTTGCCGCGCGAGGCAAGGTCCTCGGTCCGAATGGTATGCGCCCGCCCCGGATCAACCAGCACCAGATCGGCATCCGCCCCCACGGCCACCACCCCCTTGCGCCCATAAAGCCCGAAGGCCCGCGCCGGTGCCGCACTCATCACCCGCACCACATCCGCGAGGCCCATCCGCCCCTTCGCCACCGCATCGAGCATCAGGGGCAGCGAGGTCTGCACGCCCGGAAAACCGCAGGCCACGTCCCAGATCTCGGGCGCGGTCTTCTCCTCAACTGCATGGGGCGCATGGTCCGTCGCCACCATGTCGATCGTGCCGTCCATGAGGCCCGCCCATAGCGGCTCCTGATGCGCCTTCTGGCGGATCGGCGGGTTCATCCGCAGCCGCTCGCCCCCCGGTTCCAGCATCTCCTCGGCCGAAAGATACAGATATTGCGGCAGCGTCTCGACCGTCATGTCGGTGCCGCGCTCCTTGAAGAAGCGGATGTAGGGCAGGCTCCCGGCGCAGCTTTCATGCACGATATGGATGCGCGCCCCGGTCCATTCGGCCAGCACGGCCGCCCGCGTCAGCGCCTCGATCGCGACGATATCGGTCCGAGCCGCCAGATGCGCGAGCGGATCGGCCCGCCCCGCCGCCTTGAGCCGCGCCTCGCGCCAGAACAGGATCGGCGAGTTCTCGGCATGGATCGAACAGCGCAGACCAAGGCGGGCGAGGATCTCGAACCCCTCGAGCACCGCCCCGTCCGAGGGGCAGGGCAGGTTGCCGGTCGTATTGCCAAGGAACAGCTTGTAGCCACAGACCCCGGCCCGGGCCAGCGGCTCCAGCTGGTCCAGGTTATGCTCGCCCAGCAGGCCGTAGATCCCGAAATCCACCACGCTCTGCGCCGCGGCCGCCGCGCGCTTGATCTCGAAATGGGCAGGCGTGTCGACGGGCGGGTCGGTGTTGGGCATCTCGAAGACGGTCGTCACACCGCCAAGGGCGGCCGCATGGCTGCCGGTCGTCCAATCCTCCTTGTGGGTCATGCCGGGTTCGCGGAAATGCACATGCACGTCGATCACGCCGGGCATCACGACCAGGCCCGCGGCGTCGATCACCTCGGCCGCCCCGTCAAAGCTGCCCGGCTCCGCAATGCCCGCAATCCTGCCGTCCAGAATGGCAACGTCAGCCCGCACCGATCCGCCCTCGTTCACCACAAGGCCACCGGCGATCACCGTGTCGGGGGTCTTCATCCTCTTCCTTTCACTTCAAACCAGTCAGATCACCCAGCCGCCATCGACGGCCAGATCCTGCCCGGTGATCTGCCGCGCCCTGTCGGAGGCGAGAAAGACCACCGCATGGGCCACATCCTCGGGCCGAGAGACGCGGCGGAGCGCATAATCCGCGGCATGGCGCGCCCGCGCCTCCTCGATGGTGATCCCCAGCCGCGCGGCCATGTCCGCGCAGACCGTGTCGAAGCGCGGCCCCTCGACCATGCCGGGGCAGACGGAATTGACGTTGATATTATGCGGCCCAAGCTCCAGCGCGAAGGACTTGACCAGCCCCCGCATCCCCCATTTCGACGCCGAATAGGCCGTCCGCCCCGCCCGGCCCCGCAGCCCGAACGTGCCGCCGATGGCGACGATCCGCCCACCGCCCCGCTCGATCATGGCGGGCGCACAGGCGCGGATCAGCAGGAAAGCGGCATTAACGTTCAGATCCATGATCTCGGCGAATTCCCCGGGCGAGGTCTCGATCCCCGTCTTGCCGATCGGCCCCCGCCCGCCCGCGACGGTCACAAGGATGTCGATGCCCCCCCCGGTGATCGCCACCTGCGCCAGATGCGCCACGGCCAGCGGATCGGTCACATCGCAGCCGACGACCGTCACCGCGCGCCCCATCGCGCGCGCCTCCTCGGCCACCGGCGCGATGGCCTCCAGATCGCGCCCCGCCAGCACCAGATCGGCCCCGGCCCGCGCCAGTTCAAGCGTGATCGCCGCCCCCATGCCCTTGGCCGGGCCGGTGACGACGGCGCGCCGCCCGCTCAGTTCCATGCCCGTCCCCCCCGGTTGCCGTTGCGCCGGCCCGCCGCCCGGGCGTAAAGGGGGAAAGCCGCAGGGACCGAGGCCGGATGACCATCGAAACACCCACGGAGCCGCAGGGCGACAGAAACCCGCCCCTCCTGGCCAGCGACCACGCCTTCGCCGTGCTGCGCCGCGATATCCTCATGGGCGTGCATCCCCCCGGCTCGAACCTGCGCCTGGCCGATCTGCGCGCCCGCTACGAGGTCGGCGCCTCGCCGCTCCGCGAGGCGCTGTTCCGGCTCGCCAGCCAGAAACTCGTGCAGCTCGATCCCAACCGCGGCTTCCGCGTCCCCGCGCTCGACCGGGCGGAATGGGCCGATCTGGTGGCGATGCGCCTCCGCCTCGAGCCGCCCGCCGCCGCCGCGGCGATCGAGAACGGCGGCGAGGAATGGGAAGAATCGGTCCTGCTCGCGCATCGCCGCCTCAAGCGCCTCGGCCCCGCCTCGGAGATCGTGACCCACCTCGCCGATGCCGACCGCGCGGCCCAGTGGGAGGTCTGCCACCGCCAGTTCCACGCCTGCCTCATCTCCGCCTGCGCCTCGCCCTGGACGATCCGCTTCTGCGACCAGCTCGCCGACCAGTTCGACCGCTACCGCCGCTTCGCCGCCCCCTCGCGGGCCGAACAGACAGCACTCGCCGCCCAGCATGACCGGATGCTCGACGCGGCCCTCGCCCGCGACGGCGCGGCCTGCGCCGCGCTCCTCGCCGACCATATCGCCCTGACCGGCACCGCCGTGGGCCGCGAGCTGGCGCGGCTTCTCTGACCCCGTCCAAACCGCATCCCACACCGCGCCATCCCCCCGCGCAACCGACCGGATCCAGCCTGCCACCACCCCTGCCTGCTTCTTTTGTTCACAAATATCCCGGGGGTCCGGGGGCAGAGCCCCCGGCCGCGCCACCGGAACCGCCGCTTCCGTCCTCACACCACCGTCCCCCCATCGACCAGCAGATCCTGCCCGGTCACATTCCGCGCCCCCGGCCCCATCAGATACGTCACCGCCAGCGCCACATCCCGATCCGTGCTCATCCGCCCCAGCGCCGTCGTCGCCGCAAAGGCCTCATAGGCCGCTTCCGTCGTGATCCCGTCCCGCGCCGCCGCCTGACCCAGTTGCCGCATCAGCCGCGGCCCGTCCACGCCGCCGGGGTTGACCATGTTGACCCGCACCCCCGTCCCCCCGGCCTCGAGGGCCGCCGATTTCGTCAGCCCCCTGAGCGCCCATTTCGTCGCGCCATAGGCCCATGCCCTGCGCACCCCCTTGAAGCCGAAAGTGCCGCCGATATTCACGACACTGCCCGCCCCCATCGCCATCATCGGCGGCAGCCAGTGCTTGATCGTGAGGAAACTGCCCATCAGGTTCAGGTCAAAGATCTCGCGCACCTCCGCCACCTCGTGCTCCCACACCGCCTTGCCCGATGGCCCCGTGCCGCCCGCCACATTCACCAGACCCCAGGCAACGGGCGAAAACGCCGCCACCGAGGCCGCGACCGCCGCCATGACCGAGGCCTCCTCCGTCACGTCACAGCCCACCACCAGCGCGCGCCGCCCCAGCGCCCGCACTTCCTCGGCTACAGCCTCGGCAGCAGCGGTATCCCGCGCCGCCAGCACCAGATCCGCCCCCGCCTCCGCCAGCGCGAGCGTCACCGCCCGGCCCATGCCCTTGGCGGGGCCGGTCACGAAGACCGCCATGCCGTCGATCCGGAAGGCGTCACTCATCGCATCAACCTCTGCTCGATCCTGACCGTCGCCGCGAAGAACAGCCCTGCGGCCGCCATGCTGACCACCACGCCGGCCCACATCCGCGGCAGGTTGCGGAAGGACGAGGCCTCGAGGATCAGCGTCCCCAGCCCCGGCGCCCCCGTCAGCCATTCCGCCAGCATGGCCGACAGCACCGCGCCGGCCGCCGCCATCCGCACGCCGGTAAAGATATAGGGAATGGCGAAGGGCAGCCGCACCTTGTTGAAGCTCTGCGCCCAGGTCGCGCCTGCCACATGCATCAGCTCCAGCGCATTGGCCGGCGTCGCGCGGAACCCGCGCGCGGCATTCACCATGATCGGGAAGAAAGTCACCATCACCACCACCGCGACCGATGTGCCCACACCGCGCCCGAAGATCAGGATCAGAAGCGGCGCGATGGCCAGGATCGGCGCGGTGCGCAGGATCACGATCAGGGGCAGCAGCGCCCGCGACAGCAGGTCCGACACGGTGAAAAGCGCCGCCAGGCTCAGCGCCAGCCAAAGCGACACCGCCATCCCCAGAAGCGTGCTGCGCAGCGTGAATCCCAGCGCGCGGGCGATCATCTCGGCATCCGCCCAAAGCGCCTTGGCCACGCTGGCCGGGCTGGGGGCCACGAAGGAGGGGACCGCAAAGACCCAGATCACCACCTGCCACAGGGCGACGGCCGAGACGACCAGCAGCACCGGAAAGCGCAAGGCGCGCAGCACAACCAGTTGCGCCTCGATCCGGGGATCGCGCACCGGGGGGGTCTCCTCCTCTGCCCGGGCCAGCGCCATCCCGCTCACCGCCCGCCCTCCACATCCGCGCCCCAGGTCACGACGCGGGATTCGATCAGCGCGATCAGGCCGTAGGCCAGCGCCGAGATGGCGCAGACGGTCAGGATGGTCAGCCAGACCACCGGCACGTTGAAGGAGAACAGCGCATAGATGATCATCGCCCCCAGCCCCCGGTCGGTCCCCATCCATTCCGCGATCAGCGCCCCCAGAAGCGCCAGGGGTGCGGCGATCTTGAAGGCGGCGAAGATGAACGGCAGGGCCGAGGGCCAGCGGAGCCACCGCAGCCGCTGCCAGCGGCTGGCCGCCATCACATGGAACAGCTCCCGCGCATTGGCATCGGTCGCCTTGAACCCCTGCACCGCGCCCAGAAGCAGCGGAAAGAAGGCGGCGATCCCCGCGATCACCACCCCCAGCGTCGGCCCCGCGCCGACCCAGACGGCGAATATCGGTGCCAGCGCGATGATCGGGATGCAGTCGATGGCGACGCCAAGGCTCAGGATCGGCCGCTCGGCCCGCGCCAGCGACAGGGCAACACCGGCCAGCGTGAAGGCCACGACGGCCGAGATCGCATAGCCCAGGGCCGCATTGCGCAAGGTCGATTGCGCATGCCACCACAGATCCGCCGCCTGCGACGGCGCGACAGCGGCGACCTGACTGGGCGCGGGGATGGTGATCGGCAACCACCCCGCCGCCTTGGCCCATTCGACCGCCAGCCCCACCGCCAGCAGGACCAGCGCGGGCGGCAGCAGGGCGGCCAGCCAGCCACCGCTTGACCAGAAGCGGCCCGATCTGGTCAGGCCGATGCTCATGCCGCTTCGACCTCGTCGCCAAAGAGGGCGGCGCGCACCGCGTTTTCGAACCCGTTGAAGGCCGGATCGCGCATCATCGCCAGCGTCCGGGGGCGGGGCAGGTCGATGGAAATGCTCTCTGCGATCCGCCCCGGCTTGGCCCCCAGCACCAGCACCGTATCGGCCATGAACACGGCTTCCGCGATGGAATGGGTGACAAGGACGGCGGTGGTGCCGGTTTCCTTCCAGATCCGCAGAAGCTCCATGTTCATCTTCTGCCGCGTGATCTCGTCCAGCGCGCCGAAGGGTTCGTCCATCAACAGAACCTTGGGGTCGAGCGACAGGGCCCGCGCGATCGCCACCCGCTGTTGCATGCCCCCCGAAAGCTGCGAGGGGCGGGCCTCTTCAAAGCCTTTCAGCCCCACAAGCTCGATCAGATAGCGCGGGTCGCGCACCGCGGGGATGCCCGCGACCTCGGCCGGCAGGCGGATGTTCTGCAGCACGTTGCGCCAGGGCAGAAGCGTCGCGTCCTGAAAGACGAAGCCGATCTCATGCGCGCGCCGGGCCGTGTCGGGCGTCTTGTCGCCGATGCGGATCGTCCCGCTGGTGGGCGGCAGCACATCCGCGATCAGCCGCAGCAGCGTGGACTTGCCGCAGCCCGAGGGGCCGATCAGCGCGGTGAAACTGCCCGGCGGCAGGGTGACGGTGATATCCGACAGCGCCTGAACGCTGCCCTTGCCGATGGTGAAGGACTTCGAGACGCCCTCGATCACGATCCCGGTCATGCGGCCCCCTTGGCAGCGGAAGGGGCCGCGCAATGGCAGCCCGAGGCATAGTAGCGGCGATAGGCGGCCTCGATGGCCGCGATATCGTCTGCGGCCCAAGGCCCGGCGGCATGGCGGGCCTGCGCCATGAGTTCGGCCTCGGCCGCCGTGAGGTCGATCCCGGTCAGCCGGCCCCGATCCACCACCTGCCGCCCGTCGATCCACATCGCGGAGAGGTCAGCCTTGGTGGCGCGGACCAGCATCAGGTCGGTCACATCGGCGCGACCCTCGATCACATCCGCGCTCATCCGGGCGGTATCGAGCGCAATCAGGTCGGCCGGTGCCCCCTCCGCCACGCGCCCGCCCGCGTCAGGCCCGAGGATCGCGCGGCGGCTGTCGGTCAGGACGGCCTGCCAGAGGCGGTCGGGCGACAGCGCGCGCGTGACGCCAAAGCCGCGCTGCAGGTGCCACAGAAGGCGCGCCTCGCGGAAGGCATCCTCGTCATCGTCGAAGGCCATGCCATCCAGCCCCATGCCCCAGCCCAGCCCAGCCGCTTCGAAGGTGGCGACAGGTGCGATGCCCGAGGCAAGCCGCAGGTTCGACGAGGTATTGACCGAGACCATCACCCCGCGCGCGGCCAGGATCTCGCAATCGGCGGGCGTCAGATGCACCCCATGCGCCACCGTCAGGCGCGGCGAGAGCAGGCCGAGGCTGTCAAGATGCGGGATCAGCCCGCCGGGATAGGCGGCATCGGCCCATTCGCGCTGGGCTTGAGTTTCCAAGAGATGCATGTGGACGCGCCGGTTCCGGTCGGCCGAGCGGCGGGCGATTTCGGCCAGCACATCGTCCTCCACCCATTGCGGGCCGACGGGGCCGTATTGCGGCAGGAAATGGGGGCTGGCGAGGGTGAAGATCTCCTCGGCCAGTTCAAGCTGGCCGTCATAATCCGGGCGCGCTCCGGCCCGTGCCGCGAAACCCTCGCGCAGATGCGCGGGGAGCGCGGCGATCAGGGGGGCGGGGTCGCCATAGGCGACCGGGTTGCGGCCCATGATCGGCACGGCGAAGGCGACCTTGACGCCCACATCCGCCGCCGCGCGGGCGACGGCGCGCGCCTCGTCCAAGAGGGCGTCCGGGTCTTGCGTGTTGTGGCAATGGTTCAGGATGCCGACCCCCCCCAGCGCGCCTCGGCCAAAGGCCACGGCGGCGCGCAGGTAGGGGTCGACCTTGGGTTCGAGCCCCAGCTTCGGGATCCAGACCTCGAGCGCGTCATCGCCTGCGCCGAAGGCCGCGGTGCGCAGGCCGCGCCCGTGGTCATGGGCGTTCGACAGCGCGGGCATCACCACGGGGGCGTCAGCGGGCGCATCCCCGCCCTTGACCCCCACGATCCGCCCCCCCGACAGCACCAGCCGCCCCGGCCCGGCCGTGTCAGAGGCCAGCGCGCGGGAAAACGGGATCGTGTTGTCGGGGGCGGCGGTCATCCTCAGCTCATCGTCGCATGGGCTTCGGCGATAAGCTCCTGCGTCATCGCCTGTTCCACGGTGACGTCGCCTTCCGCCATCTCGCCCGCGCCGATCAGATAGTCGATCGCCTCGCCAAAGACCGAAGGCTCGATCCACAGAAGCCCGTTCTCGGCGGCATCGCCCACCGGCACGAAATCCGCCATCATCTTGGACTCGGCGATCTGCGCCTCGAGGTCGAGGCCGCGCTGGCCGTATTCCTCGACCATCAGCACCGCCATCTCCTCGGGGTTGTCCATATGCCACTGCCAGCCCCGGATCTCGGCCCGCAGCCAGCGGACGAGAAGGTCGGGATTGGTCTCGATCGTCTCGTCGCTGGCGATCAGGACACCGGCATAGCCCGGCACGCCAAGGTCGTTCATATAGGCGATGGCGATATCCACGCCGCGGGTCTGCAGCATGACGCCCTGGTTGGTGGCCCAGCCGTAATAGCCGTCCACCTGACCGGCGGCGAGGATGCCGGGATCGGTGCCGACGGGGACGAAAGTGACCGAGGCCGGATCGACGCCGGCGGCCGTCATCAGGCCGGTCAGCTGCGGGCGGACGCCGTCGGGAAGGGCGATGGTCTTGCCCTCGAAATCGGCAAGCTCGTTCAGCGGGTTCTCGGCCAGCGACATGATCGCACCGGGCGCCTTCTGCATGATCGCCCCGAAGGCGCGGACCGGCAGATCGCCCAGGCGCGCGCGGATCGTGCCCTCCACATCGGTGTCGCTGGTCGTGGCCTGACCGGTTGCCACGCTGATATCCGTCCCGGCCATGGCGGGACCACCGGGGAGGAATTCGGCCTCGATCCCCTCCTCCTCGAAATAGCCGTTGTGGATCGCGGCGAAATGGCCGCCGAACTGGATCGACTTGACCCAGCCCAGCTGATGCACCACCGGGTCAAGCCCCTGCGCCCGGGCAGCCGTGCCGGCCAGACCGGCGGGCAGCATCCAGACGCCCAGACCCGCAGCCCCGCCCTGAAGCAGGCGGCGACGGCTGAGCGCAGGGGTAGAAAGCGTGGTGGCGGGACGGCTGTTCTTCAAAGACCTTGTCATTCCGGAACCCTTCCTAGGTTGTTCGAGTGAACGTCTTCGGCCGGGTCGCGCCCGGTCACTGATCAGCATGTCCTCCCTGTTCCCGATGAAAAGCCGCAGGCCCTCGCGAGTCGAGCAGGATTTTCGAAAATTTTAATTTTGTCGAAAATTGTGCAGATTGGCTGAGGTTTTGCATATAGTCTTGGCGGAGCCTGTCTGGCGGGTGAAAGGCAGGGCGCCGGACCGCAAAACCGATTGAGGGACCACGGAACGCAAGGCTGTCTGCCAGCATGACGGAACGATTCGGACTCTTGCGCAGCGCCGCGGGGCTGCAGGTGCTGGTGGCCGGGCCGGAAGAGGCTCCTTGCGTGGTGCTGCTTCACGGGCTGGGTTGGGATGCGCCATCGCTTTGGGCGGCGCAGATCGAAGC
Organism: Paracoccaceae bacterium; assembly: GCA_051859505.1. Classification (GTDB taxonomy): domain Bacteria; phylum Pseudomonadota; class Alphaproteobacteria; order Rhodobacterales; family Rhodobacteraceae; genus JAFIEN01. Next base: position 9,684 of record JBHYFN010000047.1, read on the forward strand.
GCTGGCCGGGGCAGGCTGGCGCGTGCTGGCCCCGGACCTGCGGGGAACGGGCGGATCGCCGGTCCTGCGGGGCAGGGTGGGGATCGCGGCGCTGGCCGATGATGTGGCGGAGATGCTGGCAGAGGCGCAGGTCGCGGCGCCGGTGCTGGTCGGCTTCTCGATGGGGGCGATGGTGGCGGTGGACCTTGCGCTGCGCCCCGGCATCGCGCCTGCGGGGCTGGTGCTGGCCTGCGGCGGCGTGGCCTCGTCGCCCACGGGCGAGGCGGGGGTGACAGCGATGCTGGCGCGGGCGCAGGCGATGGGGCCGCGCGCCTTTGCCCAAGAACAGGCGCAGGCGATCTTTGCCCCCGACTGGGCCGCGCGGAACGGGCAGGCCGTGGCGGCCTTCATCGCCCGCCGCGCCGCGATGGATCAGGCGAGCCTGCATCACAGCTTTCGCGCGCCCTTCGGCTGCGACTATTCCGGCGGTCTGGCGCGCATCGCCTGCCCCGCGCTTGTGATTGCGGCGGGGCGGGACAGCTTCCTGTCGGTCGCCGATTGCCGCGCCCTCGCCGAGGCGCTGCCGCGCGCAGAGCTGACGGTGATCGAGGAGAGCGGCCACATGGCTCCGGTCGAGACGGCCGAGGCCTTCAACGCCGCGCTCCTGTCCTTCCTCGCGCGCATGGAGGCCCCCGCCGCATGACCGCCCGCACCGCCCTTGTCACCGGATCGGCCCCTTTCGCGGGCCTGCCCGACAATCCGGCCGCCCTGCTGTTGCCGAAGATCGAGGGGCAGGTCTTTCACGGCCTCACCATCCGCACCGTCGAAACCCCGGTCAGCCTCGCCGCCGTTCCATCCACCATCGCGGGCCTGATCCGCGACCATCGCCCGGCCTTCTTCGTGGCGCTTGGCCTCGCCCCCGGCGACCCGACCCTGCGCTGCGAGACGACGGCGATCAACCGCCTCGATTTCGGCGTGGCCGACAATTTCGGAGAGCGCCCCACCGACGGCGGCCCGATCGAGCCCGGCGGCCCCGACGGGCGGCTGGCGACATGGGATGCCAAGGCCCTTGCCGCCGCGATCCGCGCCAAGGGAATCCCGGCCCGCGTCTCGCATCATGCGGGCACGCATCTGTGCAACGCCACGCTTTATTCCGCGCTGGGCGCGATGGCGGCCGAGGGGCTGACCGGCCCCTGCGGCTTTTTCCACCTGCCTTACCTGCCGCATCAGGTGGCCCGCTTCCTGTCGGACGGCCCGCCCGGCGGCGACCTCGCGCCCCTGACCCCCCGCGCGCTGCCCTCGATGGCGCTCGGGGATCAGCTGGCCGGCCTGACCATCCTTCTTGAAACCCTTGCCCGTTGCGCAACAAAGGAGCCGTGATCCATGGAAGCCATCCCCGACCTGCCCGAAACCTATGCCGAAGCCGCCCGGATCGACACGAGCGAGATCCCGGTGATCGACCTTGCCCCCTTCCGCGGCGGCAGCCTGCGCCAGCGGATCGCGGTCGCGGCGAAGATCGCCGAGGCCTGCCGCACGGTCGGCTTCTTCTACATCACCGGCCATGGCATCGCGCAGTCGCTGATCGACGATGCCTTCGGCGCCAACAAGCAATTCTTCGACCAACCCTTCGACGAGCGGATGAAGAGTGCGGCCACGCTGGATCACTGGCGCGGCTATGTGCCCTCGAAAACCGTGGGCGAGGGGGGCACGGTCGGCGGGTCGATCCAGACCTTCCGCCTGATGCTCGACCTGCCCGCCGATGACGCGGATGTGGTGATGGGCAAGCCGATGCACCTGCCCAACCGCTGGTGCCCGCATCTGGCTGGCTTCGACGCGACGGTGCAGGCCTATATGGCCGAGATGACGGTGCTCTCGGCCCATCTGCGCCGCGCCTTCGCCCTTGGCCTCGGCCTGCCCGAGGAGTTCTTCGACCCCTATTACACCCGCCCGCTGATCCAGCAGAGCCTGCTTTACTATCCCGCGCCGCCCAGCCAGCGGCCCGAGGATATCAAGATCGGCGCGGGCGAACATCGCGACACCGGCGCCTTCACGATCCTGATGCAGGACGAGACCGGGGGCCTCGAAGTCGGGCATCTGGAGCATGAATGGGTCGCGGCCCCGCCGATCAAGGGGGCCTATGTCATCAATATCGGCGACATGATGATGCGCTGGACGAACGGGCGGTTCGTCTCGACCCTGCACCGGGTGGTGAACCGGGCGACGACGGCGCGCTATTCCATGCCCTATTTCGCCAATCCCGATTACGACAGCATCATCGCGCCGATCCCCGCGCTGATCGAACCGGGCACCAATGCCGCCTATCCGCCGCTGCATTTCGGCGATTTCATGGATGCCTTCTACAAGAAGGGCATGGCCTATCTGACCGAGGCCGCAGCATGAACGACGCCCTGACCATCACCGCCGGCGGCTTCACCTTCGGCGCGCGGCTGGAGGTGGAGGCCGCGCCGAAGACGGTGGCGGCCTTCCGCGCGCATCTGCCCTTTCACGGCCAGATCGTCCATGTCCGCTGGAGCGGCGAGGGCGTCTGGGTGCCCCTGGGCGAGATGGATTTCGGGGTGGGATACGAGAACCACACCAGCCACCCCGCGCCCGGGCAGGTGCTGCTCTATCCCGGTGGGATTTCCGAGACCGAGATCATCCTGGCCTATGGCGGCGTCTCGTTTTCTTCGAAAATGGGGCAGCTGGCGGGCAACCATTTCCTGACGCTGACATCGGGGCTCGAGAACCTTGCAGCACTTGGGCAGAAGGTGCTGTGGGAAGGCGCGCAGGATATCGCTTTCGTGGAGGGCTGAGGGGGCAGGCGGGGCGCGCGCGCGCGGGGCTGCTTGACAGGTCCGGCGCCTGCGGGCGAGGGTCGGGCCTGTTTGGGGCAGCGGCGGGGGCAGTGGTGGGCGAGGATTTCCGGATCAGGGCCGCGCAGGAGGCGGATCACCCGGCCCTTCTGGCGATCTGCCTGCAGACCGGGGCCGATGGTCAGGACGCGACCGGGCGCGAGGATGATCCCGATCTGGTCGGGCTGATCTATGCCGTGCCCTATCAGCTGGCCTGCCCGGAGTTCTCCTTCGTGATCGAGGATGCTGCAGGCCCCTGCGGCTATGTTCTGGCCGCGCCCGACAGCCGGGCCTTTCAGCGTTTCATGCTGTCGGACTGGTTGCCGCGGATCCGGCCGGGGCGCGCCGATCCGGGGCCGGATCCGGCGCTCTGGCAGGGCAGCGATCCGTTGCGCCGGCTGATCCATCACCCCGGGCCTCTGCCGGGGATCGACCTCGACCTCTATCCCGCGCATGGGCATATCGACCTTCTGCCGCGCGCGCAGGGGCGGGGGATCGGGCGTCGGGCGATGGATCACCTGCGCGCGGTGCTGGCCGAGGCCGGGGTCGAGGGGCTGCATCTGGGGGTCAGCCCGCGCAACGCCCGCGCGCAGGCGTTCTACGAGGGGATCGGGTTCCGGTCCCTGGGCCGCTGGGGCGATGCGGTCTATATGGGCCAGCGCCTGGGTGGGGCCCGCTTCGCGCGCTGGTCCTCCGCCTGATGGCGATCCTGTGCTTCGATCTGGGCGGGACGGGATCGCGCGCGGCCCTGTTCGACGCTGCAGGCCAGGAGATCGCCCGGGCCGAGGCGGGGGCGGGCGCCGTGTCGCTGGGGGTGGAGGTGACGCTGGCGGCGGTCGAAGAGCTGAGCGCGACCCTCCTGCGCGGGCGAAAGGGGCCGGACCATCCGGGCGGGTCGGATCTGGTGCTGGGGCTGGCCGGGATCGGCCTGCGGGACCGGGTCGAGGCGGTGCGCGCCGCGCTTGGGGGCGCGCGGTCGGTCCGGATCATCGGGGATGGCTATGGCGCGCTGATCGATGCGACGGGGGGGCGGCCCGGCACGTTGATCGCCGTGGGCACCGGCGTGGCGGCGATGCGGCTGCTGCCCGATGGCCGCTGCCGCACGGCCAGCGGCTGGGGCTTTCCGGCCGGCGATCTGGGGGGCGGGGCCTGGATCGGGCTGCAGACGGTCGCGGCCCTGACCCGCACGCTGGACGGGGCCACCGGGCCGGGGACGCTGTCGCCCGACCTGGCGCAGGCGGTGATGGCGGTGACGGGGCGGACAGCGCCTGCGATCATGACCTGGCAGACCGGCGGCCGGGCGCGGGATTTCGCACGGCTTGTGCCCCTTGTCCTGCGCCATGCCGAAGCCGGCGAGGCCTTTGCAGAGGCGGTGTTGCGGGCCGCGGCCGATGAGATCGCGCGTGTTGCCGAGAGCCTCTGGGACGGCGCTGACGGTGAGGTGCATCTGACGGGCGGGCTGGCCTCTGCGCTGGTGCCGGTGCTGCGTGAAGGCTGGCCGCACCGAGGCTGGGCGCTGACGGCGGCCGATCCTTTGCGCGGTCTGTGCCGGGTCGCCATGGGCCTTGCGCCGGAAGAGCGCCTGATTGCCCGGCCCGGACTTGAGGAGGCGGATTACGGCCTCTAGCGCCGGGCCGAATTTGCAAAATTCGGCAGGCGGAATTTTGCAAATTCCGCCCCCCCAACCTGCCGCGTCACGCCTCTGGCGTATTGACCAGCGCCAGCGCCGCCCGGCGAAAGGTCGCGGCGATCCGGCTTCGTGCGGGCTCGGGCAGGGCCGTGTCCGCCATCGCCCTGTCCATCACGGCCAGCCAGTCCTCGGCATCCTGCGCCCGGATCTCTACATGTTCATGGATCTCGCGCAGGTTCATGTGGCCGTGGCGTTCGGCATAATAGCGCCGGCCGCCGAAGAAACCGCAGAGGAAATCGAACTGCTCGACCCGGACATGGCTCATCCCATGGCCCTGAAAATGCAGGTCAAGGATGCGCCGCCCGCGCGGGTCGGTCTCGATCAGGTCGTAGAACCGTTCGACCAGATCGCGAACCGTCGCCTCGCCGCCGATCTCGTCGATGACACAGCGCATCCCGCCGCCCCTTCAGCTTTGCGGACGGGTCTTTTTCGGGTCGTAATGCGACAGGCCCACGACCGTCGCGGCCAGCCGCTTCTGCTGCCCGTCAAGCTTGCCCACCTCGAGCGCGGTGCCCACCTCCGCATGGGCCAGATCGACCCGCGCCAGCGCGATCGTCTTGCCCAGAAGCGGCGAGCGGGTCGCCGAAGTCACGACCCCCACCTGCGCCCGGCCCAGATAGAGGCCGTCGCCATGGCCCACCTCGGTATTCCCTTCCACATCCAGGCCCACGAAGCGGTTGCGCGGGTTTTCCTTCCGGCGGATCAGCGCCTCGCGCCCGATGAAATCGTCGGTCTTGGATTTCAGCGGCACGGTGAAGCCGATCCCGGCCTCGAACGGATCGGTCTGGTCGCTGAAATCATAGCCCGCGAAGATCAGCCCCGCCTCGATCCGCACCATATCCAGCGCGGCAAGGCCCATCGGTTTCAGCCCCAGATCCGCGCCATGGTCCCAGACGCTGTCATAGACGGCCACCCCATCCTTGGGGTGGCAGAAGATCTCGAACCCCAATTCGCCCGTATAGCCGGTGCGCGACACGACCAGCGGCGCGCCCTCCGGCCCGCCAAGACGCGCCACGGTGAAGCGGAACCAGCCCAGTTCCTCGATCGTCGGCTGATGCGGCGCGGTCCAGACCATGCGGCGCAGGATCTCGCGGCTGTTGGGGCCCTGAACGGCAAGGTTGTGCATCTGGTCGGTGCTTGAGCGCACCATCGCCCGCAGGCCCAGTTTCTCGGCCTGTGCCCGGATCCACTCGCCGCCGTAATCGTCGCCCCCGATCCAGCGGAAATTGTCGCGCCCCAGACGGAAGGCGGTGCCGTCGTCCACCATGCCGCCATGTTCGTAGCACATCGCCGAATAGACGACCTGACCCTGGCTCAGCTTCTTCATGTCGCGCGTCAGCACCCATTGCATCAGCGCCTCGGCATCCGGCCCGGTCACCTCGAACTTGCGCAAAGGCGAAAGGTCCAGCACCACCGCCGCCTCGCGGCAGGCCCAGTATTCTTCAAGCGTGCCGTTCGAGGAATAGACCTCGGGCAGCCAGAAGCCCTTGTATTCCACCATATGGCGCGTCCGGGCGCTGATCGGGGCGTGGAAGGCGGTTTCCTTGGTCATGCGCAGCTCCGAAGCGGGCGTGGGGCGATAGGCGATGGCGCGGCTGAACCGCTCCTGCCCGGAATAGGTGCGGACATGGATATCCGACAGATACCAGCCATTGGCGGGCGAGGTGTCGTCCGGGCAGGCGGACGACACGCAGACCAGATCGGTCAGCGCCCGGAACAGGACGTAATCGCCCGGCCGGCTCCAGGGTTCGTCCGAGATCAGGACGCCGTGATCGTCGATGGCGGTGTTGAAGAACAGGTTGACCGCCATCCACCCCGGCCGCGCCGTCACCCCGTGGGGGGCGAGCGCGCGGTTGAAGTTCTCGGAGCAATTGACATGGCCGGGATAGCCGATGTCGTCGTAATATTTCGACGAACAGGCCATGGCGAAGGCATCATGCCGCCCGACGGTATCCTGCACGACCTCGATCAGCGGGGTCCAGTCGTGGTCATAGTATTTCGCATGCAGGCCCGGCATCGAATAGGCATGCCCCATCAGCGTGCGCGAGGTTGTCACGTCCAGCGCCAGCTCGCGGCCCCGGTCCAGCTTGCGGGCGTCGAAACACTGGAAATCGGTGCATTGCCGCCCGTCCACGTCGAGGATCTGGATATAGTCGCCTGCCTTGACGAGATAGGCCTCGGCGGTGGCGGCCCTGACGCGCAGGTCAAGGACCGGGTCGGCCAGCGGATCGGGCAGGTCGAACTTGCCCAGCTGTCCGGGATTGGCGCGCTCGATCACCAGTGTCAGCGGTGTCGCGGTGTCCTGCGCCTCGGGCGCCATGGGCAGGCCGGGGGCGGCGAGGATCAGCCAGCCGGGGCCGGTGGCGGTGAATTCGGCCGTATCCCCCGCAGGGCTGCCCGCACCGAAGATGCGCAGGGCACCGGGGCGGGAGAGGTCGATGCCGCGCCGGGCAATCCCGGCCCGAAGGCGCGCCAGCCCCGCGCCCGCCGCATCGCCAAGCGCCAGCATCGCCACCAGCCCGGCGGCCGGGCCGTCGCCCGCCGCGCCCAGAAGGCCCGCGTCGATCTGCCCGTCGGGATGGGTGGCGACGATCTCGCAAGGCTGGTCGCCCTCGTCATTCACGACGACAAGCCGGTCGCCCGGCCCGATCTGCAGCATCAGCGCGCCGCAGCCCGCAACGGCGTGACGCTCGCGCCCGTGATGGCGCAGGATGTCAGAGGGCACGCGCGGGCCGCCGGGGCGCGGGGGGCCGGGTCGGACAGAGGGGTAGGGGCTGTCGAGCATGGGGTGTCTCTGCTGCTGCCTGTTCTTGCAGCACCCGGGATGGCGGGGGCGCCGCAGGGATCCGTTTTGAATGATATTAAAACTTGTTCATTGACAAGAATAACTCTCCGGTCAGGATCGCACAAGGGAAACACGTCTCAAGGCGATGCCGGAGACACAGACACAAGGGGACGGCGCGGGACATGCTTGCCCTGGCCTTTGGCATAACGGCGGCCTGTGCCTGGGCCGTGCATGATCTTCTTGTGCGCAGGCTGAGCCAGGGGATGGCGGTGCTGCCGATGATCCTGACGGTTCTTGCGGTGGGCACGACGGCGCTGTTCCTGCCGGTGATGCTGCTTGCGGACTGGTCGCGCATGGATGCGGCGACGGCGCGAATCGGTGCGGCCTCGGGGCTGGCCTATGCGATGGGGATGGGCGGGCTTTACAAGGCGTTTTCCATCGCGCCGGTGCGGCTTGTGGCACCGATCCTGGGGGCCTACCCGATGCTCTCGCTGGCGATTGCGGGGATGGAGGGGCGCAGCATCGGGGCGCAGGAATGGCTGGCGGTTCTGGCCATCGTCGCGGGCATCGCGGTCGTGGCGCTGACCGGGCGCGGCGACGAGGAGACGCAAGCCCAAAGGCCGCTTGCGGCGATGGGCTTTGCGGCGATGGGATCGGCGGGCTTCGCCCTGGCCTTCTGGCTGGGGCAGGAGGCGGCGCGGCAGGGGGCCGAGCTGCCGGCGATTCTGGTGACGCGGCTGGCGGCGCTGATGGTCGTGGCGGCCCTTGCGGCGCTGGTGTCGGCGGCCTTCTACCGGGCGCCCCTGCAGGCGCTGAACGGCAATGGCCGGATCCTTGCGCTGATGGGGGTTCTGGATGCGCTGGCCCTGGGCCTGGTGACGGCTTCGGGCGGGCTGGCCTTTCCCGAATATGCGGCGATCGCGGCCTCGCTTTTCGGGGTGCTGACGATCCTTCTGGCCTGGCGGATCCTGGGCGAGGTGGTGTGGCGGCCGCAATGGATCGGGATCGGGATGGTGTTCGGGGGCATCGCGACCTTGTCGATCTCGGGCTGAGCGTCGGCCCGGGGACGAGATTATCAACATAATCTCGGCCGGAATTTGCGCAAATTCCGTCGCCCGGCCCTACCCGTGCGCGAGGCTGGGGGGCGGGGGCACAAGGCCCGAAAGCCTGCGCCGCTCGTCGCGGGGCGAGACGCCGAAGGCCTCGGCATAATGGCGCACCATGGGCGCGGTCGTCGCATAGCCGACCGAGGCCGCGATCTCGCGCAGGCTGTCGGAGGAATAGAGCACCCTTTGCCGCGCCTTGGACAGCCGCAGCAGGCGGTAGTAGCGCAGCGGGCTTTGCCCGGTGGCCTGCTTGAACACCCGCTCGAAATTGCGGCACGACATGCCCACGGCATCGGCCACGTCGGGGATGCGCAGAAGATCCTCGACATGGCTTTCGAAGAGCCCGATCGCCGTGCGCACCTGTGGCGGCAGCCGGTCTGCGGTCTGGGCCGAGCGGGCGACGGGCACGTTCTGGCTGGCGGTTTCATCCCGCACGAAAGGATGCTGGAACCAGCAGGCCACCTCGGTCATGAAGCGCCGGCCCAGTCGTTCCTCGATCAGCCGCAGCATCAGGTCGAAGACCGCGCCCGCGCCGCTTGCGGTGATGCGCCGGGCGTCGCGCAGGATGACGGCCTCGCTTGCCTCGACCTTGGGGAAGGAGGCCTTGAACGCCGCCTCATAGCACCAATGCACCGAACAGCGCCGCCCCTCCATCAGGCCGGCGCGGGCCAGCGGGAAGATGCCGCCCGAAAACGCCCCCAGCACTACCCCCGTCCGATCGAGCCAGCGCAGCCGCGCGGCCCCGTGGCGGGGGTTGGCGAACTGGCCTGTGGGCGGCGCGATCAGGTAGAGATGGTCGAGCCCCTGCACATCATCCAGCGTCGCATCCGGCTTGAACCGCACCTCGGCTGAAGAGGGCACCGCTGCCGCCTCTTCGCCCACCAGCACCCAGGAGAAGGCCCGCGTCCCCGTGATCTCGTTGGCGGCGCGCAGCGGTTCGATGGCCGAGGTCAGGCAGGCCATCGGGAACCCCGGGAACATCAGGAAGCCAAGCCGCAGGGGCGCATCGGGCGCCTGCATCGGCGTCACTCCTCGTCGTCGGGCCACCAGCCGGGCGAGGTGGGCGCACCGTCGTCATATTTCGACAGCCATTCCACCATCGCATCGCGGTTGCGCAGGAACCCCTTGTAGGCCGCCAGATCGGGATGGATGTCGCGCACCACCCGGTGCAGGCGGCGGCCCCATTTCGGCACCGTCACCAGCTCTTCGAACTTGGCAAGGTAGCAGCGGATCGAAAAGGCGATGGCGTTCGAGCGCGGCAGGCGGAAGAGGCCCTGCAGCTCGACCCGCAGATGCATCATCTGGCCCATGTTCTCTTGCGTGAGCAGGGTGCGCATATGGCCCCATTGCGGATAGGTCTCGGGCGCCGTGTCCAGAAGCGGATTGACCGTCATCGTCCAGTTGTAGCGCCGCACCGGAGCGCCATGCTGCAGCTTCAAGAGGAATTTCAGCGCCCGGTCGAAGACCCCCATCTCATGCGCCAAGGGCACCGGCGCGTGCCATTCGTGGAAATTCATCCCGATGTCGAAATCCAGCGACCAATCCGCCTGGCTGGTGATCATGCCCGCATCCATCCAGAGCGTGCCGTCGCGTTCGTCCTGCAGGCTGAAATCGCCCTGCGTCTGGCGGGTGATGTATTCGAAGGGCCCGTAGGGCAGGGTGGACTCGTCCAGGAAGGTGAAGCTCTGGTCGATCCCCATCGGCCGGTTGATCCAGCGCCAGCGGTTGCCGTCCTTTTCCAGGCTGAACCACTGCGGATAGTCCCGCACCTTGCTTTCCATGATGAGTTCCAGAAGATCCCACCCCGCCAGCGTCATATGCGGCAGCGACTGGCAGCGCAGCGGATCCATCGCAAGCACCTTGGCCCGGTCGATCATTTCCGAGACGTAATGTTCGTCCACGTCGAAGGCATGTTCGAAGACCGATCCGGGGCGGCCCGGCGTGTGCGGCTCCATGTTGACCGAATACATGTAGTCGTCGCGGTCGAAGGGGAAGGCGAAGCGGCGGATGTTCTGGGGCGAGTTGCGATAGGTGAAGTCGTCGCGGAAGGTCTCGTTGCGGAAGAACCCGTCGAATTGCGGCGTGAAATCAAGGCTCATCGTCGTCTCCCTAACGGTCGATTGACAGGTGGCGCCCCTCGAAGCGCGACACGCAGGGCATGATCTTCTGTCCTGAAGCGCGGTCTTCGTCGGTCAGCCAGTGGTCATTGTGCTGGATCGTGCCGTCGCAGGCAATCACGCGGGTTTCACATTGTCCGCAGGCCCCGCCCCGGCAAAGGTAGGGGGCGTCCACGCCGGCCGCCTCGATCGCCTCCAACAGGGATTGCGCGGGCGCGACGGTGATCGTCTTGCCGGTCGCGGCCAGCTCCACGGTGAAGGCGTCGCCCACCGGGGGGGCAAGGAATTCCTCGTGATGCAGCGCCGGTTCCGGCCAGCCGGCGGCGCGGGCGGTGTCAAGCACCCAAGTGATCATGCCCTTCGGACCGCAGACGTAAAGATGCGTGCCGATGGGCTGGTTGGCGAGGATGCGGGGCAGGTCGATCTTCTGCCCCTCGTCGTCGAAATAGCACTGCACCCGGTCGGGATGGGCGGCGGTCAGCCGGTCCATATAGGCCCCCAGCGCGCGCGAGCGGGCGGAATAGTGCAGCTCGAACCTTCCGCCGAAATGCGACAGCTGGGCGATCTGCGACAGGAAGGGGGTGATGCCGATGCCGCCCGCGAACATCAGGTATTTCTTCGCGCGGGTATCCAGCGGAAAGAGGTTCACCGGATGGCTGATGACCATCTCCATGCCCGGAGTGACATGATTGTGCATGTAAAGCGACCCGCCCCGGCCCACATCGTCGCGCCGGACCGAGATCTCGTAGCCCGAGCCGTCGGCCGGGTCGGACATGATCGAATAGGGGTTCAGCCGCCTAGTGCCGTGGTCGTCCATCTCGACCACGGTATGCGAGCCGCCCGAGAAGGCGGGCATCGGGCTGCCGTCGCGGGTGACGAAGCGGAAGCGCTTGATCAGGTCGTTGACCTGCACGACCTCGGCCACGCGGACGGGGAGTTTCGCACCGCCGCTCATGTGAACCTCACCACGGGTTCGGGGATCTCGCCCTTGTCCTCGGCGTCGATATTCACGGCCTGAAAGGCGGCAAGGCGGCGCGAGTAATGGTCGCGCACGAAAAGCCACAACCCGCAATGGCTGCACTGGAACGGATCGGTCGCCACGTTTTCGGTGATCCCCTTGCAATGGACGCATTGCATGCGGCGCACGGTCGAGCCGCGATGCTCTTTCTGGATGGCGGCATGGGGAAAGCCCGTCGCCATGATATCGCGCTCGGCCTGGCCGATCAGGCCTTCCGTCCCCGCAAGGTAGAACTGCGTGCCCATATGCGCATCCGCCACCACCCGGGCCAGACGCGGCAGAAGCGTCGGGATGGTGGGGGCGCGGAAGCATTGGGCGGCCCCCAGCGCCTCGAGGCTCTCCCACTGGTCGGTGCCATTGGGGCCGGGGGTATAAAGGATGTGCAGCGCGGCCAGCATCGCGGCGCGGTCGGCGGCCTTGTCCAGCATCTCGACAATGGCCTCGGCCCCTTCGCCATCGGCCACGGCGACATGGGACCGGCCGGGGCGGGGCTCGAGATCGGCATAGACCGGGCGGCTGCGAATCGAGGGGGGGAACTCTGTCTTGCTCATCGGCCTCGGGTCGTTTCTCTGGAGGGGGCGGGCGGGGCGATGGACCCCGCCCGGATTACCGTCAGTCCTTGGCGGTGCGGCGCTTCTTGTCGGGATCGAAGAAGGGCATCTTGCTTGTCGTCGCCGCAATCGGCCCATGCGTGCCGCAGCGCACTTCCAGCTTGGTGCCGTCATTGGCGCAATCCACCGGCAGCCGCGCGATGGCCACGGTCCAGTCGTTCAGCGGCGAATACATCGCCTGCGTGACCAGACCGACCTGCGCCCCGTCGCGGAAGACCGGCGCGCCGTTGCCGGGGGCGTTCTTGCCCTCGAGCTTCAGGCCCCAGATCTTGAACCGCTCTTTGCCTTTCAGGCGGTAATGCTCCTCGGCGCCGCGGAAGCCCACCTTGCCGGGCGAGACGGTGAAATCGAGGCCCAGCTCCCACAGCGTGTCGCCGGGGCCTTCGTCCTCGAACGGGTACATCTCGGAATTGTCGTAGGGGAAGAACAGAAGGTAGCTTTCCGCCCGCAGCATATCCAGCGTGGTAAAGCGGCAGGGGATGATCCCCATCTCCGCGCCTTCCTCGAGGATCCGGTCCCAGATCATCGGCGCGTCCTGGCCGCGGATGAACAGCTCATACCCCCGTTCGCCGGTATAGCCGGTGCGCGAGATCATCGCGGGCTTGCCGAAAAGCGAGGTCTGCAGGATGCCGAAATAGGGCAGGGCGCGGATGCCCGGCACATGCTTTTCCAGATAGTCGACGGCCAGCGGCCCCTGCAGCGACAGGTCGTGCAGGTTGTCGTCAAAGCGGATCGACACGTCGCGCCCCGTCGCGGCCATGGTCAGCTGCTCGTGTCCCTGACCCGAGCCGTGGACAACCATGAAGGCATTGGGGCCAAGGCGGTAGATCACGCAATCGTCGATGAACTTGCCCGCATCGTTCAGCATGCAGGCATAGACCGCGCGCCCCGGCATCAGCTTTTCCATGTTCCGGGTCGTTGCGCGTTCGATGACATGGCTGGCGGCCGGTCCGGTGATCATCACCTTCTTGAGGCCCGAGACATCCATCAGCCCCGCCTTCGTGCGGATCGCCATGTATTCGGCATCCGGGTCGCCCTTGGAATAGGACCATGCGGTTCCCATCCCGCTCCAGTCCTCAAGGTCCGAGCCAAGCGCCCGATGCCGGTCGCCGAGTGTGGAAAAGCGCCAGGAATTGGTCATGAAAACCCCCCGTTGATCCTGTGGTTGCTGCGACTGTGAAAGCAAGCGGGCCGGAAATCAACACTCATATGCGAATTTCTTTCCCGTCAGGAATGATCTGCCTGCTTATCGGGCATCCGGGCGGCGCCTGGCCGCCCGGAGCCGGTCGGGCTACGCCTCAGGCGCGGCCCGCATCCTCGTGCGTGGTCACGTCAGTTTCCACGCCCCAGCGCAGGCTGTCCAGACCTTCGGCAATGTCGTCGGGTTCATTGGTCAGCCCGATGGTGGCCTTGCAAAGCAGCCCCACGACAAGCGCCGTCACCGCGCCCGCCGCAAGACAGACGGCGACCCCCACGACCTGCATGACAAGCCCGATCTCGCCGGCCTGGAAGGCGTAGATCCCGTCCTCGATGCCGAAATACCCGCCGCGCGGCGTGCCCGCCTTGGTGATCCCCAGAAGGATCAGCCCGTAAGACCCCGCCCCAAGAAAGAGCGGCAGAAGCTTGTGCTCGTCGAACTTCCGCGCCTGGGTGAACTCGTAGACGACATAGGACACGACCGGCGCGAAGAGGCAGACCACGAACATCTGCCAGGGCAGATAGACGTCAAAGCCCGAGGCCCCCGCCACATAGCCCGCCAGCGGACCCAGCAGCAGATAGGCGTATTTCTTCGTCGCATAGGCGATGATCGTGCCGCCGAGCGCGCCCCCGGCCCAGGCCATCGCATAGTTGTTGAGCGCGATGCCCACGCTGGTATCGGCCATGGTGACAGAGACGGCCAGCGCCTCCGGGTCGAAGAAGAACAGGCAGGACATGATCACCATCGGCAGGCCCGCAAAGATCGTGAGCAGGCCCACGGCGGCCAGCCCGATGCTGGGCGCATAATAGCCCGGCACGCGGGGATGCGGCCCGAACACGCCGGGCCGCGCGCCGACCATCGGCACAAGCACCAGCGCCATGCCGGCCGGGAACAGATAGACGAAGCCCACGCCAAAGAAATCGTGGTAGCCCGCCAGCGTCAGCGGCCCGACCGAGCCCCAGGTGTAGAAGCTCAGGATCGACGACACGACCGCCGCCGCCACCGACATCACGAAATAGGCCGAGGCCTTCATCCGCTCGGACACGGCGAAATGCATCAGGATGTTGATGATGCCCGCGAAGACGGCCAGGAAGAACACGAAGATCTGGAACGTGTTGAGGCCGGGGAAAACACCCGGATCCACATCCTGCGCCACGGCATTCAGCATCGCGCCGCCGATCCACCAGTCCTTGAGACTGTCGGTCATCGTGGCGCCTTCCATGATGTAGTATTGCGCCGCCCAGAAGCCGAAGCCGATGATGAAATAGGTGGTGAAGCCCAGGAAAAAGCCCACGACCTTTTCGATGGTCGAGTTGAACAGGCTTTTGCGGCGGGTGGTTCCTGCGTCGATCATCAGAAGGCCCACGACCACCATGATCGCGCCCACCGTGCCCGAGGCATAGACAAGGTTCTGCACCAGCGAATTCAGCGTCACCTGATCGGCGAATATCGCCAGCGCCTCTGCTGCGAGGGTTTCTTCTTCCACGTCTCTGTTCCTTCCCTTGGGTTGCTGCGGAAGGCGAGATGGTTCTGCCGTTGGCGCGCTTTCGGGTTGCCCCTGCCGATCCGGCATTCGCGTCTTGTTGCGGCAGACTCACTTCCGCTGCGCAAGAATGCAGCAGGTTGCAAACGCCGCCAAAGGTTTTCTTTCATCCGAAGAAATCTTTTTTACGGACAGTCTCTGAGCGCATGGAAAAAGGGGCCCCGGATCCGGGGCCCCTTCCTGATCGTCTGCGGCGGTTGGCCTTGCCGGCCCGCTACTTCGCGCTGTTGTATTTCTTCTTCTCGTGGATCGAGCCGAAGATCAGCGCCAGCGTGCAGAGGATGAAGGATGCGATCAGCCAGATCGCCTCGCCCCCCATGCCCGCGTAATAGCCGCCTTCGACGGCGCTCCAGTCTGTGATGCTTGTTCCGATCATGACGGTTTCCTTTCCTCTGTGACGGGTTTCAGGGTCATTGCGCCGGCGTGGTCGGCCCGGCCGCCGGCCCCAGCACTTCGGGATAGGCCACGGCCGGCACCTTGACCTTGTCGAGGCCCAGGATCTCGGCCTCGCGCGGCACCCGCAAGAGGCCCAGCCCCTTGAGGATCAGCGACGAGACATAGCCCGGCACAAAGCCCAGCGTCGCCATGACCAGCGCCCCGATCACCTGCCCGTAAAGCGTGATCGTCGGTCCGCCCTCGATGTCGAGCGACGGATACCCGGCGGCGAAGATGCCCACGGCCACCACGCCCCAAAGCCCCACGACCCCGTGCAGCGACACGGCGCCCACGGCATCGTCGATCCCCATCTTCTCGACGACCTTGGCGGCATAGGCCATGATCACGCCGCCGATCATCGCGATGACAAAGGCCATCGGCGGCCAGTAGAGGTCAAGCCCACCGGCCACTGCGATGATGCCGCCCAGCGCGCCCGACATCATCCAGAACGGATCATGCGTGATCACCCAGGCCGCGATCGCGCCCCCGGCAAAGCCCATCAGGATGTTGAAGGTCATCGCCGAAAGGTTGGTGGGCGTGCCATAGATCGTGTGGAAGATGCCCTCGCCCCAGGACCAGGGCTCTCCTGGGAAGATCACGCAGCCCATGAGGAACCCCCAGAAGCCCGCGATGATCAGCATCAGCCCCACCAGCGTCGCCGGCAGCGAATGCGCCGGGATCGCATTGGCCGTCCCGTCCGGGTTGAACTTGCCGATCCGCGCGCCAAGGTTGACCAGCACCCCCAGCGTGAAGAAGCCCGCGATGGCATGAACCACGCCCGCCGCGCCGAAATCGTGATAGCCGAGCGAGGTGACCAGCCAGCCATCCGAATGCCAGCCCCAGGCCGCGCCCAGGATCCAGACGAAACTGCCCAGCACGATGGCCAGGATCACGAAGCCCACGATCTGGATCCGCTCGATCAGCGCGCCCGACATGATCGATGCGGTGGTCGCGGCGAACATCGCGAAGGCCCCGAAGAACACGCCCGTGGCACTGTCGGCCAGGTTCGGCCCCATCACCTCGCCGAAGGGATTGGCCGCCTCGATCGCATAGGCCAGGCCCGAGATCTCCATCGCGCCTTCCGACATGGTAAAGCCCGTGGGGAAGGCCCAGTAGATGAACCAGCCCACGTAATAGAAAGTCGGGATGAGAAAGGCGAAGGCGAGGATGTTCTTGATCCCCGACGACAACGCATTCTTCATCCGCGAGGCCCCCATCTCGTATGAGAGAAAGCCCGCATGGATCAGCACCATCAACGGGATGGTGAGGTAATAATACATTTCGGCCGTTGTCCGGTTCAGCCCGGCCGTCGCATCCTGCAAGGCGGCCAGTTCGGCTGCCAGCACGGCAATCTGTTCTTCCATGGATCCTGTCCCCTGTTGCCTGCGCCGGGCCTTGCATCGGACCCGGCATCTTGCCGCGTCAGTTAATCACGCGGCCAAAAACCGCGGCGGCCCTTTTCTTCACGGGGGGCAAAAAAGTTTCCGTTCAGTTCAATGGGCCGGCCGGATTGCGGCAGAATTCGGCAAGGCCGGACCGGTTCGCACAAAAAACGAACCGAATTGAATCGGGCAGACCTGCCCGACTCCCCCTGCTTCTTTTGTTTGAAAATATCCCGGGGGGAGTCTCCGCAGGAG
>JBHYFN010000047.1:26664-28717 GCA_051859505.1 Paracoccaceae bacterium
TTTTTTTTTTTTTTAAAACTCGGGGGGGGGTCGCCCCGGGGGGGGGGGGGCCCCCCCCCCCCCCTCGCGCTTTGCCCCGGGGGCAGAGCCCCCTCCGCGCGCGGACATGCGACACGCGCCCCGATCCGCAGACCGACCGGCCTCAACGAAACAGGCCCCGCGATACGCCGCGGGGCCTGTCCTGCGATCTCTGCCGCGCGGTTCAGTTGCGCAGATAGCTTTCCAGCGAATCCTCGAGCGCATCTTTCCACGGCGTATGATGCACCGGCGCCATCGTGCCGGTGATGACCGAGCGATAGGCATTGTTGCGAAACGCCATGATATCCACCTTCTTGTGGTCCTTCCATTCGAAGAAGGCCTCGCAGGCGCCCTCCACGTCGAAGCTCGGATAATCCGTCTCGGCGATCAGCTCCTTCACGTAATCGCCCTGGTAATGGATCGCGTCATGCGCGTCCTGCCCGGCATCCTCGGCCTTCACCCGATCCTCGACATCTTTCAGAAGCACCGCCTTGTCGGACGGGATCTCGATCTTGCCCATGATCGCGTCGCGCACCCACCAGGCCTGGGCGTCGAACATGTTGAAGGTGAACCACTGGTCCTGCATGCCAAGGTAGAAAAGCTTGGGATTATGCACCCAGACCACCCCCTTGTAGAGATCCGCCGTAGCCAGCCGGTTGGCCGTCTTCAGCCGCAGATCGTCGGGCAGGAAGGGGAAATGGTGTTTGTAGCCGGTGCACAGGATGATCGCGTCGATCTTTTTCGACGTGCCGTCCGCGAAATAGGCGGTCGTCTCGTCCACCCGTTCCAGCTTGGGCACTTCCTTCCAGTTCTCGGGCCATTTGTATCCCATCGGCGCATTGCGATAGGCCACCGTGATCGAGTTCGCCCCGTATTTCCAGCATTGCGAGCCGATATCCTCGGCCGAATAGCTTGATCCCAGCAAGAGCAGATCCTTGCCCGCGAATTCGCGCGCGTCGCGGAAGTCATGGGCATGCAGGACGCGGCCGTTGAACGTGTCGAAACCGGGATATTCCGGCACATTGGGCACCGAGAAATGGCCCGAGGCGACGACGACATGGTCGAAGTCTTCGTCATACATGCGGTCGTTGACAAGGTCATGGGCGGTGACGGTGAAATTGCCCTTGTCCTCGTTGTAGCGCACCATGCGGATCGTGGTGGAAAAGCGGATCCAGTCGCGCACGCCGGCCTTGTTCACCCGGCCTTCGATATAGTCGAACAGCACGGCGCGCGGCGGGTAGCTGGCGATCTGCTTGCCGAAATGTTCCTCGAAGGAATAATCGGCGAATTCCAGCCCCTCTTTCGGCCCGTTCGACCAGAGGTAGCGATACATCGAGCAATGGACCGGCTCGCCATATTGATCAAGGCCGGTGCGCCAGGTGTAATTCCACAGGCCGCCCCAATTGTCCTGCTTTTCGAAGCAGACCACTTCGGGGATCGCTTCGCCTTTCTGTTTCGCGCTCTGGAAGGCGCGCAGCTGGGCCAGACCCGAAGGGCCGGCGCCAATCACCGCTACTCGTTTCGTCATGGATACCTCCGGCTGTGGGTTTGCCCGGCCTGCATCGGGCCGGGCCGCATTTGTCTAGATATCAAGCGTATGCTCATGCTCCCAGCGCGAGAAATGCGATACGAAGCTGTTCCATTCCTGCGTCTTGAGCTTGACATAGGCGGAGGAGAATTCCTCGCCCATCATCGCGCGCAGGGTCTTGTCCTTTTCATAGTCGCGCAGCGCGTCCAGAAGGTTCAGCGGCAGTTTCGGCGCACCCTTCACCTTGTGGCCCTCGGCATACATGTCGATATCCCAGCGCCGCCCCGGATCGGCCTTCGAGCGCACGCCATCCAGCCCCGCCGCGATGATCACCGCCTGCAGCAGATAGGGGTTCGCCGCGCCATCGGGCAGGCGCAGCTCGAACCGGCCGGGGCCGGGGACGCGCACCATATGGGTGCGGTTGTTGCCGGTCCAGGTCACGGTATTGGGCCCCCAGGTCGCGCCCGATGTGGTGCGCGGCGCGTTGATGCGCTTGTAGCTGTTGAC
>JBHYFN010000048.1:0-28162 GCA_051859505.1 Paracoccaceae bacterium
GCTGATCGACGCCGACAACACCTCGCCCAAACACGCCGCCGCCATCTTTGACGAGATCGCGGGGCTGGGCGAGGCCTCGGTCCGGCGCTGCTATGGCGACTTCTCCAGCCAGCAGATGGCCGGCTGGAACCGGGTGCAGGCCGAACACGGGCTGGTGCCGCATCATTCGCCCGCCAATACGGTGGGCAAGAATTCCTCCGACATCAGCCTTGTGATCGACGCGATGGATATCCTGCACACCGGCCGGTTCGACGGCTTCGTGCTGGTCTCCTCCGACAGCGATTTCACCCGGTTGGCCAGCCGGATCCGGGAACAGGGCCTCGATGTCTATGGGATCGGCCAGAAGAAGACGCCCGAGGCCTTTCGCAAGGCCTGCAAGCGGTTCATTTTCCTTGAAAACCTTGGCGGCGCCGCGGTCGAGCCCGCCAAACCCGCCAAGCCCGAGGACCGGCCCCAGCCCAAGCCCGCGACCGCCCCCCTGACCGAAGCGCGCGACCTGATCTATCGGGCCATGGACGCGATCGACCAGGAGGATGAATGGTTCGCCCTTGGCCCGCTGGGCCAATACCTGACCGCCGCCAATCCCGATTTCGACACCCGCACCTATGGCCGCAAGAAGCTCAGCGACCTCGTGCAGGATCTCAAGGTGTTCGAGACGCGGCGGGGCGACGGCAACCAGCTTCTGGTGCGGCGGATCGACTGAGGCGGGCCCTGGATTGAAGCGCCGCGCTCACTCGGGCCGCAGCCAGAGGCGGCCGTAGGGCGGCAGCCGGATCATCCCGTCTGTCAGCGCCAGCGACATGCCCGTCAGCAGGTCGGCATAGGACCGGGACGGATCCAGCTTCAGGCCCCAAGGCGTGAGGCTCTGATCGGTTTCTGTAAAGTTGAATAGGCAGATTACCGGGCGATCCTCGGCCAAACGTTCGAAAATGAAAAGTCCGGGATGGCCGAACTCCAGCACCCGGGTCGGCACATGGCCCGCCAGCTGCGGCGTGGCGCGGCGCGTGGAAAGGATCGCGCGGGTGCCCTGCAGGATCCGCCCCGCCACCCCCTTGCCCTTTTCCGCCGCCCGCGCGGCCTTCCAGTCCATCCGGGGCCGGTGCATCCAGCGCCCGTCCTCGGCCAGATCGGCCTCCTTCAGGTAGGAGGCATCATTCGTCAGCCCGATCTCGTCGCCCATGTAGATCAGCGGCATCCCCCCGAAGGCGGCGATCAGCGCATGGCCCATCAGGATCCGCTCGACGGCAAGCTCGGTCTCTTGCGCCGTTGTCGCCGCCTCGAGCCCCGCGAGGCTTGCGAAACTGCCGTTCGTCCGCCGGTCGCCGGTCTCGGGGTTCGACTGGAAATCCGCCCCCCGCGCGAAACTGCCCGGAAAGCTGCCGTTGTAGAAATCGGCCAGGAAAGTGCGGTGCCCCGCGCCGGTCATCGGCGGAAAGCGGGCGGCATCCTCGTCGGTGATGGCCCAGCCGATATCGTCATGGCAGCGGATATAGGTGGCGAAACTGGCGCGGCGGAAGCTCTCGGGGAAATGCGTGCCCAGAACATGCGTCATCAACCGCGTGTCGCGCGCGGCAAGCGCGGACCAGAACTGCACCATCAGGCTGTTGTGATAGGCCAGATGCGCGACCCGCCCCTCGTGCCGCCCGGTGCCCAGATAGGGCACAAGATCCTGCGGCCCGACGATCGCCTCGGCCTTGTGGATCACGCCCGGGGCGGCCACGCGGGTAGCCTGGACCAGCGCCTGCAGGATGTCATGCACCTCGGGCAGGTTCTGGCAGGTGGTGCCCATCCGCTTCCACATGAAGGCCACGGCATCCAGCCGGAACACCTCGACCCCCTTGTTGGCAAGGTGCAGGATCGTGTCGAGAATGGCGAGGAAGACCTCGGGGTTTTCCCAGTTCAGATCCCATTGGTATTCGTTGAACGTGGTCCAGACCCATTTGCCGATCTCGGGGTAATGGGTGAAGCTGCCGGGCGCCTGATCGGGAAAGACCTCGACCAGGGTCTTCTCAAAGGCGCGCGGCAGGCTGTCGTCGTCGAACATGCGGTAGAAGGCCTGAAAGGCCGGATCGCCCGCCCGCGCGCGCATCGCCCAGTCGTGCTCTTTCGCGGTGTGGTTCAGCACCATGTCGATACAGACCGAGATTCCGGCGGCGCGAAAGGCGCGGGCGGCCTCTTCGAAATCTTCCATCGTGCCAAGGCGGGGGTCGATGGCGCGGTAATCCATCACCGCATAGCCGCCGTCCGATTGGCCGGGGCGCGGTTTCAGGCAGGGCATGAGGTGGACATAGGTGACGCCAAGCGCCTTGAGCCAGTCGATATGGCGGGGCAGGTCGGCCATCCGCCCGGCGAAACGGTCGACATAGAAGACATAGCCCACCATCCGTTCCGACAGGAACCAGTCCGGGTCGATGTCGCGGGCCAGATCAAGGGCGCGCAGATCCCCGGGCCGGGCTGCGGCATGGGCGGACAGGAGGCTGCGCAGCCGGTCAAGCAGGGCGGGGCTGTCATGGCTGGCGCCGTAAAGCCGGGTCAGAGGCCCGATCAGATCGCGCAGGCCGCGCTGCCAGCGCAGGTCGAACATCTCTTCGGCGGCCCTTGCCGCCTTGGTCGTCTTGCGCGCCACTGACCCCTCCCCAAGGTTTTGCCCGACTATGGCACGCGGTCGACCCAGCGCAACGGGCTAGACCCAGCGGCCCTCGAAATCCTCGGGCACCAGCAGGATATCGCGGTCGAGCGTGGTCACGTCGCGCCGCCCGCAGAGCGCCATGGTGAAATCCAGCTCCTTGTGGATCACCTCGAGCGCGCGGGTCACGCCGGCCTGTCCCATCGCGCCCAACCCGTGGATATAGGCCCGCCCGATCATCGTGCCCTTCGCCCCCAGCGCCAGCGCCTTGAGCACGTCCTGGCCCGAGCGGATGCCACTGTCGAGCCAGACCTCGGTCCGGTCGCCCACGGCCGCCACGATCGATGGAAGAACCCGGATCGAGGACAAGGCCCCGTCCAGCTGCCGGCCGCCGTGGTTGCTCACGATGATCGCATCGGCGCCGATCTCGATTGCCTTTTTCGCATCCTCGGCATCAAGGATGCCCTTGAGAATGAAGGTGCCGCCCCACTTTTCTTTCAGTTTTGCAACCTTGTCCCAATCAAGCCTTGGGTCGAACTGCTCATTCGTCCAGGACGAGAGCGAGCGGACATTGCCGACATTCTTCGCATGGCCCACGATGTTGCGGAAGGTGCGGCGGTGGGTGCCCAGCATCTCGAGCCCCCATTGCCACTTGGTCGACAGGTCAAGCATCGTCGCGGGCGTCATCTTCGGCGGGGCGGAAAGGCCGTTCTTGAGGTCCTTGTGCCGCTGCCCGAGGATCTGCAGGTCAAGCGTCAGGACCAGCGCCGAGACGCCGGCATTCTTCGCGCGCTGGATGATGTTGTCGGTGAATTCCTCGTCCTGCATCACGTAAAGCTGGAACCAGAACGGGGCCTTGGTGGCCTGGGCCACATCCTCGATCGAACAGATCGACATGGTCGAGAGCGTGAAGGGCACGCCGTATTTGAGCGCGGCGCGCGCGGCCTTGATCTCGCCATCGGCGCGCTGCATGCCGGTCAGCCCGACGGGGGCGAGGGCGACGGGCATCGCCACCTCCTGCCCGGCCATGGTGCTGCGCGTCGTGCGGCCCGACATGTCGACGGCGACCCGCTGGCGCAGGCGGATCTTCTCGAAATCCGAGGTGTTCTCGCGGAAGGTCTGCTCGGTCCAGCTTCCCGATTCGCAATAGTCGTAGAACATCTTCGGCGTGCGCCGCTTGTGCAGGCGTTTGAGGTCGTCGATGCAGGTGATGACGGGCATAGGGGCTTGATCCTTCGCGGTAACGTCAAAGGTCTAGCAACCCGGGCGCGGCGCTGCAATCGAAGCTGTAGGGTGGGCGAAGCCCACGCGCCCCCGCATGGCCTTGCAGCAGCGTGGGCTTCGCCCACCCTACCGGATATCAGGCCCGGTGGGCCCCTTCGGCCAGGCCCGCGACAAAGCCCAGCACCTCGTCGACCGGCTTGCCCGCGCCGATCTCGGCCACGATGGCCGACCCCACGACCGCCCCGTCCGCCACCCGCGCGATCGCCTCGGCCGTCTCGGGCGTGCGGATGCCGAAGCCCACGATGACCGGCAGATCGGTCGCGGCCTTGATCCGCGCCACCTCGGGGCCGACATCCGCCGCCTCGGCCGCGGCGGCCCCCGTGATCCCGGTGATCGAGACGTAATAGACGAAACCCGAGGTGTTCTGCAGCACCTTGGGCAGGCGCGCGTCATCGGTTGTCGGCGTGGCCAGCCGGATGAAGTTCAGCCCGGCCTTCTGGGCGGGGATGCAAAGCTCGTCATCCTCTTCCGGGGGCAGGTCCACGATGATCAGCCCGTCCACGCCCGCGGCCACGGCATCGCGCAGGAAGGCCTCGACCCCGCGCGAGAAGATCGGGTTGTAATAGCCCATCAGCACCACCGGCGTCGCCTGATCGGCCTTGCGCAGTTCGCGCACGATCTGCAGCGTCTTTTCCAGCGTCTGCCCGGCGGCCAGGGCGCGCTGCCCGGCCAGCTGGATCGTCGGGCCGTCGGCCATCGGATCGGTGAAGGGAATGCCCAGTTCGATCACATCCACCCCCGCCGCCGGCAGGCCAAGGACGATCTGCAAGGAGGTCTCGTAATCCGGATCGCCCGCCATGACATAGGCGACAAAGGCCTTCCGGCCCTTTTCCCGCAAAGCTGCAAAGGTCGCGTCGATCCGTGTCATTGCCGTTCCCCTCTGGCGTCTGAGGGGGTGTGCGACATGGTGCGGGGAAAATCAATGGGGCCACATGCGGAAGCCCGCCTTGCGTGGCCCGGCCGCCCGGCCTAGAAGCGCGGCGTCAACCGAGGGGGTATGGGATGGGCTTCAAGGTCGGGATCGTGGGTCTGCCGAATGTGGGCAAGTCGACCCTGTTCAACGCATTGACCCGCACGGCGGCGGCGCAGGCGGCGAATTTCCCCTTCTGCACGATCGAGCCCAATGTGGGCGATGTGGCCGTGCCCGATCCCCGGCTTGACCGGCTGGCCGAGATTGCGAAGTCGCGCCAGATCATCCCCACCCGGATGACCTTCGTCGATATCGCGGGCCTGGTGAAGGGCGCCAGCAAGGGCGAGGGGCTGGGCAACCAGTTCCTGGCCAATATCCGCGAATGCGACGCCATCGCCCATGTGCTGCGCTGTTTCGAGGATGGCGACATCACCCATGTCGAGGGCCGGGTCGATCCGGTGGCCGATGCCGCCACGATCGAGACCGAGCTGATGCTGGCCGATCTTGAATCGGTCGAGAAGCGGATCGCCGGCCTGCAGCGCAAGATCAAGGGCGGCGACAAGGAGGCGCTGGATCAGGACCGGCTGCTGAAAGCCGCGCAGGCGGCCCTGGCCGAGGGCCGCCCGGCCCGCGTGGTCGAGGTCGCCGAGGAAGACCGCAAGCAGTGGAAGATGCTGCAGCTTCTGACCGCAAAGCCCGTGCTCTATGTCTGCAATGTCGAAGAGGGCTCGGCCGCCTCGGGCAATTCCCAATCGGCGCGGGTGGCCGAAATGGCTGCGGCCGAGGGCAATGCCCATGTGGTGATCTCGGCCCGGATCGAGGAAGAGATCAGCCAGCTCGACCCCGAGGAACAGGCGATGTTCCTTGAGGAAATGGGGCTGGAGGAGGCCGGGCTCGACCGTCTGATCCGGGCCGGCTACGCGCTGTTGCATCTGCAGACCTATTTCACCGTCGGCCCGAAGGAGGCGCGGGCCTGGACCATCCCCGCAGGCACGCATGCCCCGCAGGCCGCCGGCGTGATCCACGGCGATTTCGAGCGCGGCTTCATCCGGGCCGAGACGGTGGCCTATGACGATTTCGTCTCGCTCGGGGGCGAGGCGGCGGCGCGCGAGGCGGGAAAGCTGCGGGCCGAGGGCAAGGGCTATGTCGTCAAGGATGGCGACGTGCTGCATTTCCTGTTCAATACCTGACGGCAACAGGCGACCACGAGCGGCCACGGGCGACCACGGGCGGCAACACGCGGCCACAGGCGGCCACAGGCGGCCCGGCACAGCGTCAGAGAAGCGCCACCAGAACGCAGAGGCAGGCCAACTCGGCCAGCTGCTGCGCCGCGCCCAGAACATCGCCGGTCTGCCCGCCGATCCGCGCCCGCGCCAGCAGCCCCCAAAGCACCGTGACCCCCGCCACGGCCAGCGCCGCCGCAACCGCCACCCCGCCCGCCACGGCCAGCGCCAGCACGCCCGCCACGCCTGCGGCCAGCACCAGCCTTTGCCCGTCGGCCCGCCCCACGCCGCGCGACAGCCCGTCGGCCCGCGCGGGCCGCAGCGCCCAGCTCAGCGCCACCATCGGCACCCGTGACAAAAGCCCCGTCAGCAGCAGCGCCGGCCAGAGCCAGCCCGCCGCGATCAGCACCGCCAGCGCCTGCCAGCGCAGGCCCAGCGACAGGACCAGCGCGATCACGCCATAGGCGCCGATCCGGCTGTCCTTCATGATCTCGAGCCGGCGGACCCTCTCCCATCCGCCCCAGAACCCGTCGCAGCAATCGGCCAACCCGTCTTCGTGCATCGCGCCCGTCACCGCGACCTGCACCACAAGCACCAGCCCCGCCGCCAGCCCCGCAGGCAGCCCGACCCAAAGCGCCAGCGCCCCCGCCAGCCCCGCCAGCCCCGCAACCGCCAGCCCCGCCAGCGGCCAGGCCCAGGCGGCCCCCGCGCCGCGCGCCGTGGCGCGGGCCATGTCGACCCGGATCGGGAGCCGGGTCAGCAGCCCGAGGGCCGCGGCGATATCGCCCCCTGCGACAAGGTCGTCTTTTCTGCCCGACACGTCCGTTCCGCCCTTCCGTCCGGTTTCGCGATGGCTAAACAAGGGGCAAGGCCCCGGCAACAGGAAGTAGCATGACCATTCCCTTTTCCACACTCGCCGAGTTTCAGACGCTGTTGCAAGCGGCCCCCGGCCCCGATCCGGCCTCGGTCGCTGCGGCCCGGGCGCGGGACGCGGTTCTGACCAAGCCGCCCGGCGCGCTGGGCCGGCTCGAG
Organism: Paracoccaceae bacterium; assembly: GCA_051859505.1. Classification (GTDB taxonomy): domain Bacteria; phylum Pseudomonadota; class Alphaproteobacteria; order Rhodobacterales; family Rhodobacteraceae; genus JAFIEN01. The sequence continues at coordinate 7,076 of JBHYFN010000048.1, forward strand.
GAACTGGCGATCTGGTATGCCGGCTGGCGCGGCACCGACCGGCCCGAACTGGCCCGGCCGCAGGTCATCGTCTTTGCCGCCAACCACGGGGTGACGGCGCAGGGCGTCTCGGCCTTTCCGGCCGAGGTGACGGCCCAGATGGTCCTGAATTTCGAGGCGGGCGGGGCGGCGATCAACCAGCTTTCCGGCGCTTTCGGGGCGCGGATGTCGGTCCATGCGCTGGATCTTGACCGGCCGACGCAGGATTTCACGCAGGCGCCCGCGATGACCACAGAGGAGCTGACAACCGCCCTTGCGACCGGCTGGCAGGCGGTCGATCCGGCCTCGGACCTTCTGGTCACGGGCGAGATGGGGATCGGCAATACCACCAGTGCCGCGGCCCTTGCCGCCGCGCTGTTCGGCGGGCCGGCCGCCGACTGGACGGGACGCGGCACCGGCGTCGATGATGCGGGGCTCGAGCGCAAGACCGCCGCCGTTGCCGCCGGGCTTGCGCGCCACGCGGCCGCCTCGGACCCGCTCGAGATCCTGCGCTGCCTTGGCGGGCGCGAGATCGCGGCCATGGCCGGCGCGATGGCCGCCGCGCGGGCGCATCGGATCCCGGTGATCCTTGACGGCTTCATCTGCTGCGCGGCCGCCGCGGTGTTGCATCGTCTGGATCCGGGCGCGCTCGATCACGCGGTGGCGGGGCATCAGAGCGCCGAGGGCGGCCACGCAAGGCTTCTCGCGGCGCTGGGCAAACGGCCGCTTCTGGATCTGGGGCTGCGGCTGGGCGAGGGGTCGGGGGCGGCGCTGGCCATCGGCGTGCTGAAGGGGGCGCTTGCCTGCCATTCGGGCATGGCGACCTTCGCCGAAGCGGGCGTCAGCGGGGCCGGGGAGTAGGCCCCGTCCCATAGGCCCCGCCCCAGAGGCCCCGCGCCGGAGGACTAGACGGTCAGAGGCTCAGCCGGTCGGAACCGACAGGGTGATCGTCTGGCCGCGCTTGGTATAGCTCAGCTGATTGTCGGTGATCGACACCACCCGGCCCCCATCCAGCGTATCGCCGACCGCCACCCGCTGATAGCGGCCATTGCTGAGCCGGATCAGGGCGCGGCGGTCGTTGGGCCGCCCATAGACCCCGATCAGGTTGATCTCGCGCAGGTTGATCGCATTGTCGATCGTCGCGGCCCGCGCCACGCTGCCCGCCACCGGCCCCGAGGGCTGGGCGGCCTGCGGCGCCGTGGTCGCCGGCTGCTGCTGCGGGGCTGTCGTCGTCGTGGCCGCAGCGGCGGCGGTCGCTTCGGTTGCGGGTTGCGTGCGCTGCGTCTGCTGCGCCACCACGCGGTCGAAGTTCCGCGGCCGCGCATCGGGGCGAAGCGAGACGGCCGGCGCCCGCGCCGTCACCCCGGCCAGCGGATCGGGGGCCGTCTCGACGATGGCGGCCAGGGTGGCGGCCAGCGCGGCGGAGGGGTCGTCAGGCTCGGCCGAGGTCGGGATCTGCTGTTCGACCTCGGGCTCCGGTTCGGGCGGGGGCGGCTCGGGTTCGGGTTCGGGTTCCGGTTCGGGCGGGGCAAGGCCCGCGGGCCGCAGGGGCGGGCGCGGCCCGTCGAATTCCAGCACGATCTCGGGTTCGGGTTCGGCCGGGGCCAGCCCCTCGGGGCGCGGCTCGGGCCGCAGCCCGGCCAGCCCGACACTGCCCGGCGGGATGTCCTCTCCGGTTTCGTCCGTGGCTGACTCGGCTGTCGCTGCGGTTTCGGGGGCCTCTGCCGCATCCTCTGCCACCGCCTCTGCCACCGCCTCGTCAGTCGGATCGGTTGCCGCGTCCTCTGCAAGGGCGGCTACCTCCTCCCCGTCCTCCTGGCTGCTGGCCGGGGTGACAACCGCGTCTTCCGGCACAAGATCCGCGGGCCGGTTGGGCGGAGCGACGGGCGGCGCTGCGGCAAAAAGCGCGATGCCCCGCGGGCTGATCGTGCCTTCGGGCGTGGCAAGGATGAAGCCCCGTTCGTCGCGCGGGATGCTCGAGGCGGGCCCGAGCGGCGGTGCGGGTTCTGCGAATGCGGGATCGGGCGTCGCCAGCGCCAGCGCCTCGAAAGCGTCGGGCGGGCTGTCGCGGCCCGGCGGGGCGGTGTCGCGGGTTGCGAGGTAAAGGTCCGTAAGCTCCTCGCTGCGGGGCAAAAGCGGCAGGCGCGGGGCGCGCAGCCAGACCCCGGTTGCGGCGTAGAAGCGGTCCGCCTCTTCGGGCGAGACCGGCGTGCCGACCTCGGCCGGGGCAAGGGCGGCCAGTTCTGTTGCCGTGCCTTCGGCCTCTGCGATCGCGGACGCGGTGTCCTCGGCTGCTTCTGCCCCGCCGCTGGCCAGATCGGCCATGGCCAGGGCCACGGCGGCGGCGGCCGCGGCGGCTGTGGCCGGGTCGATGGCGGCCCCGTCGTCCACTGCCATCACCTCGGCCGGATCGGTGGTGAAGGCCAGATCGGCCTCGGCCTCGGGGTCCAGCGGGCCGGGTGCCGCGACCTGTTCGACGCTTTCTGTTCCGGGGCCTTCTGTTCCCGGGCCTTCTGTTCTGGTGCCAGAGTCCAGCGGGGAAAGCGCGCCCGGTGCTTCGGTCACGAAGGGGGCGTCGGGATCAAGGGTCAGAACCTCGGGCGGCGGCGGCAGGACCGGCGCGGATGCGACCGCCTCGGCCCCCCTCTCGGATCCGAACCAGCGGGCAATCGAGCTGTTGCCAAGGGCCGCGAAAGAGGCGACCGCAGCCATCAGGACAAGCAGGATCACCGTCAGCGCCAGCCCCACGAGGCGGGGATTGGCGCGTCGCGCGACGGATTTGTCCGCCAGATCCGCCATCCCCGCAGCGGCGCCCGAGGCGCCGGCTTCGGCCCGGCGCTGGAACAGGGCCGAGGGCGTGTAGCGGGGCGGCAGATCCTTGGCGAAGGGTTTGGCGCCGGGTTTGGTTCCGGGCTTGCCCAATGCGGCGGCGAGCGCCGGCGGCACCGGAACAGAGGTCTCGCGCCGCAGCGGGGCGGCGGCGGTTCCCAGAGTTGGTGCGCCCAGAGTTGGTGCGCCCAGCGTCGGCCTGAGGGCGGCCTCGGGCCGCGGCACGGCAAGCGAAGGCCGGGTGGCCGGATCGGGGTCGGTCGGGGCTTCGGAAAACGGCGCCGCGCCGGACGACAGGTGAGGGCTCGACAGGGACGAGGACGCCAGGGGGGGCGTCGGCGGCGGAGGTGCCGAAACGCCCGAGGCCGGATCGGGCCATGCCGCCCCTCCAACACCGCCCACCGGGATGAAGGCAGGCTCGGCCGCGCCCGCCTCATTGCGGGGCAGGGCATCCGGGGCACCGTCGACCGGCACCCGGCTTTCGGCGGTCTGGTCCGAGGCAGGTGCCTCGGGGCCCTCGGCCGAATGGCTGAGGCGCGCCGCGATCCCGTCAGCGCCGGGGGCGGGCGGGGGCAGGTCAACCGGGGAAGAAGCGGGTCCGGTGGCGGCAAAGGGGGCAGGGGTCGGGCGCGCCGGCCCCTCGGCCGTGCTGCGCCGCACGAAGACCGGGCCGATCGTCACGCCGGCCGGCATCGGCGGCAAGGGCAGGGGCGGCACAGGCGGCGCCGGATCGGCGGGCTGTGCCCCGATCTGGTCGGGCGCATCTGCGGTCGAGGCGTCCTCCGCCAAGGGCAGGGGCCGCAGGGTGCGGCTGCGCGAGGCGAACACGGGCTCCGGCGTATCGGCGTCGGACCCGACCGGCGCATCGGCCGCTCGCGCGGCGGCCGGTTGCGGCGGGGGGTCCTCTGGCTGCCCGGAGTCTTCTGGCTGCCCGGAGTCGTCCTGACGGGCGGCCTCGTCTTGCTGCGCGGTCTCTGCTGTCCGAGAGAGATCGGGTTCCGCAGGCGCAGCGTCCTCCGCGACGTCCCCAGCCGCGTCCTCGACCTCGACCTCAACGGCCGGCCCGGCAACGGCGGACTCCGCTGTCGCAGCCTCCGGCGAGAGCGTGGCGGCCTCTGCGCTTTCCCCTGCCTGCTCTGCCTCCGCCGCAGCGCTCGGTTCGGCAGGCTCTGGCGGCGCCAGTCCGGCCGGATCCGCCTCCGCCGCGTCTGCCTCCGGTGGCGGGGGCATGTCATCGGGTTCGGAGACCGCGGCCGCTTCGAGGGTGCCGTCCTCGGCGACAGCCCCGTCCTCAAGGGCCAGGCCGGCCGGTTCGGCCGCCGACGGCTGGCCCTGGCGGGCTTCGGGCTCTGCCGGCTCCGGCTCTGGCTCCGGCTCCGGCTCCGGCTGCGTCGCGTCGGGCGGATCGAGGGAAAGACCACCCGGATCAGCCGCGGTTTCGGGGGCGTCGCCCTCGGCCTCGGCCGCCTTGCCCTTGGCGCCGCGGGTCTTGCGCTTGCCTTTGGCCGCCTCGAGGGGGGGCTCTTCCTCCTCGACCGGCGCCGGCTCGGCCTCGTCGACGGGGGGCACCGGCACCGAAGCCGCGGCGGCGCGCGCAGAGCCGGAGAGGGTGACGGGCGCCGGGTCGCGCTCGACCCGCTGACCTTCGGGCAACAGCTGCCCGGCAATCCTGGTTTCGCCCAGAAAGACCTCTCCGGCATAGCTGCCGGGCTCGGGCACGCCGACGAAACAGACCGGGCCGAAGCGGTGCTGCGCGGCAAAGGCCTCGGCCTCTTCCAGGGTTTCGCGCGCCACGGCGGCGATCCAGGTGCGCCCCTCGGCCCGGACATGGTCGATGCGCAATTCGTCCAGCGCATAGGGCGTGGTGCCGTCCAGCGCGGCCAGAACCTCGGCCTCGGTGGTCTGATCGCCCTCGAGCGTGATGTAGCGGATCTGGTCGTTGGGCAGGACGATCTTGGTCCGCATCCCGCCCGGATCAAGGTCGAGCCCCTTCTTGCGCAGCGCCGCCAGCGCCCCGCCAAGGTCGGGATCGTCCAGCGGCACATCGCCGACGATGGTCCAGCCCTGCCCCGAACGGTGCAGCAGCCGGATGCCTTCATAGGAAAGGGAAAGGGCGAAATTCGGTTTCATCAGTCGCCTTTAGCACCCATCGCCGCAACGCGAAACCTGTTGGACAGGCGGTGAAAGGCTACAGCAGTTTCTTGCCAAGTCCAATGTTCCTGCGGATTTTTCCCAAGGTTTGACCGGCGAGATACGTCTTATGGGCAGGAGATACCTCAAAAGTGAAGGAAGACAGTCATGCTCCATCTGCCGAGTTCGCGCCTTGCCCCGGCGCTTCTGGCCTGTGTGTTGGCCCTGCCCGCGCTGGCCGAGTCGCCGCAGCGCACCATAACGGTGACGGGCGAAGGCCGGGTGAGCGTCGTGCCGGACGTGGCCCTCGTTTCGGTCGGGGTCAGCCGCGAGGCTCCCCAGGCGTCCGATGCCCTGCGCGAGATGTCGGAGGCGCTGACCGCGGTTCTGGAGCGGTTCGACTCCCTCGGGATCGCGTCGTCGCAGGTCCAGACCAGCCAGATCGCGCTTGGACCGCGCTTCGACTATCGGCCCGCGGACGGCGAACAGGTGCTGGCCGGTTTCGTGGCCAGCAGCACGGTGACGCTGCGGCTGGACGACCTCGGGCTCCTGGGCGAGGTTCTGGATCTTGCGGTCGAGGATGGGGCCAACCAGCTGGGCGAGTTCCGCTTTCTGACGAGCGATGAAACGTCCCATCTGGATGCGGCGCGCCGGGCCGCCGTTGCCGATGCGATCGACAAGGCGGGCCTGTTTGCCATGGCCGGGGGGGTGACGCTCGGCCCGGTCCTGTCGATCGAGGAGACGGGCGGAGGCACGCCTTTCGCGGTTCAGGGGCGCATTGCGATGGCGATGGAAGCGATGGCCGTGCCGCTCGCGCCCGGCGAGGCCGAGATCGCGGCCAGCGTCACCCTGGTCTTTGCCATCGCCGACTGAACGCCATCAGGTGGCGTGATCGGCCGGCAGGCCGGATTTTTCAAAAATCCGGCTTGGCGCTTTCCGGCACAGGTCGATCTCAGAGAGGTCGCGCGCGCTCGGGGGATCACCCGGTTGACCAGCCTGCGGCCGGCAGGCCGGATTTTTCCAAAATCCGGCCCCCCCCCGACCATCCCCGAACGGTCAGGCCGTGGCCTTCGCCAGGGCCTGGTCCAGATCCGCGATCAGGTCGTCGGCATCCTCGATCCCGATCGAGACACGAACCACATCCGGCCCCGCCCCGGCCGCCGCCTGCTGTTCGGGCGACAGTTGCCGGTGCGTCGTCGAGGCCGAATGGATGATCAGCGACCGCGTATCGCCCAGATTGGCGACATGGCTGAAGATCTCGAGCGAATCGACCAGCTTGATGCAGGCCTCATAGCCCCCCTTGACCGCGAAGGTGAACAGCCCGCCCGCCCCCTTGGGGCAGACCGTCGCGACCCGCCCGTGCCAGGGCGAGCTTTCCAGACCGGCATAGGTGACATGGGCCACCCGCGGATCGGCCTCGAGCCATTTGGCCACCTTGACCGCATTCTCCACATGCCGCTCCATCCGGAGCGACAGCGTCTCGATCCCCATCAGCGTGTAATGCGCCGCCTGCGGGTTCATCGTCATGCCAAGGTCGCGCAGCCCGATGGCGATGCCGTGGAAGGTGAAGGCGAGGCTGCCGAAGGTCTCATGGAACTTCAGCCCGTGATAGGCGGGCTCGGGCGCCGAGAGCGAGGGGAACTTGTCCGAGGCCGACCAGTCAAAGGCCCCCGAATCGACGATGGCCCCGCCGGTCACGGTGCCGTTGCCGGTGAGGTATTTCGTCGTGGAATGCACCACCAGCGTCGCGCCATGCTCGATCGGGCGGCAGAGATAGGGGGTGGCCGAGGTGTTGTCGACGACCAGCGGCAGGCCCGCGGCATCCGCCACGGCGGCCACGGCCGGCAGATCGGTGATATAGCCGCCCGGATTGGCGATCGATTCGCAGAAGATCGCGCGGGTATCCTCGTCGATGGCGGCCTTCAGCGCGTCGAGATCGTCGAAATCGACGAACTTGGCCGACCAGCCGAACTTACGGATCGTGTTCGAGAACTGCTGCACCGTCCCGCCATAGAGCCGGGTCGAGGCCACGACATTGCGCCCCGGCGCCATCAGCGGGAACAGCGCCATGATCTGCGCCGCATGGCCCGACGAGCAGCAGACCGCGCCCACCCCGCCTTCCAGCGTGGCGATGCGTTCCTGCAGCACGGCCACGGTCGGGTTGGTCAGGCGCGAGTAGATATAGCCCACCTCCTGCAGGTTGAAGAGCGCGGCCGCATGATCGGCATCGCGGAACACATATGCCGTGGTCTGGTAGATCGGCGTCTGGCGCGCGCCGGTCGCCGGATCGGGGCGGCTGCCCGCGTGAATCTGGAGCGTGTCGAACCCATAGGACGTGGCCATCTGTTCCTCCCTCGGATGAATGCCTGTTCCTCTTTAGGGGCAACTTGCGGTTTGCTCAACGCATGGTCGCGCCTGCCGGATGGCGTGCTGCCGGTTCGGCGCTCGTGTGCGTCCTACGACGCATGGCTCTGCGCTGCGAGGCGAGGGGCGGCCAGGCGGGACGGAGCGGACGGTCACGCTATTTGGGAAAGACCTTGGCCAGGATGAGGTCAACCGTTTGGACGACGGACCGCCGAGTGTCGATCTCAATGTCGGCAGACTTTCTGAGCAACGGCTCGACTTGCTCGATCAGTTCGGCGACCTTGCGGCGCTCGTCCTCTGTCTGCCCGTAGCCAGCCCCTGACCGTTTCCCAAGCCGATCCATGATGGTTCCAGGCGGGGCAGATAGAAGAACGATGCAATCCATCAAGTCGAACAACTTGCCCATGTTTTGAGCGCAACCGCTGACGAACAGGTCTTTATCTTCATTGATCGAAAGTAGTTCTCGGACGCGATCCTCATTCCATACCCAGTCTTGCCCGATCGCAGGCGTGAGATGGTCGTCTGGTGCGGCATCGACCCAGTGGGACCATTCGGAGGCATCGAGATCGATTGCACGATATCCACGTAGCAGCAGTTGTTCGACCACTGCGGATTTGCCAGTCCCGGACATTCCAGTGATGAGGATGCGCATTGACCTAGGCCCCACAAACTCCAAAGAAGGTAACAAGTGACAACAAAAGTCGGCGATGGGGCTCAAAACCACCACAGGTTCCCCTGCCACAGGTAACGACCCCTAACCCGGGCGCTTGAGGCGAAAGACCTCGCGGATCACGGCGTAATCCTGATAGCCCATCCGCGCCAGCGGCGCATAGGCGGCCGGATCGAGCCGCCCCTCGCGCAGGCAATCGTCGCGGATATGGATGCCCGTCACCGTGCCGAAGACGGCGAAATTCGCCTCCCCCGGCAGGCGCAGGATCTGCGTCAGGCGGCATTCCAGCGTGGCCGGCGCCTCGGCCACGCGGGCGCAGGCGATGCTTTCGCACTCCGCTTTCGCGATGCCGGCAAGGGCGAACTCGTCCACACCGGCCGCAACAGGGGCCGAGGTGCGGTTCATCGGCTTGCGCAACTCGTGGCCGAGGATATTGACCGCAAAGACCCCCGTCTCGCGGATATTGGCGACGCTGTCCTTGGTATCGCCCCGGTCGGGCTTGGAATGGGTCGAGGCGAACATGACCTGCGGCGGCTCGTAGGCCACGGCATTGAAGAAGGAATAGGGCGCGAGATTGTCCCCCCCCTCCGCCCCCCGGGTCGAGATCCAGCCGATCGGGCGCGGCGCCACGATGGCGTTGAAGGGATTATGCGGCAGGCCGTGCCCATCTTCGGGACGATAGAACATCACGCTTCCTCGGGTTTGAAGACCGCCTAGCGCCATGCTAGGGCCGAGGCCAGCCCCTTTGGCCGGGGCGCCGCCTCCTCGCGGCCGGGATCGGGACCGGCAGGCCCGCGCGCGGCCGCCGGACGAGAGGGCAGGGGGCAGGGGGCAGAAGGCAGGACAGGGGGTAGGACGAAGTGGGCAGGGGCCAGCCATGTTCCGGCTGACGCAGGAAACCGCCGAGGACTGGTGGGAGGTCGAGGCGCTTTACGACCTGTGCTTCGCGCCGGGGCGCGAGGCGCTGTCCTCCTATCGGCTGCGCGACAATGTGGCGCCGGTGGCCGAGCTGTGCCTTGTGGCGCGCGATGGCGATGGCACGCTGGGGGGGGCGATCCGCAACTGGCCGGTGCGGGTCGGGGGGAAATGGGCGCTGCTTCTGGGGCCGGTCGCGGTCCATCCCACCCGCCAGGGCGAGGGGCTGGGCGCGCTTCTGATCTACCGCGTGGTGGAACTGGCCCGCGCGGCCGGCTGGAGCCGGATCCTCCTGGTCGGCGACGCGCCCTATTACGGGCGCTTCGGCTTTGTCCGGCTGGACGCGGTCGAGATGCCGCCGCCGACCAATCCCGAGCGGGTTCTGGGCCTTGACCTGCGCCCCGGTGCCTGGCGGGAGGTGCGCGGCCGGGTCCGGCCCGCGACCGAGGGGGAGGCCGAGGCCGGGGGCGACACCGGGGGCGACACCGGGGGCGAGTCTGGGGCCGACACTGGCGCCGATTGACCGGGGCCGATTGACTTGGCCAATTGACTTGCGGCGAGGGCATTCCCATCTTTCCCGCATGGACCAGTCGACCCTGATCGAGATCAACCCCGACGATCCGCCCGCGCCGCTCTCTGAGGCCGCGCGGGCCGAGATCGCGGCCCTTGCCCTGCGCCAGCGCCGGGCCGGTGGCCTTTTGATGAAGGCCGTCACCTTCATCGGCGGGCAGGTCGAGGATGGGCTGAAGCTCCTGCCCAGGGAAACGCGCGCCCAGATCGACAGGACCGCGCGCTCTGCGCTGCTGAAAAGCTATGAACTCGCCAGCCGGTCGCGCGGCAGGGGGCGGCTGTCGCGCGTGGTGGCCGGGGACCGGGCGCACAAGGTTCTGGGCGCGATTTCGGGGGCTGTCGGGGGCGTGGGGGGCTTTGGCACCGCGCTGGCCGAACTGCCCGTTGCCACCACCGTGATCTTTCGCGCCGTGCAGGGCGTGGCCGAGGCGCATGGCGAGGATCCGCATGCGGAAGAGACGCGCCTGGAATGCCTGCGCGTCTTCGGCTCGGGCGGCCCCGATCCGGCCGATGACGGGATCGACACCAGCTTTGTCGGCGCGCGGCTGTCACTCTCGGGGGCGGCGGTGCACAAGCTGATCGCCAAGGTCGCGCCGAAATTCTCGATCGTGCTGACCCAGAAGCTGGCGACCCAGACCGTTCCGGTTCTGGGGGCGGCGGCCGGGGCGGGGACGAATTACGCCTTCATCGACTATTACGTCGAGGTGGCGCATGTGCATTTCGGCCTGCGCAAGCTGGCCCGCGCGCATGGCGATGCCGCCGTGCTCGAGCTTTTTCACAAGGTTCTTGCCGAAGGTCGGGTGCCGGTCAGGCCGGCCTGACACCGGCATCGCGCAACAGCGCCAGCCAGACCATCAGGGCCAGTGCCGCCAGAAGGGCGGCCGCCATCGCAGCCGGCGTGGCCGACAGCACGACCGTTTCCCAGGGGGTCACGGTCGTGCCATGGGTCATCGCCAAAGGGCCGAAGAACAGCTTGCCCGCGGCGCGCGCGATCTCGGCCAGCAGAAGCAGGCCCAGGGCGACCAGACCCCAGCCCCGCCAGAGGGCCGGGCCAAGAAGTGCCGCCAACAGCCCCGCGGCAAGGCCCGGCAGGTAGATCCCGACCTCGATGCCGACATCCAGCGCCGATGTCTCGGGCCAGGCGGGCAGGGGTTGGTTCAGATAGCGGCCCATCGGCCCGGCCAGCGCCGCCAGCCAGGCCCCGCCGATCCCCAGAAGCAGCCCGCCAAGGCCACCCGCGAGCCTGCGCCCGAGGGCTATCCCTGATTTGCCAGCCATCGGGTCAAACCCTCCCGCACCGATACGTCACAATCGTCCATCGCGCGCAGCACCACCGCGCGGGCCTCGTCCAGACGGACGCGGCGCAACAGATGCTTCACCGGCCCGACCGAGGCCGGCCGCATCGACAGCATCCTGAACCCCAGCGCCGCCAGCGCCAGCGCCTCGATCGGGCGGCCCGCATCCTCGCCGCAGAAGGACAGCGGCGTGGCGGTGGCATCGCAGGCCGCGACGATGCCGGAAAGGAACCGCAGATAGGCCGGGTCCAGCGTGTCATAGCGCCGGCGGACGCGTTCGTTTTCCCGGTCGGCGGCGAAGAAGAACTGCTTGAGGTCATTGCCGCCCACCGAGAGGAAATCCACCTCGCGGAAGAACTCCGCTCCGGCATGGGCAAGGCTGGGCGTTTCGAGCATCGCCCCCACCTCGCAGCTTTCGGGCAGCGGATGGCCGAGGATCCGTTCGCGCGCCATCGCCTTGTCGAACTCGGCCCGCGCGGCGCGGTATTCGGCGGGGGTGGCGACGAAGGGGAACATGATCGCAAGCGGCCGCCCCCGGGCGGCGCGGATCAGCGCCTGCAACTGCATCCGCAGCACGCCCGGCTTGTCGAGCCCCACCCGGATCGCGCGCCAGCCCATCGCCGGGTTCGGCTCGTCATTCGGCTTCATGTAGGACAGCACCTTGTCCGAGCCGATGTCGAGCGTGCGGAAGGCGACGCGGCGCCCTCCGGCGCTGTCCATGACGCGGGTGTAAAGCGCCTGCAACTCGCCCCGGGTTGGCATCTTGTTGCGCACGAGGAACTGCAGCTCGGTGCGGAACAGCCCCACCCCCTCGGCCCCCGAAGAGGGCAGCGAAGGCAGATCCGCCATCAGCCCGGCATTCATGTGCAAGGCCACGCGCGACCCGCAGCGCGCCTCGGCCGGCAGGTCGCGGATCGAGGCGTAACGTTCCTGCGCGCGGGCCTGCATGGCGATCTTGTCGCCAAAGGCGGTGCGGACCGACTCTTCGGGGCGCAGATGCACAAGGCCCTGATCGCCGTCGACCAGGATCGGATCGCCGTTCAGCGCCTCGGTGGTGATCCCGGCGGCATGGATGACCAGCGGAATCGCCCAGGCGCGGGCGACGATGGCGGCATGGCTGCCGACCGAGCCTTCCTCGAGCACCACGCCGCGCAGGGATTTGCCGTATTCCAGCAACTCGCCCGGCCCGATGTTGCGCGCGACCAGGATCGGATTGTCCGGCATCTCGGCCCCGGTCTCGGATCCCTGTCCGGTCAGGATCCGCAACAGCCGGTTCGACAGGTCGTCCAGATCATGCAGCCGGTCGCGCAGGTAGGGATCGGCGGCCTGGCCCATCCTGAGGCGGGCCAGCGACTGTTCCTTTTCCACCGCCGCCTCGGCGGACAGGCCATTGGCGATATCCGCCTCCATCCGCCGCATCCAGCCGCGCGAATTGGCGAACATCCGGTAGACCTCGAAGATCTGGACCTGATCGGCATCCATGGTGATCGCGTCGGAAAGCATCTGATCGACCGACAGGCGCAGGCTTTCGATCGCATCGCGCAGGCGCTGGGTTTCGCGCTCGGGATCGTCCGAGATCGGATTGGTGACGACGACGCGGGGTTCGTGCAGATAGACCCGCCCGGCGGCCGAGCCTTCCTGCCCGATGGCGCCGCGAAACATCACCGGCTGCTGGTGGCGCGGCGACAGGGCGCCGGATTCGCCGTTCACGAAGGCGCCGAGTTCGGTCATCTCGGCCAGGACCATCGCGACCACCTCGAGCGCATAGACCTCGTCCTGGGTGAACTGGCGCGCGGCGCGCGATTGCACGACGAGGACGCCCAGCACATCGCCCAGCCGCTGGATCGGCACGCCGCAGAAGCTGGAATAGCGCTCTTCGCCGGTTTCCGGCATGTAGCGGAAGCCGCGTTCCGAGGGGGCGGTGGCGGTGTTGACGACGCTGCGCATCCGGGCGGTGCGGCCGACCAGCCCCTCGCCCAGCCGCATCCGCGTCTGATGGACGGCGGCGGGGTTGAGGCCCTCGGTCGCGCAAAGCTCGAGCGTGTCGCGGTCGCGGAAGAGGTAGATCGAGCAGACCTCGGTCGCCATGGAATCGGCGATCAGCCCGACGATCCGGTTCAGCCGGGCCTGTCCGGCGCTGTCTTCGGCAAGCGCGGCCCGCAGCCGGCCAAGCAACTTGCGGCTTTCGGTTTCGCTGCGTTCCGGCATCCGCCTCCCCGATCGCCTTCTGGCGGTACTCGCCTGTTCCGGAGCCGGTTAGAGCATAACCGCGGCGCAAGGGGAACGGGACGATTGTGGGGCCTCGGTTTGGCCCCGGGGTAGGACGGGGGGCGCTGCCCCCCGGGCGCGTGCCGCGCCTCCCCCCGGGATATTTGAGAACAAAAGAAGCAGGGGGGGGGGGGGGCGTGTCAGGCTGGCGGTGTGGTGTCGTCGTGGGGCGGGGAGGAGAGCCGGTAGACCGAGACATGCGAGGCGGCGGTTTCGGTGAAGGGGGTCATGGTCCAGTCGGCCCAGCGGTGTTCCAGCTCGAAGCCCGCAAGGCGGCCCATCAGGTCGAGCTCGGCCGGCCAGATGTAGCGGTGCGGGCTGCGGAAGAGGGCCGGGCCGGCCGCGCCTGCATCATCGCCGTCAAGCCGGAGGTGATGCGAGACGACCTGCTGGTTCGGCACGTCATAGCGGTCGTAGCCGAGGTAATCGGTATCGTTGCGCCAGATGACGATATCCTGACCGGGGGGCAGCCGGCGCAGCTCGGGCACCCAGAGTTCGATCACGAAGCGCCCGGCGGGGGTGAGGTGGCGGGCGGCGTTGCGGAAGCAGGCGATCTGCGCCTCCTGGGTCAGGAGGTTCGAGATCGTGTTACAGGCAAGCACGACCAGCCGAAAGGGGCCGGGGGCGCGGGCGGTGGTCATGCAGCCCCGGATCACCGGCAGGGAGGGGCCGCCGGGTTTGCGGCGCATCTCGGCGATCATGGCGGGGGAAAGCTCGATGCCGGTGACGGCGAGGCCGGACCTGGCCAGCGGCAGGGCGATGCGGCCGGTGCCGGAGGCCAGTTCGAGCACCGGGCCGCCTTCGGCGAGAGTGATCAGCCGGTCGAGCACCGGCTGCAGCACGTCGGGGGCGAACATCGCGGCCTCGGACCTGTCGTAGCGGCGGGCGACCGCTTCGGTCCAGATATCGTCGGGGGTGGGGTCGTGCTCCATCCCGGCGCCGCTTCTGCCGCGCTCAGGGCGCGCGGTGGAGGTTGAACGTGTCGTGCAGCGCCTGCACCGCAAGCTCCATGTATTTGCGGTCGATCAGGACGCTGATCTTGATCTCGGAGGTGGTGATGACCTTGATGTTGATCCCCTCGGCGGCCAGCGCCCGGAACATCTGCGCCGCGACCCCGGCATGGGAGCGCATCCCGATCCCCACGACCGAGATCTTGCAGACGCCGGTATCGGCCACGAGATCGTGGAAATTGATCGCGCCGGTATCCTTCGCCGCCCGCATCGCCTGTTCGGCGCGCATCACCTGGTCGGTGGGGCAGGAGAAGGTCATGTCCGTGCGCCCGTCTTCCGAGATGTTCTGCACGATCATGTCGACATTCACCCCCGCCTCGGCCAGCGGCGTGAAGATCGCGGCGGCGATGCCGGGGCGGTCGGCCACGCTGATCAGCGTCATCTTGGCCTCGTCGCGGCTATGGGCGATGCCCGAGACTACGTTGCTTTCCATGATGTCCTCTTCGTCGCAGACGAGGGTGCCGGCGCTGTCCGACGGCTCTTCGAAGGATGACAGCACCCGCAGGCGCACCTTGTAGCGCATCGCCAGTTCGACCGAGCGGGTCTGCAGCACCTTGGCGCCGAGCGAGGCCAATTCCAGCATCTCCTCGAAGGCGATCCGGTCGAGCTTGCGGGCCTTGTCGCAGATGCGGGGGTCGGTGGTATAGACGCCGTCGACATCGGTGTAGATGTCGCAGCGGATGGCGTCGAAGGCGGCGGCGAAGGCCACGGCGGTGGTGTCGGACCCGCCCCGGCCCAAAGTGGTGATCCGGCCTTCGGGGCTGATGCCCTGGAAACCGGCGACCACCGCAACCTTCATCCCCTCGTCGAACTTGCGCAGGATGTTGTCGGTGGGGATCGCCTCGATCCGGGCGGCGCCATGGGCGGAATTTGTCTGGACCGGCACCTGCCAGCCCTGCCAGCTGCGCGCGGGGATATCCATCTCCTGCAGGCGGAGCGCCATCAGGCCGGCGGTGACGTTCTCGCCCGAGGAGGTGACGGCATCATATTCGCGCGCGTCATAGAGGGGCGAGGTTTCGCCCACGAAGCCCACGAGCTTGTTCGTCTCGCCCGCCATGGCCGAGACGATGACGATCACGTCATGCCCCTTGGCCACCTCGAGCGCGACGCGTTTGGCCGCCCGCGCGATGCGGTCGATATTGGCGACGGATGTGCCGCCGAATTTCATCACGAGGATCGACATGGGACGCCTTCGCAAAACCGCCGCCCTCATAGCGATGCGCGCGGGAGGGGGCAATGGGCAAGCGACAGGGGGGCGAGCGGGGGCCGGGAGGGGGGGCGGATCGCGGCGCGGGGGCCGTGGACGCGGCCCGGTGGGTCGTCTAGAAGCGGCGCGACACAAGGCGAAAGGTGATTGCATGTCGGGCCACGGCACCCCCATTCCGATGACCTCCCGCAGGGGGGCGGCGCTGAAGGGCGCCGCGCATGTGCCGGGCGACAAGTCGATCTCGCATCGCTCGCTGATCCTTGGGGCGCTTTCGGTGGGCGAGACGCGGATCGAGGGGCTGCTTGAAGGGCAGGACGTGCTGGACACGGCCGCCGCGATGCGCGCCTTCGGGGCGGAGGTGACGGATCACGGGGGCGGGCGCTGGTCGGTGCATGGCGTGGGCGTGGGCGGGTTCGCAGAGCCCCAGGGCGTGATCGACTGCGGCAATTCGGGCACCGGCGTGCGGCTGATCATGGGGGCGGCGGCGACCTCTCCGATCACGGTCACTTATACGGGCGATGCCTCGCTGCGCTCGCGGCCGATGGGGCGGGTGACGGATCCGCTGGCGCTGTTCGGGGCCCGCAGTTACGGGCGGCAGGGCGGGCGGTTGCCGATGACGGTGGTGGGCGCGGCAGAGCCTGCGCCGGTGCGCTATGCGGTGCCGGTGCCCTCGGCGCAGGTCAAGTCGGCGGTGCTTCTGGCGGGGCTGAACGCGCCGGGGCAGACGGTGGTGATCGAGCGCGAGGCGACGCGGGACCATACCGAGCGGATGCTGGCAGGTTTTGGCGCCGGGATCGCGGTGGAGGAGGGGCCGGAGGGGCGCATCATCACGCTGACGGGCCGGCCCGAGCTGCGCCCGCAGGCGATCACCGTGCCGCGCGATCCCTCTTCCGCCGCCTTTCCGGTCTGTGCGGCGCTTCTGGCCGAAGGCTCGGACGTTCTGGTGCCGAATATCGGGCTGAACCCGACGCGGGCGGGGCTGTTCACCACGCTGATCGAGATGGGGGCCGACCTGAGCTATGAGAACCTGCGCGAGGAGGGCGGCGAGCCGATGGCGGATCTGCGTGCAAGGTTCTCGCCCGCGATGGAGGGGATCGAGGTGCCGCCCGAGCGCGCGGCCAGCATGATCGACGAATATCCGGTGCTCTCGGTGGTTGCGGCCTTTGCGACGGGGCGCACGGTGATGCGCGGCGTGAAGGAATTGCGGGTCAAGGAAAGCGACCGGATCGACGCGATGGCGAAGGGCCTGCGCGCCGCGGGGATCGAGGTCGAGGAAGGGCCGGACTGGTGGATCGTGCATGGCCGGGGCCATGGCGACGTGCCGGGGGGCGTGACGGTGGAAAGCCGGCTGGACCACCGGATCGCGATGTCGTTCCTGGTGATGGGGCTGGCGACGAATAGGGCGATGAGCGTCGATGACGGATCACCCATCGCGACCTCGTTTCCGGTGTTCGAGCCCTTGATGGCGGGGCTTGGGGCCGCGATCACCCGGGGCAACCGGTGAGGTTCACCGTCGCCATCGACGGGCCGGCCGCGGCGGGCAAGGGCACGATCGGGCGGGCGCTGGCGGCGCGGTTCGGCTTTGCGCATCTGGATACGGGGCTTCTCTATCGCGCCGTGGGGGCCAGGGTTCTGGCCGGGGCCGATCCGGTGGCGGCGGCCCGGGCGCTGACGGCGGCGGATCTTGCGGCCGAGGGGTTGCGGGGGCCCGAGGTGGCCGATGCCGCCAGCCGGGTGGCGGCGATCCCGGAGGTGCGCGCGGCGCTTGTCGATTTCCAGCGCGGTTTTGCGCGGTGCGAGGGCGGCGCGGTGCTGGACGGGCGCGATATCGGAACGGTGATCTGTCCGGGCGCCGAGGTGAAGCTTTTTGTCACCGCAAGCCCCGAGGTCCGCGCCGGGCGGCGGTATCGGGAGCTTTGTGCCGCGGGGCACGAGACCGATCCCGAGCGGGTTCTGGCGGATGTGCGGGCGCGGGATGCGCGCGACATGGGCCGGGCCGATGCGCCGCTTGTGGCGGCCGAGGATGCGGAGGTTCTGGATACCTCGGAGCTTGGGATCGACGAGGCGGTCGCGCGGGCGGTGGCCATAGTGCGCGCGCGTCTGCCGGCCGGGGCCTGATGGCGGAAGGCGCGGCCGTGATCGAGATCCGGCGGGTCGGCTGGGGGGATGCGTTCCGGCGCTACCGGGTTCTGGTCGATGGCAGGGAATGCGGGGCCTTGCGGCTGGGCGGCAGGCTGGTGCTGGCCCATGCCGGTGGGGTGGTCCGGGTCGAGGCGCGGATCGACTGGTGCGCGGCCGAGCCGCTTCTGTTCAGGCTGGCGCCGGGGCAGCGGGCGCTGGTCGAGGTGTTCAACCTGGCCGGTCTTTCCGGGGCGGCGCGCGGGGGGGAGGTTCTGGATCCGGGCAACTGGCTGGGTCTGAGGCTGGTCGAGCCGGGGGCGGAGGCGCTGGTGCGAGCCGGCCCTTGGGGGCGGGCGGGAGGCGCGTCGGAGGGGGAGGGATAGGGATAGGCCCCCGGATCCCGGGACTTGCGGTGCCGTGGGCGGGCGGAAATTTGGCCAAATTTCCGCTTGGGGGGCTCTGCCCCCCGGCCCTTCGGGCCTCCCCCCGGGATATTTTCGAACAAAAGAAGCCGGGAGGAGGTGCGGGATCCTGGGGCGCTCAGTCCACCCCGGTCAGTCCACCCCGGCCGGGGCGCCGCCTGCGAAGATGTTGTCACCGTGGTAGCTGAGCGGGGCCTCCTGCATCTGCAGATGCAGGCCGGGGCGGGTCAGGGGATGGGCGGCGGCGAGATCCTCGTCGATCTCGATGCCGAGGCCGGGGGCGTCGGGCAGGCGGATATAGCCCTCCTCGATGGTGATCGAGTGTTTGATCAGGCCCATGTGGAAGGGCGTGTCGATCGTCTCGGCGATCAGGACATTGGGGCAGGTGGCGCAGAGCTGGATATTGGCGGCCCATTCGATCGGGCCGGCGTAAAGGTGCGGGGCGATCTGGGCGTTGTGGACCTCGGCAAGGGTGGCGATCTTCTTGGCCTCCCAGATGCCGCCGGCTCGGCCGAGCGCGGGTTGCAGGATGTTGGCGGCACCCGCGCGCAGGATGGCGGCGAACTCGGCCTTGGTGGTGAGGCGCTCGCCCGTGGCCACGGGCACGCGGACGGCGCGGGCGACCTCGGCCATCGCGTCGATATTGTCGGGGGGGACGGGTTCCTCGTACCAGAGCGGCAGGTAGGGCTCGATCGCCTGGCCAAGCCGGATCGCGCCGCCGGTGGTGAACTGGCCATGCGTGCCGAAGAGGAGGTCCACCCGGCTGCCCACCGCCCCCCGGATCGCCTTGCAGAAGGCGACCGAGCGGTCGATGTCGAGCATCCCCGGGCTGTGCCCGCCGCGGATCGTATAGGGGCCGGCCGGGTCGAATTTCACCGCCGTATAGCCCTTGTCGGCCAGGTCGAGCGCGGATTCGGCGGCCATGTCGGGGTCGATCCAGAATTGCGGCTCGGCATGGTGGGGCAGGGGGTTGAGATAGCTGTAGGCCCGGATCCGGTCATGCACGCGGCCGCCCAGAAGCGCGTGGACGGGGCGGTCGCGGTCCTTGCCGAGGATATCCCAGCAGGCGATCTCGAGCCCTGACCAGGCCCCCATCACCGTCAGGTCGGGCCGTTGGGTGAAGCCCGAGGAATAGACGCGGCGGAACATCAGCTCGATATTCTCGGGGTTCTCGCCTTCCATGTGCCGTTCGAACACGTCGCGGATCACGG
The DNA here is from genome assembly GCA_051859505.1 of Paracoccaceae bacterium. Taxonomy (GTDB): domain Bacteria; phylum Pseudomonadota; class Alphaproteobacteria; order Rhodobacterales; family Rhodobacteraceae; genus JAFIEN01. The sequence goes on from JBHYFN010000048.1 coordinate 26,106, forward strand.
CCTTCATCGCTTCGGGCCCGATACTCGAGGCGTAGCATTCGCCGTAGCCCACAATGCCGGTATCGGTCGTGACCTTCGGGATGATCCAGTAGCGCCCACCCCAGCCCGGCGGCGGCGGGGCGGTGATGATGATGTCGAGATCGGCGAGTTTCATGGGCTATGGTCCTTGGAAAAGGGGCACTGGCATGTCGGCTATCATGATTCGTCTTCTGGGGCATGACGATCTGCCCCGGCTTCTGGCGGTGGCGGAGGGATTGTTCGATCACGCGATCGATCCGGTCCAGGCGCGGGCCTTTCTGGCCGATCCGCTGCATATGCTGGCGCTGGGTTTCGACGGCGATCTGGCCGTCGGCATGGCCTCGGGGACGGTGCTCTTGCATCCCGACAAGCCGCCCTCGCTGTTCGTCAACGAGGTCGGCACGCGCGAGGGGTGGGAGCGGCGGGGGATCGCCACCGCCGTTCTGAAGGCGCTGTTCGAGGCGGCCCGTGCGCGGGGCTGCAAGGGGATCTGGGTGGCGACCGAGACCGAGAATGCGGCGGCGCGGGCGCTTTATGAAAGCCTCGAGGGCGAGGCGCTTGGCTGCATCGCCTATGGCTGGGACGGGGCCTTCGACGAGGATTGACCCGGCCCGAGGCTACGAAGCTGCGGGCGCTGGCTTTCCGCGGGCCCGAGGGCGCAGGCGGGGGCGAGGGCGCAGGCGGGGGCGGGGGCGGGTCATCGTGACCTGACGAGGGACCATCGCGGGGCGAGAAAGACCACAAGGCAGACCACCATCAGCCCCGCCGAGAGGGCGAAGGGCGCGCCGGGCAGGTAAAGCCCGGGGGGCGCGGTGAAGAACCAGAAGATCTGCGTCATCACCAGCGGCGACAGGATCGCCGCAAGCGCCCGGGCCGAGGCGATGGCGCCCTGCAGCTCGCCCTGCTGGTCGTCGCCTGCGCGCCGGCTCATGATGCCCTGCAAGGCGGGCGTGACCACCGCCCCCAGCGCCGTGACGGGGATGAAGGCGAGCGCGAGCCAGCCGTTCGTCACCAGCGACAGGAAGACGAAGGCGCAGAAGTTGAACAGGATCCCGTAGGTGATCGTGTACCGCTCGCCATAGCGGCGCAGGGCGATGCGGATCAGCCCGCCCTGCACCACGGCCACCGAAATGCCGAAGAAGGCCAGCGACAGGCCCACCATGGAAGGGGACCAGCCGAAGGCCTCCTTCGTGAAGAAGGCCCAGACCGCCGGATAGACGATGAAAGCGAATTCGTAGACGAAGACCAGAAACAGGAGCCGCCCCAGACCCGGCAGGGCCGAAAGCGCCCGCAGCGCGCCCAGGGGATTGGCGCGGGTGAGGGAAAAGGGGCGCCGGATCCGGTCGGTCACGGTTTCGGGCAGAACGAAATAGCCGAAGACCAGATTTGCGGCGGCCAGCGCTGCAGCGGCCAGAAAGGGCGCGCGGGTGCCGAATTCCGCCAGCAGCCCGCCGATCACCGGGCCCAGCACGAAGCCCGCGCCGAAAGCCGCGCCGACAAGGCCGAAATTCGCCGATTTCTGATCGGGCGGCGAGATGTCGGCGATATAGGCGGCGGCGGTGGCCTGGGTCGCGGCGGTGATGCCGCCGATGACGCGGGTTGCGAAGAGAAGCCAGATCGTGCCCGCCACCGCCATCACCAGATAGTCGATGCACATCACCAGAAGCGAGATCAGCAGCACCGGCCGCCGGCCGAACCGGTCCGAGAGCGAACCCAGCACCGGGCCGAAAAGGAACTGCATCACCGCGAAGGTGGTGGCCAGCACCCCGCCCCAGGCGGCGGCACTTCCGATGGTGCCGCCGGTCACTTCGGCGATCAGGTCGGGCATGACGGGCAGGATCAGGCCGATGCCCATGGCATCGAGCATCAGCGTGACGAGGATGAAGGCAAAGGCCTTGCGCCGGGGTGTCACGAGGGGGCGCCCTCGGGTTGGCGCGCTGCGCGCGGGGCGGCGGGGGGGCGGAAATTTGACCAAATTTCCGCGCGCCTCGGCACGGTCGGCGCCCTAGACATGGCCGATCTCCGACAGGAAGCGTGCA
>JBHYFN010000049.1:0-28110 GCA_051859505.1 Paracoccaceae bacterium
CAGAGCCCGCCGCCCCCGGCCCTTGGGCCGCGCCGTCGCGCCGTCGCGGGAGCCCCGCGAAATAAACCCGCCACCCCCCCTTAACGAAACCACATCGCGGCAGTAGATCCTGTCGAACCCTTGCTGGCGCGGCACCGATGGAACTTTTCTCACTTGCGGCCGACAACCTGCTGTCGCCGATCATCCTGTGTTTCGTCCTCGGCCTTGCCGCGGCACTGGCCCGGTCCGACCTCTCGGTGCCCGAGGCGGTGGCCAAGGGGATGTCACTCTATCTGCTTTTCGCCATCGGCTTCAAGGGGGGCGCCAGCGTCGCCGAGCACGGGCTGGACGCACGGCTTCTGTCGGCGGTCGGGGCGGGGCTTGTGCTGTCCTTCGGCCTGCCCTTCATCGCCTTCGGCCTGTTGCGGGTGATGACGGGGCTGGGTCGGGTCGATGCGGCCGCTGTCGCCGCGCATTACGGCTCGATCAGCATCGTGACCTTCGTGGCGGGCACGTCCGTCCTGCAACAGCGGATGATCGAGGCCGAAGGCTATATGGTCGCCGTGGCCGCAGCGATGGAGGCGCCGGCGATCCTCTCGGCGCTCTGGCTGGCGGCACGGGGGGGCGGGGCCACTGCGGGCGGGGGCGGCGGCCTTGCCGGCGAACCGGGCCTTCTGCGCGAGATCCTGTTGAACGGCTCGATCGTGCTGCTGGTTGGGTCTTTCGCCATCGGCGCGCTGACCGGGGCCGAGGGGCTGGCGCGGATCGACAGTTTCATCGTGGCGCCGTTTCAGGGCGTGCTCTGCCTGTTCCTGCTGGATATGGGGCTGGTCGCCGGGCGCGGCCTGCGCGACCGGCGCGGCGCGCTGGGCGTGGGGGCGGTGGCCTTCGGCATGGTCATGCCGCTTGTCGGCGCGACCCTGGGGCTGGCGCTGGGCCTTGCGATCGGCCTGTCGACCGGGGGCGTGGCGCTGATGATGGTGCTTGCGGCCTCGGCCAGCTATATCGCCGTGCCGGCCGCGATGCGCGTGGCCCTGCCCGAGGCCGATCCGGCGGTCTATCTGACCCTGTCGCTGGGCGTGACCTTTCCGTTCAATCTGGTGATCGGCCTGCCGCTTTACATAGCCGCAGCCCAAAGCCTTGTCTGACCCCGGAGGCATAGATGCAGACCCATATCGCCAAACGCGTCGAGATCGTGATCGAGGCCCCGCTGCAGAACCGCCTGACCGATGCGATCGAAGAGGCCGGCGTGACCGGCTACACGATCCTGCCGGTCTTGGGCGGCTCGGGCCGCTCGGGCCCCTGGTCGCGCGAGGGGCAGGTGGGGCGGGCCGGCATGGTCGCGGTGATCTGCCTGATCCGGCCCGAGCGGCTTGACGGCCTGCTCGAGGCGGCTTTCGCCGTGGTGGACCGCCATATCGGCGTCGTCAGCATCACCGATTGCGAAGTGCTGCGGGCCGAAAGGTTCTAGTCCGGGCCACGGCAGGCAAGAGACTTGCCGAGGGCAGCCTGGTTGCGCACCGACCCGACGCATCTGGTCAGAGATCCCCGATATTTTTTCCTCAGGACTGAACCTTTTGTCCTCCGGGACGCACCTATGTGGTGAAAGGGGACGATGATGGACCGGGGCGAGAAACTGCGCGCCTTGCTGGCGCTGCATGTCGCCGGGGCGCGACTGGGCAGGTCTCAAGACTTCCGCGCGCTGGTCGATCTGGCCGGCCCTCGTCTGTTTGCCCATGCCCGGCGGCTGTCGGACGATGCCGAAACGGCGCGCGATCTGGTGCAGGAGGCCTGGGTCGCGATCCTTCGCAGCCTGCCCGCCCTGCGCGACGACAGGGCGTTCCTGCCCTGGGCGCTTGCAATCGTGACCCGCGCCGCCGCCCGCGAAGTGACCCGCCGCGTCCGGGCGCGCGAGACCGGGGCCGAACTGACCCGCGCCGCCGATGCGCCCGGCGCCGACCCGCCCGACCTTCGCGCCGCCATCGGCGAGTTGCCCGCAGGGCAGAGGGCGGTGTTGACGCTGTTCTATCTGGACGGGCTCTCGGTGGCCGAGATGGCCACCGCGCTCGAGATTCCGCCGGGAACCGTGAAGACCCGGCTCATGCACGCCCGCAGCCGCCTGCGGGCCCTGATGACAGGAGACGATCATGGATGAATTCGACCGCCGTATCGCCGAGGCTCTTGCGGAGGATGATCTCGGCTTGCCGCAAGACGCGCGTGAACCGGGTTTCTTTTCGCTGGCCTTCTCCACGATGCGCGGCCCGCAGGGCTGGGTGACATGGGTGATGCTGATCCTGCAGACCGCGATGTTCCTGATCGCGGTCTGGGCCGCTTGGCACTTCTTTGCCGCGACGGAAGAGCTGGCGGCAATCAAATGGGGGCTCTCGGCCGCAACGCTGATGATCCTGGCCACGCAAGTGAAGCTCGCGCTGATGCCCCATATGCAGGCCAATCGGGTGATCCTTGCGCTGAGGCGGCTTGAACTGCGGCTGGCGGCGAAAGGCTAGTCTTCGCGGACGGATGGTCATGCGCAGGACGCTCTGACCTGGTGAACAGGTGCAACGCGTCGGGGCGGGGGCCTCGGGCCGGGGCCTCGGGCGCGGGGCCTCGGGCGCGGCGAACCTTCGTCAGATGGCGCGCATCAAGGCCGTCGGGGCGGCAGCAGCGGCCGCCCCCCGCCCTACCCCGCTTCTGCGGCCGGCCGCCTTTCCGGGCGCTGCTGGCCGAGTGCCCCGGCGGTCAGCAGGCTGAGAAGGACCAGCGGGATCGCGATGCCGAAGGAGGTGCGGATCCCGAATGTCTCGGCCACCATGCCCAGAAGCGGCGGGCCGATCAGGAAGACGGTGAAGGAAATCTGCGCCAGCGCCGCGATATTGACCACGGCCGAACGGTCGGTCCGCTGCGCCGCCGCCGACATCGCTTGCGGAAAGATCGTGCTCGACCCCAGGCCCATCATCGCGAAGCCCAGAAGCGACAGCCAGGGCGAGGGCGAGAAGGTCACGATCACGCAGCCGATCAGAAGGATGAACAAAAGCACCCGCGCAAGGCTGGCCGGGGCGGTGCGTTCAAGGAAACTGTCGGCAAAGAACCGCATCAGCCCTTGCGAAAAGGCGAAGGCCGCCACCGCGATCCCGGCCAGGAAAGGTGTCACGCCAAAGACATCGCGCATGTAGATCGCCGACCAGTCGATGCTGGCGCCCTCCAGCAGCATCGCACTCAGCGTGACGACGACCAGCACGAGGATCGCCCCGGTTGGCAGGGCAAAGCGGGGGCCGGGGCCGGTCACAAGGCCCGGACGCGGCGGCGAGGGGCGATAATCGCCCAGAAACAGCCAGACCCCGGCCAGGGCCAGCGGAACCACGAGGCCCAGGTGCAGCTGCGGGCTGACCCCGAGGCCGGCCATCACCGACCCGAAGACCCCGGCGGCAAAGAACCCGATGCTCCAGAAGGCATGCGCCCGGTTCATGATGCGGAAGCCGGACAGATGCTCGGCCCGGTCGGCCTCGACATTGACCATGATCTCGACGCAGCCGATCGCCAGCCCGACCGGGATCAGCAGCAAAAACAGCACCAAAGGCCCCGGCGCATGCACCGCGATCGCATAGAAGAGGGCGACCGCCGGGATCATCGACAGAAGGGCGGCCCGGAAGCCCACCCGTTCCAGGATCGGCGAGGCGAAGGTCAGCGCGATCAGCGTGCCCATCGGCGCGCCGATCAGGCCAAGGCCCAACGCCCCCTCGCCCACGCCCATCGCCGTCTGCACATCGGGCAGGCGCGGAAAGATGTTGCCCATGGCAAAGGCATAGATGGCAAAGGCCGCAAAGACCCGCCGCGCGGGCGTCAAGAAGGTGCCGAAGGGCATGGATCATCCTTTCGCGCGCAACAGGCCGCGGCAGGGAAGGGATAGACCGGCCCGAAGGCGCGTTCAACGGGGCCGGGCCGGGCGGGGATGATATATGACGCGGCGCCGGGGCCACGCAGCGCCGGGGCCGCGCCGGGGGCTAGAAGCGCAGCGACAGGCAGGACATCCCGCCATCCAGCTTCGCGCATTCCGCATTGCCGATCCGGCGCACCGCAAAGCCCGCCTCTTCCAGCATCCGGGCGGTCTTCGGGAAGCCGTCGGGCATCACCACGACCGCGTTGAACCGGATCAGGTTGGCCGCCGCCTCTTCGCCCTCGGGCACGATCAGCACCCGGTAGCCGTCGAAACAGCCCGAGGCGGCAAGCCGCGCCGTCGACAGTACGGTTTCGCTGTCCAGAAGCGAGCTGTCGGTCTTGAAATGCAGCACGCCGGGCGGGGTTTCGACGATCCGCAGGCTATGGCCCCAGGGCGCGATCAGGCCGCGCAGCTCTTCGGCGCCGGCCGCATCGGTGCGCGCCGAGAGGCCGACCAGAACCTCGCGCCCGGTGACGAGGATGTCACCCCCCTCGATGAAGCCCGGCCCCTCGATCCGGGCGATCCGGTCGTAATGCGCGGCAAGGGCGGGGGCCATGTGATCGACCTCGCCCAGCCGCGAGGGGGCACCGGGGCGCATCAGGACCGCGCCCTGCGGCAGGCAAAGTGCCGTATCCTCGACGAAAACCGCGTCGGGATAGTCTTCGAGCGGCGGCAGGACCGTCACCTCGGCCCCCGTCTCGCGCAGGGTGGCGACATAGCTGTCGTGATCGCGCAGCATCTGTTGCAGATCGGGCGTGCCGGTGTCCACGGCGCGCAAACCGGCGGTGATGCTCGCGCCGGGGCGGCGGGTGATCGCGTGGCGGAACTGCCAGGAGGGTTCGGTGATCGTCAGGGTCATGGGCTTTCCTGTTCGCTGGTCTCAGGCCTGCACGGGGCTGGCGGCTAGGGTTGCGGCATGGGCGGCGATCCGGGCGGTCGCGCGGTCGAACTCGGCATCCCCCACCGTGAGCGCGACCCGCACCCAGCCGGCAAGGCCCGCGCCGAAGCTTTCGCCCGGCATCACCGCCACGCCCTCGGCCCCGAGCAGGGACAGCGCATAGTCCCGCCCGCTCAGGCCTGCGGCGCGCGCGTCGATCAGGGCGAACATCCCGGCCTGCGGCTGATGGACCCGCAGCACGGAGCCTTCCAGCGCCGCCGCCAGCCGTTCTGCGCGCCCGCGAAACCCCTCGGCCATGGCTGGCGCCACCGGCGAGGGGGCGGAAACCGCGGCTTCGGTCATGTCGGCGATGAAGGGCTGGTTGCCGAACAGCATCGTCTCGGCCACCGGCAAAAGCGCCTCGGCGAAGGGTTCGGGGCAGATCGCCCAGCCGCTGCGAAACCCCGGCGCCGCGTGGGATTTCGAGATCGAGGCCACGGCGATGCTCCGCTCCGCCAGATCCGGTTCGGCCAGCGGCGAGGCGAAGGCGCTGCCGTCGAGGATCAGATCCTCATAGACCTCGTCCGACACGATCCAGAGGTCATGCGCCTTCGCCACAGCGCCGATCGCCTGCACATCGGCGCGGGTAAGCACCGCGCCCGTGGGATTGTGCGGCGTATTCAGCAGCACCACGCGCGACCGCGGCGTGATCCGGGCGGCAAGGTCTTCGGCCTGCATCCGGAAGCCGTGCTCGGGCCTGAGCGGCACCGGCACCAGCGTGGCCCCGGTCGCGCGGATCACGCCTTCATAGGTTGCATACATCGGATCGCCGACCAGAACCTCGTCCCCCTCTTCGGCGATCCCCGCCATCACCGCGTAAAGCGAGGTCTGGGTGCCGGGAAAGCACATCACCTGATCGGGGGTGATCGTCCGGCCGCGCCGTTCGGAGTAACGCCGCGCCAGCGCCCGGCAGAGGCCCGGCTCGCCCCTTCCGTTGGAATAGCCGGTGCGGCCGGCGCGCATCGCCTCGACCGCCACCTCGACCAGCGCCTCGGGCGTGGGGTCGTCGGGTTCGCCCACGGTCAGCAGGATCACCGCCTTGCCATCGGTCCGCCCCTCGGCCTGCATCCTGCGGGCCCGGATGTGCAGATCCCATTTCGACCCGCCAAGTCCGGCAAGCCTGCGGGTGATCGACGCGGTTTTCATGATGGCACCCTTCTCATGTTGGCTCTGTCCTTTCCGAAAGTTGCAGTCCGATGATCGCGCCGACCGAGGCCAGCCCGATCCGCGCCAGCTCGTCTTCGCCAAAGGCCCCCGGCAGGGCGCCGCCCTCGAGCCAGAGCCCGTCGATCACCGCGTTGCAGGCAATCGCCAGATCGCGCAGGCGGGGGGTATCCTGCGGCTGCCCCGCCTCGTCCAGCGCCGCCGAGATCAGGCTTTGCAGCCGGTCGCGGAAGGCGTGATAGGTGCGTTCGTGGATCGCCTGCATCCGGTCGTCGCGGCGCACCAGATTGATGAACCCCGCCCAAAGGCCGATGGCGGCGGGATCGACGATCGGCGCGCGCAGCCCGGCGGCGACAAAGGCCGCCAGCCGCTCGGCCGCGGTTCGGCCCCTTGCATGATCCGCCGTGGCCTCGGTCAGCCGCGCCATATGCGCCTCATAGGCGGCGGCCAGCAGGTCTTCCTTGGTGTCGAAGTAGTGCCGGATCAGCCCCGGCGTGACGCTGGCGCGTTCGGCAATGGCGCGGACGGTCGCGGCCTCCATGCCGCCTTCGCTGACCAGCGCGAGCACCGCCTCGACCAGCGCCTCGCGGCGGGCCTCTGCGCCTTCGCGGCGCCAGTTGCGGCGGGTTTCGGGCATGGCTCCGGTTCTTTCGGCGCTGAAATTATACGCTTGCACAATTAAACTGAATCGGAGTTACTACAACGACAAAACCGGGGGTCACCGGGAAAAAGCCTGCGACAGGGCCTGCGACAGGGGGCACAAGATCGACGTGAGCGAGGACGAGGGTCCAGCAGAGGCGATCCGCGTGACGGATCTGCACAAGTCCTTTGGCCCGCTCGAGGTGCTCAAGGGCGTGTCGCTTGCGGCGCGGCGCGGGGATGTGGTCTCGATCATCGGGGGCAGCGGGTCGGGCAAGTCGACGATGCTGCGCTGCATCAACTTTCTTGAAACGCCCAGCGCCGGCAAGATCGTCATCGGCGGCGAGGAAATCGCCATGCGCCCCGACGGCAGCCCCGCCGACCGCCGCCAGATCGAACGGATCCGCACGCGGCTGGGCATGGTGTTCCAGTCCTTCAACCTCTGGTCGCACCGTACGCTGCTGGAGAATGTGATCGAAGTGCCGGTCCATGTCCTGAAAGTGCCCAAGGTGCAGGCCATCGAAAAGGCGCGCGCCCTGCTGGAGCGGGTGGGGCTGGCCGAAAAGGCCGACACTTTCCCCGCCTACCTTTCGGGCGGCCAGCAGCAGCGCGCGGCCATCGCCCGGGCGCTCGCCGTCGATCCGGCGGTGATGCTGTTCGACGAGCCCACCTCGGCGCTTGATCCCGAACTGGTGGGCGAGGTGCTGGCCGTGATCCGCGATCTGGCCGCGGAAGGGCGCACCATGCTGATCGTGACGCATGAGATGAAATTCGCCCGCGAAGTCTCGGACCACGTGATCTACCTCTATCAAGGCCGGATCGAGGAGGAAGGCCCGCCCGACCGGGTCTTTGGCCAGCCGCAATCGGGCCGTTTGCAACAATTCCTCCGCTCCGTCGCGTGACGGGCAAATCCATAACCAGACAGGGAGACGACCCCATGAAAAAGACCCTCACCCTTGCCTCGGCACTGGCGCTTCTGGCGGGCATGGCCACGGCCGACCAGATCCGCGTCGGCATCGCCGCCGAACCCTATCCGCCCTTCGCCTCGCCCGATGCGGCCGGCAACTGGGTCGGCTGGGAGATCGAGGTGATCGACGCCGTCTGCGCCGCGGCCGAGCTTGACTGCGTCCTGGCCCCCGTGGCCTGGGACGGCATCATCCCCTCGCTCACCGGCGGACAGATCGACGTGATCATGGCCTCGATGTCGATCACCGAGGAGCGGATGCAGTCGATCGACTTCTCCGACCCCTATTACAACACGCCCACCGTGATCGTCGCCCCCGTCGGGTCGGGCATCGAGCCCACGCCCGAAAGCCTTGCGGGCAAGATCCTCGGCGTGCAGGTGGCGACGATCCACCAGTCCTATGCCCAGACCTATTTCGAGGGGGCGACGACGCTGCGCCTCTATCAGACGCAGGACGAGGCGAACCAGGATCTGGTGGCCGGCCGGATCGACGCGATCCAGGCCGACAGCATCGCGATGGAGGAATTCGTGAACGGCGATGCCGGCGGCTGCTGCGAGATCGTGGGGCCTGTGGCCGACGATCCCTCGATCCTTGGCCTGGGCGCAGGTGCCGGTATCCGCAAGGGCGATGACGAGCTGCGCGAGGCGATCAACCGCGGCATCGCGATCATCCTTGAAGACGGCACCCATGCCGAGATCACGGCGCGCTACTTCGAAGGCTCGATCTACTAACGCCACGCCGCCCCGGTGATCGACTGGCTGGTCAACGCGCGCGAGCTTCTGGCGCTCTCCCCCCCCGGCTGGGGGGGGAACCTTCTGCGCGGGCTGGCGGCCTCGCTCCAGATCGCGGGCGGGGCCTTTGCGCTGGGGCTGATGATCGGCCTGATGGGGGCTTACGGCAAGCTGTACGGCGGGCCGGTCACGCGCGACCTGCTGGCCGTCTATACCACGGTCGTCCGCGCGGTGCCGGAGCTGGTGCTGATCCTGATCCTCTATTTCGTGGGCACCGACCTGATCAACCAGGCGGCCCGCGCGCTGGGCTATGGCCGGGTCGAGATCAGCGGCATCGCCGCCGGGATCGGGGTTCTGGGCGTGGTGCAGGGGGCCTATGCGACCGAGGTGCTGCGCGGCGCGATCCAGGCCGTGCCGCCGGGTCAGATCGAGGCGGCCCGCGCCTTCGGGATGCCCGCCCTCATGCTGATGCGGCGGGTGACGATCCCGCTGATGCTGGCCCATGCGATTCCGGGGCTTGCGAATCTCTGGCTGATCGCGACCAAGGACACGGCGCTTCTGGCGATCGTGGGCTTTGCCGAACTGACGCTTGAAACGCGGCAGGCGGCGGCCAGCACGCGGGCCTATTTCACCTTCTTCCTCGCGGCGGGGATGCTGTACCTTACCGTGACGCTCTTGTCGGGCGTGCTGTTCGGCTGGCTCGAGAAACGCGCCCGGCGCGGCCAGCCCCTGCCGGGGGGCCGGCGATGAGGCGCGTGCTGGGGCCTTGGCTGCAGCCGCACCGGGTGGTGATGATCGCCCTGGCGCTGGCGCTTGTGGTGTTCTGCGCGATGACGCTGCGCTGGGACTGGATCCCGCGCTATGCGCCGCTGGCGGCCAAGGGGCTGTGGACGACGCTGTGGCTTCTGGTCCTGTCGGTCTTCTTCGGCTTCCTGCTGGCGGTTCCCCTGGGCCTCGCCCAGGCGGTGGGGCCCTGGTATCTGGCGGCACCGGCCAAGGCTTTCTGCACGATCATCCGCGGCACGCCGCTTCTGCTGCAGATCTGGCTGCTCTACTACGGGCTCGGCTCGCTCTTTCCGCAATATCCGGGCATTCGCGACAGCTGGATGTGGCCCTATCTGCGCGAGGCCTGGCCCTATGCGCTGCTGGCGCTGACCCTGTCGTTTGCGGGCTACGAGGGCGAGGTGATGCGGGGCGCCTTCAAGGGCGTGCCGCGTGGCCAGATCGAGGCGGCCGAGGCCTTCGGCATGCCGCGCTTCACGATCTTCCGGCGGATCTGGCTGCCGCTGGCCACGCGCAACGCCCTGCCCACGCTGGGCGGCGAGGTGATCCTGCAGATGAAGGCCACGCCGCTGGTGGCGACGATCACCATGGTCGATCTCTATGCGGTGTCAGGCCGGGTGCGGCAGGATACGTTCATCGTCTATGAACCGCTTCTGCTGCTGGCCCTGTTCTACATGGCGATCGCGGGGCTGATCGCCCTGATGTTCCGCGGGCTCGAGAACCGCTGGTCCGGCGGCCGCCGCTGAGACGGAATTTGAAAAATTCCGCAGCGGAAATTCCTTGAATTTCCGCCCCCCGCACAGCCCGCCTGCACGGCTGCGGACCTGCGCCCCCTTTGCTTTGCCCCGGCCATGGTCTATCTGCCCCGCGAAGCAGCCAGTGCCGGGATCCCCGCCTTGACAAATCCATACGAGAGCCCCGGCCCGGTCGAGCGTGACTGGTCCGACGCGATCAGCCAGATCGAGGAGATCATCGAGGATGCCCGCAACGGGCGGATGTTCATCCTTGTCGATCACGAGGATCGCGAGAACGAGGGCGACCTCGTCATCCCCGCCCAGATGGCCACGCCCGATGCGATCAACTTCATGGCGACCCATGGCCGGGGCCTGATCTGCCTGTCCCTGACGGGCGAGCGGGTGGATCAGCTGGGCCTGCCGCTCATGGCCTCGCAGAATTCCTCGCGCCATGAAACCGCCTTCACCGTCTCGATCGAGGCGCGCGAGGGCGTGTCGACCGGCATCTCGGCGCATGACCGCGCGCGGACCGTGGCCGTGGCCATCGACGCAAGCCATGGTGCCACCGATATCGCCACGCCCGGCCATGTCTTCCCTCTTCGCGCCCGCGACGGCGGCGTGCTGGTGCGCGCCGGCCATACCGAGGCCGCGGTCGATATCAGCCGTCTGGCCGGCCTCAACCCCTCGGGCGTGATCTGCGAGATCATGGCCGAAGACGGCACCATGGCCCGCCTGCCCGAACTGGTGGCCTTCGCCCAGCGCCACAACCTCAAGATCGGCACGATCAGCGACCTGATCGCCTATCGCCGCCGGCACGACAATCTGGTCCGGCTGCAAAGCGAAGAGACGATCACCTCGGAACATGGCGGCGACTGGACCCTGCGGATCTTTACCGACCAGACCCAGGGCGCCGAGCATATCGCGCTGATCAAGGGCGAGATCGCGGGCGACGCCCCCGTGCTGGTGCGGATGCACACGCTCGACCCCTTGCTCGATGTGGTCGGCATCGGCGCACCGGGCCGGTCGCGCGAGTTTGCCGCCGCGATGCGGATGATTGCGGCAGAGGGGCGCGGCGCGCTGGTCCTGTTGCGCGATCTGCAGATGAAGCTTGCGCTGGGGTCGGAGGCCGCCCCCCAGACGCTGCGGCAATACGGGCTGGGGGCGCAGATCCTGTCCTCGCTCGGGCTGCGGCGGATCGAGCTTCTGACCAATTCCCCCAAGCCCCGCGTCGTGGGGCTCGAGGCCTATGGCCTTGAAATCGTGGGCACCCGCAAGATCACGGAGACCGACTGATGGCCGGAGCCAGCCACTACACCCTGCCCCGTCCCGGCTTTGACCGCCCGGTCCGCCTGCTGATCGTCGTCGCCCCCTATTACCGCGAGATCGCCGACAACCTCATCGCCGGCGCCACGGCCGAGATCGCGGCGGCCGGCGCGACCCATGACCTGGTCGAGGTTCCGGGCGCGCTGGAAGTGCCCAGCGCCATCGGGATGGCCGGGCGGATGGCCGATTACGACGGCTTCGTCGCGCTGGGCTGCGTGATCCGGGGCGAGACGACGCATTACGAGACGGTCTGCAACGACAGTTCGCGCGCGCTGACCCTTCTGGGATTGCAGGGCCTGTGCATCGGCAACGGCATCCTGACGGTCGAGACCCTCGAGCAGGCCGAGGTGCGGGCCGATCCGGCGGGCCAGAACAAGGGCGGCGGGGCGGCCGCGGCCGCACTGCATCTGGTCGCCCTGTCGCGCGGCTGGAGCCGGTCGGGCAAGGGCCTTGGCTTTGCGCGCACCCTGTCCGAGGATCAGTCGTGAGCAGCCCCCGCAGCGCCAGCGACCGGCAAAAGCGCTCGGCCGCGCGGCTTTATGCCGTGCAGGCCCTGTTCCAGATGGAAGCCGCCGGCCAGACGGTCGAGGCCGTCGCCTCGGAATTCGAGACCTTTCGCTTCGGCGCGGTCTATGACGATGCCGAGATGGCCGAAGGCGATGTGGATCACTTTCGCAAGGTGCTGGGTGACGCGGTCAATCACCAGGCCCCGATCGACCAGATGACGGATCGTGCGCTGGTGGCCAAATGGCCGATCGGCCGGATCGACCCGACCCTGCGCGCCCTGTTCCGCGCCGCAGGCGCCGAGCTTGTCGCCTCGGATGTGCCGCCGAAGGTCACGATCACCGAATATGTCGATGTGGCGCGGGCCTTCTTTCCCGAGGGCCGGGAGCCGTCCTTCGTCAACGCCGTGCTGGACCATATGGCGCGCGAGGCCAGGCCCGACGCCTTCTGAGTGCGAAGGTCGCCTGCGCCATTTGCGCGCGCTGCCGCCGGTTCCCGAAGGCCGGGGTTGTCACGGGGGCAGGACCGCTCCATCCTCATGCGTCGAGGGAGAGAACCGATGCCAGACCTGATTCGCCTTTACATCACCCAGGCCGCGATCGGCTTTGCCATTGCGGCGGTCATGGTTGCGGGGCTTCTGTGGCTCAACGTCGCCAATCTCTGGACGCTGGTCAGCAATTCCGATGTGGGCGTCCTGGCGGTCTTCCTGCTCTGGCTGTTCAACGGCATCGTCTTCGGATCGGTCCAGTTCGCGATCCGCATCATGTGGATGGCCGAAGATGAGGATGACGACGATGACGACCAGGGCGGCCATTTCGCACGCGAGCTGCAGCCCGTCGCCGTTCCCCTGCGCGGCAAGAGCGCGGGCCCCGGCCGCCCCTGACGGCCCCTGACAGCCCGAAGCGGGCGGCCAGACGCATCCGCCCGGCCCCGCCTCCGGCGACCGGCCGCTTATCTGCAAAGGTTCGAAGGCGGAAAAGTCTGTGGCGGGAACCGCAGCGACCGTGGGGTTACCATTCCCGAGGACCTGTTCTTACAGGTGGGCGCCAGGTAATCAGGCCGGAACCTGAACAGAGCCAGCTCCCTCGGAGTTGCTTAAGGCCACTGGAATTGACCCGTATCACGCGAAGAGCAGAAACCCGCCACCTTTCAGGTAGGGCTTCGCGGGATCGGCTACAAGGGGCCACTGCAGGTTGACGCGACGCCGGGGCCGCGCCGGGGGCCGAGGCCACGCCGGGGACTACCCCCGAGGCCGTGCCCGAGGCCGCATTTGTGGCCCGTCGTCAGCGCTCAGTTCTCGCTGTCGGTGTCAAACAGCCAGCCACCGGGGCCGACCATCTCTTCGGGCAGGTAGCACAGCGCACGGTCGATCATGGCCACCACAAGCACGGCCATGGTGACATCGAAGAAGGTGATCTGGGACAGAAGGGACATCGGGCAGCTCCTTTCGGCGTTGAAACCTGAATGCCCCCGCCCTGTGACGGGATTGGGGCAGGATCGGGAAGTTACAGGGGCAAGCGGGATTGACGAATGTTCATCCTTCGTTCACGATCCCCTCATGCAATCCCTGCCTGCCTTGCCCGTCTTCTCCGAAGATCCCGGCCTTTCCGAAGGCTCCGGCGTTTCCGAAGGCGCAGGGTCGGCCACGCTGCGCCCCGGGCAATTGCTGGCCCGCGGTGTCTGTCGTCACCTTCTGAGCCATGATTTCGTCACAGTCGAGGAACTGGTGCCCGATCGCGGGCTGCGGGTCGATGTCATGGCACTGGGGCCGAAGGGCGAGATCTGGGTGATCGAATGCAAGTCGGGCCTTGCCGATTTCCGGTCCGACCACAAGTGGCAGGGCTATCTCGACTGGTGCGACCGGTTCTTCTGGGCGGTGGACGAGGCCTTTCCGACCGAAGTGCTGCCTGACGGGACCGGCCTGATCCTGGCCGATGCCCATGATGCCGAGATCATCCGGCTGGGCCCCGAGGCAAAGCTGGCGCCGGCGCGTCGCAAGGTGGTGGTGCAGAAATTCGCGCGCCATGCCGCGCTGCGCTGGCATGCGGCGCGCGATCCGCGGATCGGCCTGGGCTGAGGCTCAGCGTTTCTGCAGGGCGCGGGCGGCCTGGGCCGCGGCGCGGATCTCGTCGGCGATCTCCTCGGCCTCTTCGGGTTCGAAATCCATCGGGATCTCGATCCCGGCCCCCTCGACGAAAAGCCGGACCATGCCCTTGTCGGTCGGCCCGATCTGCAGATTGGCCTCGATGTCGCGTTCGGTATTGATGCCCATGTCGATCCCCTTCCGAACCGGTCCCTAGCGCTGTGAAGGCCGGCTTGGCAAGCCCGCCTTGCCCCTTGCATTCGCACAGGGCCGATTGTAAGCGGGGCGCGTGCCGCCTTAGCTCAGTTGGTTAGAGCACCAGATTGTGGATCTGGGGGTCGCCCGTTCGAGCCGGGCAGGCGGTACCACATTTCACCCTTTCACCGCGATGTGAGCCTGCGTGTGCGCAGTCGTGGTCGACCTTCGCCCCGCGCCCTGTCATGTGGGGTCCATGGTCTGGTTGCGTCACATCGCCCTGCTGTTCCTCGTCCTCGCCTTGCTGCCATGGGGCGCCCATGTCCAGGCGCGCGCCGCGGGCATCGTGACGGGGGTCGCAACAGTTACGACAGACCACCCTGCCGCCGAGGGCATGACGGTGCTGCCTGCGCCGCCCGAGGTAAAGGTTGCAGCGGGCAAAAGGCCCTGCCGCAGCGGCGTGCTGCCGGTGAATTGCGGCTGGGATGCGCGCCTCGACATGATCACCGACGCCGTGCTGCCCGCATCGCGTGATATCGTGCATGGCGGCGAGCCACCGGATCTCCGCGCGGGTCTAGCGCCTTGCCCCCTGAAAGGGCCACCCCGCGCCGTCTGATCGCGCCAAACGCCCCGACCGTGACAGGCATCGGGGCCCATGACCGATCAGCTTTCAGGAGAGACCCATGCTGACACGCCGCCGTTTCACGGCCACCGCCGTCTTTGGCGCAATGGCCATCCCGCTTGCCGCTTGCGCCCCGCGCCCCCCGATCAGCGCGCCACTGGCCTTTGCCGAACCCACGCCGCAGGCCCCGCCGCCGATGCCCGCCTTCTATGACGCGATCACGGACGAGCCGTTCTACATTCCCGCCGTGCCGCAGGGGGTGGTCCATCCCCGCCTCTGGCGCCAGGAGGTCGACAATCCCTATCCCGACGAGGTGCCGGGCACGATCGTGGTCGATGTCAACTCGGGCTATCTGCACCTGGTGCAGGAGAGGGGCCGCGCGCTGCGCTATGGTGCGGGGACCGGGCGGGCCGCGTTCGACTGGTCGGGCGTGGCGCGGATGCAGTTCGGGCGGGAATGGCCGCGCTGGAACGTGCCCGACGAGATGGCCGAACGCCAGCCCGAGCTTGCCCCCTACACCGTCGCCAATGGCGGCATGGATGCAGGTCCGGGCAACCCGCTGGGCGCGCGCGCGCTCTATCTGTTTCAGGACGGGGTCGACACGCTCTACCGCATCCACGGCGCCTGCGAGCCGGAGTATCTGGGCCAGGCGGTCTCGTCGGGCTGCGTGCGGCTGCTGGATCAGGATATCATCGACCTCTACGACCGTGTTCCCCACGGCGCGCGCGTCGTGGTGCAACCGGCGATCCCGCCGGATTTCCTGTCGACGGCCTATTAGCGGCGGCCTTGATCCGGGGGGCAAAGGCTGCGATCAGGCGGCTGATCTTACCGGAGGCTCCGGCTTGGGCCATCACATCGTCACCTTCGCCATCGCCGATGCCCCGCCCCCCCGGCTGGACAAGGCGCTGGCGCGCGATGTTCCCGAAGAGGCCGCGCTCAGCCGGTCGCGGCTGGCCCGGCTGATCGCCGAGGGCGCGGTCAGCGTGAACGGGCAGGTGGTGACGGACGCCAAGGCGCGGGTGGCGGTGGGCGACGCCGTGTCGATCAAAGTCGAGGCCGCCACCGAAAGCCACATGGTGGCCGAGGCCATCCCGCTAACCATCCTGCACGAGGATGACGACCTGATCGTCATCGACAAGCCCGCCGGCATGGTCGTTCACCCCGCCCCCGGCAGCCGCGACGGCACGCTGGTCAATGCGCTGATCCACCATTGCGGCGATAGCCTCTCGGGCGTGGGCGGCGAACGGCGCCCCGGGATCGTTCACCGCATCGACAAGGACACGAGCGGCCTTCTTGTCGTGGCCAAGTCCGACCGGGCGCATCACGGCCTTGCCGATCAATTCGCCCGCCATACCGCTGAGCGGCAATACCTTGCCCTCTGCCACGGCCTCCCCGACCCCGGCGATCCACGGCTGCGCGGCCTGCGCGGTGTCAGCTTCGAGCCGGGCGGGATCCTCGTGCTGCGGACGCGGCTCGACCGGCACCGCACCGACCGGCAACGACAGGCCGTGGTCGAGGAGGGCGGCCGCCATGCTGTCACCCGCGTGCGCGTGGAAGAGGCCTTCGGCACTCCGCCGGCCGTGGCGCTGGTCTCGTGCCGGCTTGAAACCGGGCGGACGCATCAGATCCGGGTGCATATGGCCTATTGCGGGCACGGGCTGGTGGGCGATCCGGTCTATGGCGGGCAGCGCAGGCCCTCGGCCCGCGCCCTCGGGCCGGCAGGGGCCGAGGCCGTGGCCCGGTTCGGGCGGCAGGCGCTGCATGCCGCGCGACTGGGCTTTGAACATCCGGTCACGGGCCGGCACCTGATCTTCGAGACGCCGCCGCCGGCCGATATGGCCGGGCTGATCGCCCGATTGCGTGATGGCGAGAGCGAGGGCGAAGGCGGGGCCGAACCGCAGGGCCGCTGAACCGCGCCGCAAACCCAGGCCCCCTTGAAACAAAGTTCCCCTGTGCGTGATCGCACGAAGTCGTGGCTTTTCGCCCGTCTCCCAGCGATTCATATTTGATCAAGACTTTTCGTCGAGGGTTCTTGACGTCGGGTGCGGAGAGGCACATGTAGATGTTAAGGCTCTAAACATGAAGACCCTGACATATGAATGGGGGACGAGATGACGACCTATGCCAATCTCCCGGCGCCGTCGCCGGAACAGGGACTGAACCGCTATCTGCAGGAAATCCGCCGCTTCCCGATGCTGGAACCGGAAGAGGAATACATGCTGGCCAAACGCTGGGTCGATCACGAGGATACCGGCGCTGCGCATCAGCTTGTCACTTCGCATCTGCGGCTCGCCGCCAAGATCGCCATGGGCTATCGCGGCTATGGCCTGCCCCAGGCCGAGGTGATTTCCGAGGCGAATGTGGGCCTGATGCAGGCCGTCAAGCGGTTCGACCCGGAGAAGGGCTTTCGACTGGCCACCTATGCGATGTGGTGGATCCGCGCCTCGATCCAGGAATACATCCTGCGGTCGTGGAGCCTTGTGAAGCTGGGCACGACCAGCGCGCAGAAAAAGCTGTTCTTCAACCTGCGCAAGGCCAAGGCCCGGATCGGCGCGCTTGAGGAAGGCGACCTGCGGCCCGAGAACGTGAAGCAGATCGCCCATGACCTTGGCGTGACCGAGGATGAGGTCGTCTCGATGAACCGGCGGATGTCGGGGGGCGATGCCTCGCTCAATGCCATGGTCGGCAGCGATGGCGACAGCGCGACGCAATGGCAGGACTGGCTTGAAGATGAGGATGCCGACCAGGCCACCGCCTATGCCGAGCGCGACGAGCTTGACGCCCGGCGCGAGCTTCTGGCCGCGGCCTTCGACGTGCTGACCGACCGCGAGAAGGATATCCTCGTCCAGCGCCGCTTGCAGGACGAGGTGGTCACGCTCGAGGATCTGTCCTCGCAATATGACGTGAGCCGCGAACGCATCCGCCAGATCGAGGTCCGCGCCTTCGAGAAGCTGCAGAAGCGGATGCAGGAACTGGCCCGCGAAAAGGGGATGCTCGAACCCGCCTGAGCCCACCCGGCATTCTGCGGGTCCGCCCCTGACGGGCCTTGCCGCCAGCCGCCCCCCTTCCCGGCGGCTTCTTTCCAGACCAAGGGCCGTTGCGCCCGGTGACAGGCGTGGTAGCCTCTCTCCCCGAACGGGAGGGAGGCTGCAGCGGCCTCCGACAAGGGAGGATCACCATGGCCGAGGCACTGCGTTGGGGCATTCTGGGGGCCGCGAATTTCGCCTATGAGCAGATGGCCCCCGCCATCCTGCTGGCGCGCGGCGCCGATCTTGTGGCGCTGGCCAGCACCGATCCGGCCAAGGCGGCCCGGTTCACCGATATCGCGCCGCGCCTGACGGTTCATGACAGCTATGACGCGCTGCTGGCCGATCCGGGGGTGGATGCCGTCTATGTGCCGCTGCCCAATCACCTGCATGTGGATTATGCGCTGAAGGCGCTCGAGGCGGGCAAGCATGTGCTGGTCGAAAAGCCGCTCGGGCTGAAGGCTGCGGATTTCGACGCGGTGATCGCGGCGCGCGACCGGACCGGCCTTCTGGCCGCCGAGGCCTTCATGATCGTGCATCACCCCCAGATGATCCGCGCCCGCGAGCTGGTGCAGGGCGGCGCGATCGGGCGGCTGATGCATGTGGATGCGACCTTCAGCTACAACAATGCCGAGGCGACGGGCAATATCCGCAACCGCCCCGAAACCGGCGGCGGCGGCCTGCCCGATATCGGCGTCTATGTCATCGGCGCGACCCGTTTCGTGACCGGGGCCGAGCCCGAGGCGATCGACCTAACCGATATCCGCTATGAAAGCGGTGTCGATGTCTTTGCCCGTTTCGGCGCGCAGTTCCCCGGCTTCAGCTATTCGGGGCTGGTCTCGATGCGCCTTTTCGCCCGGCAGGAGGTGGTGTTCCACGGAGATACCGGCCTTGTGCGGCTGTCCTGCCCGTTCAATGCCAATGTGCACGATCTGGCCGCGCTGACGCTGGAAACCGGCGGCGGCACCCGGGTGACAGAGCGGTTCCCGACCGCCAATCACTATGTGCTGCAGGTAGAGAATTTTGGCCGCTCGGTGCGCGAGGGGGTGGCCTATCCCTGCCCGCTGGAATTCAGCCGGGGCACGCAGGCGATGATCGACATGGTGTTTGACAAGGGCGGGCGGCCCTGAGGGGCGGTCCGCACCGGGGATCTGTCAGGAGGCAGGCTATGGCGCGGTCGGATGAAGACAAGGTGATGGGGCGGATCAGCGGCGAACAGCCCGAGGCCGAACCGGAAGAGAACCTCGCGCTCAGGCTGTTGTTCATGATCCTGATCGCGGCGATGCTCTCGCTCGCGCAGACGGTTCTGACGCTCGTGACCGTGATCCAGTTCATCATCCTGCTGACCAACCAGCGCAAACCCAATGCGCAGCTGGCCGAGTTCGGCACCTCGCTGGGGATCTGGATCGCCAAGGCCGCCCGCTATCAGACCGCGGCAAGCGAGGTGAAACCCTGGCCCTGGACCGAGCTGGACTAGGCCGGGGAGCGTCTGGCGGGTCAGACCCGCCCAGTCAGTCCCATTCCCGCAACCGGGCGACATAGCGGGCCATCGTATCCACCTCGAGGTTGACGGCATCGCCCACCCGGGCCTGCCCCCAGGTCGTCACGGCCTTGGTATGCGGGATCACGTTGATGCCGAAGCGCGCGCCCTCGACCTCGTTCACGGTCAGCGAGGTGCCGTTCAGCGCGACCGAGCCCTTGGGCGCGATGAAGCGGGCGAGCGCCTCGGGCGCCTCGAAGGTCATGCGGGTGCTGCCGCCTTCGTCCTGCATCCCGACAAGTTCCGCCATCCCGTCGACATGGCCCGAAACGATATGCCCGCCCAATTCGTCCCCCACCCGCAAGGCGCGTTCAAGGTTCAGCCGCGTGCCCGGGGGCCAGCCGCTTTGGCCGATATTGGTGACGGCCAAGGTCTCGGCCGAGATCTGCACCTCGAACCAGGGGGCGGGGTCCGCACCCAGGGCCACCACCGTCAGGCAGACCCCGTCGCAGGCGATCGAGGCGCCGATCTCGATCCCCGCGGGATCATAGCCGGTCGCGATCCGCGCCCGCAGATCGCCATCGAGGCGGGTTTCCAGAACCTTGCCGATATCGGTGATGATGCCCGTGAACATTGCCCGCAGCCCCGCTTGATCCATCCGCTTCGGCCCAGACCTAGCCTGTGGCTGTTGCACGGGCAAGTCGCCCGGCAAAGCCGTTTGCAAGGCCTTCATTGTTTTGCCTTATTCCCGCCGACCAGTTGCGCTAAGGCTGGGTGCGTAGTGTCATCTAGGGATCCTGTCGCTTGCCCCTGTCGCCCGTAGATCGCCGGTTCCTGTTCCTGCAAGGGCCGCATGGGCCTTTTTTCCACCGCCTTGGCCAGATGCTGCGCAAGGCCGGCGCTCAGGTCTGGCGCGTCGGGTTCAACGCGGGCGACCGGGCCTTCTGGTTCGGCGGGCCGGGCTACATCCCCTATCGCGCCCCGGCCGAAGACTGGCCGGAGGAGGTCGAGGCGCTCTACGACCGCCTCGGCATCACCGATATCGTGCTTTACGGCGACACCCGCCCGATCCACGCCCAGGCCATCGCCGCCGCGAAGGCGCGCGGCATCACCGTGCATGTCTTCGAGGAAGGCTACATGCGCCCCTGGTGGGTCACTTACGAGCGCGGCGGCACCAATGGTCATTCCCGGCTGATGAACCTGAGCGTGGCCGAGATGACCCATGCGCTTGAAATGTCTGACCTCGATGTGCCCGAACCGCCCGCCCATTGGGGCGACATGCGCCAGCATGTGTTCTATGGCGCGCTCTATCACTGGTTCGTGCTGTTCCGGAACCGCGACTATCGCAACTTCCGGCGCCACCGCGACCTGCCCGTCGCGACCGAGACCTGGCTTTACACCCGCCGCCTTCTCTTGATGCCCTTCATCGCGCTGCAGCGCCGGCTGGCCACGCTTCGGGTGGTCTATGGCGGCTTTCCCTACCATCTTGTCCTGCTGCAACTCGAACATGATGCAAGCTTCCGCGAGCATTCCCCCTTCGACAGGATGTCGGAGTTCCTCGAGATCGTGGTCGAGGGGTTTGCCAAGGGCGCGCCGCGCCATCACCACCTTGTCTTCAAGGCCCATCCGCTTGAAAACGGGCGCTCTCCGGTCTGGCGGCTGGTTCGGCGGCTGGCCCGCGACCATGGCGTCGCGGGCCGGATCCACTATATCGCCGGGGGCAAGCTGGCCCGGCTTCTGGACCATGCCCGCACCGCCGTCACCGTGAATTCGACGGCCGCGCAGCAGGTTCTGTGGCGGGGGATCCCGCTCAAGGTCTTTGGCCGCGCCGTCTATGCCAAGCCGGAATTCGTCGCGGCCCAGCCGCTGGCCGAGTTCTTTGCCGACCCGCGCCGCCCCGACACCCGCGCCTATCGCGATTACCGCCGGTTCCTTCTGGAAACCAGCCAGGTGCCCGGCGGCTTCTATTCGGGGCGCGGCCGGCGGCAATTGCTGCGGCAGGTGGTCGACATGATGCTGGCCGAGGAAGACCCCTATGACGCGCTAAGATCCGGTCGCGCCGCCCCCAGGCAGCCCTTGCGCATCGTCACCTGACGACCACAAGACCTTGCGATCTTTCGGACGCAGGGCCGCGGAAAGCGGCAGCACGGCAACACAGCCAGCCCCCTGCTGCGGCGCCGACCGGGCGCGTCACTAGCTTTTCAAGGCAAATTCCGCTAATCCAAAGGAAAAATTCGAGGCACAAGAACAAGGTCGAGGAGACCGAGCAGTGACCATGACCCGTAAACGCCTTGCAAGGGGCGTGGCTTCCCTTGTTGTTCTGGCGATGCTTGCCGGTTGCGGGCTTCCGCGCAGTGGCCCCAACAAGAACGAGATCTTCGCCGGTTCCGTGCAGCAGGAAGGCGATGCCTTCATCCTGACCGTCGACGACCGGGTGAACCGCATCGCCAGCGTGACGCCTGCGCTCGGCTTCTCCTCCGGCTTCACCGGCGCCGGCGTTCTGGGCTCCGACACGATCCAGCCGGGCGATGTGCTGTCGCTGGTGATCTGGGAAAACGTCGATGACGGGCTTCTGGTCCCCTCGGGCATGAATGCGACCGTCCTCGAAGAGGTGCAGGTCGACGGGCAGGGCTTCATCTTCGTGCCCTATGCCGGCCGGATCCGCGCCGCGGGCAACACGCCCGAGGCGGTGCGCCGGATCATCACCGAAAAACTCGCCGACCAGACGCCCGACCCGCAGGTGCAGGTCGCGCGGCTGTCGGGTGATGGCCAGACGGTGACGGTGCTTGGCGGCGTGGAATCCCAGGGCGTCTATCCGATCGAACGCCCGACCCGGACCCTGTCGGCCATGCTCGCCCAGGCCGGCGGCATCGCCATCGCCCCCGAGATCGCCCAGGTCAAGGTCGTGCGCGGCAGCCATACCGGCACGATCTGGTTCGAGGATCTGCACGCCCATCCCGCCCATGACATCGCCTTGCGCGGCGGCGACCGGATCTTCGTGCAGCAGGATACCCGCTATTTCACGGCGCTCGGCGCGACCGGCACGCAGGACAGGGTGACCTTCGAAAGCCAGACCGTCACCGCGATCGAGGCGCTGGCGATGGTCGGTGGCCTGTCCTCGACCGCGGCCGATCCGACCGGCGTCTTCGTCTTCCGCAACGAACCCGAGGCGATCGCCCGGCAGCTTGTCGGCCGGGCCGATCTGGTCGGAACGCAGCGGGTTGTCTATGTGCTCGACCTGACGCGACCGAACGGCATGTTCATGGCGCGCGATTTCGCGATCCGCGACGGGGATACGGTCTATGTGACCGAGGCGCCCTTCACCCAGTTCTCCAAGGTGATCGCCGCCCTGACCGGCACGCTGACCTCGGTCGGAAGCGCCTCAAGCGCCTTCGAGTGATCCCCGGCGGGACCATGCCCGAGGACAAGATCGCCGCCGCAGACCCCGGTCCGCGGCGGCTTTTCTACCAGAGCGGCGGTTTTCTGGTCCAGCGGCGGATCCGGCGCATCCTCGAACTGGCCGGACATGAGCTGCACCCGGGCCTGCCGGGCAGGGGCGACGGCGTCGTCGTCTGGGGCCAAAGCCCCACCGCTTGGCGCGGCGAAAGGATTGCGGCGCGGCGCGGCTGCCCGGTCGTCCGGGTCGAGGATGCCTTCCTGCGCTCGGTCCTGCCCGCCCGCGCAGGGGGCGGCCCGCCGCTTGGCCTGTTGATCGACACCGAGGGCGTGCATTTCGATCCCCGCCAAAGCTCGGGCCTGGAACGGATCCTCGCGGAACACGCCCTGAACGATCTTTCACTTTTGCAACGAAGTCAGGCGGCAATAGCGCGGATCAAGGCATGGGATCTTTCAAAATACAATCATCACGCGCCCGATCTGCCCCCACCCGCCCCCGGCTACATCCTCCTGATCGACCAGACCGAGGGCGATGCCGCCCTGCGCGCCAGCGGCGCGGATCGCACCACGTTCCAGCACCTGCTCGCCATGGCCCGCGCCGATCACCCGGACCGCCCCATCCTGATCCGAACCCATCCCGAAACCCGCTCGGGCCACCGGCGCGGCCATTTCACCTCCGCCCCCCCCGGCGCCCTGCTGCACGATGCCCCGGTCAGCCCCTGGGCGATGCTCGCCAATGCCCATGCCGTCTATACCGTCTCGTCGCAGATGGGGTTCGAAGCGATCCTCGCCGGCCACCGCCCCGTCGTGCTGGGTCAGCCCTTCTATGCCGGCTGGGGCCTGACCGAGGACCGCGCCCCCGCCCCCCTGACCCGGCGCGGCCGGAGCCTGACGCCCGAACAGCTCTTTGCAGGCGCCATGATCCTCTTTCCGCGCTGGTATGACCCGTTCCATGACCGGCTCTGCAGCCTCGAAACCGCGCTCGACATCCTCGAGGCCCAGACCCGCGCCTGGCGCGACGACCGGCAGGGCTGGGTCGCCACCGGCATGCGGCTGTGGAAACGCAAGCCCCTGCAACAGGTCTTCGGCCGCCCGAAGGCCCTGGTCTTCGAAGCGGACCCCACCCGCGCCATCCGCAAGGCCCGGTCCACGGACCGCCGCCTGATGGTCTGGGCCGGCAGAAGCACCGAGACGCTCGACGCCGCCGGCGCCGTCCGGGTCGAGGACGGCTTCCTGCGCTCCCGCGGCCTCGGCGCCGATCTGATCCCGCCGCTGTCGCTCTGCCTCGACGATCTCGGCATCTACTACGACCCCGGCCGCCCCAGCCGGCTCGAGGCGCTGATCAACGCCTCCGAAAGCCTCTCGGGGCCCGAGCGCGACCGCGCCGAACGGCTGATCGCGGCCCTGATCGCGGCCGGCATCACCAAGTACAACCTCGGGCGGAACCGCCTGCCCCCCCTACCCCCGGGACGGAAGATCCTCGTGCCGGGGCAGGTCGAGGATGACGCCTCGATCCGCCTCGGCGCCGGGACGATCCGGACGAACCGCGCCCTTCTGCAGGCCGCGCGCGCCGCCCATCCGCAGGCCGTCCTGCTCTACAAACCCCATCCCGATGTCGAGGCCGGCCTGCGCCCCGGCATCGTGCCCGAGGCGGGCGACCTCGCCGATCTGATCCTCGACCGGGTCGATGCCACCACCGCCATCGCCGCGGCGGACGAGGTCTGGACCATGACCTCCGGCCTCGGCTTCGAGGCGCTGATCCGCGGCAAAGCCGTCACCTGCACCGGACAGCCCTTCTATGCCGGCTGGGGCCTGACCACCGACCTCGGCCCGCCCGTGCCGCGCCGCCGCGCAAGGCCCGACCTGCCGGCCCTGATCCACGCGACCCTGATCGCCTATCCGCGCTATTTCGACCCCGTCACCCGCGGCCCCTGCCCGCCCGAGATCGCACTCCACCGCCTCGCAACCGGCACCCTGCCCCGCCCGGGCCCCGCCAACCGGCTCCTCGCCAAGGCCCAGGGCCTTCTGGCCTCACACTCCTGGCTCTGGCGCTGAGAAGCGCCCCATCCTGGCTTCTTTTGTTTGAAAATATCCCGGGGGGAGTCCCGGAACGGGACGGGGGGCAGCGCCCCCCGGGGGCAGAAATTTGGCCAAATTTCTGCCCTCCAACGGCCCCGCCGGCGCTACAACACCCGATCGAGCCCCCCCCAGATCCGCGCCACCGTCCCGTCCACATCGTAAAGCTTGTCCAGCCCGAACAGCCCCAGCCGGAAGGTCCGGAAATCCGCAGGCTCGTCGCATTGCAGCGGCACACCGGCGGCGATCTGCATGCCTTCGGCCATGAAACGCTTGCCGTTCTGGATCTCGGGATCATCGGTATAGCTCACCACCACACCCGGCGCGCCATATCCGGGTGCCGCCACCGACCGCACCCCCTTTTCCGCCAGCACCGCCCGGACCGCATCGCCCAGCGCCCATTGCGCCGCCTTCAGCCGCTCGAACCCATAGGCCTTCGTCTCGGCCATCGTGTCGCGGAAGGCGCGCAGGCTGTCGGTGGGCATGGTCGCGTGATAGGCATGCCCGCCCGCCTCGTAGGTCTCCATGATCGACAGCCATTTCTTCAGGTCGATGGCAAAGCTGTTGGACTGCGTCTCCATCACCCGCGAGCGCCCAAGCTCCGACATCATCACCAGCCCCGCCGAAGGCGTCGAGGACCAGCCCTTCTGCGGGGCCGAGATCAGGAGATCCACCCCCGTCGCCGCCATATCGACCCAGACACAGCCCGAGGCGATGCAGTCCAGCACGAAGATCGCCCCCACCTCATGCGCAGCCGCCGCCAGCGCCGTGAGATAATCGTCGGGCAGGATGATCCCGGCCGAGGTCTCGACATGGGGGGCGAAGACGACATCCGGTCGCGCCTCGCGGATCGCTGCGGTCACGTCCTCGATCGGCGGCGGGGCGAAGGGGGCGCGGCTGTCGTTGCCGGTCTGGCGGGCCTTGTGCACCAGCGTCTCGGCCGTGAAGCCGCCCGCCTCGAAGATCTGGCTCCAGCGGTAGGAAAACCAGCCATTGCGCACCACGAAGACCCGCGCCCCATGGCCCACCTGCCGGGCCACCGCCTCCATCGCATAGGTGCCGCCGCCGGGCACGATGGCGACATGGGAGGCCGCATAGACCTCCTTCAGCATGGCCGAGATATCGGTCATCACCGCCTGGAAGGTCCTTGACATGTGGTTGAGCGAGCGGTCGGTGAAAACGACCGAGAATTCCATCAGGCCATCGGGGTCGACTGCGCTGTTCATCTGCATCTCCGGCTGGGTGGTCCTGCCCTACCCTACACCCGACCCGAGGGAGGGGTGCAAGCCACCTTCGCCCGGTTCGGTCGACCTGCGATCCGCTCGCGCGGGATCGTGGCCGACAGAGCGGCCCGGTTCGGAGGGGGGCCGGGTCAGTATGGGACCGGGTCAGAGCGGTCCCGGACGACGCTCTTCGGACAGAAGCACATTCGCCTCGACCGTGCCGACCCCGGGCAGCGTCATGATGCGCCGCCGCAGCACGCGTTCGAAATCGGCAAGGTCGCGCGCCACCACACGCAGCCGGTAGTCATACAGCCCCAACACATGCTCGACCGTCTGCACCTCGCGGATGGCGGTGACGGCGCGTTCGAAATCCTCGAGGCTGACACGGCCCTTGGCGGCAAGCTTCACCCCCAGAAAGACCGTCACACCGAAGCCCAAGCGCTCGGCATCCAGCCGCAGCCGCGCGCCAGCAAGGATCCCCGCCTCCTGCAGGCGGCGCACCCGGCGCCAGGCGGCCGGCTGCGACAGGCCAAGGCGGCGGCCCAGCGTGCTGGCATTCAGCCCCGCGTCCTGCTGCAGGGCCCGCAGGATCGCGCGGTCGATGTCGTCAAGCGGGGTCATAGTGGCAGCGCTTCTTCGGATTTCAGCACCGCCACGGTCAACAGGCTTTCGATATCGGCGATATGGGGCAGGGTCAGGATATGGTCGCGGTAGAGGCCTTGGTAATCGGCAAGGTCGCGGGCGATGACCGACAGGCGCACATCGACCCGGCCGAGGAAGGTCTGGATCTCGATCACCTGCGGAAGGGTCCGGGCCGCGGCGATGAATTCGTCGAAGGCGCGCGGCGCGGTCTTGTCCAGCGTGAAGCGGAGTGAGACGTGAAGGTCATAGCCCAGCCTGCGCCAGTCGATCACCGCCTCGCGGCCCCGCAGGATGCCCTCGGCGCGCAACCGGTCGAGCCGGCGGCCGGCGCGGCCCGGGGTCAGGCCCGCGGCCTCGGCCAGATCGGGCAGAGCGGTCGAGGGATCGGCCTGCAGGAGCCGCAGAAGGCGGCGATCGGTGTCATCAAGCATGAGTTTCATGTAATCGGCGACTTAGGCGCATGGCAATTACGAAAATTGGCCTAATTTTCGTGGCGCCCGTATCGCCATCCCGAGCGGCAGCTGTAGGATGCGCGCCAGTATCATCAACCCGGAAGGAACGGAAATGCGCGTCTATTACGACCGTGACTGCGATGTGAACCTGATCAAGGACATGAAGGTCGCCATTCTCGGCTATGGCAGCCAGGGCCATGCCCATGCGCTCAACCTGCGCGATTCGGGCGCGAAGAACATCGTTGTTGCCTTGCGCGAAGGCTCGCCCTCGGCGGCCAAGGCGGAAGGCGAGGGGCTGAAGGTCATGGGCATCGCCGAGGCCGCGGCCTGGTGCGACCTGATCATGTTCACCATGCCCGACGAGTTGCAGGCCGCGACCTACAAGGCCCATGTGCATGACAACCTGCGCGAAGGTGCCGCGATCGCCTTCGCCCATGGCCTGAACGTGCATTTCGGCCTGATCGAGCCGAAGAAGGGCGTCGATGTCATCATGATGGCGCCGAAGGGCCCCGGCCACACGGTGCGCGGCGAATATGTCAAGGGCGGCGGCGTGCCCTGTCTGGTGGCGGTGCATAACGATGCCACGGGCCGCGCGCTCGAGATCGGGCTGTCCTATTGCTCGGCCATCGGCGGCGGGCGCTCGGGCATCATCGAGACCGATTTCAAGGAAGAATGCGAGACGGACCTGTTCGGCGAGCAGGCGGTGCTCTGTGGCGGTCTGGTCGAACTGATCCGGATGGGGTTCGAGACGCTGGTCGAGGCGGGCTACGAGCCCGAGATGGCCTATTTCGAATGCCTCCACGAGGTGAAGCTGATCGTGGACCTGATCTATGAAGGCGGCATCGCCAACATGAATTATTCGATCTCGAACACGGCCGAGTTCGGTGAATATGTCAGCGGACCCCGCATCCTGCCCTATGACGAGACCAAGGCGCGGATGAAGGCGGTTCTGGCCGATATCCAGTCGGGCCGTTTCGTGCGCGACTGGATGGCGGAATGCGCCGTGGGCCAGCCCTCGTTCAAGGCGATCCGGCGCAACAACGATGCCCACCAGATCGAGGAAGTGGGCGAGAAGCTGCGCGCCATGATGCCCTGGATCACCAAGGGCAAGATGGTGGACAAGGCGCGGAACTGACGGCTGGGGGTGCGCGGGGCCGAAATTTGGCCAAATTTCGGGGCAGAAATTTTGCAAAATTATGCGGGGGGGGCAGGCCCCCCC
>JBHYFN010000050.1:0-27902 GCA_051859505.1 Paracoccaceae bacterium
CACCATCAGATCGTCCAAGAGCCCCCCGCCCGCGTCGGTAAAGAGGCCGTAGCGCTGCCGCCCCTCGGGCAGGTCCAGCAGATCGACCGGCATCATCGCCTCGAGCGCGCGGGCCAGCGCCTCCATCCCGGAGGTCGGGCGCAGGATCACCTGACCCATATGGCTCACGTCGAACAGGCTGGCCTTGGCGCGGGTCTGCAGATGTTCGGCCATCACGCCTGCGGCATAGTGCACCGGCATCTCGTATCCGGCGAAGGGCACCATGCGCGCGCCCAACTCCCGGTGCAGCCCGTCAAGGCCCAGCTGCCGCAATTCGCCCTCTGTCCCCTCGGCCATCCGCTTCCCCACTTCGGGCCGGCCTCACGGCCGGGCACTGCCGGACCCGACGGGTTCCGGCCGATGTGCCCCCTCTGTCCCTGCCCCGAAAGGCGCCTGAGATCGTTATCCCTTCGGCGGGCGCGGGTTGCGCCACTCTCCAGAGTTTTGTGCCGGAACGGTCCCTTGCGCCTGAGAGTTTACCGGGGCGGTTGCTCCTTCGGCACCGGTCCGACCCCCAGGGCCCGACCGGATTCTCCCGTTTCGACGCCTTATCGGTAGCCTGCCGCTGCCCGCACTGGCAAGAGAGATCGTACCCGTCCGATCGGTCTCTTGTCCGGCCCCTTGCCCGGCCCCGTGGACGGCCCCTTGGACGGCCTCTCGGCCGGGTGCGCGGGTGACGCGGTTGACAGGGGGCGCGGGCCACACACCTTTGTGCCTCAGGCCAGGGAACAACTGGCCAAACCGGAGTGTCCTCTTGCTCATCGTCACGCCCGATACGATCCTCAACCGCGGTGCGCTGGCGCTGAAACAGGTGCCGCGGCGCTTTTTCGGGCGGGCGGTGCTCTGGCCGCGGGGCGGGGGCGCGGGGCTCTGGCTGCGCACCCTGTTCGAAGTGCAGGCCTTCCGCTACACCCTGCCGCTTCTGCCCTTCCTGATCGTGGGCTTCACCTGGCGCAACACCGCCCTGGCCCTGGCGCAGGCGCCGCTTTTCATGCTTCTGATGATCGCCGCGGTCGAGATGCGCCTGCTGCGCCTCTCCGACAGGGCGCGCAAGGCCCTGATGGACGAGGTGGAGGCCGCCCGCACCCGCGACCTGATCGCCGTGCGGGGCCGGGCGATCCTGACCCGGATCGCCGCCGGGCGCGGGTTGGGGCAGGGGCAAGGCGAGGGCAAGGGGCAGGGGCGGCTGCATCTGGTGATCGAACATTCCCCCCTCGCGCGGGTGGCGCCTCTCACCTATGTCTCGGTCCAGGCCGAGCTTTCGGGCGCGCGCCCCGCGATCCTGCCGCTGGACCCTTCCGAACGCGCGCTGATCACCAAGGTGCTGTTCGACGCGGAGCTGCCGGAAGAAGCCTCGCGCCGGCTCTCGCTCTTTGAGGGCGAGGCGCTGCGGATGATCACCCTCGACACCTCCGAGGTTTCGGCCCATGCCCGGCTGCGCGCAGTGCTTGAGGCCGACGGGCCGGTCGCGGCGGCCGTCACCTGACCACCCTGCCGCCACCCGCCACCTGACCACCCCCACCTGACCACCCACCACTTGACCGCACCGCCCCGATCCGTGAAGGGATTGGGCCATGATACCGCAGGACAAGCTCGATCAGTTGACCGCCCGCTTCCAGTTTCTGGAGGCCAAGCTGCAATCCGATCTTTCGGGGCCCGAGGTGGTGTCGCTCAGCCGCGAATATTCCGAACTGCGCCCCGTCGTGGCCACCGTCGCCGAGTATCGCGCGCTCGCCGAAGAGCTGGCCCAGACCGAGGCGATGCTCTCGGACCCCGAGATGCGCGCCCTGGCCGAAGAAGAGCTGCCGGACCTGCGCGCGCGGCTGGAGGCGGCCGAACATGCCGTCCGCCTGGTCCTTCTGCCCCGCGATGCGGCCGATGCGCGCCCCGCGATGATCGAGATCCGCCCCGGCACCGGCGGCGAGGAAGCCGCCCTTTTCGCGGCCGATCTGTTGCGGATGTATCAGCGCTATGCCGAAGGCCGCGGCTGGAGTTTCGAGATCATCGAAGAGCAGCTGACCGAACTCGGCGGCATCCGCGAGCTTGTGGCGCGGGTCGCGGGCGAGGGGGCCTTTGCGCGGCTGAAATACGAAAGCGGCGTGCACCGCGTCCAGCGCGTGCCCGCGACCGAGGCGGGCGGGCGCATCCACACCTCTGCCGCCACCGTGGCCGTTCTGCCCGAGGCCGAGGATGTGGATGTCAGGATCGACCCGGCCGACATCCGCATCGACACGATGCGCGCCAGCGGCGCGGGCGGCCAGCATGTCAACACCACCGACTCGGCCGTGCGCATCACCCATCTGCCCAGCGGCATCGTCGTGACCTCGGCGCAGAAATCGCAGCATCGCAACCGCGAACTGGCGATGAACGTGCTCAAGGCGCGGCTTTATGACCTTGAACGGCAAAGGCTGCACGGCGCGCGCGCCGCTGACCGCAAGGCCCAGGTCGGCAGCGGCGACCGGTCCGAGAGGATCCGCACCTACAACTTTCCCCAGGGCCGGATGACCGATCACCGGATCAACCTCACCCTCTATCGGCTGGAACAGGTGCTGGCCGGCGATCTGGACGAGGTGATCGACGCGCTGACGGCCGACGCGCAGGCCGCCCTTCTGGCCGAGATGGCCGACGGGGCCGCATGAGCCCCGGTTCCGAGGGGCCGCCCGAGGAGCGGCCCGAGGAGCGCCCCGGGGAGCGGCCCGAGGAGCGCCCCGATCCTGCCGCGGCCTTGCGCGCGGGCGTGGCGCGGCTGCGGGCGGCTGGGGTCGAGGATCCGGCCGGGGATGCGCGGCGGCTGATGGAACATGCGGCCGGCGTGCAGCGCGGGCAGCTGGCCCTTGTGATGCCCGACCGGATCACGCCCGAGGCGGTTGACGCTTTCGAGGCGCTTGTCGCGCGCCGCGCGGCGCGGGAACCCGTCTCGCATCTGACCGGGTCGCGGGCCTTCTACGGCCGCGCCTTCCATGTGACGGGCGATGTGCTCGACCCCCGGCCCGAGACGGAAATCCTTGTCGAATCAGCCCTGTCCGAGCCGTTCTCGCATCTCCTTGACCTTGGCACCGGGTCGGGCTGCATCCTTGTCACGCTGCTGGCCGAGGTGGCTTCGGCGCATGGCCTTGGCCTTGATCTGTCGCCCGAGGCGCTGGCGGTGGCCGAACATAACGCGGCCATGCTGGGCGTCGCGTCGCGTGCCCGCTTTGCCGTCTCGGACTGGGCGGCCGCGGCGCGGGGGCCTTATGATCTGATCGTGTCGAACCCGCCCTATATCGCGGCCGACGAGATGGCGGAACTTGCCCCCGAGGTCCGCGACTGGGAGCCGCATCTGGCGCTGACCGACGGGGCCGACGGGCTGGGCGCCTATCGCGCGATCCTTGCCACGGCGCCGCGCCACCTGTCGCGCAACGGGCGCATCCTGCTCGAGATCGGCCCGACGCAGGCCGCGGCGGTCAGCGCGCTTGGCCGGGCGGCGGGGCTGGTCGCGGCGCCGCCGATCCGGGATCTGGACGGGCGCGACCGGGTGATCCTGCTGCGCTGGCCCTGACCGGGGGCCGTTCGCCCGGGTTTCGGGCAACGGCCCCGCTATGGCGAAAAGCGCACAATTGCCTGAAGCGTCGATATTTCCCTTGCCCTTCGGGGAATCTCGTGGTTATTCGACGCATCGGCAAGAGGCGGGCGCAGCCCTCCCGGCCGGTACGTAGCCAGATCATCGCGGGCTTGTTTGAACGGCGCGGAACGCGTCAGCGAAGCCCAAGGCACAACGCCCCGACCGGGCCCGATACGAAGAATCTGATGAGATCATCCAAATCACGCTCGCGGGGCAACAAGAACCGCCAGGCGCGCCCCAGCGGCGGCAATATCGTCAACCGCGTCTTCGACAGCTCCGGCCCCGAAGGCAAGGTGCGCGGCACGCCGCAGCAGATCATCGAGAAATACACCCAGCTTCACCGCGATGCCCAGCTTTCCGGCGACCGCGTGAATGCCGAGAATTACGCCCAGCATGCCGAGCATTACACCCGCATGCTGGCCGAAGCGATGCGCGAGATCGACCGCGCCCGCGAGGAACAGGAACAGGCCAACCGCGACCGTCAGGCCGAGCGTGACCGGCAGAATGCCGAGCGCCAGCAGTCGGAGCGGCAGAATGCGGATCGCCAGCAGTCGGAGCGCCCGTCGCAAGAGCGTGCGCAGAACGACCGGGCGCAACAGGACCGGCCGCAACAGGATC
Organism: Paracoccaceae bacterium; assembly: GCA_051859505.1. Taxonomy (GTDB): domain Bacteria; phylum Pseudomonadota; class Alphaproteobacteria; order Rhodobacterales; family Rhodobacteraceae; genus JAFIEN01. Next base: position 4,259 of record JBHYFN010000050.1, read on the forward strand.
GGCAATCAGACCGCCAGCAGGACCGCCAATCAGATCGCCAGCAGGACGGCCGTCAGGCCGAGCGCGAGCGCGAAAGGGAGCGGCGTCTGAGGCATCAGGAGGAGCTGGCCGCCGATCCTTCGACCGCCGCCCAGCCCGATCTGCCGGATTTCATCCTGAACGGACCCGTTCTTGACGACTCGGGCGAAGCGACCGACAGCGGTCTGGTCGAGACGCCTGAAATGCGCTCGGGCAGCGAGGCCGCAAGCCGCCCGCGCCCGGCCCCGCGCAAGCGCCCCGCCCCGGCAGAGACCGGAGAGGAAAGCGCCGCCCCGGCCGAAGCGCCAGAGGAAAAGGCTGCAGCCAAACCAAGGGCCCGCAAACCCCGCGCCAAGCCGGCCGCTTCCGAAGCCGCCGCCGAGGGGCCGGTGAGCGCCGCCGACTGACGTCCGATTGACCCCAGACTGACCGTCCCGGGCGGGGCGGTCTGCAGGCTTCGGGACTCAGGCCGCGCGCGCCTTGAGAGGGCGCTCAGTCCTCGGCTCAGACTCCGGCCCAGTCTCTGGCCCAGTCTCTGGCCCCGTCTTTGGCTCAGCCCTCGGCGCTGTCGATCTGGCGCGCGAGGGCGCAGAAGGCCTCCAGCCCGATCTGCTCGGCCCGTTCGGTGGGGGCGATGCCGGCTGCGCGCAGGTGATCCTCGATCCCGGGGCTGATGCCGCGCAGGCTTGAGCGCAGCATCTTGCGCCGCTGGTTGAACCCCGCCGCCACAACCCGCGACAGCGTCTCGGCCCGGGCGGGAAAGCGGGGCGCGGGCAGGGCGGTCAGATGCACCACGGCGGACGAGACCTTGGGCGGCGGCGTGAAGGCGGCGGGCGGCAGGTCCAGCACGATCCGCGGCTCGGCCCGCCATTGCGCAAGGATCGCCAGCCGGCCATAGGCCTTGGTCCCCGGCCGCGCCACGATCCTTTCGGCCACCTCGCGCTGAAACATCAGCGTGAGCGAGGTCCAGAACGGCGGCCAGTCGGGCGGCGTCAGCCAGCGCACCAGAAGCTCGGTCCCCACATTATAGGGCAGGTTCGACACGACGCGGATCGGCGGCCTGAGATGGGCCAAGGGATCGACCCGCAGCGCATCGCCCGAAACCACCGTCAGCCGCCCGGGATAGCGCTCGGCGATCTCGGCCAGGGCGGGCAGGCAGCGGTCGTCCTTCTCGATCGCCAGAACATGCCGCGCGCCTTCGGCCAGAAGCCCCCGCGTCAGCCCGCCGGGGCCGGGGCCGACCTCGAGCACGTCAGAGGCCGCCAGATCTCCGGCGGCCCGGGCGATGCGGGCGGTCAGGTTCAGATCCAGCAGGAAGTTCTGCCCCAGGGCCTTTTTCGCGGCGATGCCATGACGCGCGATCACCGCGCGCAGGGGCGGCAGGTCGTCGATCATGGCGCGGCAGGCCCGGTGAGGGGCACGGCGTCTCGGGACAGGCTCATTCCGTCGCCTCGGGCATCCTGCCGCGCGCCCGCGCCATCTCGCTGGCAAGGCGCAGGGCGGCGATCATGCTGGTGGGGTCGGCGATGCCCTTGCAGGCAATGTCGAAGGCGGTGCCGTGATCGGGCGATGTGCGCACGAAGGGCAGGCCCAGGGTGACATTGACGCCGCCTGCGAAATCCACCGTCTTGATCGGGATCAGCGCCTGATCGTGATACATGCAGACCGCCACGTCATAGCGGGCGCGGGCCTCGGGGTGAAACATCGTATCGGCGGGAAGGGGCCCCGCGATCTCCATCCCCTCGGCGCGCAGCCGTTCGAGGACGGGGGTGATCACCTCGATCTCTTCGCGGCCCATGCGGCCGCCCTCGCCGGCATGGGGGTTGAGGCCCGCCACCGCGATCCGGGGCCGGGGCAGGCCGAAGTCGCGGGCCAGGGCCGCGGCGGTAAGGCGCAGGGTCTCGTCCAGCAGCTCGGGCGTCAGCGCGTCAGGCACGGAGGCGAGCGCGGTGTGGATCGTCACCGGCACCACGCGCAGGCCCGGGGCCACCAGCATCATCACCACCCGCCCCACCCCGGCCAGCGAGGCCAGGTATTCGGTATGGCCCGGATAGGCAAAGCCCGCGCCATCAGAGAGCGCCTTCTTGTTGATCGGGCCGGTGCAGAGCCCCTCCACAACGCCGCTTCGCGCCAGCGCCACGCCGCGCGCGATGGCGGCCAGGACCGGGGCGGCATGGGCGGGATCGGGCTGGCCGGGCCGGGCGGGGGGGCCGAAATCCTGCACCAGAACCGGCAGCGCGCGGGCCGAGACCGCGCGCGCCGTCGACGGATCGGCCTCTTGCCAGGGGGTGCCGAGGGGCAGGTGCCGGGGATCGCCGATCCAGAGGATCGGCAGGTCGTCACGAAGCGCGGCCCAGGCGCGGGCGGCGACCTCGGGCCCGATCCCGGCCGGTTCGCCGCAGCTGACCGCGATGGTCATTCGCCCACGATCACCGCAGCCGCCCGCATCTCGGCCACCAGCGCATCGGCATAGCGCGCCAGCTTGCGCGCCCGGATGGCATTGGCGGCGGTTTCGCGCGTGGCGCCTTCGGGCGTGGCATAGCTGCGGTTGCAGAGCATGATCATCAACAGGGTCTCGCCCGAGGTCGAGGTGAGGGCGACCGACACTTCGTTGCGGTCCAGCCGGGCCAGTTCAAGGGCCACATCCTGCGGGATCTGGGCGGGGGGCAGGACGATCCGCTCCAGCCGCTCGGCCGGCAGGTCGCGCAACAGGCCGTAAAGATCGTCGCAACTGTCGGCCAGCGCGGTGATCCGGGCCGCCTCGGCCAGGGCCTCGGGGCTGCGCCCGCCGGGAATGGTGTGGACGGCGTAGTCGATCTCGATCGGCTGGGGCGGGCGATAGCCGGCCTCGCGGATGGCGCGCATCTGCAGAAGCGCTATGCCATTGGTGATCGGCAGGGGCTGCGTCACCTGACCCGGCGCCAGCCCCAGAAGGATGTTCTGCAGGGGCGGCGGGAAATTCGTGATCGGCACCCAGTCAAGCTGCCCCCCCCGTTCGCGCGAGGGCACGGCCGAGAGGCTGCGCGCCTCGGCCGAGAAGGCGGCGGTCGAGGTGATCTGCGACAGGCGCAGCGCCGTGGCCTGGGCGCGGGCGGCCTCTTGCGGGGGGGCGGGCAGGATGATCTCGGAGAGCAGCACCTCGATCGTGGCATTGGCATTCTCGGTGCGCGCCAGTTCGGCGTCGATCTCGGCCTCGCTTATCGTGATGCGGGGGTTGTAGCGGGCGCGGATGAATTCGCGCCAGCTTGCCTGGATCAGGACGAAGTCATGCAGCGTCTCGACCGCGATGCCGTTCTGCTGGACGAGGGTTTCAAGCTGTTCGCCGGTGAGGTTGGCGCGCTGCGCGAGCTCGCTCACGGCAAGCTGCAGGCCGCCTTCGGTCAGGGCAAGCCCGGCGCGGGCAAGTTCCTGCCGCTTGAGGCGATCCTCGACCAGCCCGGTGCGGGCGAGGGCTGCGGTGTTGCCGGGCGTGTTGAAGAATTCCAGCAGAAGCTGGCGCTGTTCCAGCTCGAACCGGGTGATGGCGTCTTCGTTGACGGTGATCACCGGCGAGAAAAGGCCCTGCGCCGCCGCCGCGCCCGCCAGGCCCACCGCAAGGGCCGCAGACAGGCCAAGCGCGCGGGCGCCTGCCGCCGCGCGCGCGCCCACCCGCGCCCAGACCCGCGCCCAGACCCGCGACCCGACCCGCGCCAGCGACCGGCCAAAGATCCCCTGCCTTACCCGCATGTTCCGTCCTCGCCGACCGTTGCCTCGTCCGATCCCTCGCGGTCAATTCCGGCAGGCGGCGCGGGCAAGTTCGGTCGATTGCCCGGCGGAAAACCCGCCGAGGCTGACCGACAACCCGAAATCCGTGGCCGGTTCGACCGTCGTGCTTGATGTGTAGCGGCGCGATACCGAAAGGTCCACCGTCACGCATTCGTTGCGCCAGCCCAGCCCGAGGCCGGCGCGGGCGGGCTGATCGGCGGCCACGTCATAGCGCCCGTCGGCCCGCAGCGTCCAGCGCTCGCCCAGCCGCCAGGCCGCATCCACCGTCCATTCCGAGATCGGGTCGGGCCGGGCCTCCATCGCATCCGCCGGAAGCCAGACATAGGCGGCCGAAAGGTCGACCCGCGCGCTGCTCCAGTCGATCCGGCCGGCGGATTTGCCGAAGTCTCCGTCGTCGTCCAGCAGCGTGCGGCCCGAAAAGGAAAGGCCGTTGGCCAGATCCAGCTGCCCCGCCAGCAGCCAGTCCGACCGCGTGCCCGCAAGGCCCGAGGCGGGCGAGAGGCCGGGATCCGCCGTCTCGCGATAGACCCGGCCTAGGGTCAGCCCCGCAAGATGGCCCTCGGCGCCCGCCCAGGTCCAGCTCAGGCCGATGGCGCCGCGCAACCCGGTCTCGACCGCATCCTGGCCGGGAAAGCGGCTGAGCGCGTGCAGGTTGCCCTCGTCGAATTCGACAAGGGTGGAATCCTCATTGGGCACATCGCCGCCGAGGCGCGCGCCCCAGGCAAGGCTCGCCATCGGTTCGATCAGATGGCTGCCGCCCCCGGCCCCCGCCCGCACCAGCGGCCAGCGCAGGCTGACCATCGCGGCGGGGGTGGCGTTCAGCACGGTTTCGTCCCAGTCGGGGTCATCCCCGATCCGGTAGGCGTCAAGGCCCAGCCGCGCCTCGGCCCCCGCAAGCAGGCCCTGCGGCAGGATCCAGTCCTGCCGCCAGTCGGCCGAAAGACCCACCCGCAGCACGTCGCGCGCCTCGGGGCCGGCCTCTTCGGCGGTGCGGGCCAGGGCGTCGAACCCCGCGCCCAGCGTCAGCACGCCCTCGGACAGGGGGTAGCGCCGCTCATACGAGAGGCTGGCCACAAGGGGTGGCAGGGCGGCGTCGCGCTCTTCCTCGCGCAGGCTGGAATAGGCGGTGACATCGGCCTCGAACAGCGCGTTCTGCCGCACCCGTTCAAGGCTGACGAAACTGGCCAGCCGATCCTTGTCGGAATAGCCGTAGTCCAGCAGATAGGCCGGGTCGCTGACCGTCTCGACCCCGAAGCGCAGCCGGAAATCGCGCGGCAGATCGAACCGGCCGCTGGCAAAGGCGAAGGCGCGGGTGCCGCCGGGGCCGATCTCGTCGCGGCTGACGGCACCGCGCAGGGTGAGGTCGCCCGACAGGAAGGCCTGCCGGTAGCGCGCCTCGAGCGTGTTGGTCCGGGGCGACAGATAGGGGGTCAGCGTCAGGTCGCGATGCGGGCCGATGGTCACGAACCAGGGCGCCTTGATCCCGAGGCCAAGCTGATCGGTCGAGCGCAGCGAGGGGATCAGAAAGCCGGTGGCGCGCGTGTTGGTCGGATCGGGCAGGCGCAGCCGGGGCAGCCAGACAACCGGCACGCCGCCCAGCCGCAGGGTGGCATTGTCGAAGTAAAGCTGGCCCTCGTCCTCGTCATGGATCACCTGGCGCGCGCGTATCTCCCATAGCGGCGGGCGGGTGCCGCAGATGGCGCAAGAGGTGACGGCAACCTGGCTCAGCGCGCTGTAGCGCCCTTCGACCCGGTCGATCCGGTTGGCGGCCAGCTGCAGCTGTTCGTTCAGCACCAGCCGCGCACTGCGCAGAAGGCCGTTCTGCAGGCGGGGATCGAGGCTGGCCTGATCGGCGGTCAGGATCGTGCCGTCCTCGGTGCGGATGAAGATCGGCCCGTCGATGGTCAGCCGGTCGCTGGCCTGATCATAGGTCACGCGCGCCGCCGAAAGCGTGGCCCCGGCATAATAGGCGGTGACATTGCCTTCGGCGATCAGGCGGTTGTCGGCGGTCAGCTCGACCCGGTCGGCCACCAGCGTGGCCGTCATCTGGGCGCTGAGCGCAAGCGGCCAGACCAGCAGGACAAGCGCGAGGACAAGCCGCCGCATCACCCGTCCTCCAGATGCAGAAGCAGCGCGAGGGCCAGGCCAATGGCGATCAGCGGCGGCGCCCAGGCCGCCAGAAGGACCGGGATCTCGCCATTCTCGCCCAGGATCTGGGCGAAGTTGCGCAGGAAGTAGACGCCAAAGCTTAGGAGCACCGCCGTCAGCACCATGATCCCCGTCCGCCCGCCGCGCTGATGGCGCATGGTGAAGGCCGCCGCGATCAGCACCATCGACACCAGGAACAACGGCATGGCCAGTTCCGATTGCAGGAACATCTGATGCCGCCGCGCGCTGAGCCCGGCGAGTTGCAGCTGCGCGATGAAGGCCGGAAGCTCCCAGACGGGAATCGCCGAGGGCGTGCCGAAACTGTCGCGGATCTGGTCGGGGGTGAGGGTCGAGGCGACCTCGATCTCGGGATAGAGGCGGGCATCGGCCTCGGGATTGCCGGTATCGGCCAGCGGCCAGACTTTCGCGGCGCTCAGCGTCCAGCCGCCGGTGCCGAGCACGGCGCTTTCCGCCTCGATCCGGCGCAGCGGGCGGCCGTCGGGGGCGAAGGTGATGAAGGTCACGTCGAACAGCTCGGTCCCTTCAAGATTGGCCCGCCCGGCCCGGATCACCGATTGCCCCCGCTCTCCGCCCTGCCGCAGCCAGAGCCCCCGATCGGCCAGCGCCAGCGTCGAGGGCTGGCCGCGCAGATCGCCGACCCGCGCCTCGAATTCCTTTGAAGTGGCGGCCACGATCGGGTTCAGCCCCGCCAGCGCGACGATCCCCACCAGAAGCGACATCAGGACCGGCGCGATCAGCGCCACCAGCGCCGAACGCCCCGCCGCGCGCGTCACCACAAGCTCGGAGGAGCGGGCCAGCGACAGGAACAGCGCCGTTGCCGACAGGATCATCACCAGCGGCAGGATCGCATAAAGCTGCTGCGGCACGTTCAGCATGGTCAGGCCGACAAGCTCTCCGAAGCCCGAGGTCTGGGCCGAAAAGCGCCGCGCCTGTTCGACGAGGTCGATCAGCACCATCATCGCAAAGAAGGTGGCCAGAACCCCCAGAAAGGTCATCAGGAAGCGCCGGGCAAAGTAACGGTGCAGCAGCATCGCGGCTCAGGCCCCCACCGGCTCGGGCGCGCCGGGGCGGCGGCGGAACAGGCCCGGACGCGCGGCCCAGAACAGAAGGAAACTGACGATGGCGATCCCCAGAAGGGCCGGCAGATAGACCAGCGGCCAAAGCCGCGGATCGGCGCGCACCGGGCCGGTGACGGCGGATTCCAGCCCCTTGACGAGAATGACAAGAAAGATCGCCGCCACGACCTGTTTCCAGACCCCGAACCGGCTGAACCCGCCCACCAGAAGCGTGGCAAAACCGACAAGCGCCGCGATGGTGGCCAGCGCGGTTTCGGCCAGCCGCTCATGCGCGATGGTGCGCAGCTGCGCGGCGCTGCGGCGCGTCTCCTCAAGGGCCTTTTCGTCGGGGAACAACAGCTCTCGGGTGGTCAGCTCGCCCACGGTCCGACGCGAGGTATCGGGCAGGCGGATCAGGGTCGCGATGTCATAGGCAAGATCCTGGAACCCGGTGGTGATCAGCCGGTTGGTGCCGCTGCGCAGGGTCTGGATCATGCCGTCGCGCATCACCAACTGCGGCCCGCCTGCGGTGCGCACCAGATAGGCGCTGGAGGCGGTATAGGTCACGCTTTCCGCCTCGGACCTTGTGTCGGAGAGGAAGATGTCGCGCAATTCGCCGGCCGGCGTGATCTCGCGGATGAAGAGCGTCACGCCGGGGATCGGAGAGATGAACTGCCCGTCGCGCAGGATGCGGGCGGTGGCGTCCTGCGCGATCTCGGCCTGACGGGCGTTCAGCTGGGTGATGCTGAGCGGGGTCAGCACATGCGCCAGCGCCGAGACGAGCAGCGAGACGAAAAGCCCGAAGACCAGCACCGGCCGCGCCAGCCGCCAGGGCGAATAGCCGGTCGCCTGCACCACCGTCAGCTCGGCCTCGGCGGTCATGCGGTGGGTGACGTAAAGGCTCGCCGCGAAAGCCGCCAGCGGCAGCACGATGCGGATCAGCCCCGGCAGGGTCAGGGTGGTCAGCTCGAGAAAGACCCAGAGCGACTGGCCATCGGCGATCAGCTGGTCGAACAGCACCACGGCGCGGTTGATCCAGTAGATCAGGATCAGCACCAGCGCGAAAAAGCCGAACACGATCAGGAGCTGCGACAGCATGTATCTGTCGAACCGTCCCACGTGATCCTCCTTTCGCACTGTTCTGCCTTTGGCCCTATCGCATCGGGCGGTGCTGTTGAACTCCTATCTGGTCAATCGCCGCCCCCGGGGCTAGGTCTTGCCGATATGCCCCCGATTGCCCCGGCCGAAAGGATTGCCCGATGACCACCCCTCCCGAGATCCGCATCGAACCGCTCGACACGGGCGCGCTTGCCGGGCTGGAGGGGCGGATCGCGGTCTTTGCCACGCCCGAAGGCAAGCTCGACCCGGCCGGGCGGCGGCTGGATACACGCATCGGCAAGGCGCTGTCGCGGCTTTGCGCCAGCCCCGCCTGGGAGGGGCTGAAACCCGGCGAGGCGGCGCGGCTCGACTGGCCCGCCCGGATCGCGGCCGAGGCGATCCTTGTGGTCAAGCTGGCCCGCAAGCCCGGCGTCGATGCGGCGCGCAAGGCCGGCGCCACCCTGGCGCGCCAGCGTGGCAAGGGCGCGCTCTGGGTCGTCTCGGGCGGCATCGCGCGCGGGGACGAGATCCTGCTGGGCCTGGCCCTGCGCAGCTACCGGTTCACCGATCACAAGACCGCCGAGGTTGAGGAGACAGGCCCCGTCACCATCCTGTCGGACCGGCCCGAGGATCTGGCCCGCGCCGCCGCCCCGACCGCGGCGCTGGCCGAAGGCATCTATTTCACCCGCGATCTGGTGAACGAGCCCGCCAATATCCTCACGACCGGGGATTTCGCCGCGCGTCTGGCCGCGATGCAGGAGCTTGGCCTCGATGTCGAGATCCTCGAAGAGGCCGAGATGAAGGCGCTTGGCATGGGATCCTTCCTCAGCGTCGGGCAGGGCTCGCCCAGCCCGTCGAAACTGGTCGTGATGCAGTGGAAGGGCGGGCCGGCCGAGGAGGCGCCCTTCGCGCTGGTGGGCAAGGGCGTGGTCTTCGACACCGGGGGCATCTCGCTCAAGCCCGGGGCGGGGATGGAAGAGATGACGATGGACATGGGCGGCGCGGGCGTTGTCGCCGGTGTCATGCGCACGCTGGCGCTGCGCCGCGCCAAGGCCAATGTCGTGGGGCTGGTGGGTCTGGTCGAGAACATGCCCTCGGGCACCGCGACCCGGCCGGGCGATGTGGTGCGCTCGATGAAGGGCGACACGATCGAGGTGATCAACACCGATGCCGAAGGCCGCCTCGTTCTGGCCGATGTGCTGTGGTATGCGCAGGAGAGGTTCAAGCCCACAGGCATCGTCGATCTGGCCACGCTCACGGGGGCGATCATCGTGGCGCTGGGGCATGAGAATGCGGGGCTGTTCGCCAATGATGACGGATTGGCCGAGGCGGTGCTGAAGGCTGCCAGGGACGAGGGCGAGGGCGCCTGGCGGATGCCGCTGGGGCCGGCCTATGACGAAAAGCTGAAATCGCGCATCGCCGACATGAAGAACGTGGGCGGGCGCGATGCCGGGTCGATCACCGCGGCGCAGTTCCTGCAGCGCTTCGTGAAAGAGGGGCAGGCTTGGGTCCATCTCGACATTGCCGGGGTGACTTTGGGCAAGTCCGATCAGGTGCTTGCGCCCAAGGGGGCGACGGGCTGGGGGGTGATGACGCTGAACCGGCTGGTGGCGGGTCTCGAAAAGGGCTGATGGGCGAGGTCTATTTCTATCACCTGACGACTACCTCGCTCGAGGCGGCGCTGGTGCCCCTGGTGACACGCGGCCTTGGCCAGGGCTGGCGGATCGAGATCCGGGGGCAGAGTGCCGGGATGATCGAGGCGCTGGACCGGGCGCTCTGGCTGGGGCCGGAAGAGGGGTTCCTGCCGCATGGGATCGCGGGGGGGGCGATGGATGATCTGCAGCCGGTGCTGCTGACGAGGACGGAGGGCGGTGTCGGGGCGGCCAGTATGGGGGCGGCCAGTATTGGGGCGGCCAGTATTGGGGTGGACTGCGTCATGTCGGTGGAAGGGGCCGGGATCGCGGCGGATGAGGTGGCGCGGGTGGCGCGGGCCTGCGTGCTGTTTGACGGGCGGGACGAGGCGCAGACCGAACAGGCGCGGGGGCAGTGGCGACGGCTGACCGAGGCGGGATGCGGGGCGAAATACTGGGCGCAGGTCGAGGGGCGCTGGGTGATGAAACAGGAACGCCCCGCCCGCTGATACGCTGCCCGCTGATACGCTGCCCGCAGATGTCGCTCCGCCTGGGCGGGGAGCGAGATTTTGTCCAAAATCTCGCCCGGAATTTTCCAAATTCCGGCGCCGGCCGCACTGCTGTGCCAGCGGCCCGGCCTAGCGCGTCAGGATCAGCCGACCATCCGCGATCTCGATCCGCGAGAACAGCCCCAGATAGCCCATCCCCAGAAGCGAGGCGTCGATCTGGCCCTCGTTGACCACGGCGCGCAGGTTGCGATCCTCGATATCGCCAAGGACGACCGTCTCCAGCCGCACCGGGGCGGTGCGCACGATGCCATTGGCCGTCTGCGCCGTGCCCAGATAGGCCAGCTCGTCAGGGTCCAGCCCGATGGAGCGCGCATCGCGCTGGCTCAGCACGATGTCGGTGGCGCCGGTATCGACCACGAAGATCACCGGCACGTCATTGACCTCGAGCGTCAGGTAGTAATGCCCGTCCCGCCCGCGCGGCACCTCGATCGTATCGGCATCGATCACCGCTTGCCGCGGCGAGACGGTGTTGCTGATATCCGACCAGAGCCCGACCGCCGCGATCACGCCCAGAAAGATCAGCACCCAGATCGCCGCATTGCGCGCCATCTCGCCCATCCGCCCCCGGAACTGCACGAACATCCCCCCCGCAATGGCGAGGCCGAGCAGGCCGAGATAGGCGAAGCGGGCGATATCGTCTCCGGACATGGAGGTCATATAGGGCAGGGGGCATCCGACAGGAAGGGCTGTTACGGAGAGGGCCCGGCCCGCGGTCCGTCGGACCCTCTTCACCCGCCCGGATCAGAGCGCCACAGCTGCCGCGCTCAGGCGGCCGGTCTCAGGCGCCGCTCTCAGCTGCCGGTCTCAGGCGGCCTCGGCCGCTTCGAGCTGTTCCACCGCGGCCAGCCAGAGCGCCTCGGCCCGGTGCAGCCCTTCCATCACCTCGGCATATTTGCGGTTCCAGGTCTCGAGCTCGCCCTTGCGCCCGTCCTCGTAGAGCGCCGGATCGGCCAGTTTCTTGGCCAGCTTGTCGCGCATCGCGTTGATCTTGGCGACCCGCTCCTCGCAGCGGCGGACCTCGGCGCGCAAGCCCAGCACCGCCTCGCGCGAGGGGCGGGGGCGTTTCGGGGCGGCTGGCGGTTTCTCGGCGGGCTTGTCGGCGCCCAGAAGCAGCGCGCGATAGGCGTCCAGATCGTCCTCGTAGGGCGCGACTCGGCCGTCCTTCACCAGCCAGAGCCGGTCGGCCACCATCGACAGAAGGTGCATGTCGTGGCTGACGAGGATCACCGCGCCGGTATAGGCGGTCAGCGCCTCGACCAGCGCTTCGCGGCTTTCGATGTCGAGGTGGTTGGTGGGTTCGTCGAGGATCAGGAGGTGCGGCGCATCAAGCGTGGCCAGAAGCAGCGAGAGCCGCGCCTTCTGCCCGCCCGAAAGGCGGCCGACCACGGTTTCCGCCTGCGCCGCCATCAGGCCGAAACCGGCCAGGCGCGCGCGGAGTTTCGACTGGCCCTCTTCGGGACGCGCGCGCAGGAGGTGCTGGAGGGGGGTCTCCTCGACGCGAAGCTCCTCGACCTGGTGCTGGGCGAAAAAGCCGATGCGCAGCTTGTTCGACGCGGTCATCCGGCCCCGGGCCAGCGCCAGGCGGCCCGAGAGCATCTTCGAGAGCGTCGACTTGCCTTCGCCGTTGCGGCCCAGAAGGGCGATGCGGTCGTCCTGGTCGATGCGGAGCGTCAGGTCATGCAGCACGATGCGGTTACCGTAGCCCACGGCCGCGCCTTCGGTGGCGAGGATCGGGGGCGAGAGCTCCTCAGGCTCAGGGAAGGTGAAGACGGTGCGGGCGGCATCCTCGGGCAGGCGGATCGTCTCCATCTTCTCGAGCATCTTGACGCGGGACTGGGCCTGCCGCGCCTTGGAGGCCTTGGCCTTGAAGCGGTCGACGAAGCTTTGCAGATGCGCCCGGCGGGCCTCCTGCTTCTTGGCGCTGGCGGCCATGAGCGCACGCTTTTCGGCGCGCTGGCGGGCGAACTGGTCGTAGGGGCCGGAGTAATAGGTGAGCTTGCGGTCCTCGAGATGCAGGATCGCGCCCACCGCGCGGTTCAGAAGCGCGCGGTCGTGGCTGACGATCAGCACGGTATGGGGATAGCGGCCGAGATAGGATTCAAGCCAGAGCGCGCCTTCGAGATCGAGGTAGTTGGTCGGCTCGTCCAGCAGGAGCAGGTCGGGTTCGGAGAACAGGACGGCGGCGAGCGCCACACGCATCCGCCAGCCGCCCGAGAAGGCCGAACAGGGCATGCGCTGTTCTTCATCGGTGAAGCCCAGGCCCTTGAGGATGGTGGCGGCGCGAGCCTCGGCCGACCAGGCGTCGATATCGGCGAGCCGGGTCTGGATCTCGGCGATGCGGGCGCCGTCGGTGGCGGTGGTGGCCTCGGCCAGAAGGCCGGCGCGTTCGGTATCGGCGGCAAGGACCGTGTCGATCAGGCTGACCTCGTTGCCCGGCACCTCCTGGCTGACGCCGCCGATGCGGGCGCCGCGGGGCAGGTCGATCGCGCCGGCATCGAGTGTCAGCTCGCCCCGGATCAGGCGGAAGAGCGTGGTCTTGCCGGTGCCGTTGCGCCCGACGAGGCCCACCTTGTGGCCGGCGGGAATGGTGGCGGAGGCGCCTTCGAGCAGAGGGCGGCCTTCGACGGAATAGGAAATCTCGGTGATGCGCAGCATGGCCGCCTCGTGCCCGAGGCAGGTCCTGCGGTCAATGGCGGGGGCGGGAATTTGGAAAATTCCCGTGCCTGAATTTGGAAAATTCAGGCCTGCCTCAGCCCAGACGGCCGCGCGAGGTGACGCGGGCCAGTTCCTCGACGCTGTCGCCACGGATCAGGTGGACATGGTCGAAGAGATTGGTGACGACGCAGGCATGGTTGGGGATGACCCGGACCCTTTCGCCGATCTCGGGGCGGCGGGGGCAGTCGGTCAGGTCGACCATGCCGTGTTCCTCGTTCAGCGCGGTGACGATGGCTTCGGGATATTCGACGATGCGGCCGTGGCCGGGCAGGGGGGCGGTATCGGCGGCCAGCGCCTTGGCGCCCGCATCGAGGATCGCGCGGGTGGCCGTCGGGCGGCTGACCACGGTGGTCAGAACCGTCATCGCGCAATCGGCCCAGCTGCCATGGCCGAAGCCGATCTGCATCCGGTCGTTGTAGACATAGGTGCCGGGGCGATGCTCGGTCGCCTCCTTCACCTCGGCGGCGCGGAACATGTCGGGTGTGCCGCCGGTGGAGACGACCTCGGGCGCGAGGCCGGCACCGGCCAGGAGCGGGATCGCAGCGGCGAGCCAGGCCGAGGTGCCTTCGAGGTCGCCGCGTTTGGGATAGGCCATGAGGCCGCCGAATCGCAGCCCGGGGGCGGCGGCGATCTGGCGGGCCAGGGCCAGCGCCTGATCCCCGTCCTGCACGCCGCAGCGCCCCGCCCCCGTGTCGCATTCCACGAGCACCGTCAGCGGATGGGCGGGATCGGTGAAGCGGGCGGCATAGCCCGCGATGGTGACGGCGCTGTCGGCGGTGACCGACAGGGTGACGCGGGTGTGCAGCGCGTGGAGGCGGTCGAGCTTGGCCGCCCCGAGGATGTTGTAGGGCAGGAAGATGTCGCTTAGGCCGCCGTCGGCCATGGCCTCGGCCTCGCCCAGTTTCTGGGCGGTGATGCCGCAGGCGCCGAGGTCCACCTGCATCCGGGCGATCTGCGGCAGTTTGTGGGTCTTCACATGCGGGCGGAGTTTCAGCCCGTTGGCATCGGCATAGTCCTGCGCCGCGCGGAGGTTGCGGTCGAGGATGTCGAGGTCGATCAGGACGGCGGGGGTGTCGATATCGGCGATCTGCATGGGGCTTCGGTCTCCGGTTTCGGGGATGTTGGGAGGTGGCGGGCCTTGCGTCAATGCCCGAGCCGGGGCCTGAAGCCGGGGCTTGCGCCGGGCCCGAGGCATTGGGGGGCGCTGCCCCCCGGCCCGTTCCGGGCCTCCTCCCGGGATATTTGTGAACAAAAGAAGCAGCTAGGGCTTTTTCGCCGCGGTGCTTGCGCCGGGGGTGAGGGCCGAGATCAGGATCGAGGCGAGGATGCAGGCGGTGAAGAGATAGAGGCCCCAGGCGGTTTCGACCTTGCCCCAGCCGATCCCCTTGACCGCCACGATATAGAGCGCGACGAGAAAGACATCCGCCATCGCCAGTTTTCCCAGCCAGCCCAGCACCGGGGTGAGGCGGGGGGAGAGCAGGTCGAAATGGACCAGCGCCAGGCCCAGCGTCTTGAGCATGGGGGCGAAGATGGCGAAGGCGGTCACAATCAGCGCCAGCGCCGGGTCCACCCGCCAGAGCGACTGCAGCCCCGAGACGATGGTGATCTCGTCCAGCCCGAAAAGCGGCAGGAGGCCGGCCCGCAGGACCGGCTGGAACCAGGAGATCGGGAAGAGGACGAGGAGCGAGAGATTGGCAAGGATCAGGAGGGGCATCGGCGGGCCTGGGGTGACGGCGTATCGGACTGAACTGGGGCGGGAGGCGGGTGCATGCAAGGGGCGGGTGCATGCAAGGGGCGGGGAAGGCGGGAGGCGGGGCGGAGTGGCTGTGGTGTGGCTGTGGTGTGGCCAAGGCGGCCGCCGCGACTTCGGGCTGCCGTCTCAGCGCAGGGTTTCGATCGGGCCTTCGGCGCGGCCGTGGATGAACTGGTCGACGAAGGGATCGCCGCTGGTATCGAGGTCGGCGACCGGGCCGGTCCAGCGGATCTTGCCCCGGTGCAGCATCGCCACGCGATCGGCGATGGCGCGGACCGAGGACATGTCATGGGTGATGGTGATCGCGGTCGCGCCCATTTCGGTCACGATCTCGCGGATCAGGTCGTTGATCACGCCGGCCATGATCGGATCGAGGCCGGTCGTGGGTTCGTCGAAGAAGATGATCGAGGGCGAGGCAGCGATGGCGCGGGCAAGGCCCGCGCGTTTCTGCATGCCGCCCGAAAGCTCGGACGGAAAGAGCTCGGCCACCTCTGGCCCGAGGCCCACGCGGCGCAGTTTCTCGAGCGCGATGGCGCGGGCCTCGGCCCGGGGGCGGGCCTCGGGGCCGCGCAGCAGGCGGAAGGCCACGTTTTGCCAGACGGGCAGGCTGTCGAAGAGGGCGGCGCCCTGAAACAGCATCCCGAACTGCGCCAGAAAGGCGTCGCGCGGCTGGCGCGTGACCTCTTGTCCGGCGACGGTGATCGTGCCGGCATCGGGCGTCACCAGCCCGAGGATGCATTTGATCAGCACCGATTTGCCGGTGCCCGAGCCGCCGATGACGACCATGCTCTGGCCGCGGCCGACCTCGAGGTCGATGCCGCGCAGCACGGCATTGCGGCCAAAGGACTTGTGGATCTGCTGGAGCGTGATCATGCCGAGAAGAAGGCCTCCGTCAGCAGGAAATTCGCAGCCAGGATCAGCACTGCGGCCGCCACCACCGCCCCCTTGGTCGCCCGGCCCACGCCCATCGCGCCGCGGTCCGAGCGCATGCCGTAATGGCATCCCATCAGGGCGGCGATGAAGCCGAAGACCGCCCCCTTGACCAGCGAGGAGCCGATGTCATGCGGTTCGAGAAACTCGACCGTGTTGCGCAGGTAGCCCGCGGAATTGAACCCCAGCCTTTGCGTGGCAACCAGCCAGCCGCCCATGATCCCGATGACATTGCCCACCGCGACCAGCGCCGGCATCACCAGCGTTGCCGCCAGCACCCGCGGCACGGTGAGGTATTTCATCGGATCGGTCGAGAGCGTCACCAGCGCGTCGATCTGTTCGGTGACTTTCATCGTCGCGATCTCGGCCGCGATGGAGGAGGTGACGCGCGCCGCGATCATCAGCCCGACCAGCACCGGGCCAAGCTCGCGCACCATGCCGATGGCGACGATCTGCGGCACCACCGCCTCGGCCGAGAAGCGCGCGCCGCCCGAATAGATCTGCAAGGCCAGCGCGCCCCCGGTGAAAAGCGCGGTCAGCCCCACCACGGGCAGCGAGAAATAGCCGATCTGCAACAGCGCCATGCCGAATTCGCGCGGATACCAAGGCGGCCGGACCAGGTGGCCAAGGGTGCGGCCGGCAAAGATCGCAAGCCGGCCCACGGCGGCCAGCCCGGACAGGACCGCAGCCCCCAAGGCTGCAAGCGCGCGGATCATCCCGACAGATACCGGCGGCTGTATCGGGCGCCAAGCGCGGTCAGCACCTCGTATCCGATGGTGCCGGCCTGATCGGCCAGCGCATCGACGCCCTGATGCGGCCCCAGAAGGGTGAGGAATTCGGGATCCTCGGGCAGATCGGTCACATCCACCGTCACCAGATCCATCGACACGCGCCCGACCGCGGGGCAGGGCGTGGCCCCGTGCCAGAGGGTCACGCCGTTCGACAGCGACCGCAGGATCCCGTCGGCATAGCCGGCCGCGACCGTGGCGATCCGCGAGGGGCGCTCGGCCTGCCAGGCATTGCCATAGCCCACGACCTCGCCCTCCTGCAGGCTGCGCAGCTGCACCACGGGCAGATCGAGGCGCACCACATCGCGCCCGGCGGCGAAGGGGGCCGCGCCGTAAAGGCCGATGCCGGGGCGGGTCAGGTCGAAGTGATACTCGGACCCCAGAAGGATGCCGCCCGTCGCCGCAAGGCTGCGCGGCACGCCCAGACCGTCGGTCATCTGGCGGAACAGGTCGAGCTGATAGGCGTTCATCGGATGGTCGGGCTCGTCCGCGCAGGCCAGATGGCTGAGCAGAAGGACCGGGTTCTGCGCCAGCGCGATCTCGGCCACGGCGGCCCATTCTTCCCATTCCATGCCCAGCCGGTTCATGCCGGTATCGAGCTGGATGCCGAAGGGATGGCCGGGCAGGGCCTCGAAATGGCGGGTCAGCTGGTCGAGGGAGTTCAGCATCGGGGTCAGGGCCAGATCGGCGATCATGTCGGTATCGCCGCGCATATGGCCCGAAAAGACCAGGATCTCGGGGGCCGGTCCCAGCGCCTCGCGCAGGGCCGCACCCTCTTCGGCCACGGCGACGAAGAACCGCCGCGCCCCCGCGCGCGCCAGCGCCCGCGCCACCCGCGCCGCCCCAAGGCCATAGCCATCGGCCTTGACCACGGCGGCGGTTTCGCACCCCGTCAGGGCATCCAGCGCGCGCCAGTTGGCGGCGATGGCCTCGAGATCGATCGACAGGGTACCGGTGCTCATGAGCGCCTTGTGACAGGGGCGCGGGGAGGGGGCAAGGGGGCAGAGGCGCAGCCAGGTCGCGCCGCGCCCCCCCTCAGCCCCGCGAGGCCTTTTCGGCAAGGCCCGAGGTGCCGCTCCGCCGGGCGAGTTCGGCCTCGATATCGGCGAGGCTCACGTCGCGGGCGGCGCACATGACCAGGAGGTGATAGAGCACATCCGCCGCCTCGGCGGTCAGGCGGTCGCGGTCGCCGCGGACGGCCTCGATCACGGCTTCGGTCGATTCCTCGGCGAATTTGCGGGCACAGGCCTCGGGGCCCTTGGCCAGCAGCTTCGCGGTCCAGCTGCTGTCGGGATCGGCGCCCTTGCGGGCCTCGATCGTGGCGGCGAGAGCGTGAACGGTCATGAAAGCCTCACGGGGATGCCGGCGGCGGCCATATGGGCCTTGGCCTCGGCGATGCTGAAAGTGCCGAAGTGAAAGATCGAGGCGGCGAGGACGGCGCTGGCATGGCCCTCGCGCACCCCTTCGACGAGGTGGTCGAGCGTGCCGACCCCGCCGCTCGCGATCACCGGGATCTCGACCGCATCGGCAATGGCGCGGGTGAGGGGGATGTTGAACCCGGCCTTGGTGCCGTCGCGGTCCATCGAGGTAAGCAGGATCTCGCCCGCGCCCTTCTCGGCCACGGTCCGGGCAAAGGCCACGGCGTCGATGCCGGTGGGCCGGCGCCCGCCGTGGGTAAAGATCTCCCACCGGCCCGGCTCCACCGTCTTGGCGTCGATCGCCACGACGATGCATTGCGCGCCGAACCGGTCGGCGGCCTCGGCCACGACATCGGGGTTGGCGACAGCGGCCGAGTTGAAGCTGACCTTGTCGGCCCCCGCCAACAGAAGCGCACGCACATCGTGATGCGTCCGCACCCCGCCGCCCACGGTCAGCGGCATGAAACAGGTCTCGGCCGTGCGGGTGACAAGGTCGTACATCGTGCCGCGGTTTTCATGCGTGGCGTGGATATCGAGGAAACAGAGCTCGTCCGCGCCCCCCGCATCATAGGCGCGGGCCGCCTCGACGGGATCGCCCGCATCGATCAGGTCGACGAAATTCACGCCCTTGACCACGCGGCCGTCGGCCACGTCGAGGCAGGGGATGATGCGGGTCTTGAGCATGGGCGGATCCTTTGGCCGTGCGGCCCTGTTAGCCCGGCTGCGCCGCGGTTTCCAGTGCCAGAGGGGGCGGTGGCGGCCCGGCTTGGCCGGACCTGGTGTTGGCCAGTTGACACAAGGTGCCCCATAACGGCTTCGCGCCCGTGTTGACCGCCAGATGGACGGACCTATGCTGACATCGCGCAAAAGGTGGAGGTGAGGATGCCCCTCATTCAAGGCAGCAAGGACTGTGGCAATTCCCCAAAGAACCAGTTTGTTCAGGATGTGTCTGTCGCCTTGGAATGTGGCGAAGCCTTGCCGGAGGCCTTCAGCGAGGATGTAATCTGGGAGCAGCCTGCCACACAGCCAATGTCGGGAAAGACGGCTCTTCTCGAGCATCTTGGATCGCGGCCGAAACCCGCCTCGATCACGGTTCTGCACGCCATTTCGCACGGCAAGGTCGGCGCCGCGAACGGAGAAGTGACCTTCGCGGACGGGCAGACCCGACGCTTCTGCCATGTCTTCGAGTTCACGAATACCAAGGCAAACTGCATTTCCGTCATCAAGAGCTATGGCTGATCAGGCAAGCGGCAGCTTCCCCCGCAAAGCCCCCCCTCACCTCACAATACCGCCCCTTGCGTCAGTCGGCGAACCCTAGCCCCGGCCCGCCGCCGCCCGCGCGCGCCATTCGGCGGCCCCGCCGATCAGCGCCAGCGCCGCCCCGACCAGCCCCGCGACCAGCGTTGCGACCAGAAGCACCCGCACCACCAGCGTCGCCACCGGGACCGAGACGAGGCGGCAGTCCCGATAGCCATAGATCAGGTTGCCGCCGCAGGTCTCGTTCACCAGTACCGCAAGGGCCAGGCTCGCGGTCAGCCCCGGCCCGGCGATCACCGTCGTCAGCCGCAAGAGCCGCGCCAGTCGCGGCACCCGGCTGTGGCGCGCCCAAAGCCGGAAGAGGATCACCAGCCCCCAGGGCGGCCCCAGATAAAGAAGCACTGCGGCGATCATGACCGCGCCATGCGGGGGCGCCTATCCGGCCAGCGCCGCCAGCGCCTCTCTCAGGTCGAGCGCCCCGTCATAAAGCGCCCGCCCCGAGATCGCGCCGGCGATCACGCCGGTCTCTCTCAGCGCCACCAGATCGGCCAGCGAGGCCACCCCGCCCGAGGCGATGACCGGCACGCCCACGGCGCGGGCCAGCGCCTCGGTCGCGGCGACATTGGGCCCGCCCATCGCGCCGTCGCGCAGGATGTCGGTATAGATGATCGCGGCGACGCCGGCATCCTCGAAGCTTTGCGCAAGCCCGGTCGCGGTCACATCGGTCACTTCGGCCCAGCCGCGCGTGGCGACGCGGCCCTCGCGCGCATCGATTCCCACCGCGACCTGCCCGGGAAAGGCGCGGGCCGCCTCGCGCACCAGGCCTGGGTTCTCGACCGCGACGGTGCCGAGGATCACCCGCGCCAGCCCGCGCGCGAGCCAGCCCTCGATCGTGGCCATGTCGCGGATGCCGCCGCCCAGCTGCGCGGGCGTGCCGGGGCAGGCGGCAAGGATCGCCTCGACCGCCGAGCCATTCACCGGCTGGCCGGCGAAGGCGCCGTTCAGATCGACCAGATGCAGCCATTCGGCCCCGGCCGCGACAAAGGCGCGGGCCTGTGCGGCGGGGTCGTCGTTGAAAACGGTGGCGCGGTCCATTTCGCCATGGACAAGCCGCACGGCCTGCCCGTCCTTGAGGTCGATGGCGGGGTAGAGGATCATCGGCTTTCGCTCCGCTGTCTTGCGCTGGCGTCCCTTGGCACGGGCGGGCGGGCGATGCAACGCGGGCGTGGTCAGGCGGGAGTTGTCAGGGGCCCTGGTCTGGGGGCGCCGGGTTCAGCCGGGGATGCGTCTCCTCGCCCCGCCACCACAGGACCGCGCCCGAGGCCGCCATCGCGATCCCGGTCAGCCAGAAGGCCGCCTCGATCCGGCCCGTCGCCCAAACCGCGATCCCCAGCGCCAGCGCCCCCACCGCATAGCCCAGATCGCGCCAGAACCGGTAGATGCCGATGGCCGAGCCGCGCCAGGCCGGCGGGGTGATATCGGCCACCGCGGCCGAGAGATTGGGGTAAAGCAGCGCCATGCCGAACCCGGTGACGGCGGCGGCAAAGACCCACCAGCCGAAGCCCTCGCCCAGAACGAACAGGATCGTGCCCGCGCCGCAAAGGACCATGCCGGTGACATTGGGGATCTGCCGGCCGATCCGGTCCGACAGCGGGCCGGTCAGAAGCTGCGACAGGCCCCAGACCATGCCATAGCTTCCCGCGATCAGGCCGATCGCCTCGAGCGATTGGCCCCGCGCGTAAAGGTAGACGGGCAGAAAGACCCAGACCAGCGCATCGACGAATTTCTCGACCAGACCCGCCTGCGACAGGGCTGAAAGCCGCCTGTCGCGCCAGGACATCAGCGCAAGGACCGTGGCGGTATCGGGATGCTCGGGCAGGCCCTGGGGAAAGCGGGGGCGCGCCGCGCCGGGGGCGGCGGCCCTGTGGCGCGCCGTCTCGGCCCTTGCATGGGGCAGGGTTTCGCGGACGAAGGCCAGCGAGAGGATCAGCGCCGCCGCGACCACCGCCAGCCCGATCACGAGGATCCCCATCCGCGGACCCATGGCCGAGGCGGCGATCCCCGTCAGATAGCCCGCGATCGCGACCCCGCCATAGCCTGCGAATTCGTTCAGCCCGAGGATCAGCCCGCGCTCTTCGGGGCGGGTCAGGTCCAGCTTGGCGGTCTGCGTCATCGACCAGGCCAGCCCCTGATTGACCCCCAGAAGCACCATCGCCGCCACGATCCAGCCCCAGGAGGGCGCGGCCCAGATCATCACCGGGATCGGCAGCGCCGTGATCCAGCCCGCCACCAGAACCGCGCGCCGCCCGACCCGTTCCGACAGCCGCCCGGCCACGAAGTTCATCACCGCCTTGACGATCCCGAAGGCCACGACGAAGGCCGCCAGCAGCACCACCGACCCGCGCGGCAGGCCGAAATCGCTTTCCGCCAGCGCGGGCACGACCGTCCGGGTCAGGCCGATCGTCAGCCCGACGAAAAAGACCTGCAGCAGAAGCTGCCCCACCTGCCCGCGATTGGCGGCAAGGCCGACAGCCGGATCGCTCATCCGCGCCCCCGCTGGAAACCGGCGATCAGGCGCGGCCCGGCCTGCCTGGGTTTCCCGGAACGGAACCGGGGGCCGGCGCGGGTGTCGCGCCCGGCGATGGCCAAGACCGCCGCCCCGTCACCGAGCGTCGTTTCGCTCGGATGGCCCAGCCCGGCAGGGGCGGGGCGGGGGGCCTGTCCGTCCCGGGGATCAATGTCGGGCATGCGGGTCATCGGTGGCTCCGGGCGGCTTGCGCCGGGATTCCCTGACACGGGCGGGCGGCCTGTGCAATGCGCGGGGCTGGCTGGTCCGGCCTGATTGGTGCGGCTGCCGCGCGCTACTGCGTGCCGAACCGGTCGGGATGGAAGGTCATCTCGACATGCCGCCAGTCTTCGTACTTCTCGGGCGGCAGGTCGTAGCCATCCGCCTGACAGCGCAGAACGGCGCGCCGGGCGGCTTCGAATGCCGACCTTACCGCCGCATCGCTGCCCTCGGAGGCACCGATCAGGCGCACCTCTCCGACGACCCTGCCAGAGCGGTCGAGCTCGAAGCCGACCCGAACGGCAACACGTGCCGACTCCGTCCCCAGATCGACGAACCAGCAGCGCTGAACCGCGATACTGAGAGCATCCCTTTCCGCTCCGGTCAGGGGCGCAGCATCGCCGCCCCCCTCAGACCCAACAGTCCGGTCGCACTCGGCAAAGCCGCTCTCCACACAGGCCCGCGCCAGCCGATGCGCCTCGTTCACCTCTTCGGCCGACATGAGCCGCGCCAGCCGTTCGCGCGCGCCCTCCGCCTCGGTATCGCCAAAGGCGCTGGCGATGTTGAACCACATATGCGCCAGCACATGGTCCTGCGCCACGCCGCGCCCGTCCTGATAAAGCCCCGCCAGCGCGCGTTGCGCATAGGCTTCGCCCTGTTCGGCCGAGAGCCGATACCACCGCGCCGCCTCGACGAAATCCTGCAGGACGCCCTGGCCCTGTTCATAGAGATAGGCCACATCCTGCTGCGCCAGCGGATCCCCGCCCTCGGCCCGCATCAGGAGGCCGACCGGCACCTCTCCGGGCACGTCCTGAGCGACACCGGGCCAGGGGGCGGCCGCGATCAGCCCAAGGCAAAGCGCCATGAGACAAGCGCCGCGCCGCATCACGGCCTCCAGTTCAGGAAGTTGGCGATCAGCCGCAACCCGGCGCTCTGGCTTTTCTCGGGGTGGAACTGGGTGCCAAGGATATTGTCGCGCCCGACGATGGCCGTGACCGGCCCGCCGTAATCGGCATGGGCCAACAGATGCGCAGGATCCGCCACGGTCATGGCGTAGGAATGCACGAAATAGGCGTGATCCCCGGTGGCGATCCCCTGCAGCACCGGATGCGCCCGGTCGATCACCAGATCGTTCCAGCCCATATGCGGCACCTTGAGCGTAAGGTCTTCGGGGGCGATGCGGCGGATCTCTCCTCCGATCCAGCCGAAACCGGGGGTTTCCTCGTATTCATGGCCCGTGGTGGCCAGCATCTGCATCCCCACGCAGATGCCAAGGAAGGGCCGGCCCCTGCCGATCACCGCCTCCTCCAGCGCCTCTTCCATGCCCGCGACCGAGGCCAGCGCCCGCCGGCAGGCCGGAAAGGCCCCGTCGCCCGGCAGCACGATGCGCTCGGCCCGCGCCACCACCGCAGGATCGGCGGTCACGACAACCCTGCCCGCCCCTGCTTCGGCCGCCATCCGCTCGAACGCCTTTTGCGCCGAATGCAGGTTGCCGCTGTCATAGTCGATCAGGGCCGTCAGGCTCACAGCGCACCCTTTGTCGAGGGCACGGCATCGGCGCGGCGCGGATCGGGCTCGACCGCTTCGCGCAGCGCCCGGGCGACGGCCTTGAAGGCGGCCTCGGCGATGTGGTGGCTGTTGATCCCGTGGAGCTGGTCGATATGCAGCGTGATCCCGCCGTGGCTGGCGAAGG
>JBHYFN010000051.1:0-26646 GCA_051859505.1 Paracoccaceae bacterium
ACGGAAGGTCATGTCGCGGCCTCGGCCGAGGCCGGGGCGGTGCTGGCGGAGTTTCCGACCACGGCCGAGGCGGCGGGCGCCTGCCGCGCGGCGGGGATTGCGGTGATGATGGGGGCGCCGAACCTGATCCGGGGGGGCTCGCATTCGGGCAATGTGGCGGCGCGCGATCTGGCCGAGGCGGGGCTGCTGGACATCCTGTCGTCGGATTATGTGCCGGCCTCGCTTCTCGGGGGCGCGCTGATGCTGGCCGATCTCTGGGGCGACACGCCGCGCGGGATCGCCGCCGTCACCAGCACCCCGGCGCGGGCTGCCGGGCTGACGGATCGGGGGGCGCTGGCCGAGGGGCTGCGCGCCGATCTGATCCGGGTGCACCGGGCGGGCGAGCATGCCGCGCTGCGGGGGACATGGTCGGCAGGGCGGCGGGTGGCCTGAATCTGACCCGAGGGGACGGTCGGGGCAGGCGCAAGCGTGGGCTTTGCCCACCCTACGCAAGCCGCGGTAGGGTGGGTGAAACCCACGCTTGCACCGGTGCAGGACGGGGCGGTCAGGCCCTGGTGGGATCGGGCCAGCCGGGTCCGAGGAACAACGGATTGGCCAGCGCCTGCATTCCCCCCTGATCGTCGCGAAGCTCGGCCATCGCCCAATCCGCACCCGCCAGAACCTCGGGGCCGAGCGTCGCCTGCCCCTCTGGCCCGACCGGGGCGTCATGCGCGATCCGCACGCCCTCTTCCCCGCGCCGGCCGGTGACGAGGCGCAGCCGCCCGGCGGGGGCGGCCTCCGCCCAGTCGAGCCTCAGCGGCACCGGCCCCGGCGTGCAATCGCCGGGGAGGAGGGTGCGGGCCTCGGCCTGCGCCGTCAGCGTGAAGCGGGGGCCGGAGGTCAGAACGGCATGGCCGCGGGTGAGCGCGGCCAGAAGGCCGGGGAGGGACAGAGCCTCGACATGGACCAGCAGATGCCCGGGCCGCGCCTCGGGGCTGCCGCGGCCGTGATCGTCGGAGCCTGCGGTTGCCACCAGCCGGTGGCCGGCGTTCAGCCAGCCGTGAAAGAGGTCGAGGCCCAGCGGGTTTTTCGGCCCCGGACCCCAGGTGCCGTTCCAGACCTCGACCAGACGGGCGGGGCCGGGGAGCATGTCGGACCAGGCCCAGAAGCAGCCGGTGCAATAGGGGTGCCCCGCGCTCATCGGATGGGCGATGACATCGTGCTCGCCCCCCGCCTTTAGCGGGGTGGGGGGGTCCGAGTTGGTCGGCCCGGCGCGGCGGCGCCCGACCCCGCCCCGGCCCGCGCCGGGGGGGCGGCCATGGCCGTGGAAGGTGGTGAGTTCCATCCCCGGCAGGATCAGGAGGTCGGCCCCGGCTCCGGCTGCGGCCTGCGCCTCGGTTAGGGCCGAGGTGGTGTTGTGGTCGGTCAGGGCGGCGAAATCATAGCCCCGGGCCCGCGCATCGGCGACCATCGCGGCCGGGGACCAGAGGCCGTCGGAATGGAACGTGTGCCGGTGCAGATCGCCCCGGACCCAGCGCGGGCCGGGACGGGGGGCGAAGGGCGCAGGCTCCGGTGCGGCTGTGGCTTCGGCTGCGGCTTCGGCGGCGGGGACGGCCTCGACGGTGATCTGCCAGTCGATCCCGCCGGGGGGCAGGATGCGGTGGGTGTCGATCTCGACCCGCCAGAGGCCGGGCTCGATGGCGCCGGGCAGGTAGCCGGGGCTGGCGGCGGTTTCGGACAGGAGCACCGTCTGGTCGGCATTGTTGTGCCGTGTGCCGCGGGGGCCATCGGGGCCGATGACCGAGATCGAGAGCTGGTGCGGGATCTCGCCCGCGCCGGGGTGGCGGGGGCTGTGGACGAAGGCGATGCGGAGGCAAGCGCAGCCCGGCGGGACGCGGAAGGGTACGGGGACATGGCGGGCCATGTCGTCAAGGCCGAGGCGGCCTGTGATCCGGGCGGGAAGGAGGGGCGGGTCTGACATCGGGGTCCTTCGGGGGCGGGGGGCAAGGTGGGTGCCTGCCATTCCTAGCGGCCGGGCCGGGGTCGGGCAATCGGCCCCTCGCTTGGTGCGCGCGTGGGCTTTGCCCACCCTACCGCGCGGTGTCATGGGCCTGTCATGTCGATGGCCTAGGGCGGTGCCATGTTGGCTGACCATACCGATACACCCGGCCCCTCGGGTCTGGCTCGTTGCCTTTGGGCCGGTTTTGGTTGCCACATTCCCCGTCCCGGTCCTATCGTGGAGCAGGGCGCCGCATCGGGGAGGGTGCGCCGTCCGGCGGCCTGTCCCGCATTCAGAAGGAGGATCCATGAAACGCCGTGATCTCATGAAGCTTGGCCTTGCCGGCCTTGCCACCCCAGCCATTGCCCGCATCGCCCATGCCCAGACGGCGCGGATCAACATGTTCACCAGTTCGGATGCCAATATCTCGGACTTCTGGACCAACATCATCGCGCCGGCCTTCGAGGCGCAGAATCCCGGGACCTCCATCAATGTCGTGATTGCCCGCGAAGGCGGCGGCACCAATGCCATCGCCGAGCGCGCGCTGGCGGCGCTGCGCACCGGGGCCGGGCCGCAGATGGACATGATCGAATCGCATGATCCCTTCATCCCGGCCGGCGGCATCGACGAGGGCCTCTGGGTGAACTGGGAAGAGGCGGGCCTTGCCAATTACGGCCGCGTCAACCCGCTGGGCATCCAGTCGCCCTTCGGCCTGCCCTATCGCGGCAGCCAGGTCCTGCTGGCCTATGACGCCGACAAGCTGCCCGCCGCGGATGCGCCCCGCACCTGGGAGGAGCTGACCACCTGGATGCGCGAGAACCCCGGCGAGTTCATCTACAACCGCCCCGACCGTGGCGGCTCGGGCGGCAATTTCGTGCGCCGCGCCATTCACGAGGCGAACGGGCGCGATCCGTCGGTCTTCACCATCGACAATTTCGACCCCGAGACCTCGCCCGCGATGCTGGATGCCGGGTTCGAGCTTCTGGCCGAGCTTGCCCCCTACCTCTACGATGGCGGGGCCTACAGCTCGGGCAATGCCAATTCGATCCAGATGCTGGCGCAGGGTGCCGTGACCATGATCCCGGCCTGGTCGGACATGGTGCTGCAGGCGATCAACGAAGGCGTGCTGCCCGAGAATACCGGGCTGATCCAGCTGCAGGATCTGGCGCTTGCCGGGGGCTTCAGCCAGGCGGTGGTGCCGGTCAATGCCGAGAACCTCGAGACGACGATCGCGCTGGCCGATTTCCTGCTGACCGACGAGATGCAGAGCGCCGTGATCACCGCGATCGGCGGCTTCCCCGGCGTGTCGTGGGAGGTTCTGCCGGGCGAGCTGCGCGAGCGCTTTGCCGATGTGGTGCCGACCTCGATCCCGACCTTCCCGGGCGGGGACTGGGGCGCCGCCATCTCGGACGGCTGGTATCGCACCGTGGCACCGAACCTGCCGCGCGAGTGAGTACTGCCGCCGCACAAGACAGGGGGAGGGGGCTGAATGGCCTCCTCCTCGTGCTGTTGCCGGTGTCGCTGGTGGCGACGCTGATCATCTGGCCCATCGTCCGGGCGGTGCTGGACACGGTTGTCGTGACCGGGCCGGACGGGGCGAGCCTCTCTTTCGCCTCGTACCGCTTCTTCTTCACCGACCCTCACAGCATGGGCAACCTGCGCATCACGATCTGGACGACCGCCGTTTCGGTGGCGATCCTGATGACGATCGCGGTGCCCATCGCGATCTATCTGCGTTTTGTCACCGGGCGCACGGCGGCCGTGGTGCAGGCGCTGGCGATCTTTCCGCTGTTCGTGCCCTCGATCATCCTGGCCTATGCCTTCATCCGGGTGCTGGGACCGAACGGGATGGTCGATCTGATCCTGGGCAATTTCGGCCTGCCGCGCATCCGCTCGCCCTACCTGACCCCCTGGGGGCCGGTGATCGGCTTTGTCTGGGACAACCTGCCCCTGTCGGTGGTGATCCTGATGGCGGGCCTGTCGAACGTGAGCAACAACGCGGTCGAGGCGGCGCGTGACGTGGGTGCGGGGAAACTCGCGATCCTGTTCCATATCATCCTGCCGCGGATCTGGCTGTCGATCCTCGTCGCCACCTCCTTTGTCGTGCTTGGCCTCTTTTCGGCCTTCACCTTCCCTTACCTCCTTGGCCCGGCGGCGCCCGAGATGATGGGGCCGTTCATGTTGCGCACCTTCGGGGACGTGATGGACCCGGTGCAGGCGCGCACCCAGGCGGTGATCACCTTCCTGATCTGCGCGGTCTTCGGCTGGTTCTATGTGCGCTCCATCGCCCGTAACCGCGCGCGGAGGGAGGCGGAAGGATGAGGACGGCCGAACCCTTCCGCCCCGACTGGATCGGGCTGGCGCTGGTGGTGACGCTGTCGATCGTCATCATCGGGCCGATGCTGGTGGTGGGCCTCTGGGCCTTTGCCGAGCAATGGCGCTATCCCGCGCTGGTGCCGCAGCAATGGGGCCTGCGCTACTGGGAGATGACGCTGGCCCGGCCCGATGTCTGGACGGCGCTCAAGACCTCGTTGCAGCTGTCCTTCCTTGTCACCGCCGTTTCGGCCGCGATCTGTCTGCCGGCGGCCTATGCCTTTGCCCGGATGAAGTTCTGGGGGCGGGACGTGTTCTTCCTGTCGTTCCTGTCGATCCAGGCCTTCCCGCGCTTCGGCCTTCTGATCACCATCGCCACGATTTTCCTCTCGCTCGGGCTTGTCGGCACGTTCTGGGGCGTGGCGATCATCCAGCTGGTGAACACGCTGATGTTCATGATCTGGATCCCGACCGCCGCCTTCCAGGCTGTCGACCGCAAGCTGGAAGAGGCCGCGCGCGATGTGGGCGCGGGGCCGATCCGGGTGTTCTGGTCGGTGACGCTGCCGCAGGCGCTTCCGGCCATTGTCGCGGCCATCATGCTGACCTTCGTCGGCACCTTCTACGAGACGGAGGGCGCCTGGCTGATCGGCGCGCCCCATGTCAGGACAATGCCTATCCTCATGATCTCCTTCATCAACAACCAGCTTGTGATCCAGTTGGGGGCGGTTCTCTCTGTCCTTCTCTGGGTGCCGTCCTTCATCTTCCTTCTGGCCGCGCGGCGCTATCTGGGGCCGCAGGGTCTTGGCCGCGGATTGGGGGGCTAGGGCATGGCGACGCTGGAACTGCGCGCGCTGACCAAGCGCTTCGGGGCGACCACCGCGGTCGAGACCTTTGACCTGACCGTCGGCGATGGCGAGCTTGTCTGCCTTCTGGGGCCTTCCGGGTCGGGCAAGTCCACCGTCCTGCGGATGATCGGCGGGTTCGAGACGGCCAGCAGCGGGGCCGTGCTGATCGACGGGCAGGATGTGACGCGGATGCCGCCCGAACGGCGGCCGACCTCGATGATGTTCCAGAGCCATGCGCTTTGGTCGCATATGAATGTGGCGGGCAATATCGGCTTCGGGCTGAAGCTGCGCCGCCTGCCGCGCGCCGAGATCGCCCGCAAGGTTGACGAGGCGCTGACGCTGGTGGGCCTTGCCGGCATGGGCGAGCGGCGGACGGATCAGCTTTCGGGCGGCCAGCAGCAGCGGGTGGCGCTGGCGCGGTCGCTGGTGCTGGAACCGAAGATCCTGCTGCTGGACGAACCCTTCGCCAGCCTTGACCAGCATCTGCGTGAACGCCTGCGTGAAGAGGTGCGCGATCTGCAGCAGCGGCTGGGGATCACGATGGTTTTCGTCACCCACGGTCAGGACGAGGCGCTGGCGCTGGCCGACCGGATCGTGGTGATGCGCGACGGGCAGATGCAGCAGGTGGACCGGCCCGACAGGCTCTATCGTCAGCCCGAGACGCCTTTTGTTGCGGGTTTCATCGGGCAGATGAACCTGCTTGAGGTGGCGGTTGCCGGCGGCCAGATCCGCCATGCGGCCTTTGCCGCCGCGGCCCCCGTGCCCGATGGCCCCGCGCTTCTGGCGGTGCGGCCCGAAGCGGTAAGCCTGCGCGCGGGCGAGGGGGCCGGGCGGCTGCGGCGGATCACCGATTTCGGCAGCCATGCGGTGATCGAGATCGACCTGCCCGACGGCGTGCGCCTCAAGGCGATGCTGCCCGACGTGCCCGAGATCGAGACCGGCGCGCCGGTGACGATCCTGCCGCAGCGCTATCACCTCTACCGCGACGACCGGGTGCTGTGGTCCTCGGACCGGGTGGGGGGCGCGGCGACGGGGGCCGAGGCGGCGCGGGCCGATGGCTGAGCCGGTCGCGATCCTGCAGGACGGGCATCGCTGCCGGTTGAAATGGCATCGCGGGCGCCGCCATGCCGATGACATCGCCTTTGCGCCGAACCGCATCCGGCAGGGCCTTGCCGCCGGCGCCGCGGTCGAGATCGACCTGAACCCGCTGGCCTGCGGCGGCTGGGCGGTGCTGCATGACGCCACGCTTGATCGCGAGACGACCGGGACCGGCCCGGTTGCAGAGGCCACCGCCGCCGATCTGGCGCGCCTTCGCTTGCGCGACAATGCCGGGCGGCCGAGCGATGTGCCTGTCGCCACGCTGGCGGGGCTGGCCGAGGCTTTGGCCGAAGGGCCGCTTGCGCCGGGCGGGCATCTGCAGCTTGACCTCAAGGTCGGGGCCGAGGCGCTGACGGAGGCGAATGTCGAGGGGTTCCGCGCCGCGGTTGCGCCGGTGGCCGGGCGGATGATCCTGTCGGGCGGCGATGCGGCGGCGGTGCTGCGGCTGGCGGAACGCTCGGGCGTGGGGATCGGCTTTGACCCCTGCCACGAGGGGGCGATGCTCGATCTGGTGCGCGGCCGGGATTTCGACGGCTTCACCATGCGCGCCATCGCGGCGATGCCCGAGGCGCGCATCGTCTATCTGCACCGCGCGCTGGTGGCCTTTGCCGATGCGCAGGGCGCCGACCTCTGCGCCCCGTTCCGCGCGCGCGGGCAGGAGGTGGATGTCTATACCTTTGCCGATGCAGGCCCGGAGAGCCTTGCCGAAGTCCGCCGCCTGCTGGAGCTGCGCGTCGATCAGGTCACGACGGACGACCCCGCCGCCCTGAGTGCGGCTCTTGGCTGAGGCCCCCAGCTGAAGGACGGGTCGGACCCCGCCGAGGGCCGTGTGGATCTGGCGGATGAGGGGTGCGGGCTGGGGTCGGTGTTTTTCGGAGGGCTTCAGGGGCCGGCTTCTGGGGGCAGGCTTCAGGCCCCGTCCGGCGGACCCTCGGGTTTCGGCCGAGAGGTGCGGTGCCCTCTTGCAAGGCGCCGCAGGGCGACCCAGTCGCGCAGGTCCATCGCCGGGTTTCCCATCATCCTGGCCCCGGGCGGCACCGACTGGTGAATGACCGCGCCGCTTCCGATCACCGCATCTGCGCCGATGACAAGGGGCCTGTCCCGGCTGCCGTTGTTGATCATGGCGCCGATGCCGATCTGCACGCCATCCCCGATGCTGACATGTCCGGCGACGATGGTTCCCGCGCCGATGGTCACGAAATTGCCGATGGTCACGTCATGAGCGACCATTTCGCAGAACAACTGCGCACCGTGGCCTATGCGGATCCCCGGACCGAGGCGCGTGAACGGCAGAATGACCGTGCCGGCACCGCAAAGCGTGCCCGGATAGGCAAGCGGCTGTCCCATGCAGCAGACGGTCGCCAGGGTCGCGTTCTCTGCCATCAGCCGAGCCGAGACCCGCTCTCGCAAGGCGCCGCTGCCGACGGCGAGCAGGACCGGCAGATCGCCATAGTCCGACCGGCGCCTGTCCGAGGAAATCACCGGGACATCCAGATCGCTGTCGTGAAAGCCGTTCTCGATGTCATCGACAAGCGCCCGCAGCCTGACCCTGCCTTTCCAGACGCTGTTCAGCGCCATCAGCATCATGCGCGTGTGGCCTCTGGATCCGAAGGCCGTGATCTCGTTGAAATCGGTGGTGCCGTTCATGGGTTGTGGGCTCCGCTGAAGGCACCGGGCCCGGCTTGGCCTGTCGAACCGGACCTGTGGCATGGCTGCTGCCTTGGGCGAGGTATGACAGCCGCGATTCCGCAGATCAAGCGATGGCGGGGGGCCGGTTGGCCGGGCCGGTGTCCGCCGCGCTGCCGCCTCTGTCGCTTGACGGGTCTTGCGGCCCCGGTTCAGCCTTGACCGGCCCGGTGGCCTGTGGACCTGTGGAGCTGTGCACCTTGGGGGGCTTCGGCAAGGGTGGCGGGTGACATCTGTGGGGGAATTCCTGAAATGAGCGCGCCTCAGGATGTGTCCGGCCTGCTGCTCCGCCTGTTCGATGCAGAGCACTACCGGCGGCAGGGCGAAGAGGCGCCAACGGTCGATGCGGCGCTGGCGCATTTCCGCCAGCTGGGGGACAGGATCGGGCTGGACCCGTCGCCCTATTTCTCAACCCGCTGGTTCAAGGAGCGGTATCCCGACTGGGCCGACGACGGCCCGACCGCCTTCGAGAGCTTTCTGGCCCGCGTTTGCCGCCGTGCGCCTGTCGCGCCCCATCCGATGATCGATCCGGCCTACTATCGGGCGGCCTATCCCGATCTGGAAAGGTTCGGCTTCGGCGTGGCACTGCATTTCATGCTGCATGGCGACGAAGAGGGGCGGCAGCCCTCCGAGGCCTTCGATGCGGGCTTTTATCGCCGCTGCTATCTGCCGCTGGGCGAGGGTCATCCCTTCCGCCACTACATCGCCACCGGCCGGTCCGGGAATTGCCTGCCAAGGCCGGTGCCGCGCACGGCCGCGGATTCGGCGGCGGCGATGCGGCGGCAGGTGCCGGACCGGCCGCTTTTGCTGGTGGCCCATGACGCGCAGGCCGCGGGCGTGCCCTTGCTGACGCTGGACCTTGCGCGGGCGATCCGGGCGCGGGGGTGGGATCCGGTGTTCCTGCTGGACCGGGCGGGGCCCTTGCTGGCGCGGTTCCAGGCGCTCGGCCCGGTCTTCCTGCGGGCCGAGGGCTGGGATCCGGCGGGAGTGGCGGCGGGCCTTGGGCCGGGAACGCCCGCGCTGGTCAACACGGCTGCGGCTGCGGCGATGGTTCCCGCGCTGGCCGGGGCGGGGTTGCGCTGTGTCGTGCTGATCCACGAGATGGCGGATTATCTGCGCGCACATGGCTTTGTCGAAGACCTCGCCGCCGCGAAAGACGCGGGGGCGGCGCTGATCGTGTCGATGCCGCGGATGTCGGGGATGCTGCCCGAGCTGGCCGAGCGGCTGGAGCAGATCCTGCCCGGCGTCGTGCTGCCGCCGACCCCGCTGGCCGCCTTTCGGGCGCATCGGCGCAAGGATGACGCGCTGCGGCGGCGGCAGGCTCCGGTCTTTGTCGGGGCGGGCCATGCGGACCGGAGGAAGGGCTTTGACCTGTTCCTCGAGGCCGCCGAGGAACTGCGCCGGCAGGTGCCGCGGGCGCGGTTCGTCTGGCTGGGTGCGCTGGATCCCTGGGCGACAGACCTGGCCAGGGCGGCGCAGGAAGGCGGGCTGGCGCTGGAGCTGCCCGGCTTTGTCGAGGACAGCCTTGCCTGGTATCGCGCGGCGGATGTGTATCTGCTGACATCGCGGCAGGATCCGGGGCCGACGACGGCGGTTCAGGCCGCCGCGATGGGGGCGCCCTGCCTGGGTTATGCCGCCGATATCGGCCTGATCGACCTGATCGACCGGGCCGAGGGGATGGGCCTGTTCGTGCCGCCCGGCGATCTGGCGGCCCTTGTCACGCAGGCGCGCCGGCTGGCAGTCGGGAACGATCCGGCAAACCGGCGCCGGCTGCGCCGGCAGGTGCGCGCGCGGACGGGGTTCGACGCCTATGTCGCGGCCCTGCTGGGGCGGCTGGAGGCGCTGCCCGATGCCGCAGGCGGCGGCGAGGGGTGAGGCTTTGCACGGCCGGGGTGCGGGGTTTCCGGGCGGGGCGCGCCTCAGACGGCATCCCGCAGGACGCGGTGGACGACGGTGACGACCCTCTCGACCTCGGCCATGCCCATGCGGCCGTGCATCGGCAGGCACAGAATCTCGGGTCCGAGTGTCGGGGCACAGGCCTCGCCGCCGTTTCCGGTGACGATCCGCGCCTCGGGCCAGGGCGTGCCGGGGCCGCAGAGCAGGGGGAAATGATCCCGCGCGATGATCCCCTCTTCCGCCAGCGCAAGCCGAAGCCGCTGGCGCCGCCCGCTGTCGAGCCGGATCGCGTAATAGCCCGCAGCGTCGCTGGCGCCCGGCCTTTGGCGATGCAGCCGCAGGCCGGCCAGCCCGTCAAGCGCGGCGTCATAGGCGCGGCGGATCGCCTGGCGGGCGGCCAGTTCGCCGGGCAGGTCGGGCAGGAGGGCAAGGCCCGTCGCGGCATGAAGCTCGGACATCTTGCCGTTGAGGCCCATGCCCGCGGGCTGGCCGCCCTCGATCCCGAAATTGCGCATCCGCCGAAGCTCCTGCGCGGCGGAACGGCGGGTCACGACAAAGCCGCCCTCCGCCGTGTGCAGAACCTTGGTTGCATGGAGCGAAAAGGCCGAGGCATCGCCGAAGCAGCCGATGGGCCGGTCGTCGAGGCGCAGGCCGAAGGCATGGGCGGCGTCATAGACCAGCCATAGCCCCTGTGCGGCGGCAAGCTGGCCAAGCTCTTCGACATCGCAGGGCAGGCCCAGGAAATGCACCGGAAGCATCGCCGCACTGCGCGGGGTGATCGCCGCCGCCGCCGCGCGCGGGCACAGCGTGAGGCTGTCGGGGTCCACATCCGCGAAAACCGGGGTCAGCCCGCACCAGGCGATGGCCTGCGCGGTGGCGGCAAAGCTGAGCGCGGGGGTGATGACCTCGGACCCCGGCGGCAACCGCCCCAGCCCCAGCGCGAGCATCAGCGCCATCGTGCCCGACGAGACCAGCGAGACCGCGAACCCCTCGTCCTGCTGCGCGGCGAGGGCCTGTTCCAGCCGCATGTGCAACGCGCCGCCATTGGTCAGCCATCCCGCATCAAGCGCCTCGGCGATGAGCGGGGCCAGGCGCGCGGCATCGGGGATCATCGGCGCGCCGAAGACGACAGGTGGCTCAGACATCGAAAACCCCATTCCTCAGGGCGGTGCGCAACTCTCCGTTGCTGGAAAACCGCTTTTGATAGCGCATGTGCAGACGGCTCTCGGCCCCGAGGACCGGCAGCAGATGATAGCCCGACGCGATGCAGGCCACACCCAGCATCCGTTCGATCGCATGGGCCAGGGTTCCGTCCAGCTGACCGGCCTCGGGCGGGAAGTGCTGCGGCCCGAGGTCAAGATCAAGGAGCGGCTTCAGCGCCGCGCTGCGCGCCCAGAACATCGACCCGACCGGGAAGCGCAAGGATCCGTCCGGCGGCAGCGGCCCGCTCAGGCCCATGCGATGCGCAAGCTCCCGCGCGATGCCGCGGTTGCTGCCCCAATGGGCCGCGCTCAGCACGTCGCGGAAGACGCTGGGCATGACCATGCCAAGGCGGGGGATATCCTGGAAGAACGACAGGATGCGGCAGATCTCGGCCTCGGACCCGAGCAGGCAATCCAGCACATGGGTCAGCCAGTCATCCAGCCGGCCCGAATGCAGGGATTTCTTGCCGTGAAGGTGCAGCACGATCTCGTGCCGGTGGTGGACATCGCGGAATCCGTAAAGCTTCGGCAGGATGTCGCGGCCGCGGTTTTCGAGGATCCGGACCTCGGCCCGGGGCATCGCGGCGCGGATCGCGGCCGCCTTCGCGTCGGTATCGGTCGAGACGTAGAGGCTTGGCTCCCCCGGTATCCGGGCCAGCCTCTCGGCCAGGACCGGGGCAAGGTCGGCATAGTAGAGATGCAGGATGACGGCCGGGCGCAGGGCCGGCGCCGTCCTGCGCGGCCAGAGGCGCAGATTGACCTTGCGCCCCTCGCGCCGGAACCCGTCGGGGGTATGGTGCCAGAGCGGCAGATTGAGGCTGATCCGCTCCAGCATGTGTTCGGAAAGGCGTTGCCCCAGCCGGGGGTCAAGCGGGGTGGACAGAGGGGGACGCAGCACCTCGGTCAGGCGGCGGGCGCGGGCGGCCGGCGTTGCGATCCGGTCGAGCTGCCGGGTCTGGGGGGCGGCGCAGGCGATGGCCTGCGCGTCCCGCAGATCCGCCATGAACGGATGGATGATGCCCTGGCTGCGGGCCGGGGGCGGCGGGGTCAGCGCCGGCGGATCGGGTTGTTCGAGGTAGCGGCAGATCGCCAGCACCTCTTCGGCAGCATCCAGGACGGCGGTCTGGGTCTGGGCGCCCGAGGCCGCGGGATCGGTCAGCCGGGGCGGGTCGACCGGGCCGCCCTGCCCGGGGCGAAAGGCGGGCGCGCTGCAGAGGCCCGTTTCAGCGGCGTGGCGCGCGGCGGCGACGATGATCGCCGCGCGGGCCGCGAAATCATGCCGCGCGGCAAGGCGCTGGTGCTGGGCCTGCCGGATCTGGGGACTGCGCGGCGGGGCCGCGAGGATGCGTTCGAGCGTTGCGACAAGCTCGGCGGGATTGGCGATCTGCATGAGTTCGGGCAGGTCCGGCGCGCTGAACCCCGCGACCTGATCCGAGACGACAAGCGCGCCCGAGGCCAGCGCATCATAGCTGCGGTTGCTCATGAAGCCCATGGCGGCCATATGCGGCATGTGGCTGTTGAGGACGATGCGCGCGGCCGCATAGACATCGGCAAGCTCGTCCAGATCAAGCCGCTCGCCCAGCCAGAGGCGGTCCGGCACGATCCCCTTCCAGCCGGGGCCCCAGATGTGCGGCTCGAACCCGGCCTCGACGGCCTTGAGGACGATCCGGCGATCCGCCCGCGGGGCATAGGCGCCGACAAAGCAGATGTCGTGCCGCGGGGCAGAGGGCGCGGTCCGGTCGGGGCGGAAATGCGACGTGTCGGTCGCCTGCGGCAGATATGTGGCGGCCACGCCTTGCCGGCACAGCTGCTCGGCCAGCCAGGCCGATCCGCAGAAGACCGCCTGATAGCGCTGCAGCATCAAGGTCGGGGCAAGGTTCGGCGGGCTGATGATCCAGAGCAGATTGGGCAGATCGGGGACGGGCTCTTCCAGATGTGGCCCGAGGATCCGCAGCACTGCGGCAGGCCCCTCGGCGGGCGGAGGCGGGGGATCGTCGCGAAAGAGCAGCGCGCCGTCACAGCCGGGGATCCGCTGGATCGCCAGGATCAGGCTGCGGGCGAAATGGGTGTCGCCCCAGGCCTCCTGATTTGCGCGCGTGGCGTTGACGCTGACATGGATGAACACGCGCCGGTGCTGGCCTTCTGCTCGGGTGTCGCAACTTGGTCGGGGGCCGCAGTCGGGCCATCCCGCGATCCGTACCGTTCTGCCGTCTGAACGGATTTGAGCATGGCGACCGGATTGGCGCAAGCCGGACGGGTGCAAGTCGGGGGGGCCAAGTCGGAGGGGGGGCAAGCGCAGAAAACCGGTGCAGGGCGGGGTTGCTTTGGTAAAAGGGGGGATCACGGTCAGCCAGAGGGGCAGCGAATGAACACAGCCGCGCCGATCCCCGATTACGAGGCCCTGCGGGCCGCGCTGCTGGCGCGGCAGGGAAAGCTGAGCCGGCGGTTGTCGCAGGTTGCGCAGTTCTTCCTCAACCATCCCGAAGAGGTGGCGATCAACCCGATGGTCAAGCTGGCCGGGCAGGCCGGGGTTCCGCCCGCGACGATCACCCGCTTTGCCAAGGAGATGGGTTTCGCCGGTTTCGCCGAGTTGCAGGCAGTGTTCCGCGAGCGGCTTCTGGGGCCGCGCCTGCCCTTTGCGGCGCGGCTGGCCGATCCGCCGGCCCCGCTGGGGGATGCGGATCTGGAGGATCCCGACCGGGTGTTCGACGGTTTCGTGCAGGCGGCGGTTCAGTCCCTGTTCCGGCTGGAACAGAGTCTGGATCGCGCGGCCCTTGGCCTGTTCCTCGATGTGATGGCGGATGCCGATGCCGTGCATATCGCGGCGGCGCGCGGGGCTTTCGGGGTCGGGGCCTATACGCTTTACGGCCTGGCCGGGATCGGCAAGCGGGCGCATCTGATCGACAATCTGGGCGCGATGCGGGCCGAGCAGGTGGCGGCGATGGGGCCGGGCGATGTTCTTCTGGTGCTGACCTTCGACGATTACACGCCCGAAACGGTCGAGCTGGCCCGGATCGCGGCCGCGCGGGGCCGGACCGTGCTGGCGATCACCGACAACGAGCTGAGCCCCGTCGCCGGGCTGGCCCGGGCCGCGCTTTTCGTGACCGAGGCGCGGTTGGGGCATTTCCGCAGCCAGGTGCCGGCGATGGTCCTGTGCCAGAGCCTGATCGTGAGCCTTGGGCGGCGGATTGGTTGAAGACAATCATTTCGGCGAAAACGAAAAATCTGTTGCATTTGGGAGTGAGGGCCGACATCCTCTGACAGGCTTTGGGGGGAGCGGATGTTCGATTTCACGGGGCAGCGCGTTCTTGTCATCGGTGCCAGCCGCGCCGGGATCGGTGCCGCCATCGCGCGGGCCTTTCAAGAGGCCGGGGCCGAGGTCGTGATCACCGGGGCCGAACCCGCCCCCGCGCCCGAGGATGCCGCCCGCTTTGCCTATCACCAGCTGGACGTGACCGATCCGGCGGCGGTCGAGGCGCTGGCGCAGGCGACCCCGCGTCTGGACGTTCTGGTCAACTGCGCCGCGATCACCGCGCGCGGCGAAGAGATGGAGCCCGCGTTTTTCGAGAAGGTGGTGGATGTGAACCTGCACGGCACCTTCCGCACCGCCCGCGCCTTTCACGGGCAGCTGAGCGCCGCGAAGGGGAGCCTCGTCAACATCGCCTCGATGTATGCCCGTTTCGGCAGCCCCCGGAACCCGGCCTATGGCGCCAGCAAGGCCGCGGTCGAGCAGTTGACCAAATCGCTCGCCATCGCCTGGGCGCCCGATGGGATACGGGTCAATGCGGTGGCGCCGGGCTTCATCGTGACGGAACAATCCGCCCGCAGCCGCACCGATCCGGCGCATGTGGCGAATGTGAACGCCCGCACGCCGCTGGGCCGCTGGGGCGAGCCCGGCGATATCGCGGGGCCGGTGCTGTTCCTTGCCTCGCCGCTGGCGGGGTTCGTGACGGGGACATGCCTTTCGGTTGACGGGGGCTATTCCGTTGTATGACAAGGCTCTGAGGGGGATCGGATGACGGCTTTGAACGGCATCGGTGCTGCGGTCATCGGGACGGGGTTCATCGGCACCGTCCATCTGGGCGCGCTCAGGCGGCTGGGGGTGCATGTCACCGGCGTCCTGGGCTCGGACGCGGGGCGGAGTGCCGAGCGGGCGGCGGCGCTGGGGGTGGCGAAGGGCTATGCCTCGCTGGAGGAACTGCTCGGCGATCCGGCGGTGCAGGTGGTGCATGTCACCTCGCCCAACCATGCGCATTATCCGCAGGTGAAGCAGATCCTTGCCGCCGGCCGCCATGTGATCTGCGAAAAGCCGCTGGCCATGACCGCCACGCAATCGGCCGAGATGGTGGAGCTTGCCCGCGCCAGCGGCAAGGTGGCGGCGGTCTGCTACAACATCCGCTTCTATCCGCTGAACCAGCAGGCCCGCGGCATGGTGGCCGAGGGCGCGCTGGGAGAGATCCGGCTTGTCACCGGGCAGTATCATCAGGACTGGCTGGCGAAAGAGACCGACTGGAACTGGCGGCTGGAGGTCGAGGCTGGCGGGGCGCTGCGCTCGGTCGGGGATATCGGCACGCATTGGGTGGACCTGACGAGCTTCATCACCGGGCAGAAGGCGGTCGAGGTTCTGGCGGAACTCACGACCTTCATCCCCGAACGGCAAAAGCCCACCGGCCCGGTCGAGACCTTCGCAAGCGCGGGCGCGGCGGGGACCGTGCCGCAAAGGATCGAGACGGATGACGCGGCGCAGATCCTGATCCGCTATGCGAACGGGGCGAAGGGGATGATGTCGACCTCTCAGGTCAGCCACGGGCGCAAGAATGCGCTGACCTGGGATATTGCGGGGGCCAAGGGTTCCGCCGCGTGGCATTCCGAGACGCCGGATCACCTGTGGCTGGGGCATCGGGACGGGCCGAACCAGATCCTGCAGCGCGATCCGGGCGCGATGAACGCACTGGGGGCGGCGGCGGCCAGCCTGCCGGGCGGGCATGTCGAGGGGTTTGCCGACAGCTTCCACGCCTTCTTCCGCGCGGTCTATGCCGATATCGCCGCCGGGGGCCGGTCCGACGGGGCGACATGGGCCAGTTTCGAGGATGGCCATTACGAGATGCAATTCTGCGACGCCGTTCTGGAAAGCGCCCGTGAGGGGCGCTGGGTCCGGGTCGGTGGCGCCTAGATCAAGGAGAGACAGATGCAGCTTGGCATCCTGACCGCCCCCTTCCCGGATACGCCGCTGCTCGAGGTGGCCGACTGGGCATCCGGCGCGGGTTTCACCGCGATGGAGATCGCCTGCTGGCCCGCCTCGGGCGGGGAAAAGCGGCGTTATGCCGGCACCTCGCATATCGACGTGGAGGGGCTGACCAAGGCGCAAGGCGACGAGATCACCGGGGCGCTGGCGGAGCGGGGCATCAGCATCTCGGGCCTTGGTTATTATCCCAACCCGCTGCATGCCGATGCCGCGCATCGGGACCAGGTGATCGGCCATCTGAAGAAGGTCATCACGGCGGCGGGCGTGATGGGGGTGAAGGTCGTCAACAGCTTCATGGGCGGGGACCGCGCGCTGAACGTGGACGAGAACTGGGCCCGCGCGCTGGAGATCTTTCCCGATATCGTGGCCCATGCGGCGGACAGTGGCGTGACGCTTGCCTTCGAGAACTGCCCGATGATCTTTTCCCATGACGAATGGCCGGGCGGGCATAACATCGCCTATGCGCCAAAGGTCTGGCGGCGGATCTTCGAGACCTGGGGCGACAAGGTCGGCATGAACTACGACCCCTCGCACCTTGTCTGGCAGATGATCGACCAGTCGCGCTTTGTCCGCGAATTCGGGGGGCGGATGGTGCATGTTCATGCCAAGGATCTGACCATCGACCGGGACGGGCTTTACGAGAACGGCATCATGTCGGTCGGCATGGGCTGGCAGGTGCCGCGGATGCCGGGGCTGGGCGATGTGGACTGGGCGCGGTTCTTTGCCGACCTTTACCGCGC
Source organism: Paracoccaceae bacterium (assembly GCA_051859505.1). Lineage (GTDB taxonomy): Bacteria > Pseudomonadota > Alphaproteobacteria > Rhodobacterales > Rhodobacteraceae > JAFIEN01. Next base: position 17,004 of record JBHYFN010000051.1, read on the forward strand.
CGGCTATGACGGCCCGGTCATCATCGAGCATGAGGACCGGGATTTCGAAGGCACGGACGAAAAGGTGAAGCGCGGCTTCGCGCTGGCCCGGGATGTGCTGGCTCCTTTCGTGAAATAGGGGCAGGATGTGAGTCGAAGACCAAACCAACTGGGAGGATAACGGATGAATAGACTGCTTCAGACCGCCGCCGTCGCGGCGCTGGCCATCGGTGCCGCTGGTGCCGCCTCGGCCGAGAATTTCACCATCGGCATTTCCAACACCGTGCAGGGCAATGGCTGGCGCGAGGAAATGATCTGCGCGATGAAGGCGCAGGCGCTTGACTCGGGCCTTGTGGCATCGCTGAACATCGCGCATCGCAACACCGATGCGGCCGGCCAGCTGGAAGACATGCGCAACCTGATCCAGGCCGGTGTCGATGCCATCGTGGTGAACCCCGCCAACCCCGACGCGCTGAACGACGCGATCAAGGAGGCGACCGATGCCGGTATCGTCGTCGTCGCCGTGGACCAGTCGGTCAGCGAGGAGTCGGCCTTTGTCGTGTCGAACAACCAGGAAGAATACGCCTATCTGGGCGCCAAGTGGCTGTTCGAGCAGATCGGCGAGGGTTCGGTCGTCTACATGCGCGGTGCTGCCGGTGCCTCGGCCGATGATGACCGCAACACCGGCTTCCAGCGCGCGCTGGAAGAACATCCGGGCATCACCGTGGTGCATGAGGTCTTTACCGGCTGGCAGCAGGATCAGGGCAAGCAGCAGATCCTTGATTTCATCGCCACCGGCATTCCGTTTGACGGCATCTGGACCAGCGGCATCGACAACGTGATCGTCGATGCTCTGGTGGAATCGGGCGAACCGCTGGTGCCGGTCGTGGGTGCCGACAACGCCGGTTTCGTGGGCCAGCTGGCGTCGGTCGACGGGCTGGTCGGTGCTGCCGTCACCAACCCCGGGTCGATCGGTGGCGCGGGCATGACGCTGGCGCTGCAGATCCTGCAGGGCGAGATGCCGGATGACCGGATCGTGCTGGTCGATCCCGCGCTCTGGACCAACGCGACCGAGGAAGGCCGCGCCCAGATCGCCGAAGCGCAGAACCCCAACCTCGACCCGGAATGGCCGGTCAGCGTCTCGATCGACGGCTGGACGACCTATTCCATGGAAGAGATCATCGCCTGCCGCGGCCCGGGCGAATAACCCCGGCCTGACGATGCGCGGGCCCCCGGACAGGTTCCGGGGGCCCGTTCCTTGCCCGTTTCCCGAAAGCAGCGGCCCGATGAGTGACGCGCCGGCGGACATGCCCATTCTTGATGCCGTTGGCGTCTCGAAATCCTTTGGCGCGGTTCGGGCGCTGGAGGATGCCTCGCTGCGCGTGGGCCGGGGCGAGATCGTGGCCCTGATGGGGGCCAATGGCGCGGGCAAATCCACGCTGGTCAAGATCCTGACGGGCGTGCTGCGCCGCGACGGGGGCGATGTCCGCATCAACGGCGAGCTGCGGTCGGTTCGCAATCCGCGCCGGGCGCGGGCGGCGGGGCTGGTGCCGGTCTATCAGGAACCCTCGCTGATCCCCGATCTGGACGTGCGCGCCAATCTGCGGCTGGGCGACACGCCGGTCGAGCCTTTCATGGCGCGGGTGCAGGAGCTTGGGATCGAGGGGCTGCGGCTGGACGACATGATCGGCGCGCTGCCGCTGGCGACGCTGCGGATCCTTGACCTGGCCCGCGCACTGGCGAGCGAACCTGACGTGCTGATGCTGGACGAGATGACCGCCGCCCTGCCCACCGATCTGGTGGATCGGGTGCTGAAAACCGTCCGGGCCGAGGCGGATGCGGGCCGGTCCGTCATCTACATTTCCCACCGTTTCAACGAGATCGCCCGGATCTGTGACCGCGCCACGGTGCTGCGCGATGGTCATACCGTGGGCGATCTGCCCATCGAACCCGGCGTCGAGGAGCGGATCGTCGAGCTGATGCTGGGCCAGACCCTGGGCGAGGGGCGCCGGGTCGAGCCGCGCGCCGTGGCGCGGGACGGCACGCCGCGGGTGGCGGTGCGGGGCCTGAAGGCGGGGACGAAGCTGCGCGACGTTTCGTTCGATCTGCACCGGGGCGAGGTTCTGGGCGTCGTGTCGCTGGAAGGGCAGGGGCAGGACGAGCTGTTCGACGTGCTGGCCGGGTTCCGCAAGCCCGAGGGCGGCGAGGTGGCGCTTGACGGTGCGCCCGCCCGGTTCGGCCATCCCGCCGATGCCATCGCCGCCGGCCTGACCTATGTGCCGGGCGACCGCTCGCAGGGGCTTTTGATGGCGCGCTCGGTGCGCGAGAATATCGCGCTGCCGCTGCTGGCGCGGCCCGGCACCTGGGGCCCGATCCGCATGAAGGACGAGGCCGCCCGCGTGAAGGCCGCCATCGAGAAGCTGCAGATCGACACCCGCGCGCAAGGCGAGGTGCGCAAGCTGTCGGGCGGCAACCAGCAGAAGGTGACGATCGGGCGCTGGGTGGCGACGGGGGTGGATACGCTTCTCCTGTTCGATCCGACGCGGGGGATCGACGTGCGCACCAAGCGGCAGATCTATGGCCTTGTACGGGAATTGTCGGATCAGGGGGCGGCGGTGCTGTTCTATACCTCGGAACTGGACGAGGTGTTGCAGGCCTGCGACCGCGCCATCGTGATCTTCAACGGCCGCGTGGTGGACGAGATCGACACGCAGGTCGCCGATCACCAGCTGCTGTTGCGCGCGGCCTATGGGCTGACCGAAAAGGACAGGCTGGAGGCCGCGTCATGATCCGGCTTCTGCAAAAGAACGGCTGGGTTCTGGGGCTTGTGGCGCTGATGGTGCTGCTGTTCGTGCTGACCAAGGTGATCCAGCCGAATTTCGGCGCCTCGGGCATCGACGCCCTGTCGCGCGCGGCGCTGCCCTTTGCCTTTGCCACGGCCGGCATGGCGATTGTCGTGATCGTGGGGGGGATCGACCTGTCCGTCGCCTCGATGATGGCGGTGGCGGGGGTGGCTTCGGCCGCGCTGATGCAGGCGCTTGGCAATGAAGGGTCGCTTCTGGTGATCCTCGCCGTTCTGGCGCTTGGCCTTGTCATGGGGGCGATCAACGGGGCGCTGATCGTGGTGACGAAAGTGCCCGATATCGTGGTGACGCTGGCCATGCTCTTTGTCTGGGAGGGGGTCGCGCTTCTGATCCTGAGCGCGCCGGGCGGATCGGCCGCGCCCGCGCTTCGGGCGCTGATCACCGGCCCCGTCTCGGTGCCGTTCCTGCCCGAGGCGATCACCGCCTACATCCCGAAATCGCTGGTCGTGCTGGTGGTCTGCCTTGCCGTCGTCTGGGTGCCGCTGTCCCGCTCGAAGCTGGGCCTGTGGATCTATGCGGTGGGCAGCGACCCGCTGGCGGCCTTCCGGTCGGGCGTGCCGATCGGGCTGACGCGGATCGTGGCCTATGCGTTTTGCGGGCTGTTCGCAGCCCTTGGCGGGCTGTCACTGACGCTGTCGACCGGGATCGGAGAGCCGATCCCCGGCCCTTACCTCATGGCGAGCGTGGCCGCCGTGGTGCTGGGCGGCGTTGTGCTGGGCGGAGGCGTCGGCGGGCTTCTGGGGCCGATCATCGCGGTCTTCATCCTGCGGATCCTGCGGATGGACCTGACGCTTCTGTCGGTGGATCCCAATGTCTCGGCCATCATCGAGGGCACGATCATGGTGGTGGTCGTGATGCTGGGCGGGCTTCTGGCCATGAGGGGACGACGCGCATGACCACGACCGTGACCGAGACTCCGATCCTGCGCCGGGTGGGCCATTTCCTGCGCGACAATCCGGTGATCCCGCTGATCGTGCTGCTGATCGCGCTGGTCGCGGTGCTGGAATACCAGCGCCCGGGCATCGTCAACGAACGCTGGATCGCCAATACGATCAAGTTCGCCATCCCGCTGGCGATGCTGGCCGCCTGCCAGACGCTGACCATGCTGACCGGCGGGATCGACCTTTCGGCCGGCATCGTCGCCACCGTCGCCTCTTTCGTGATGGCGACGCAGGTGCCGTTGGTGGGGCCGGGGCTGGCGATCACCTTTGCGATGACGGCGGCGATCCTGGTGGGGGTGCTGAACGGGGTGGGCGTGGCCTTTTTCCGGGTGCATCCCCTGATCATGACGCTGGGCAGCGGGTTGATCGCGACGGGCTGTTTGCAGGTCTATCAGCGCTTCGTCATCGCCAGCGGATCGACCGTGCCCGAGTTCCTGTCCTGGCTGGGCACGGGGCGGTGGTGGATCATTCCCAATGCGATGATCGTCTTCCTGCCCTTCGCCGTGCTGATCCTCTGGGCGCAGTCGCGCACCGGCTTTGGCCGGCTGCTTTATGCGCTGGGATCGAACGAGAAGGCGTCGAAGCTGTCGGGCGTGCGGTCCTGGCAGGTGCTGATGGCGCTTTACGTGCTGGTCGCGGTGATCGCGGGGGTGGCGGGGCTTTTGTATGTCGGCATGATCCGGGCGCCGTCCTTGTCGCTGGCCAACCAGCTTGTCCTGCCTTCGGTGGCGGCGGCGGTGGTGGGGGGCACCTCGATCTTTGGCGGGCGGGGCGGCTATGGCGGCACCATCGTGGGGGCGCTGATCCTCACGGTGCTGGGCACGCTGCTTACGCTGTTGCAGATGCCCGAGGGGGCGCGGCGGGTGCTTTATGGCGCGATCATCCTTGCGATGACGGCGATCTATGTGCGGCTGACCGACCAAGGTTAGGGCATCTGCCCGTTTTCTGGTCCACGATCAGACGAATCCGGTTGAAGCGCCGGGATCAAGCCGATTACATCTTGCGAATGCCGCGCCCGGCGGAAAGACCGGGCCGGACCAACAGCGACAGGGCGGATGCATGGCGGCCGAGACGGACCAGGGATTCCTGACATTCACCAAGGTCCAGAAGAGCTATGACCAGAAAACGCTTGTCGTTCGCGATTTCAACCTGAGCGTCGATCGGGGGGAATTCGTCACCCTGCTGGGCCCCTCGGGGTCGGGCAAGTCCACCGTGCTGATGATGCTGGCAGGGTTCGAGAGCGTGACCAGCGGCGATATCCGGCTGGACGGCACATCCATCGCCCGCACCGCGCCCTACAAGCGCGATATCGGGATGGTGTTCCAGAACTACGCCCTGTTCCCCCATATGACGATTGCCGAAAACCTTGCCTATCCGCTGAAGCTCCGCAAACGCCCGGGCGACGAGGTCAAGCGCAAGGTGCAGGAATATCTTGACCTTGTGGAGCTTGGCGCCTTCGGCACCCGCACGCCCGCGCAGCTTTCGGGCGGGCAGCGGCAGCGGGTGGCCCTGGCCCGCGCGCTGATCTTTTCGCCGCGGCTTGTGTTGATGGACGAACCGCTTGGCGCGCTGGACAAGAAGCTGCGCGAACAGATGCAGCTTGAGATCACGCGCCTGCACCAGCAGCTTGGGTTCACCGTGATCTATGTGACGCATGACCAGACCGAGGCGCTGACCATGTCGAACCGGATCGCCGTCTTCAACGAAGGCGTGGTCCAGCAATGCGACGCGCCCGAGGTGCTGTACGAGGCCCCCAACAACGGCTTTGTCGCGGATTTCATCGGCGAGAACAACTTTCTGCCCGGCACGCTGGTCGAGGTCGAGGGGGATGTGGCGCGGGTGCAGATTTCCTCGGGCGATGTGATCACCGCGCGGCGGGGGGATGCGGTGACGGTGGGGATGAAATGCTCGGTCTCGGTCCGGCCGGAAAAGCTGTTCATCATGCCCTCGGACCATGCCTTCGACACGCAGCTGACGGCGAAGTTCACGACAAGGCTCTATGTCGGCGATTTCATCCGCTATTTCTTTGTCCTGCCCGACGGGACGGAAATCGTCGTGAAGGCGCTGAACGATCTTGCCGCGCCGGAATTCGCGGACGGACAGGAGGTGACGCTTGTCGCCTCGACCAGAGACTGCTCTGCCTTTGCCCCGCACAAGGCGGTTCAGGAAACCGGGGCCTGACCCCAAGAGAGCGCCCGCAAAAGGCGTTCGCACAACAGAGGAGAAGACCAATGAAACTGGCCGGAAAACTGGCAACCGCGACGGCGATGGTGGCCCTTGCCGCCCCGCTGGCCGCGCAGGAGCTGACTGTCGTGTCCTTCGGTGGCGCCTATGGCGCCGCACAGCGCGAGCACATGATCGACCCGTTCATGGCCGAGACGGGCGTCAACATCCTGTTCGAGGATTATTCGGGCGGCATCGCCGAGATCAAGGCACAGGTCGAGGCCGGCAACATCCTGTGGGACGTGGTCGATATCGAGGTGATCGACCTTGAGCGCGCCTGCGCCGAGGGCCTTCTGGAAGTGATCCCGCATGACATCCTGCCCGCCGGTGACGACGGCACGCCTGCGCTTGAGGATTTCTACCCCGAGGCGCTGGCGAACGAATGCGGCGTGGGCGTGATCTTCTGGTCGACGATCTTCGCCTATAACTCGGACGTGTTCGGCGAGGATGGCCCCTCGACCGTGGCCGACCTTTTCGACCTTGAAGCCTTCCCCGGCCCGCGCGCCTTCCGCAAGCGGCCGCAGGTGAACATGGAATGGGCGCTGATCGCCGACGGCGTGCCGATGGACGAGGTCTATGACCTGCTTGCCACGACCGAAGGCCAGGACCGCGCCTTTGCCAAGCTGGACGAGATCCGCGACAGCATCGTCTGGTTCGACAGCTGGAGCCAGGCGCCGCAACTGCTTAACGACGGCGGTGCCGCCATCGCGCAATCGGCCAACGGGCGCATCTTCGACGCCATCGTCAGCGACGGCCGCCCGTTCGAGATCGTCTGGGACGGTCAGGTCTTTGACCTTGACGTCTGGTCGATCGTGCGCGGCAGCGAGAACGTGGACCTCGCGCTCGAGTTCATCAAGTTCGCCACCGGCACCGTGCCGCTGGCCGGCATGCAGGACGTGGCCTATGGCCCGACCCGGCAATCCTCGGGCCCGCTTGTTGATCCGGCGGTCGTGCCGAACCTGCCCTCAAGCCACCTTGACCTTGGCCTGAAGGCCGATGGCATCTTCTGGGCCGACTATGGCGAGACGCTGGGCGAGCGGTTCAACGAATGGCTGCTGCAGTAACGCGCTGACATATCGGGGGGCGGTGCGCGCCGCCCCCCTTTCGCTTCGGAGCCTGACGCATGGCGGCACTGACCGGCCCAAGGATCACCGCAACCGGCGACATCGAATTGTCGGAAGCCGAAAAGGGCAATGCCCGGCGCGAATTGCGCCGCAATCGCCTGATGGCCTTCCTGCTTGTGTCGCCGCTTCTGGTGTTCCTGCTGTTCGCCTTCGTGGCCCCCATCGCCACGATGCTGTTCCGGTCCGTCCACAGCCCCACCGCCGCGGGGCTGATCCCGATCACCCAAGAGGCGCTGGCCGATTGGGACGGGCAGGACCTGCCCCCGCCCGAGGCCATCGCCGCCTTTGCCGGCGAGTTGCAGACCCTTTTCTCCGCGCGCGAATCCGGCCGTCTGGCGGAAGAGATCAACCGCATCCTTCCCGGCTCTTCCAGCCTGATCCAGAGCACCGGCCGCGCCCTTGGCGGGTTCGAGGCCGAAGAGCTTGCCGCCGAGGGTGCCGCGATCCTGACCGGCATCAACCCCGGCTGGGGCGAGGGCGCGATCTGGCGGGCGCTGCAGGAATCGGGGCGGGTCTATACCGACCGCTTTTTCCTGACCGCGCTGGACCTTGAACGCGGGGAGGAGGGCCGGATCCAGCAACGCGAAAGCGCGCGGATCTATATCAAGCTCTATCTCAAGACGCTGAAGATGGCGCTGATCATCACGGTGATGACGCTGATCCTTGGCTATCCGCTGGCCTTCTACCTGGCGCATCTGCCCAGCCGGAAGGCGAATATCCTGATCATATTCGTCCTGCTGCCGTTCTGGACCTCGCTTCTGGTGCGCACCACGGCCTGGATCGCGCTGTTGCAGACGAACGGCGTGATCAACTCCACGCTGATGGCGACGGGCCTGCGGGCGACGCCGATCGAGATGCTTTACACCGAGTTTTCCACCATCGTGGCGATGACCCATATCCTTCTGCCCTTCATGATCCTGCCGCTTTACTCGGTGATGAAGGGGATCGACCCAAGCTTCATGCGGGCCGCCATGTCGATGGGGGCGATGCCCTTGCGGGCCTTCTGGTCGGTCTATCTGCCCAACACGCTGCCGGGGCTTTCGGCGGGGGCGCTTCTCGTCTTCATCATCTCGGTCGGGTATTACATCACGCCCGCGCTGGTGGGGGGGACGCAGGGGCAGATGATCTCGAACATCATCGCCTTCCACATGCAGCAGTCGAACAACTGGGGGCTGGCGGCGGCGCTGGGATCGCTGCTGCTGGCGCTGATCCTGGTGCTTTACTACGTCTTCGACCGGCTCTTCGGGTCGGCCAACATCAAGCTGGGGTAGGCAGATGTTCCGCGAATGGCCCGCCTATTTCACCTTCTGGCACAAGGCCGGCGCGCTGGCCCTGTCGGGTTTCGCGCGGCTGGTGCTGTTCTTCCTGATCCTGCCGATCCTCGTGATCGTGCCGCTCTCGTTCAATACCGAACCGTTCTTCTCCTTCACCGCCGGGATGCTGCGGCTTGACCCCGAGGCCTATTCGCTCCGCTGGTATGCCGAGATCGTCAACAACCCCAACTGGATGCTGGCGATCCGCAACAGCTTTGTCATCGGCATCGCCGCCACGATCATCGCCACCACCCTGGGCACGCTGGCCGCCGTGGGGATGACCAGCCCCTACATGCCCGCGAAACGGCTGATCATGGCGCTGATGCTGTCGCCGATGATCGTGCCGGTCATCATCATGGCGGCGGGGATGTTCTTCTTCTACACCCGCTACAACCTTGCCGGCACCTATTTCGGCATCATCATGGCCCATGCCGCCCTTGGCATCCCCTTCGTGATGATCTCGGTCACGGCCACGCTCGCGGGCTTTGACCGGTCGCTCTATCAGGCCGGTCAGGGCCTTGGCGCGCCGCCCGTTCGGGCCTTCATGGACATCACCGTGCCGCTGATCCGGCCCGGCGTGATCTCGGGCGCGCTCTTTGCCTTCGTCACCTCTTTCGACGAGGTGGTGATCGTCATCTTCCTTGCCGGCCCCGGCCAGCGGACGATCCCGCGCCAGATGTTCGCGGGGCTGCGCGAGCAGATCAACCCGACGATCCTTGCCGTGGCGACGCTGCTGATCCTTGTGTCGGTCCTGTTCCTGATCTCGCTCGAGCTTTTGCGGCGGCGGTCGGAGCGGCTGCGCGGGGTGGTCGAGCACTGATCGAATGTCGGTCTTCGAACGCTACCTGACCCTCTGGGTCTTTCTCTGCATCGTCGCGGGCATCCTTCTGGGCAATCTTGCGCCGGGGCTGGTGGGCGCGATGGCGGGGCTGGAATATGCCTCGGTCAACCTTGTCGTCGCGGTGCTGATCTGGGCGATGGTCTATCCGATGATGGTCGCGGTGGATTTCCGCGCGCTGAAGGACGTGGGCAAAAGGCCCAAGGGCCTGATCATCACGCTGACGGTCAACTGGCTGATCAAGCCCTTTACCATGGCCGCTTTGGGCGTGCTGTTTTTCCACCATGTCTTTGCGGACCTGATCGACCCGGCGGATGCGGGGCAATATATCGCGGGGCTGATCCTTCTGGGCGCGGCCCCC